>PLYM01000194.1 GCA_003153375.1 Planctomycetaceae bacterium
TGGCGTACTCCTGGGGAATTGGGTCTTAAGCAACCAAATTCAAACCCAAGTACGCCGCCCTTTTCAACTCACCTCATCCACAACTTTCGCTTATAGCTCCGCTGAGGTATATGCCCCCTCAAATCGTCGAGCATATTTTAAGAGAATGGCACCGATGCTGCCATGCGACAAGAATTGAACTTCGCGAGACGAGCGTTGTTCGTTTTGTCAGCTTTTGGAGCGGTCGTGGCCTCACACGAACTTGTGCTCGCGAAACCATGCCCACGCGTCGGCCGAAGCTTCGGCCAGCGGGCGGGAATGATAACCCAACTCGGCTTCGGCTCGGGCGCTGGTGACGTTGCGATACTGGGCTGACATCTGGGTGGCGGCTGAGTTGACGTCGGGCTCGTGACCGGTGAGCATGCCGCGCAGGTCGCCGTAGTAGCCGGCGATCGATCGGGCGATTGGACCGGCTGGAATCACGGGGGGCGTGCCGCCGGTGGCTGCGGCAAAGATGCGCCAGGCCTGGAAATAGGTCAGGGTTTCGCCTGCCAGGATGTAACGCCGGCCGCTCTGGCCCCGCTCGGCCGCCGCCAGAATGCCCGCGACCACGTCGCGCACGTCGCAGTAGCTGTTGCTGCCCAAGGGCGCAAACAGCCCCCAGCCGCGGGCCACTTGCAGCAGCATGCGGCCCGACGAGGGCTTCCAGTCGTTGGGGCCAATCATGAAGCCCGGGTTAACGATCGAAGCCCGCAAGCCTTGAGCCACCTCGTGCAGCACGACCTGCTCGGCTTCGCGCTTGGTCACGACATAGGGGCAGAGCACGCCGCCGACCGGGAGCACCTCTTCGTCGACGGGACGCTTCGTCGTCGAGATGCCCAGGGCGTCGATGCTCGAAACGTGAACGAGGCGGGCATCCTCGGAACGAGCGGCCTGGGCAATGTTGCGCGTGCCTTCCACGTTGATCGCGCGGGCCGTGTCCAGCCCCTTCCAGCCGATGTGTACGTGACCGGCCGCGTGGATCACGCAATCGGCTCCACGGACGGCCTGGCCCACTGCCGCGGCATCGCGCACGTCGCCGCGGGCGATCTCGACGTCCAAACCGGCCAGCGGCCGGGGATCGATGTTCTCACGGGCCAGAACGCGAACGGCGGCGCCCTGCTCGAGCAGCCGCCGCACGACATTGTTTCCGACCAGGCCCGTGGCGCCGGTGACAAGGGTTACCATCAATTCCAGGCCAGCTTTTCCAGTCGTCGAATCTCGGCAGCTTGAGCCTGCACGAGGAAGCACCCGATGGCCTCGCTCCCGGGCCTAGCGATTGAACTCGATGCCCATGTTGAGACCGTTGGCAAAGAAGATCTGATGTGCCGGACCGGGCAAGATGCCGATCAGGTTGACGCTATTGTAGTCGACCCGGCTGCTGGCACGCGCCACGTTGCCCACCACAAGTCCGGTGTAGCCGATCTTGATGCCCACGTTGGCGGCCAGTTGGAACACGGTTTGAAAACGGATTTCACCCGCCGGCGAGAAGACCGTGGACGATTGGTGTGAGTTGGCTCCCAGGCCAATGAAGGGGATCGTCACGTTCGCGTCGATTGCCGACTTGTTCACCGTCGCTTGGTCACCCAGCTTGGTCTTCTGCGTAATGCTTTGGAAGTTGGCAGCCCCCAGGAACCGGCCTTCGAACGAGGTGACCCAACGACCGCGCTGCCGCTCCCAGCGGAGGCCGATTTGCGGTCCGACGATCGAGTTGTTGGCCCGCGTGCCCCAGTAGCTGGCGTCCATGATGTTTTGCGGAAACGTGAATGCCGTGGATCCCAGAATCCCCGCGCTAAAAGCCGCGAGCTGCGAGCTGGTGCCGTTGCCCATGCCCTGCACGAAGAACGTATCGTTGAGTTGCAACCAGCGGGCACCGTACATCACGGTCAGGTAGCCGCCGTTGTGGAACTCCGGCGCTCGGTAGATCCGCATGGCTTCCACGCCGTTCATTTCCAGCACGTTTTTCATTTCGAGGAACTGAAACGGAGTCGGCAGTACGCCGACGTCGACGGGCAACACGCCCAGCGTGCTAAAGGCGTGCAGCACGCTGCTCGGATCGCCGAAGGTCATCAGCGGATTCTGCACGATGCGATACTGGCCCTGACTGATGTGGTCCAACACACTCGCCATCCAGCCTTTGTTGTCGTTGTCGATGTAGCCCAGTTCCCAGCGGTTACCCCACGCGCCGGTGGCCGCGATGAAGTCATTGTCCACCGTGGGACCATCGGGATAGGGCGAGGGGGTGATGATCGGCGCCGTGATCGGCGGTGTGGTAAAAATCGTGGCCTGACTCAGCGGCCTCTGGGCCGTGTCGCTGCCTACGGAGTAGTTATTCGGCTTCGACAACGACCAGAACACCCGCTCGTAACTGGCCCAAAAGCCGATGTGCGGCCGCGGACCGTTGCCGTAGCCGCTGGTTTCGGCCGGGGCGAACGGCTCAAAGCTCGGCTCGACGCCGGTGTCGTGAAACGGCAGGATGTCGCGGCCTGACGTTGGGTTATCGTCCGAGTAGGGAGCGCTGCCATGCTCCCAGGCCGGCGTCGGCGACTGATATTGCAGGTTCGAATTGCTGGGCGGCTGAGCCAGGGTACGTCCCGACAGCGACACGAGGGCTGCCGCAGCCAACAGCCAGATTGCCGTGCGTTTCATCAACATCTTTCGTGTCCATCCTGGCTCACGTTTAATTGGCTCTCGCGCAGTCCGACCCACGCCGAGCCCATGATTTCAGTGTGACGGTTATATCGACCGTGCCTGTGACGCGAATTAAGTAAGAAAGGCAAGGTCTACCGAAAATGCGGGTTGTAACGAGCCGATTCCGTGGCTTTGGATAAAGCTGGTTGACTGCGCAGGAGTCTGGTCGCTCGAAGGGCGCGCATTTCTAGCTAGCACGGAAGCCCCGCCGGCCAAGAATTGCGCTGCCGGCATTGCTACTGGCGGCAAATTTGTCGCTGAGCAAGGCTCTGCATATACTTCCGCTGCCGTTCCTTCACTGGCTTGGTGTTGCTTCTTTTCGCTAGGGGCCTTCCGCCATGTCGCGCCGCTACCACGTTCGCGGTTGGATCGCCTTGGGAATGCTGCTGGGGACCACCTGGGCCCAGGTGGGTTGGATAACGGCCGCCGAGCCGGCAGTGGCCGAGGCGCCGGCAGCCCAGCCGCAGTCCGCCGAAAAACCCGCCGAGCAGGCCAAGGCGGGCAAGCTTATCCGCATTGAGCGCGATGCCGACGGAGAGCCGCTGGCCCTCCAAACCGCGATCGTGCATCTCTTACCCACCGATCCGGCCAAGGCCGGCTTGCAGATCGACCTGATTGGTGCCGTCCACATCGGCGAGAAGGACTACTATGAGGCCCTCAACAAGCGCTTCGAGGGCTACGATGTGGTGCTTTTCGAGCTGGTGGCCCCGGCTGGCACTCGAGTCCCGAAAGGCGCCAAGCCGAGCGGCCATCCCGTGGCCATGCTGCAAAATGGTCTCAAGGACATGCTCCAACTCGAGCACCAGTTGGAGAACATCGACTACACCAAGGAAAACATGGTCCACGCGGACATGTCGCCTGACGAATTCGCCAAGTCGATGAAGGACCGTGGCGAAAGCTTCTTCGGCATGTTTTTTCGCATGATGGGCCAGGCGATGGCGAAACAGTCGTTGGAAAACGCCAAGGCGCCAGACGGCAAGAAGAAAGGCGCCGGCGATATCGATCTGCTAGCGGCCTTTTTCGACAAGGATCGCGCGGGCACGCTGAAGCGTGTCATGGCCGAACAATTCGAGGATCTGGAGGGCATGATGGACGCCCTGAACGGTCCCAAGGGATCGACCATTATCACGGAGCGTAATAAAGTCGTCTTGAAGAAGCTGGACGAACAGATCGCGGCCGGCAAAAAGAAGATCGCGATCTTCTTCGGGGCGGGCCACATGAGCCACATCGAAGAGCAACTCGCAGCCGACCTGAACCTGCGCCGCGCCGGCGAGGAGTGGCTGACCGCGTGGAAGTTGGAAAAGCCGTCCGGCGAAGCCGAGGAGGGGCCCAAGGCGGAGCCCAAGAAGCCGAGTGCCCGCATCTCGCCCGAGCGCCGCCAACTCGCTCATGTGAACCTGCTCGCCTATCTTTGCGGCGCAAAATGAGCACGGCCTCTGCTTGATGCCGCGTGCGCGCGTCGATTGCTTTACAGAGCGCGGGCGATTCTGCATACTGGGACACTTTCACTGGGCGGCCGGCCGTTCGCTGGCTCGTTTTGCCCCATCCCCTGATCGCTGCGGGAGTCGCCATGCGGGGTCTGTCCATCAATGAGATGACCACCTACCGCTGGTCGTTCGAAGAGGACGTAACCCGCTATCAGGCTGCGGGCATCGAGGCCATCGGCATTTGGCGGCAAAAGCTCGCCGATTATGGCGAGGACAAAGCGATTGAGTTGTTGGAGCACACTGGCCTGGCGGTTTCGAATCTGCTGTGGGCCGGTGGATTCACGGGCAGTTGCGGCCACACGTTTCAAGAGGGCCTGGCCGATGCCAAAGAGGCGTTGCTGCTGGCCGCCGCTCTCAAGACGCGGCACCTCGTCGTGCACAGCGGGGCTCGCAATGGTCACACGCAAAACCACGCCCGCCGCATTTTCATTACGGCGTTGTCCGAATTGTTGCCCATGGCCGAAAAGCTGGACATCGTGCTCGACATCGAGCCGATGCACGTTGGCTGTGCGGACGATTGGACCTTTTTGACGAGCCTCGATGAGGCCATGGGCGTGATTCGAAAGGTGAATAGCCCTTACCTGAAGCTGGCGTTCGACACCTATCACCTGGGCCACGACCCCCAAATCGTCGCCCACATCGCCGGCATCGCTGCCCACGTCGGCATCGTACACCTGGCCGACAGCAAGTGCGTGCCCGACCGAGAGCAGAACCGTCACCACCTGGGTGAGGGCATTCTGCCGCTGTCGTGCATCGTCAAGAGCCTGCGCCAGGCAGGCTACGACGGCTACTACGACGTCGAGTTGCTCGGGGAGGAAATCGAACGCAGCGACTATTGCCAACTGTTGGAATGCTCGAAGCGGGCCTTCGAGCAGCTAGGCTCGGTATGAGCCGCCGGCTGGTGCGGGCCGTTTTTTTGGCCCTGCAGCTTCCCGCTCCCCTCCCTTTCGTGATACAAATGGCGGGGGCAACGTCTTGGCGAACCCACTCGCAGGCCATGGTTTGAGATTTCTGGCTACGCTCACAGTCGCCTTGCTGGTCGCTGCCGGCCGTGTCGCGTGTGCGGCCGATCTCGACGCCACGCAGATGTTGGTCGAGGCGGCCAATCATGGCCGCGACGATCCGGCCATCCACAACGGGGCCGCCGAAGTCGACGAAGAACTGCACGCGCCGCCGGGCACGCACGACGAGTTCACGCAGAAGATCGAGCGCGACACCGAGAACCTTCGCGCCAGCTTGCCTCAACAAACCAGTGCGCGACAACGAGCGAGCCTCGAACAAGGGATCGCGGGCGCCGAAAAAGCGGTGCGCGACTCCTTGGCCCAAGATCGAACGTACAGCTCGCATTGGCGGGTCGTTTTCAATGGGCAGCGACCGAACGGAGAACTGCGTCGCGAAGTCCGCCGAGTTTATGAGACCCGGCCGATCGTGACCCTGGGCCTGCGAGAAAAGATGGGGGGGCAGCTCACGATTCAGGAATTTCGCGCCCAACACGATCCGACCGCCGCGACGCGCGTGACGATCGCTGCCGAGCCCTTCTGGGATATTCCCTGGTTTCCCGACTTTGGCCGCGAGATCATCGACCGCGAAAAGCTCGTGTTCAAGGGAATGCCCACGTTCGAACAACAGACGGCCCGCTTTCTGCCGTCGGAAACGGTCGACGGCCACGAGCTGCGCGTGATCGAGGCTGTTTCAAGCGCGGGCACGAAGCGCCATCTTTGGATCGATCCGGCGCGCGGCTTTGTGTGCCCGCGCATCGAGTCCTATGACGCCGCGGGCCGGCTGGTGCAAACCCAGGAAGCGTCGGGCTTCTTTCAGGAACCCTCGAGCGGCGTGTGGTTTGCCGAACGTCAGGTGAAGACCGAGCTCGATCCCGAGAACGGCAAGCAGCTACGGCGCACGAGCTGGCACCTGGATCGCAACAGCTTGCACATCAACCAGCCGCCCCAGCCCGAGGAATTCTCGCTGCCCATCCAGGCCTCGACCATGATCGCCGACCAGCGGCCCGGCGGCCGGCAATGGCGGGCCGCAACGGCTACGAGCTTAAAGCTCGTCGATGGAATGCTCGATCTCGACCGGACTCCGGGGCTTACTCCGCTGGGCCCGCCGCGCACGCCCTGGGAAGTCCTGCCCAAGGAGATCAGCAATACCGTGCGCTGGGTCGTGACGGTCATCGCGGCTGTCGTGACGCTGGCGCTCTTGGCGCTCGTGTGGTTTCTCAAGCTGCTGATCACACGAACGCGACTCGTCGAATGACGTTGGCCGCGCCGCGTGTCGCGTGTCCCGCTCAAAACACGCGGTTCATTCCATTCAACGCGGCCACGCGATAGGCCTCGGCCATCGTCGGGTAGTTGAACGTGGTGTTGACGAAATAGCGCAGCGTGTTGTTGGGCGCGGGCTGCAACATGATGGCCTGGCCAATGTGGATGATCTCGGCCGAGTTCCAGCCGAAGCAGTGTACTCCCAGGATGGCTAGCGTTTCGCGATGGAACAGGATCTTGAGCATGCCCACGGCCTGCCCCGTGATTTGCGCGCGGGCCAGGTGCTTGAACATCGCTTTGCCCACCTCATAGGGCACCTTCTCGTCGGTCAATTGGCGTTCGGTCTTGCCGATCGACGAGATCTCGGGGCTGGTATAGATGCCCGTGGGAATATCGAGAACGAGATTGTGGTTCGGGTCGTCGCAAAAGTGGCTGGCGGCGAAACGGCCCTGATCGTAGGAGGCGCTGGCCAGCGCCGGATAGCCCACCACGTCGCCCACGGCATAGATGTGCGGCTGCGCCGTCTGGTAGTGCTCGTTCACGTCGATTTGCCCGCGATGATTGGGCCTGATGCCCACGGCGTCGAGGCCCAAGTCTTCGGTATTGCCCGAGCGGCCGTTGGCCCACAGTAGGATGTCGGAGCGAATTTTCTTGCCGCTCTTCAGGTGTACGATCACGCCATTGGCGTCGGCCTCGACGCGTTCATACTCCTCGCTGTGCAGGATGCGCATGCCGCCCTCGGCTAGGTGGTAGCTGAGCGCGTCGATGATCTCATCGTCGAGAAACGACAGCAGCTTGTCGCGCGTATTGATCAACTGCACGCGAACCTGCATGTTCCGCCACATCGACGCATACTCACAGCCCACCACGCCGGCGCCGTAGACCGTAATGCTGGCCGGCGTGCGGTCGAGCGACAGCAGCGTGTCGCTGTCGAAGATACGCGGGTTGCAAAAGTCGACGTCCTGGGGCCGAAAGGGCCGCGAGCCCGTGGCGATCACGAAGCCATCGGCGGTGATGGTTTTCTGCGGACCATCGGGACGGTTGATCTCAATCGTGTGTGCGTCGATGAATCGCGCGGTGCCCGCCAACAGCGTGACGTTGTTGCGATCGTAAAACCCCTCGCGCAACTGCACCTGCTTGGCGATCACCGAGTTGGCGGTGGCCAGCAAGTCGGGAAAGGAAAACCTCGGCCGTCCCTCGAGCGAGTGAGGCACGTTGCCCTGATGGCACAAATTGACGTGATAGATCGCCTGCCGCAGGGCCTTGCTGGGAATCGTGGCCCAATGGGTGCAACCGCCGCCCACCTCGGTGAAGCGCTCGACGGCGGCCACCGACTTGCCCGCCTTGCAGGCCCGCATCGCCGCCCCCTCGCCGCCCGGTCCGGTGCCGATTACCACGAAATCAAAATGCTGCGTGTCGGTCATCAAGCAAACTCCACCGCGATAAAATCAAAACCGCATTTCAGCCGCCAAATGGGGCCGTGCGCAAACGTACTTGTTCTTCTGGCTCATTTGCCGCCTGGAATCAACTCCAAACACACCAGCCGATCGGCGCCACGGACATAGAGCAGGCCGTGCGACAAGATCGGCGCGGCCCAGGCCGGATACTTAAACAGCCGCGGCGGGCGGAAATTGAACGGATTGGGCTCGGCCGCCTTGACCATCATCACCGCTTCGGCCACCACGTCGTATTTCTGGGGGTTCGCGCGCAGCAAACGCAGCGTGCCGTCCTCGCTCAGGCAGACAAAGTGGCCATCGGCATACAGTAGCGACGAGCGCGTCAGGTCGGGCTGGCTCCACATCACGTTGCCCGAGGCCAGTTCGATGCACCGCAGCTCGGCGTTCTCGGTGTGGCGTCCGCTGGAGCCGTACAAGTAGCCGTCGACGTGGACCGGCGTGTTCCAGTGGGTTTGCATGGCCTTCTCGCGGCGCCGCTTGGCGTCGGACCACACGACCTTGGCCTCACCCGGCGAGACCCGTAACAACGCGCTGCCCGGTCCATAGGTCTCGGAAATGAACACCTGGTCGCCGACCACCACCGGATTGCTGGCGTTGACGCTTTCCAGAATCGGGGCCCGCCAGGGGAATTGGAAGTCGACCTTGCCGCTGCCGGGGTCGAAGCCAACCAGCCCACCGCGGGCGAACACAAAGCACCACCGCCGGCCGGCGATCGTGGCCAGCGTTGGGCCCGCGTAACTGGCCAGCTCGTCGGTGATCTTGTAGCGCACGGCGCCTGTCGCCTTGTCGAAAGCGACGATGCCCGAGCCGTTGCCCACGACCTGATCGAGCCGGCCCGGGGGGACGTTCTTGCTCTCCGGCGGGCTGCCGCCGATTTGTACGATGAGCAAGTCGTTCTCGATGACCGGTGTGCTGCCCACGCCGAAAAAATTCTGGATCACGCCGAACTCCGCGGCGGTGTCGAGCTTCCAGATCGGCTTGCCGTCCTCCGTGTTCAGGCAGTGCAGCATGCCCTCGGCGCCGAAAATGTACACACGGTCGTGGTCGACCACGGGCGACGTGCGCGGACCGTTGTCGTAGCCGTACAAATCCTCGAAGGCGCTTGCGTACTCGAATGTCCACAGCAGCTTGCCGGTGCGGCTGTCCAGGGCTCGCAGCCGCGCCTTGTCGGCCAGCCGATCGAATTGAAACAGCCGACCGGCCGCCACGGTCGGCATGCCATATCCGGTGCCCAACTGCAGTTGCCAGACGAGTGGCGGCCCCTCGGCGGGCCAGTTCGTGAGAATGCCCCGCTCGTTCGACTTGCTGTCGCCGGTCGGTCCCAGGAAACGAGGCCAATCGCTCCCTTTTGCGGCCGGCGGTGATGCGGGAGCTACCTTGGCTTCCGGACGAGTCGTCGCGGAGGGGGCCGTCGCCGAGGGCGCCGGGGCCGATTCTTCGGCGCACGAGGCCGCGCACAACGCGACCAGCGAACACAGTTGCCAGGCGACCCCTCGCATTTTCCGTTCTCTCCGCGTGCCGAAACGCCTGCCGCCGCCAGGTTTGCCCACTATACTTGATAAGCCCGTGGCCCGTCACGGTCCAATCCGCCACGCTCCAATCCGTCACGCCACGATCCACCACGCTCGAATTCACTGCCGCCACCGCATGCAAGTCAATTCCCGCCTCGCGATCCCCGACTCGGAATTCACTTGGACCTTCGTGCGCAGCTCGGGCCCCGGCGGACAGAATGTGAACAAGGTCAACAGCAAGGCCGTCTTGCGGTGGCGGGTGACCGAGAGCACGTCGCTGCCGGCCGAGGTCCGCGCCCGGTTTCTGGCCCGGCATGCCAAGCGGCTCACGGCCGAAGGCGACCTGCTCATCGCCAGCCAGCGCTATCGCGACCAGGGCCGCAACATCGCCGACGCCCTGGAGAAACTGCGGATCATGGTGGCCGAGTCCGCCACCCGTCCCAAGACCCGCCGCCCCACCAAGCCCTCCCGCGCCAGCGTCGAGCGCCGCATCGCCTCGAAACAAGCCCGCTCGCGCAAGAAAGAAATGCGAAAGGGCTTCAACGACGAGTAGGCGGGGCGGCGCGTGAGTACCGTGTGCCACGGTTGGCTGAGGCGGCAGCGCCCACATCCTCCAGCTGATATCGGAATTGCATGTATTCGTTGAAAAATTACAGACCGGCTATGATGCGGCCATGAGGAATCAACGGCGACTAATCGCCAGAATCATAGCTGGAGTGATTGCTTTTGGCGGAACGCCCGAAGCCATTCTAATTGGTGGTTTGACATTGCAGGCGTGGCTCTCGTTAGCCCCCGGGAGAATACTCGCCTCATGCTTTTTTTACCCGGCTGGTTCGCGTACTTTGCGCTCATTTGGGCGGCTGCCGG
Organism: Planctomycetaceae bacterium; assembly: GCA_003153375.1. Taxonomy (GTDB): domain Bacteria; phylum Planctomycetota; class Planctomycetia; order Pirellulales; family PALSA-1355; genus PALSA-1355. The sequence continues at coordinate 10,293 of PLYM01000194.1, forward strand.
CAAGAAGCTTCCCGGCGACCCTTCCACAACATGGCTCCCATGTATCCTTGTAAATGGCTTTTGGCTGGTCTTGCTTGGCGCAGGTACAGATTGGAACCCTGAAAACAAGGCCGTCAGCTACTGGCTTGTTAGGGTCTACGTGCTTGTCGCTGTTTTAGGCGGGATTGCGGGCCTAGCTGTTGAGGCATTCCGCGGAGATGATGGACCTACAACAGGGATCGACCGGGATTCCAAATCCTGATTTGCAATCGGCCCACCACTATCGAGATTTCGGCCGAATCTCTTTTAGAGTGCCTATTGCAACAATACGTGTTCACTCATTGAACTGGATGTATCCATCTAGGATGTGGGGCGCGTTGGCAGTTTGCCAGCGCCGGAGCTAGCAGGAACGGGGCGCTCGGGCCGTTTTAGTCGGCGTGGGATAGCCTACTTCGTTCCCTCATCTCGAAAAGGCTTGCCTTCTTTATAAAGGTCGAGGGGCCTTCCGCCCGCACCCCGGCTCAATTCTTGAACGTCGCCAGCAGCGCGTCGGCCAGGTTGGTCGTGTCGTCGTCGTCGTTCACCCACAGATCGTCGAGATGGTGGTGAATGCGGCGCTCGGCGGTCGTGAGATAGTAACAACCGGTTTGCAGCTCGAGCTTCTTGGCCACATCCAACGGGCCGGCGCCGAGCATCTTGTCGAGCCGCCGCAGGACGCAGGCGCTGGCATACAGCTCCATGGCGCAATCGGCAATGCGGGCGAGTTGATACTGGCGATCGAGAACCGATTCCTGGTAGCGGCGCAAGACAGCTTCGACCTGCGAGCCAAAGTAGCCGACCAGCTTGCCCAAACGCATGGCGTGCGCTTCGAGCTCATTGCTGTGAACGTCGACCGTCGGCGAGGTGAACAGCGCTTCGAGCTTGCGGCCGGCGAAGTTGCCGAGCTTGCCCAGGTTTGAGAACGGCCGCTTGGCCGCATCCAGCACGCCCTTGAGCTCCAAGCCGACGTCGCGCATGCCGACCAGGGCCGTGAACACGCGCAGCACGTCGTTGGCTCCCTCGCCGATCATGTTGATCCGCGCGTCGCGCATCATGCGCTCATAGGGTTCGTCCGCAAAGTAGGCCTTGCCGCCAAAAATCTGGATCGTGTCGTTGATGATCCGCCACAGCACGTCGGTCGCGAAGACTTTGAGCATCGCCGTTTCGAGCATGAAGTCTCCCTCGCCCGAGTCAATCAGCGCGGCGGTCTCATACGTCGTTGACTCCATCGCGTAGGTGCCGGCCTGCATGTAGGCCAGCTTGTCCTTGACCAATTCGAAATTCGCCAGCGGCTGGCCGAACTGCACGCGATCGAGCGCGTGGCGCGTGGCCCGTTCGACGCAGAACTTGGCCGCGCCGGTGCAACTGGCGCCGAACGTCGTGCGGCCGAAATCGAGCACCGTCAGCGCCACGCGCAGGCCCTTGCCCAACTCGCCGAGAATGTTTTCGTTGGGCACGAACATGTTGTTGAAGGCCAGCCGTCCAGTGGCCGAGCCGCGCACGCCGCACTTGGCCATCCGCTTTTCGAGCACTTCGAAACCCGGCATCTGCGGCGTGACCAAAAAAGCCGTGATCTTGGTCTCCGCGCTGCCCTTGACGGGCGTCCGCGCCATCACGGTCAAGCCCTGGGCGATGCCGCCGTTGGTGATCCAGCGCTTCTGCCCGTTGAGAGTGTAGCCCTTCCCGTCGGGCGAGGGCGTGGCCATGGTCTGAACATTGGCCGCGTCGCTGCCCGCCTCGGGCTCCGTGAGAGCGAAGGCGCTCAGATATTCGCCCGTCGCCATCTTGGGCAGCCATTGGGCCTGCTGCTCGCGCGTGCCAAACAGCACCAGGGCCCGCGGTCCGATCGAATGGTGCGCGTTGACGAATAGCGCCGTGCCGCCGCAGTGCCCGCCCAGCACTTCGATCATCCGGCAGTACGAGGTCTGGTCAAAGCCGCCGCCGCCGAACTCTGACGGCAAACAGGCGCCGAGCACGCCGATCTTTCCCAGACCGTCGATCACGCGCTGCGGAATCTCGGCATCGCGATCGATCGCGGCGGCGTCGATTTCCTCGGCGCAATAGCGGCGTAGATTGGCCACGACTTCGTCGGCGCGCGGATCGCGGTGTACGTTCGGATAGGGGACCAACTTGTGGTTCAGATACTGTCCAAAGAACAATCCCTTGGCGAAGCCCGACTCGTGCATCCGATCGCCCAGCACCTCTTCAGCCTGGGCCATTTGTTGCTCGTGATCCATTTTCATCGTGGCGCGTCTCTTTCGTTTGCCCGGGAAAGCAGGGTGGACTGGACCGTCGTTTCGGTCGCTCGAACGGACCGATTATAGACGCCCAATCGGCCCAAGGGGATGCCCTTTCGCCAGCGCGAAATCCCGGTCACGCGGATGGCGTTGGTCCCTCGCCGGGGCGTTTCGCCATCGACCTGGGGGCTTGTGTTGAAGTTAAGGCGATTGGGGATGCCGCCTCGGCCAGACGTGGCGACTGGGCAAGCTGTACGTCCCCGTGATGGTTGGCAAGCTATAGGGCGCCGTAGGCATTGCTGGAATCTTGCGGACGCGCCGCATCCGATGATTATTCAAGCCAGGGGCGGTTGTCCTCGGCAGACGTCGCACGTTCGGCGAAATCATGGTGCATCTCAATTGAGGTAATACACGTTATGAAGACCATTCTCTACGGCGCCGCGGCGCTCATCCTGCTCGGAAGCGTGCTGGCCGAGCGCGGCTTGTGCGGCGGCCATTGTCAGCGCTGTGGCTGCGAGTGCGACTGCTGCAAGACCTGCCGCCTGGTGTGCGAAACCAAGAAAGTTCCCGTCATCACTTACGAGTGCAAGTGCGAGGACTTTTGCGTGCCTGGTCCCAGCGAGTGCTGCGTGACCTACGATGAGTGCGGCTGCAAGCAGAAGACCTACAATCCGACGTGTGCCAAGGTCCGCACGCGCGTGGTGCTGGTCAAGAAAGAGACGTCCAAGGAAGTTCCCACGTACAAGTGGGTCGTCGAGAACGTCTGCGCCCCATGCGCTTGCAAGTGCCAGGCCGAGACGGCCGCGAACCAGCAAAATGCAACTGCGGCCCGTGTCGAGCCGACCGGCGTCATGCCCGTCAGCTACCAGTCGCCCGTTGCCGCCGACGCGGCCGAGGCCCCCAAGAGCAACCTTCGCCGCGTCCTGGGACCGATTTTCGGGCAGAAATAACCGTTCGACCAGCCAGGGCCACGGCCGCAACGCGCAGCCGTGGCCCCTGTTGCGCGTCGCGGTGACAGTTGCGCGTCGCGATCGCGGTTGCCGGCCCCGCGATCAAGGTGGCCCCTGGCCGCGCGCCTTACTATAATGAGGGCGTCGTCTCTGGTGTCGAATTACTCCAAGAGCGAGCCCTCGAGATATGGCACGGCGTCACGATATCGACCGCATTTTGCAAGAATGGCCTTATGAGCCCGGTGAGATTAGCGCGCGCATCGTGCGCGCCACCGACGGCCGCGAGGTGCTGCAAATGCGGGTGGAAATGGGGGTTCTGCAGCTCGAGACCGAGGGCCGTCCCGACGGCCAGCGTCCCGGCGGCGCCGACACCTATTTCGACCAACTGTCCCGCCTGGCCGCCAAGGCTGGCGAGGCCTTCGAGCTCACGCCCGACCAGTGCGCCGAGGCCGATCGCGAGTTCATGCAGTATTACCATCGTCGGGTTTGCTGGCTCGCGCTGCGAGAATTTCGCCGCGCGGCCGTCGACGCCGACCACACCTTGGCGTTCATGGACTTCGTCCGCGACCACAACTCGGACGAGGAATGGACGCTATCGCACGAGCAATACCGGCCGTTCGTGCTGTTCCATCGGGCCCAGGCCGCCACGTTGGCCACGCTCGAGGAAAAAGGTCCCGAGGACGCCCTGGTCGAGCTGAATCGGGGCCTGCAGCGGTTCCGCGACCTGTTCAGCCAGTATGAAGCCGAAGACCAGTTCGACGAAGACGAACTGGTGCAACGCCTGCTCGAACTGCGCGACACGCTGCGTGAGCAGTATGACCTGAAGCCCAGCCTGTCGGAACAACTGGCCGACGCCGTGGCTCACGAGCAGTACGAGCTGGCCGCCAAGCTGCGCGACGAACTCTCGCGTCGTGGCAAGTAGACGCAGCAGCGCCCCCGGCAATCGCAGCGCCGTGGTCAACGCAACCGCACGGCAGCGAGTGCGCGCATCTTTTGGAACGATCTGCCCGCTTGTCCATTTCGCGACTGACCGGCCGGTCTGCGCGGCTCACTATGTCGGACATTCGTCCGCACGACCTTGAATGAATTTCTCGTTGCAAGGCCAATTTGTAATCCGGTTGTAAATCTGTACACTAGCTCGCGGTGTACAAGAACGGCAGCACGATTCGCAACTCTTGGCCGGCCAGCGGCTTCGGCGGGAAGCGTTTTTTTTCGCGCCATCTGGCACGCGGACTGCTTCTAAGGTCTGGCGACTGACGCGTTCGCCGTCAGGTTCGAAAGCACATCTGCCAGCATCTCATCGATCAAGACAAAGGAGTGTTTCCCATGTTAGTGCTCACGCGCAAGTGCAAGCAGCAAATTCAAATCGGCCCGGACGTCACCATCACGATTCTGCACGTCAAGGGTCAGGCCGTTCGCGTGGGCATCGAGGCTCCCCGCAACGTCTCGGTGCTGCGGACCGAGGTGGCCACGAAGATGGGCGACAGCGTCGATCCGACCGTGATGGCCGCGTTGGAAAAACTTGTGCGCGAGACCGGAATATCTTCGACCCCGGAGAACGAAGATACAGTCGGCCGAGATAAGGTATCGGCCAACGGGTCCTTGCGATGCCGGGCTCCTCGCGTCGATATGACACCCTCGAGTTCGCCGTTCCAGTCGACGGGCCCGGCATCGCTCCTTCGACCCCGGCGTCGCCGCCTGGCGATGCGGTAGATCGCCCTTTTTCAATCAAGCAGACCCACGCCCACGCAATCCCTGGGGGGCACGTCGAGGCCGGCCAGTCCGGTCTCGACGTTTTGATTGAACGCCATGGGGCGCTTGAACGCCACGGGCCGCATTCGCGCACTCATCCGAAGCCAGGCGAATTCATCCTCGCCCGCGAAAAATGCTAGATTCATCGTAACGGGCGCGCCGAACGATGACGCTTGAGCCAATCGCTTTGGCCCGCGAAGCACGGCGTGCCCTGGCCCGATGAATCATGCGTCCATGTCGCAACCCGCCGTTGACCCCCTGTCCGCCGCTTTTGAACAACACCGCGCCGGCAACTTGCCGCTGGCCGAAAAGCTGTACCGCGAACTGCTCGAGCATCAACCGCAGTGCCCCGACGCCTGGCACCTTTGGGGCGCGCTGTGCTTGCAGCAAAAGCGGTTCGCCGAAGCGGTCGAGCGGATCAGCCGCGCGATTACGTTGTGCGATAGCAACGCTGACTTCTACAGCCATCTGGGCGCCGCGCAGAGCGAATTGGGCCAGCATGATCAAGCGATTGCCTGCCTACGCCGCGCGGTGCAACTGGCGCCGCAATCGAGCGCGGTGCACTACAATCTCGGCACGGCGCTGCTCAAGCAAGGCCGGCGCGAAGACGCGATCGTCAGCTTCCGCCATGCTGTCGCCGCCGATCCCGACTCGGCGATCGCCCACTACAACCTGGCCAACACCCTGGGCGAGGTCAAGCGGCTCGACGAGGCCGTGGCCAGCTATCGCGAAGCGCTGCGGGCCCGGCCGGGCTATGTGAAGGCCATGATCAATCTCGGCAACGCCCTGCGCGAGCAACGCCAGTTGGTCGAAGCGATCGAGCTGCTGCAAGCCGCCGTGGCCGGCGAGCCAGAATACGCCGGCAGTCATCTGAATTTGGGCGTGGCCCTGCGCGATGCCGGAAAATATCAAGATTCAGTCGACTCCCTGCGGCGGGCCGTCGCGCTCGATCCACACTCGGCCGAAGCCCACAACAACCTGGGCACCGCCCTGCAATCGCTGGCCCGCTTCGACGAAGCTCTGGCCTGCTACGAGGAAGCCTTGCGCTTGAATCCCGAGCTGCCCGAGGCCCATTTCTCGCGCGCGACCCACCGACTGCGACAGGGCGACGTCGGGCGCGGCTTCGAAGAGTACGAATGGCGCTGGCGTTGCAAGACCTACTCCACGCGACAATTCACCCAGCCGCGCTGGGATGGCTCGCCGCTCGATGGCCGGACCATTTTGTTGCACGCCGAACAAGGCTTGGGCGACACGCTGCAATTCGTGCGCTACGCCGCCGCCGTCAAGCAGCGTGGCGGCCACGTCATCTTGGAATGCCAGGCCCCCTTGACCAACATCCTGGCGTCCTGCGCGGGCATCGATCGGCTGGTCGTCGCCAGCACGGGGGCGGTTCTCGCGCTGCCACATTTCGACGTTCACTGCCCGTTGATGAGCCTGCCGGGCGTGTTGAATCTCGCGATTGATCAGTTGGCCGTCGAGCCCTATCTGGCTGCCGATCCGGGGTTGGTCGAAAAATGGCGGGCCGAACTAGCCGGCATCTCGGGTCTGCGCGTGGGCATCGCCTGGCAGGGAAATCCTCAACATCTGTTCGACGCGCAGCGATCGTTTCGGCTCGAGCAGTTCGCGCCGGCCACTCAAATCGCCGGCGTGCGGCTGATCAACCTGCAAAAGGGCCCGGGTGCCGAGCAGGCGGCCGACTGCGGCTTTGAACTGCTCGGCCTGGGGCCGCGACTGGACGAAACCACCGGGGCGTTCATGGACACGGCGGCCGTCATGCGCAACTTGGATCTCGTGATCACCTCCGATACGGCCGTGGCCCACCTGGCCGGCGCCCTGGGCGTGCCGGTTTGGGTGGCGCTGTCGGCGCACGGCGATTGGCGGTGGTTCGTCGGCCGCGACGACAGCCCCTGGTATCCCACGATGCGGCTGTTCCGGCAGCGGCAACTCGGCGATTGGCACGAGGTGTTCGCGCGAATTACCACCGAATTGCGGGCCCTGGCCGCGCGCGCCACTTGAAACGGCCGGCTCGGTGGCTTATTACGATACGGTTCGACCAACCGTCGTTTCGCTGCCACATTCCATGAGATGCCCACCATGAAATCCGCCGTTGCGTCGCTCTTTCTTCTCGGCTGCGTGGTTTTGCTCAGCGAGCCCGCGCGGGCGGCCGACGACAGCGAGTTGTTCACCCGCCAGTCCGACGTCATTTATGGCCGCAAGGACGGCCTGGCCATGACGATGGACGTTTTTACGCCCAAGCAGAAGGCGAACGGCGCCGCCGTGATCTGGGTGGTGAGCGGCGGTTGGACGTCGAAGCACGAGCACATCAACGTCGATTTTTTCAAGGAGCTGCTCACTCGCGGCTACACCGTGTTCGCGGTCGTACACGGCAGCCAGCCGAAGTATACGATTCCCGAGGCGATCGCCGACATGAATCGTTCGGTGCGCTACATCCGCGCTCATGCGGCCGACTATAAGATCGACGCCGGTCGCATCGGCGTCAGCGGCGGATCGGCCGGCGGCCACCTGTCACTGATGATGGGCACGGCCGGCACGGAGGGCGACCCCAAGGCCGATGATCCGGTCGATCGCGTGAGCAGCCGGGTGCAGGCCGTGGGCTGTTTCTTTCCGCCTACCGATTTCTTGAATTACGGCACGCCTGGCTATGCCTGGCTCAACCGCGGTCCCAAAGACATGCTGCAAGCGCCGTTCGATTTTCACGTCTGGAACCCGGAGCTCCGCCGGTTCGACGTGGTCGACGAAGCCACGCGCACGAAAATCGGGCACGACATTTCGCCGGCCTATCACGTCAGCAAGGACGATCCTCCGACCTTGATCATCCACGGCGACAAGGACGCGCTGGTTCCGTTGCAGCAATCGGAGCTGATCATCGCCAAATTCAAGGAAGCCGGCGTCCCCTGCGAGCTCGTCATCAAAACCGGCGAAGCCCACGGCTGGAAAAACCCGTTCGCCGATATGCACACGATCGCCGACTGGTTTGATAAGTATCTGAAGTGAGGCTGTAGGCTGTAGAACGTAGGCTGTAGGTTGGACAAAGAAAAGACGAAGGAGCGAAAGCTGAGGCTGGCCGCATGTCGTGGCTTCGTATCCTTCGGCCTACAGCCTATTCCCTACTTCGGCACCGGCGGCGCGCCGTACTTGAACGGCATCACGTCGGGCACGACCTTCACCTGCGTGGTGAATTTCAACGGCGGGGCGGTGCCGTTGGGATAGGTCAGCTCGACCATGAAGGCCGTGAAGCCCGTGGCGGGCTTGGGCACCTTGCCGATGTAGGTGCCGTCGCCTTGATCCGAGATCGGCTCGAACTTCCACACGCGGCCCAGCGTCTCGACGCGGAAGTCGCGGGCTTTGTCGTTCGTGGCGTGCCACAGTTTGACGACCGTCGGCTTTTCGGTCGTCTTGACGAGCAGCGAATCGTCGGGCCCGACGGTCCAGCTATACGTCGGCAGCTTCGAGTCGTTGAGAATCGCGCTGTAATACGCCAGCAGCGTGGTCGGTGCGTCGGTCATGGCCAGGCTGTGGTCGCCGTTGGGAATGTAGCGCAGATATTTCGGCCCCGGCAACTCGTCCCAATAGAACTGCGACGAGTCGGGCAGGAAGAACTGGTCGCCGCAGGCGTTGACGATGAATTTCGGGATCGTCAACCGGCTGCGATATTCGAACGGCTCTTCGATCTTCATCAATGCGGCATACTCGGGCGTGCCCGACCAGTCCATCAGCTTCATCTCGGTGTAATTGCCGACCGCCGGGGCCCAAAAACCATAGGCCTCCCAGTGATGGCGGAACGAGGGCACGATGTTGAGCATGTCGATCACGAACGGCACGATGGCCACGACGCGCTTGTCCACCGCCGCCGTGGTCCAGGTGGTCCAGCCGCGCTTCGAGCCGCCGCAGACCACGAACTTGTCGACCTTGGCTCCGCCCCCTTCGGCGCTGGCGCAAAATGACGTGATCGTGTCCATCGCGCGCACGGCGCTTTTGGTCATCGGCAGCCGGGCGGGCCATTTCGGATCGCCGGTTCGCAGAAACTTGTCCCACGTATAGGCGATCATCGAGTCTTCCGAACGGCCCTTCGTTTCGCCGGCAAACGTCAGCGACTGATTGGGCACCATCTTCAGCTCGGTGACGACCGAGCCGGTTTCCTTGGCCACCTTGCTCATCACCGGCAACTCGGGCCGCTTGGGTGGCTGGCTGCTGTTGTCGCCCCCCGAAATGTATAGCAGCCCGGTGGAGGTTTTCATCTCGTTCGGCTTGACGATCACCATCCAGTGCTTCCACACCGGTCGATCGACCTCCTTCGTGGTAAGCCAGGTCTGCGAGGTCATCTCGAGGATATAGGTCGTCACTCCGTCGCCGGGCACGGTGTTGAGCAAGTGATATTCATAACTCGAGTCGGGCGCGGCCACGTACTCATCCAGCGCCGTCTTCTCTTCGCCCGGCGCGGCGCCCATCAAAGCCGCGCACAATACCAGCCAGCCCAAGTGAACCCAGCGAGACCTCAAGCGATGCATATACAACTTCCTCACGTTTTTTGACTCCCAAGAAACCAGCACAAGGCAACATTGAAATGTAACCAGCCGAAGCGAGGGATAATAGGCTGAAGGATTAAGGCGGGAGGCTGGAGACCGGAGGCTGGAGGAAATACGAGAAGTCATGCCTGCCGTCTATCCGGTCTGCCAGGCGGCTCACGCTCAATCTTAACCGCAGGCGATGCCCCCCGCTTGCGTCCCCCTCCGGCCTCCCGCCTCCAGCCTCCGGCCTGCTCCCCTTCCTTGACTCCGCCCCCGCGAAAGTGCTAGAATCGCCCTCGGATAAACCCCTGCTTATGGGTCGCCATTCCGCAGCCTTCGACTAGAGGACAGTGATGTTCAGAATTGAAGCCGGAAACTCCAAGAAGTATTGCGATGGCATCAGTCGGCGAAGCTTCGTGCAGCTGGGCGTGGCCGGGATGGCCTCGGTCGGGCTGCCGCAACTGCTGCGGGCCAAGGAAGCCAGCAGCCAGTTGGGCCATGCCAAGAAGGACACCTCGGTGATCCTGCTCTGGCTCGATGGCGGGCCCGGCCACTTGGACATGTACGACATGAAGCCCGATGCCCCAGCCGAATACCGAGGGCTGTGGAACCCCATTCGCACTAACGTGCCGGGCATTGAAATCACCGAGCTGTTTCCCCGCCAGGCCAAGGTGGCCGACAAGTTCTCGGTCGTGCGCTCGCTACACCACGACACGGGCGACCACTTTACCGGCGGCCACTTCATGCTCACCTCGCGCGGCGGGGTCAATGGTCTGAACAACGCGGGCAAGTATCCCTCGATCGGCTCGATCGCCACCAAGGTCCTCGGCCCCCGCCGGCCCGGCATGCCGGCCTATGTGGCCGTGCCCTATGCCGCCAGCATCGGCCTGCGTCCCGGCTACTTTGGCGCCAATTACCTCGGTCTAGCCCACAACCCGTTCGAGACCAACGGCGATCCCAACGCCGCGAATTTTCAAGTCGAGAACGTGCAACTGGCCAACGCCTTGTCGATCAACCGCCTGGAAGACCGCCGCGGGCTGCTGGCGCATTTCGATCGCCTTCGTCGCGACGTCGACAGCTCGGGTTCCATGGCCAGCATGGACCGTTTTGACATGAGCGCCTATGAAATGGTCGCAGGCGCGGCGGCCCGCAAGGCGTTCGACCTGAGCGCCGAGGATCCCAAGAACCGCGACCGCTATGGCCGCACCTCCTGGGGCCAGAGCACGCTGTTGGCCCGCCGGCTGGTCGAAGCTGGCAGCACCTGGGTCACCGTCCACATGGGCGGCTGGGACCACCACTGGAATTTGAAGGCCGGCTATGAGAACTACCTGCCGCAGGTTGATATGCTCGTCTCGGCCCTGTTCACCGACCTGGCCGAGCGCGGCCTGAGCGACAAGGTGTTGGTCATGCTCTGCGGCGAGTTCAGCCGCACGCCGCGGATGAACAACGGCGGCAACGGCGGCCCCGCCGGCAGCATGGGCACGCCCGGCCGCGACCACTGGGGCAACGCCATGTTCTGCCTGATGGGCGGCGGCGGCATCAAAGGCGGCCGCATCGTCGGCTCGACCAACAGCCGCGGCGAAGTGCCCAAAGACCGCCCGCTGGAATGCTGCGACATCCACGCCACGGTCTATCACGCCCTCGGCGTCGACCCCAAAATCAACTTCCTCGACCACTCCGGCCGCCCCGTGCCGGCCATCGATCGTGGGGAAGTGATTTCGGAGTTGCTGTAGGCATTTGCGGTTCGGTCGGGGAGGAGAGCGGACACTGGCCGCGATGCTGTGCGTCGCTGTTTCCTTCCAATAAGCTTCTCATAATCGCCGCGCACGTTTCTTTTTATCGCAGAAATCCGTCGCGAACATTTTCACGATCAACGTGACACGCTTCGGCACTAAACGACGGTGGGTATTCATCCCACCCGATATGGATGTGCGCAATCCCTCCTGCCCCGTTTCTCATGCGCCACATCCTCGGCCGATACCAGTATTGCGACCTCTCGCGCGGACGCTCCATGAAAAGATCCAGGTCTAAACCGTAAATACAAAACGAAATACCTAAGAGTCGCGCACCGTCCCGAGCATCAAGCAACGCCGATCCAATCGCAGGGAGGGTTCCCGGTGGACCGCCGACAATTGCAGCGGTCATTATTCCTTCTGCGAACCGGCCGCGCGCAACTCGCGGTGTGTAGACTCCAGCTCCGTTTGGCAGCGGATCGCCAGAGAAAAGTGTTCCGAGCCATGACTTTGGAACTCGCCATGGTCTGGACGCATAAACACGAGAGACGGGCTTATTGTACGCGACTGTGCAGAGAACCTTAAGCATCCATCGTTCAACGTCGAAACCATTGAAGAGCACGTGTGTGTCTTCGGGCACATTGTCAATCTGATGCTTGATCTGAGACCGCATCGCACCGACGAACCTCCTTCCAACTTGATCCAACGGCGAAAGGGCACTGTTGTGGCGTTGACACAGTACCTTCCGTCCTGCGGCAGAGGGCGCAACTGTGCGCGTTGAGCCATCACTAAGCGTTCGGATAATCGGAGTCCCTGCGAAATCTCTATTGATTGCATTCGCAATTGCGTGGTCTGCGGATAGCGGTGGAAGGCAATTAAAAGTTGGATTTGCGTAGCATTTTTTTACGCGTATTCCCGTGATGACTCCGTGTGGATGGACATCGACCGCGGGTGGGACAAAGTTGCGACTCTTGCAGCGACAGGCCGCGACGGTCTTGCCGCTGGCGCATGGACAAAACTCGTCGTCTAGAAACACGAGCGTTTTCGAGTCCTTCGGCCCGTCCATGTCCGGTCCTCCGCGGGTCAATCGGCGATCCTCGGACAATGCTGAGGTGCCTGACACGATTCTAGGGTGTCGGACAAGGCCTGGAAAATGAACCCAACTTGCGACCCACGACCCGTTCAAATTCAACACACCAGGCCGCAATCTATCCGGGTGACCTCGCCGATCGGAGCCGTAACGACAATTGCGTTTGCCGATTTGCAAAGGCCTTTTCCCCAGTGTCTAATTGCCTTTAGCCATCAGTTTCGACCGTCATCCACGGAGGCGTTAGCCATGTCGCTCCACCGCATTTGTCCCGATTGTGAGTCGAGCTCGGAGGTTTCGCGGCGCGATTTTCTCAAGACTGCGGGCGCTGCGGCGATCGCGGTGGGGGCCGCTCCGCTCGTGGCTCGCGCGGCCGCACCGATCGCCGCGGGCAGCTCGGCCGAGTCGGTGGCCAAGATCCTCTACGAATCGCTCAACGATGCCCAGAAGAAAGAGATCTGCTTCGCCTGGGATTTCACGGAGCCGAAGCGGGGGCTGCTGCGGACGCGGGTTTCGAATAACTGGCAAATCACCGAGCCGACGATCGGCAGCGATTTTTACAACAGCGACCAGCAGGCGATGATCCGCCACATTTTCGAGAGCATCATCCAGCCCGACTGGCACAAACGCATCTACAAGCAACTCGAGGACGACGCCCAGGGCTATGGCGAGCACCAGAGCATCGCCCTGTTCGGCCAGCCGGGCGAGAAGTTCGAGCTGGTGATGACCGGCCGCCACATGACGATTCGCTGCGACGGCAACAGCGCCGAGCACGTCGCCTTCGCCGGCCCGATCTTCTACGGCCACGCCGCCAGCGGCTTCAACGAAAAGCCCAACCATCCCGGCAACGTCTTCTGGCACCAGGCCCTGGCCGCCAACAAGGTGTACGCCATGCTCGACGAAAAGCAGCGCAAGCAGGCACTGGTCGACAAGTTGCCGCGCGAAGAGGCCGTCGCCTTCCAGGGCCCCGCGGGCAAGTTCCCCGGCATGCCCGTCACCGAAATGTCGAGCGACCAGAAGGGCCTCGTGCAGGAAGTGCTGCAAAAGCTGATCGAGCCCTATCGCCAGAGCGACCGCGACAAGGCCCTCTCGTGCCTCACGGCCCAAGGCGGTCTGGACAAGTGCTCGCTGGCCTTCTATCGCGAAGGCGACATCGGCGACGACCAGGTCTGGGACTGCTGGCGGCTCGAAGGCCCCTCGTTCGTCTGGTACTACCGCGGCGCCCCCCACGTCCACGTGTGGGTCAACATCGCGGATGATCCCAGCGTGAAGACGAACGCCTAACGCTGCTGTTTTTTCGGACGGCTAAGCCGCCAGCGAGCTCGGTGACGCGGCGGAGTGCTCATTTTCTGGGTGCCACTGCTGGCTTGTCCAGCAGTGGCACACGGCGAGTTGCAAACCACTAACCCGACGCGCCAGCGAGGGCTCTTCGTCGCGTTGCCCTCGCCTGCCCGACGCGGATGTCAAAAACGCCCCGCAGGGCGGATTCCCCGCGCCCGTGATAGGCCGTCGGCGCCGCCTGCTACAATACGGGAATGGCGGATTGGCTTAAAAAACCACATCGACGTGTATTAATAGGCCTAATTGCCGGACCGCTGCTGTCGTGGCTGTTGATGGTCTCGCGAAATGCCCAAATCGACGCGGTTCACGCTCGGCGTGCGGCTGCCCAGTGCATCACCGCGAGCTTGGGCGAAGTTCACTACGACCGACACTTGGGCCTCTTCCCACCCAAGATCGAACGGGTTGGGAACGGTTGGCGAGCACCGTGGTTCTACCGACGATCGCTCGGCGACCAATCCGTGTCGCATATTCTATTTCTCCGGCCGCGGCTGACGGACGAAGATGTGGAGGCAGCCAATCACTTTCCAGAAGCCGATATTTACACCTGGCCCGATCAGTGCGCTCATCGCGGCGAGCGCTGTTGCCCCTTTTGTGGCCCGCGTTGATCGCGGGAGTTTCAACCCGTGCGGTTTCGGATTCAAGTAACTTCGATGCACACATTCCTGCTAGTCTCGATATGCATCCTGACGGCCTGGCTGCCAACCGCTCGCGCCGAGTCTCCTTCGCGCCCGGCTGCCCCGGTCGACCCGTCAACGCTGGCCGGGGCCGATTGGCCGCTGGAACGCGTGACGCTCAAGGACGGAAAGAGCTATCAGGGATTAATCGGGGCCGAGACCCCCTCGAGCGTCGACTTCATCGAAGTCCGCCGGCCCAAGGGCAAGAAGATGTTCCTGGCCATGCGGTGGTTCGATCCCAAGGCCATTGCCAGCTTCGAACGGCTCGACGCACTCGAACGCCAGGAGCTGCGCGCCAAGCTGGAGAAGTACAAGAACCGGGCCTTGGTCGAAGGCCGGCAGATGGAAGACCTGGTGGTGACGCCGGCGAAGCACGACGGCGTGCCCACCTGGGAATATGAAGGGCAGTTGTTTTCGCTCGAGAGCACGGCCGACGAGCCGATGACCCGGCGGCTGATCGTGCGGCTGGAGCAAATCTTCACCGCCTATCAGCAACTCTTTCCCCCGCGCTGGGTCACCTCGGGTCGCGTCCGCATTCGCATTTTCGGGGCCACCGATCAATACCGCGCGACGCTGAAGGACGCGGGCCTGGCGATCAAGAACCCGGCCGTGTTCCTGGTCGATCAGAACACGATTTTGGCCGGCAGCGAATTGAACCGTTTTGACGCCGAGTTGGCGCAAATCAATCGCCACCATCTCGAGATCAAGCAGCAGCTCGATACGCTGATCGCCGAATTGCCCGCGCGGCTCAAGGAACTGGGCGAGACGCTCAAGGAGAACAACGTGCCGGCTGGCGAGCGGCAAAAGATCGTCGCCGCCGAGCAGCGCAAGTGGGAAGACCAGCGCAAGAACGCGCGGCGCAAGATTGCCGCGCTCGACCGCAAGAACGCGGCCCGTTTCGACGAGGTGGCCGGCCAGATGTTCACGCGGCTGGCGCACGAGGCCTTTCACGCCTATCTGGAAATCCAAGTCTATCCGCGGCAAGTGTACGACGTGCCGCGCTGGCTGAACGAGGGCCTGGCGCAAACCTTCGAGACCGGCCAGCTCGAGGTCGACTCGCTGCGCATCGACGCCCCCAATCTCACAGCGCTCGGGCTCTTGCAGAGCGACTTGCGCGGCGAGCGGCCGTTGGAACTGGCCGAATTGCTCAACGCCGGCAGCGAAACGTTTCTCTCGGACCACGGCTCCGACCGGGCGACCCCTTCGCGCAGCTATTACTACTCGTGGGGCCTGGCCTATTACCTGGCCTTCGAACAGGGCGTGTTCGGCACCCCCCAGTTCGACGCCTATCTGAGCCCCGCCGCCGCCAGCCTGGGCAGCGTCGAGCGGTTCGAACGGCTGGTCGGCATGCCGCTGGCAGAGTTTCAAGCCCGCTGGCGCAAGGCCATGCTGGATCTCAAGCCCACACAGTAGCGGCCGGTTGCAGGATTCGACGGCCTGTTCGCTCAGTCGTCGTCCGACATCGCCGCGATCGCTTCGTGCAGCCGGGCGCTGATCTGCTGCAAGCGATCGTCGTCCAGAATCTTCCGGCCTTGCGGATCGGTGACATAAAACACGTCCACGACCTGGTCCAGGTAGGTGCCGATCTTGGCCACCGAGATCGACAACTCCATCTCGAACAGCGTGCGGGCGATCGTGAACAACAGCCCCTGCCGGTCGGAGGTGAAAATGTCGATGATCGTCAACCGATCCGAGGTGCTGTTGTCGATCCGCACCCGGGTGGGCAGCCGGGTCAGCGCCGCCCGTTCGCGGCTGGCGGCGCTGCGAAACACCTTGCGAAAGGCCGGGCTGCCGCCGCTGGGCGATTTGAGAGCCTGCACCAACGCATGGCTCACCTGGTCGAGCCGGTGCTGCGGCGGTTCCTCGATAAAGTCGGGGTCGCTCACGTAGAAGCGGTCGAGCACCAGCCCATCGGCCAGGGTATTGATTTCGGCCGAGAGGATCTGCAACCCTTGGCTCGCTAGCGCCCCGGCCAGTTTGTGGAACACGCCCGGCGTGATTTGCTCGTGCGTGCCCACGACATATTCGACGGTCCGGCTTTCGCTCAGATAGCGGCCCGAGGCGCGCACGTCGCCCAGCGACAGCGAGTGCAAATCGCGCAGCTCGGCCGCGATCCGCTCAGGCGCGGCGTTGACCACGTAGGCGTGCGGCATGGCTCGCACTTGAAGCTCGTACCATTCGGCGTCGGCCTCGCCGGCCAGGTGTTCTCGCACCGCGGCGCGGCGCACTTCGAGCCGCTCGGCCGAGTCGGCGGCCGGCGCGTCGCCCGCCAGTCGCTGCATGGTGCGGCTATAAAGATCGGCGACGACTTCCGCCTTCCAGTTGTCCCACACGCCCGGCCCCACCGAGGCGAAATCGGCCGCCGTGAGCACGAACAGCATGTCGAGCACTTCGGGCGAGCCCACGTCCACGGCAAACCGCACCACCAGCTGGTCGTCGCTCGTGTCGCGGCGAAACGCCAGGTGCGACATCACCAGGTGCTTGTGGACCAGGAACTTGAGGGTCTCCGCCTCGCGCGTGGGCAACCCCAGCCGCTGGGCGGTGTCGTCGGCGATTCGCAGCCCGATTTCACTGTGGTCTTCGACATAGCCCTTGCCCAGGTCGTGAATCAACAGCGCCAGGTGCAAGATGCGTTTCTGCTTGATGCCGCGATAGACGCGACCGACGATTCCGGGGTCGGAAAAGAACTGGGTCGCCCGTTCGACGGCCAGGATACAGTGCTCGTCGACGGTGTACTTGTGATATTCGTTGAATTGCAACAGGCAACGGGCATGGGTGAAATCGGGCAGGATCTTTTCCAGCACGCCCAATTCGTGCAGCCGCCGCAACAATTCTCCCAAGCGAGCCGGTTGCGACAAAAGCGAGAGAAACTGCTTGGTGATCGCGGCGTTCGGCTCATTGGGAAAGTTCACCGCCGCGGCGCGAATGGCGTCCCACGTCGAGGCATCGATCCGCTTGTCGTGCATGTTGGCCAGATCGCACAGCCTGAGCACCTCGCCCGGGTCGATTCGCAGTTTCGCCAGCGCTCGGTCCGTGGCGGCGATATGTTTCGAAGTAATGCGGTAGTTGCCGTCGATCTGATGGCTGAAGATCGAGCCCCAGACGCCTCGCCAGGTGCGGCTGGGCCGGGCCGTGGCGGCAAAATTGCTGACCACGCTCTGCACGGCGCTGGTGTGGCGAAAATAGGCGCGCATGAACTGCTCGACGGGCAGGATGCCGTCGGTGCCCTGATGGCCATAGAGCGGCGCCAGGCGCACTTGCTCGGAGCGGTCGAGCACGTCGTTCGACTTGCCGGCATGAAAGTGCAGCTCATTGCGCAAGCGGAGCAAAAATTCCGTCGCTTCTCGCAGGATGCGCAGATCCGAGGGGCTGATTCGGCCCATCTGCTGCAACACGTCAAAGTCGTTCGAGCCATAACGGGCAAAACCCAGCCAACGCAGCAGTTGCAGATCGCGCAGGCCGCCGCGCGTGCGCTTGATGTTGGGCTCCAGCAGATAGACGGTCTCGCCAAATTGCTGCCGCTCGCGGCGGCGCGCGCTTTCGATGGACTTGAGCAGCGTGCGGCGTCGGCCACGAACCTGGCGGTGGAATTTCTCGATGAAGCCAGTGTACAGATCCTCGTTGCCAGCCAGCCGGCGCGACTCCATCAACGAGGTACACACCGCCGCGTCTTCGGCGGCCAGGGTACACGCCTCGACGGGCGTGCGCACGCTTTGGCCCAGCTCGAGCCCCGCGTCGAACAGGTCGTGCAGCATCCGGCTGGCCAGGGCAAAGGCCTGCTTTTGCGCCGCGGGCGCATAGAGGATCATCAAGTCCACGTCCGAGTAAGGCGCCACGTCGCGGCGACCATATCCGCCATGGGCCACCAGGGTGATCTGTGGTGTGCTGCTGCCGACGGCCCGTGGCCACAGGTCCTCGGTTGCGGCCTCGAACAAGAACAGCACGATCGCGTCGAGCAACTCGGTCAGCCGGGTCGATATTTGAATGCCGCCCGAGCCCGTGGCGTGCTGCTCCTTGATCTCCTGGCGACCAGCGATCAGTCTTTGGCGCGCGGCGAGCAGCGATTCGCGAAAATGGGGGGCCGTGGGCATGACCGAAGAGTTCTGCGTCGGATTGATCGAGTTCATGCCGTGGCGCCGCTAAATCGCTAGTTCACCCGTTTCGCCGGTGCGAATGCGAATCACGTCGCCCAACGGCGCGACAAAGATCTTGCCGTCGCCCACCTGGCCGGTTTGCGCCGTCCGCAGAATCGTATCGAGAATCGATTGCACCTGAGCGTCGGGCGCGGCCAGCTCGAGTTTGACCTTGGGCACGAACTCCACCTTATATTCGGTGCCCCGATACATCTCGGTATGGCCCCGTTGGCGGCCAAATCCCTTGACGTCGGTGATCGTCATGCCGTGAATGCCTTGGGCCGCCAGCGCGCTTTTCACGCTGTCGAGTTTGAAAATCCGAATGATGGCTTCGATTTTCTTCATCGTTTGACCCTTGGCCCGAGTGGGGGCCCGTTTCCCGGGTGATTCGGAGGCGAGTGCTGAAAATAGACTAGCTGTCGACGGCATTCCCGTAAAGCCGGCGCCCCGCCAATTTGGCTGAACCCGGAGCCAGTCAGGCCTTCGCATTCAGGCCTTCTGCCAGGGCACGTCGCCGCTGCCGCCCAAGTGGTTGACCGCCCGCGCCAAGACAAATAGCAAATCGCTGAGCCGATTCAGGTAAATCAGCAGATCGTTGGCGATCGGTTCGGCCGACTCGTGCGTCAGCGTAACCAGTCGCCGCTCGGCCCGGCGACAGACCGTGCGGGCCAGGTGCAGGGCGGCGCCGGCCGGCGTGCCACCGGGCAGGATGAATTGCTTGAGTGGCTCGAGCCCCGCTTCCCAATGGTCGATGGCCGCTTCGAGCGCGGCGATGTGCGCGGGGCCGATCAGGCTGGTTTGATGGGCCAACGGGTTCGGCGTGGCCAACTGGGCACCCAAATTGAACAGCTCGTTTTGAATGCGCGCCAGCAGCTCATCGATCGGCCCCGGGACGGCGTGGCTGCGAACCACGCCCAGCACGCTATTGAGCTCATCGACCGTGCCATAGGCTTCGATGCGCGGCGCATCCTTGGCCACGCGTGGCCCGCCGAACAGTCCCGTGTCGCCGCTGTCACCGGTCTTCGTGTAGATTTTCATGGCGTTTTCAATGTCACGGTTGCGGTCCCAGGTCTGCAGGCGGTAGGCTGAATGAAGGCTGGCCCGACGGGCCGCGCGCGGCACCCTTCCAACAACGCCCGCTCGTCATCCCCATTCCTCGCCGCTCACGCCAACCAAAAACCCCGGACTGACACTCCTCATGAAATGCTTCGCACTCGCGTTGTTCGTTTTCCTGTTGCCGGTGGCCGTCTCGGCCGCCGACTCGATCGAAGGCCAGCATCTGGCCAACATCCGACAGGCCACCTCGGGCTTCGTCAAGGCCGGCGAGGGCTACTTCTCGCCCGATGGTCGCACGATTATCTACCAGGCCGTGCCCCAGGGCTATCCATTCTATCAAATCTATAAACAACCGCTCGCCGGCGGCCCGCCGCAGTTGCTCTCCAGCGGCCGGGGCCGGACGACGTGCAGTTTTTTCTCGCCCGATGGCAAGCACATCATCTTTGCCTCCAGCCATCTCGATCCGCAGCTCTCGGAAACCGAGGAGAAGGAGCGCAAGCAGCAAGCCGACGATGCCAAGAGCGGGAAGCGACGTCGCTATCAATGGGACTTCGATCCGTATATGGAGATTTTCGAAGCCGACCTCGACGGCAAGCACCTCCGCCGCTTGACCGATGCCAAGGGCTATGACGCCGAAGGCTCCTACTCGCCCGACGGCAAGCTGATCGTGTTCTGCAGCGACCGCGATGGCGATCCCGATCTGTACGTGATGAACGCCGACGGGTCGGAGCTGCGGCAGTTGACCAATGTGCCCGGCTACGACGGCGGCCCGTTCGTCTCACCCAACGGCAAGTGGGTCGTCTATCGGAGCGATCGCAAGAAGTCGGAGATGTTGCAAATTCACGTGATCGGCATCGACGGCAAGAATGACACCGCGTTGACCGACAACATCGGCGTCAACTGGGCCCCCTACTGGCACCCCACCAAGCCCTACATCATTTGGACCGGCGCCGACCATTCCGATCCCAAGGCCCGGCCCAACTACGACCTGTGGCTGATGAAGTACGAAGAAAAAGACGGCAAGATCGTTCCCGGTCCCATCGAGCGGATCACCGACAATCCGGCCGCCGACGTGCTGCCGGTCTTTTCGCCCGACGGCAAGCAACTGATGTGGACCAGCAACCGCACGGACGATCACTCGAGCCAATTGTGGATCGCCGATTTCAAGGAGTAGCGTTTTCAGCGATCGAGGACGGCCCGGGAAATCGGCCACTCCCAGCGCGATCGACTAATCGATGACGCTCAGTTTCAACTGGCCGACGACCTGCGCCACCGGCAGAAAGCTGCTATACGCCGCCGGACCGTCGAGGCTTGAATCGGTGAGCTTGAGGTAGGCCGCGCTCGTACCTCCCTGCCCCAACACGGCGTCCATCGGCACCCAGGTGCCGTCGAGATACAGCTCGGTCCACATGTGATAGCCGAAGCCGCCGGCGCTTTCGACGTAAACCAGGCCGATCGCGACGCGAGAGGGAATCTGGCAGGCGCGCGCGAGCGCCGCCAGCAGCACGGCGTGCTCGGTGCAGTCGCCTTCGCGCGACTCGGCCACTTCGGCCGCCGTGGCGAAGGCTTGCGAGAAGTTCTTTTTGGTCACGGCGCGATTCACGAACTTCTCCAGTGCCACGGCCACCTCGCGCGGACTGGTGGCCGTGCCCTTGCCCTCTTTGGCCATGGCCAGCACCCGCGGATCGTCGATTTGCAGCACGTTGTTGGCCGAGGTGTATTGCTTGCCCACGGCTGGCGCGGCTTTGTCGACCGCTGGCAAGTCTTGAGGCCGCAGGCTGCGCACGGTCACCTCGGCCGTGTGTGGACCGAGCGACTTGACGGCCTGCGTCGGACCCGTGGCAAAGACTTTCGCCGGGTCGTCGTCGGTCAATTCGACCCGATAGCGAACTTCCTTGGTGCGGTGCGGATTGGGCAAGGGCTGGGGCAGTTTGACGATCAGGTCGTTGCCCAGGTCAAAACTCGCGCCAGCCGGCTGTTCGGCCAGGGCCAGTTCGCGCGTCGTGCGATACGACTCCTGTTTGAGGGCCGCCACGCGGGATTTGATCGTATGGCCCTGGGCGTCGACCCACTCGGTCGAGGCGATCAGGTTGCCGTCGGGCAAACTGGCCTTGCAGTCGACCTTGAGCAGCCGGGTCTGGGTGCCCAGCACCGACGTGGTTTCGAAGTCGCGGGCCTTGAGCTCGATCTGGGCCACCTGGTTCACCACGGGCATCAGCATCTTGAACTTCCGTTTCTCGCCCGGTTTGAGCGGCTGCTCTTCGAGCGAACGCTCGGACGCCCGAAAACCGCGAATGTCGTCCGACCAGGGCAGGCGGTCGGTCGTCGTCCGTCCCTGGGTCACGGTCTGGATCACCATCTGCGAGCCGTCGACGTGGCCCTCGACGCGCGTGGGCGTGGGACCGAAGGTGATGTCGGCCTTGAACGAAACCAGCTTTCCCTCCGGCGTTTCCCAGCACCAGGTTTTGAATTCTTGCTCGGTCTTCTGGCCGAATCGGGCAATCGACAGATGGTTGAGGGTTTCGGTCTCGATCAGCTTTTGGCCGTCGCGTTCCACGCGGCGCTCGATCGTGTGGCCGTAGCCGATTTTCGTATCCTGGAGATAGAAGGCCTCCCAAGTGTCCTCCAGGGCCGGCGCCTGAGTTTCGGCCGCATGCGCTCGGGGCGCCGGAGCTTCGGTCTTGGGCCACAGCGGGATCATCACGGCCAAGGCCACGACCGACCCCAGAATCCACAGCCGTGCCAGTCCAGCGGGGGCACGCGGGAATCGATTGGGCTTCGCGACGCGAATTATAGACATGGGAATGGTGCCCTCAGGGCTGTGCTAACGAATGCTCAAGGCTGAGCCAAAAAAAAGGCCGTCCGGGCCGCACTCCCTTGATTGTATCGCCCTCGACCCCGATGATTCCAGACGACAACCTGTACGACGCATCTCTCGGGGCTACGATCGCCCTCGTGTTTTCCAATTCAACCCTGCCGCGCTCAAGGTCCGGGCTGTTTGGGCCAACTTTGCCTGCGGGGCATTTCTTCGTTTTCCGACCCGGTGCGGCAACGTGGAAAAGTTCTCTGCCCACACCGGGCCTGCGCGGCGACGCCAACGAATCGACGGTGGTAGAGTTAGTGTATTCGCGCGGCGGCGCGGGAAAATTCGCGATTTCGGCCTGTTTTCGCGGCGTCTGCGGGGTCGCGCAAGCGACCGATGCGACGGATTATGCCGTTTCTACAGGCCCCCGGAAGCTGCCAGGAAAACTTGTCCAATTGCGCCGTCGAGCGCCGTACGTCGCCTCCAACGTAACCTAAGCTTCCCTTAGAACGATTTCCAAGCCGATAGGCACTTTGAGTTTGCTAATTTTGAGGTCGCCGATGGGGTTTCTGAAGAAATTCATTCGCAACGTGTTCCGCGATGGAATGCCGGCACATACCACCAGCAGCTTCGCACGCCTCACCGACGAGGAATTGGAAGCTCACCTGGGTGTGGCGCGCTACGGCGATTTCACGCTGCCGGGAGCCGTCCGCCCGTCCTACGACTTGCAGGTCGTGCCGTGCCAAGGCTACCGGCATGACGTCTATCGCGACGACGAGAACAAGACGACCGTGCCGGTGCTGATGGGAGCGGCTTCCAGCGAGCGGCTGTTCGACATGTTCCTCGAAATCCTGGATCCCTTGGGACCCGAGGTCGACGTCGTGCTCGAAACCAGCCACAACCGCGAGGCCCGCGGCCATGTGGACCTGTATCGCGAGCACATCGATCTGCCGGTGCTCAAGAGCATCCTCTGCGACTATGAAGATCTGCTGGTCAACGACGGCTGCACGGGCATCGCCGTGCTCAACCCCTCGATTCCGCAGGAAGTGCAGTTCGACGAGCACAAGCTGCTGATCGTCTACGGCAGTCACTTGCACGAATACGAGCGGATCTTTGCCGACCGTGGCGTGCGCTGCAACGACCAGATGAAGTTCATCACCGAAGCCGAGCACGTCCACTCTTCGAGCGAGGACTTCGGCGAGCAGTTCGAAGAGCTCAAAATCCGCCTGGGCATCGATTCCCACTTCGGCTGCTGAGAGCGGAATTCAAGGCTGTAGACCGAGGGCTGAAGGCGGAAGGGTGCAAACGGGCCCACGGCCCGCCCGCTGCTATTCCGCGTGGATCATGGTCAGCGTGCGGTCGCGATTGGTGACGATCACCAGGCGCTCACCCGAGGCGACCTGATAGGCCGATTGCACGTTGAACGATTCGGCCAAGCCGCGCTCGTTGACCATCCGAACCTGGTCGCTCACGTCGCCCCAATCTCCGGCCTGGTGCTGGGCCAACAGCTCATCCACCGACAATCCGCTGGCTTCCAGCGCTGCCGACGCGGCGGGCGTGATCACGATCTGGCCGAGTTCGAATTTCGCGTGTTGAGCTCTCAATGGGATGGCTTCCGTAAAAGACGCTTGCCCCCCCGCCTGCTGGCAACTCTGCCGCCTGTTCGCAACTCCTCATTGTGCCGACCCCGGCGCGTTTGTAAACCAGCGCGGCGAAAATCGACACAAATCAAACGGGACTCGAACACACATCAGCCAGTGGCCGCGCATGCTTTCGCGCACCTGCTGCATGTGGTATCAACAAATCCATGGACATTCCCCCCACACTGCTCGAGGCTGCCGCGGCGATTGCTCACGGAACACTAACACCCTTGCAACTCACCGCCGACTGCCTGAGTCGCATCGGTCGTTACGAGCCGCGGGTTTCTGCCTGGGTACACGTCGACACACCTGGCGCCATGCATGCTGCCCAAATTCTGACGCAACAGCTAATCGCCGGCACGAGCCGGGGACCGCTGCACGGAATTCCGCTGGCGATCAAAGACGTGGTCGACGTGGCCGGCATGCCGACCCGGGCCGGCTCGTCGCTCACCGACGCGCGTCCGGCATCGGCCGACGCTCCGGTGGTGGCTCGCTTGCGAGCGGCCGGCGCGATCATCCTGGGCAAGACCGTGACCACCGAGTTCGCCTGTTTCGATCCGCCGCCGACCAAGAATCCCTGGAACCTTGCTCACACGCCCGGCGGTTCGTCGAGCGGCTCGGCTGCCGCGCTGGCTCTGGGGATGTGCTTGGGCGCGATCGGTTCTCAAACCGGCGGTTCGATCACGCGGCCGGCCAGCTTTTGTGGCGTGTCGGGTTGCAAGCCCTCGTTCGGCCGCGTCAGCCGCCGCGGCGCCGTGCCGGTGACGTTTCACCTCGACCACGTCGGCCCGCTGGCCCGCACGGCGGCCGATTGTGCCGTGTTGCTCTCGGTCATGGCCGGCGACGATCCGCTCGACCCGGCCAGCAGCCCGCGTGTCGCGGAAGACTTTTCCGTAGCCGTTGAGGCTCGCGCCGCACGCCCTCCACGGCTGGGAGTGATCCGGCCGTTTTTCTTCGACCGCGCCGAAAGCGAAGTCGCGCGGCTGACCCAGTCGGCCCTCGACGTGCTCGTCGCCGCCGGCGCCGAGGTGATCGACGTGCCGCTGCCCGTTGGCTTCGACACGGTTCACGCGATGCACCGCAGGATCATGGCCTGCGAAGCCGCCGACTATCATCGCCGGCAATTCGGCGCCCCCTGCCCGGGCTACAGTCCCAAGCTGGCTGCGTTGCTCGACGAAGGTTTTGCCACGTCGATGGCCGATTATCAGGAAGCCTTGCGCCACCAGGCGGCTTTTGGTCACGCCGTCGAGCGCTCGACCCACGACGTGGACGCCCTGGTCACCCCCTCGACCCCCACCGCCGCCCCGGGCCTGGAAACCACCGGCGACCCCCTGTTCAACTCTCCCTGGAGCCACGCCGGCGTGCCGACCGTCTCGATTCCCTGCGCCCTGACTGCCGCGGGGCTGCCCCTCTCGCTCCAACTCATCGGCCCCCGGTGGAGCGAAGTCCCGTTGCTGGCCGTCGCCGTCTGGTGCGAGCGATTGCTCGATTTTCGCTGCGCGCCACCGATGTTGGCCGATTAACTCCGCCCGTGAGACTTGCGGAGGTCTGCGAAAGGATTCGGACGCGATGGAAACGAACGCCGCCTTGAAGCGAAACGTCGAGCTCAAGGCCCGCTGCCCGGACTTGGACCGCGCCCAGGCGATCGCGAAGGAACTGGGGGCCGGCGATCCGACAATCGAGCATCAGCGTGACACGTACTTTCACGTTTCGCACGGCCGTTTGAAGCTGCGCGAAATTGAAGGTCGCGGGGCGACCCTGATCTGGTACGACCGGCCCGACGACAGCCACGCGCGGCTGAGCCGCTACCTGATCACGCCAGTCGCCGACGCCGAAACGACCCGGCAAATTCTCTCCCTGGCGCTCGGTGTCCATCGCGTCGTCGAGAAAGAGCGGCAGATCATGTTGTATCGCAACGTCCGCCTGCACTTCGACCGCGTCGCCGGCCTCGGCGACTTCATCGAATTCGAAGCCGTACTATCGCCCGAAGAGCCAGAACCATCCGGCCAGGACATCCTGGCGGAATTGCGAATCCGCTTCGCCATTACCGACGCCGACGTTTTTCAAGGCTCGTATGAAGCGATGCCGCCCAACCCATCAAGTATCTAAGCTCGCCAGAAACTCGCCCATCTCGGCCGCCGCGTGGGCGTTGCCCTCAATGTGGGCGGCGGCGATGCCGGAACGCAGGACGTCGGCGGCTTCGTCGCTGCGGTCCAAGCGGGCCAGCTGTTGGGCCGCCATGAAGAAGGCCGGCACGTACGGCGGGCTCTCGCCTGTCAGTCGCTGATACTCGGCCAGGCTCCGCTCGTGCTCCCCTTCCTTGTCCAACTCCATCGCCAGGCTATAGCGCAGGAACACATCGTCGGGCTCGTCGACGAGCATGGCTTCGATTTTTTCGCGGCGCGACATGGGGGGAAGGCTGGAGGCCGGAGGCTGGAGGGGGCAGGAAAAAACCGGACTGAACTATTCGCACATCGGAAGCATGGATCCTGTCTTCTTTGTTTTCGTTTTTTCGTCCTCCGGTCTCCAGCCTCCGGCCTGACTTCAAACCACGTGCGCCGCCTCATACGCGCTGATCTTGGCTTCGTGCTCCAGCGTCAGCCCGATGTCGTCCAGGCCGTTGAGCAGGCAGTGGCGGCGGAACGATTCGACTTCGAAGGGAATCGACAACCCGGCGGTGTCGGTGATTTTGCAGGTTTCGAGGTCGACGGTCAGGTGATAACTGTTGGTTTTGGCGCGGCGGAACAGGTCGTCGACTTGTTCTTCGCTCAGCCGGATCGGCAGCATGCCGTTCTTGAAGCAGTTGTTGAAGAAGATGTCGGCGAAGCTGGGCGCGATTACCACCTGAAAGCCGTAATCCTGCAACGCCCAGGGGGCATGCTCGCGGCTCGAGCCACTGCCGAAGTTGCGACGGGCCAGCAGAATGCTCGCACCCTTCAGGGCCGGCTGGTTCAGCTCGAACTCCGCGTTGGGCGTGCCGTCGTCGTGAAAGCGCCAATCGAAGAACAAGAATTGGCCGAAGCCGGTGCGCTCGATCCGCTTCAAGAACTGCTTGGGAATGATCTGATCGGTATCCACGTTGGCCCGATCCATGGCGGCCACCAGGCCGGTGTGCTTCTTGAAGGGCTGCATGTCGAAAGCATTTCCGAAAGAGGGTTCGAGAATCGTCCGGGACGCGGCCAATGCGCGATTCAGTGCCCCGGCCTGCCGTTAATTCCGCGGGCCGTTAATTCTTGTAGTCCCAACCGCGAATGTCGACAAAATGACCGGCAATCGCGGCGGCGGCGGCCATGGCCGGCGACACCAGGTGCGTGCGGCCTCCCTTGCCCTGCCGGCCTTCGAAGTTGCGGTTGCTGGTCGAAGCGCAGCGCTCGCCCGGCTCCAGCTTGTCGGGATTCATGGCCAGGCACATGCTGCAACCGGCTTCGCGCCATTCGAAGCCGGCGTCCTTGAACACACGGTCCAGCCCCTCGGCCTCGGCCTGGGTCTTGACCGGCCCGCTGCCCGGCACCACCATCGCGCCCACGCGGCTGGCCACGTGATAGCCACGCACCACCGCGGCCGCTGCTCGCAGGTCTTCGATGCGGGCGTTGGTACACGAGCCGATGAACACGCGGTCCAGCGGAATGTTTTCAATCGCCGCGCCCGGCTTGAGATCCATATAAGCCAGCGCGTTGGCAATCGTCTTGCGGTCCGTCTCGTTTCCGGCCGATTCGGGATTGGGTATCCGACCCGTCACGGGCGCAACCTGCCCGGGGTTGGTGCCCCAGGTCACTTGCGGCGAGACGTTGGCCGCTTCGAAGGTGTACACCTTGTCGTAGGCGGCCCCGGTGTCGGTGGGCAGCTTTTTCCAGCGCTCGACCGCCGCGTCGAAATCGCGGGGCACGAATTGTCGGCCGCGCAAATAGTCGAACGTCGTGCTATCGGGCGCGATCATGCCCGCCCGGGCGCCGGCCTCGATGCTCATGTTGCAGACGGTCATCCGCTCTTCCATGCTCATGGCGCGAATCGCGCTGCCGGTGTATTCGATGCAGTAGCCGGTGCCGCCGTCGGTGGTGAGCTGGCCAATCAGGTACAGGATCAGATCCTTGGCCGTCACGCCCTTGGCCAGCCGGCCGTCGATCCGCAGCTCCATGGTCTTGGGCCGCGATTGCAGCAGCGTCTGAGTCGCCAGCACGTGCTCGACTTCGCTCGTGCCAATGCCAAAGGCCAGCGCCCCGAACGCTCCGTGCGTGGCCGTGTGGCTGTCGCCGCAAACGATGGTCATGCCCGGCTGGGTCAGGCCCAGCTCGGGCCCGATGATGTGTACGATGCCTTGCTGCGGATTGTCCAGGTCATACAGCTGGATGCCGAATTGCCGGCAGTTCTCGCGCAAGGTGTCAATCTGCTGCTTGGCAATCGCGTCGGCAATCGGCAATCGCCGGTCGGTCGTCGGCACATTGTGATCGGCCGTGGCCACGGTCAGGTCCGGCCGCCGCACCTTGCGGCCGTTGACGCGCAGCCCCTCGAAGGCCTGAGCGCTCGTCACTTCGTGGACCAGGTGCCGGTCGATATAGAGGATGGTCTGCTTGCCTTCTTCGGCAAGCACGACGTGATCGTCCCAAATCTTGGCGAACATCGTCCGCCGGGGTGTTTGCTGAGTCATGGGTGGGGTCGAATAGCGGGATAGAAGTCAATCAAGCCCTTAATTCTACACTACCGCACGACAGCGGGCGACCGGCCCAGGTTCGGGGGAAGGAGGGGGAAGACAGGCCGGAGGCTGGAGACGGGAGGCCGGAGGACGCAGAGACGAAGAAACGAAAACAAGCGCAAATGCTGCAGCGCGGCCGTAACCTGGAAACTCCGGCCTCCGGCCTCCGGTCTCCAGCCTCTCCTCACGCCGCGCGATGCCGGCGACCGGCGCTGGCCAGTGCTTCGATCTGGCTGGCCGGCAGCAAGGTGGGGACGGTCGCGCCCTCGACGGTCAGCTCGCGATAGACGACCGACTTCGGGTGCAGCATCCGCGGCAGGTAGAACCAGACGCCCGCCAGAGTGGCGTCGTCATGGCTGGCCGAGATGATGATCAGGTCCATGTTCTGCAGCGCGTTGGCACTGCGCTGCACGGCCGACGCATCGCCCGGAATGAGTTGCACCTGGGCGCCCGTTGCTTTGAAGATGCGATGGGCATCCTTGAGCGAGAGGCTGGCGGCCTGCTCCTTGGGCCGGGCCTCGAACAGGTCGATGGCCACATAGCGCACCACTTCGCCGGCGGTCTGGCGCTGGGCAACGCCAATCATCCGCTGCACACGGGCGACACTGCCGATGCCGATCTCCAGAATCTTGCGGACGTTCTGCCGCTGGATCACGCGGTAGAGTGCTCGATCCGGCTTGGGCTTTGAAAGATAGGCAAGATACAGGTACTTGAGCCGGCTGGTAGCCACGATTGCGCCCTTTGTGTGCCATTCCCTTGGTACTTTCCTAACTTCGGATAACGGGGGGCAAGAAATGGAGTGGAAATAGACCGCGAATCGTCGAGAATATGGGTGGTTTGGGTGCCCGTTTTCGCTCGGCTCGTAGACGCTCGGTCGACGACGCGCTCGAATCGTCCGCCGGGGCCACGACCATAACGAAATCGTGTTCCCCCGTGCTTGGGTCTTTCCCTTCCAATGCTCGACCCCGAATTGCCCACCACCTCTGAGCCGGCGTTGTCCCCGTGGGACGGTCATCGTCGGATGTTGGCCAGTGCAGCCATCTGGGGCTCGGTGACGTTGCTGGCCAAGTTCGTGGCCTTTGGCAAGGATTGGCTGGTTGCCCAGCGGTTTGGAGCTGGCGACGAGCTGGATGCCTTTCTGGTGGCGCTGTTGATTCCGACCTACGCGGTCGCCGTGCTCTCGCACTCGTTTGCATCCGGATTTCTGCCCACCTACCTACGCCTTTGGCAACGAGCAGGGCAGGCAGCCGCCGGTCGACTTGTCGGCAGCGCGCTGGCCGCGGCGATCGTCTTGATGATCGCGGCCGTCGTCTTGCTGACCGTTCTTTCGCCCTGGCTCCTTCCCCTGCTTGGCGAAGGCTTCGATAGCGCGAAGCTGGCCTTGGCGCAATCGCTGTTTTTTGTGCTGGCCGGCATGGTGGCGATCACCGGAGTCTCGGCTGTCTTGGCGGCGGTGCTCAACGCTCACGAGCGATTTACGATCACCGCCTGGGCCCCGCTGGCAGTGCCGCTGGGCACGATCGCCGTCTTTTGGCCGTTGGAAGGCCCCCACGCGATCGAGGCCTTGGCCTGGGGAACCCTGTTGGGCTATGGCCTGGAAGCGGCCGTGCTGGCCGTCGGAGCCTATCGCCGGGGCCTGTTGCCCGTGCCGCGCTGGCAGGGGCTCGATGAGGATTTACGGCACGTCGCCGCGCAGTACCTGCCGATCGCGCTAGGGGCGGTGCTGATGAGCAGTTCGATCCTGATCGATCAGTCGATGGCCGCTAGCCTGGGCAGCGGCAATGTGTCGGTACTCAACTTCGGCAACAAGATTCCGGCCCTGCTGCTGAGCATCGTGGCCATCAGTCTGAGCACCGTGTTGTTTCCGCGCTTCGCGCGGCTGATCATGGCTCGCCAATGGAATGAGCTGGAACGCATGATCCAGCTCTATGCCACCGTGATTCTGCTCGGATCGGTTCCGCTGCTGGTGCTCCTGGCCTTCTTTTCCGAGCCGCTGGTCGGCCTGTTGTTCCAACGGGGCGCGTTCACGGCCGAGATCACGCATGCCGTCGCGCGGGTGCAGATTGGTTACCTGCCGCAAGTGCCGTTCGCCGTGCTGGTGATG
This sequence comes from Planctomycetaceae bacterium, assembly GCA_003153375.1. Lineage (GTDB taxonomy): Bacteria > Planctomycetota > Planctomycetia > Pirellulales > PALSA-1355 > PALSA-1355. Next base: position 41,040 of record PLYM01000194.1, read on the forward strand.
ATCGGCTATCGGCTGCTGAGCGCGCTCGATAGCAATCGCACGGTGCTGGCGATCGGGGTGCTCAATCTCCTGATGAACGTAGGCGGGAACCTGATTTTGATGCACTGGTTCGGCGTTCGCGGGATCGCCCTGTCGACGTCGCTGATGTATTTCGTAGCTGCCCTCGCCACGTACACCACAATTCGCTACAAACTCGCCCAAGCGAAGGTGCAAGCCGCAGACACCATCGCGCCAGGGTAGGGTCTGGGGTGATTGGGTATTGTGGAGAAACGTGTCGGATGGCGCAAACCTTGCAGGAAGAGCGTATTTTGGGGTATTATCCCCAGTGTCCCCGTGCATAGCCTGTCAACCAGCTGAGGCATTCGGCGGTGAAGTACGCCCAAATCGGTCCCATCGCGATTCATCTGCCCGAGCGGATCGAAACCAACGCCGATCTGGCCGCCCTGTTCCCCAAGTGGGACATGGACTTGATTTACAGCAAGACGGGCATCGCTGCCCGACACATCGCCGAGCCCGACGAGTGTGCGAGCGACCTGGGCGTGGCCGCCGCCGAGAAGCTGTTTGACGAACATCAGATCGATCGCGGCTCGATCGACTTTCTGCTCTTCTGCACGCAGACGCCCGACTATCCGCTGCCCACCTCGGCCTGTTTGATGCAGCATCGGCTGGGGCTGCCCACCTCGATCGGGGCCCTGGATTTCAACCTCGGCTGCTCGGGCTTTGTCTATGGCCTGTCGCTGGCCGAGGGGCTGATCCGCGGCGGCATGGCCCAGCGCATCCTGCTGATCACGGCCGAGACTTACTCCAAATACATCGACGACGAAGACCGCTCGCTGCGCACGATCTTTGGCGACGGCGCGGCGGCCACGCTCATCGACGCCTCGAAGACCCCTTCGCTCTCGTCGTTCTCCTTCGGCACCGACGGCAGCGCCGGCGACGCCCTGATGGTCAACAGCGGCGGCGCGCGACCAGCCGAAAGCGCTCTGCAACCGCGCAGCCGGCTGCGCTGGGCCAGCAAGCTCTACATGGACGGTCCCGGGCTGATCAAGCTGACGCTCGAAACCGTGCCCCAAACGATCGAACGCGTGCTGGCCGAGGGGCAGGTCGACGAATCGGATATCGATCTCTACCTGGTTCACCAGGCGACGCACAAGATGCTCGATCAATTGCGCCGCGAAATGCGGGTCGACGAAGACCGCATGCCCACGGCGCTGCGCGATTATGGCAACACCGTGTCGTCGACCATTCCGATCATCATGAACGAGCTGCGTGCCAGCGGCCGTTTGCGTCGCGGCAGCCGCTGCCTGATGGCCGGCTTCGGCGTCGGCTTCTCCTGGGCCGGTTGCCTATGGACCGAAACCTGGCAAAACAAAGCCGTCACCCCCGCCGATCTCGAAGCGGCCTGACTGAAAAAAGGGGACGGGAGTTGCGTCCCCTTTAATTATTCTTGCCGGCTCGATGGAGGCCGAGGCTGGTCAGCCGGCCCCTCTATTTCATCTACCTGGCTTCGCTTTGTATCCCAATGCTTCGGCTTGGGCGAAATCGGCGTGGGCTTTGGCTTTCTCGTCTTTCTGCCAGTACGAGTAGCCCCGAGCATAGAAAGTGTACCCACTTCTCGGATTGATCCCAATTGCCGCTGTATAGTCGTTGATTGCCCTGTCGTGGTCGCCCTTCTCGCGGTAGGCCCAGCCACGGTTGTGGTACGCGTCGGCATCCTTCGGGTTAAGTAGGACGGCCTCGGTGAAGTCAGCGATGGCCTTGTCGAATTCACCCTTCTTGACGTAGGCCAAGCCACGATTGTAGTACGTCGTGGCATGTTTCGGATCGAGTCTGATGGCCTCATCGTAGTCAGCGAAGGCCTTGTCGAACTCACCCTTCTTTCCATAGGCATAGCCCCGCCCACAATAGACTGCGGCATGTCGTGGATTGAGCCGAATCGACTCCGTGAAGTCAGCGATCGCCTTGTCGAATTCGCCCTTCTCTTGGTTGGCATGGCCTCGCCCCCAATATGCCTCGGCAGATTGTGGATTGAGTCGAATGGCCTCGGTGTAGTCCGCAATCGCCTTGTCGAATTCACTCTTCATTTCATAAATCTTGGCTCGCCCCTGAAATGCTTGAAACAACTTCGGGTCGAGGCGAATAGCGTCGGTACAATCAGCAATTGCTCTGTCAAAATCACCCTTCTGAGCATAGACGATTCCTCGGACATAGCATGCCTCGGCACCGTGCGGGTCGGGGCGATTAGCCTCCGTGCAGTCAGCCATCGCCTTGTCGAGGTCGCCGTTCCTGCCGTGGGAGTGACCCCGCCAGCAATATGCCTCGGCCATCGTCGGATCAAGCTGTATGGCTTTGTCACAGTCGGCGATGGCCTTGTCGAATTCGCCTTTTCGCAAGTAAGCTTGGCCCCGGCGGGAATACGGCTGAGCGTTATGTGGATGCAGACGAATGCCTTCGGTGTAAGCCGCGATCGCTCCATCGAAATCGCCTTTGTCCCGCAGCGAATTGCCTTGCTTTGTTGCTTCATCTTCTGGGCTACTCATAACGAATTCTCCTACAGTGCCACCCATTGCTGCTGGCAGCGGCCATTTTCAATTGGAGCAAGTGCAAGAGATCGTTGCAAAAAGTGCAAAAAGGGGACGGGAGTCAAATCGATCGATTTGACTCCCGTCCCCTTTTTCTAGAACACGATCTTCCCATCATCCATCGGCTGGGGCGCGCCGGCTCCCGTCGGGCGGGGCCTGAGAAAATCGTCGAGCAACTGGTCGCTGTTGCCGCCAAGTTGGGAGACGCGGGTGAAGAAGACGCTGGCTCGATCGCGCTGGCCGTCGAAGTAGAGCGTCATGCCCAGCGCCAGCAGGGCGTTGGAGTCGAGCGGGTTGGCTTCGATGGCCTTGGCCAGATTTTCCAGGTGCTCGTCCTTGGCTAGTTGAGCGTTGCCGTACAACTCGTTCAAGCGAAATGGCGAGCCGGCCCAGTCGGAGCGAATCTTCAGGCCCCGGCGAAAGGCTTTGACCGCGTTGTCATACTGGCCCACCGCCACCATCGCATATCCTTGCCGAAAGAACGGCTCGGCCAGGTCGGGCGCGAATTGGGCCGCCGATTTGTAACGCTCGATCGCGGCGAAGAACTGCTGCTTGCCGAAATTCGTGTCGCCCATGCCCAGCAGCTTGCCGGCCCGCGTTTTCTGATCGGCCGTGCTGACGCGCGGCTTCGGTTTCGCCGCGGGCTCGGGCGGATCGACCGGATCGAGATTGCGCGGCTCGGGCGCCGGCCGCGGCGCGACGGAAAAATTGACGCTCGGCGCGACGTAATAAGGAATCGTCGCCAGGTAGGGCCCGAACGTCGGCGTGTAATAGCCGCTCCAGGCAAACGGATAGCCGCCGAAATAAGCCGACGACGAGTAGATGAACGGCGAGTAGCCCGCCCAGTAATGCTGATGATGCCCCGCAAAGCCGCCGTGCAGCGAGCCGGCCTGTGCTGCTGCGGCCATGGGAGCGACGTGCGCCACATGTGGCCCGCCCCCCGCGCGGCCGACATGCGGCTGTGCGTGAGACGGTTGCGTCAGCGTGAAGTAATGGACCGTCGGCGCTGCCGCCTGGCCCGCTTGAACAGGGAGCCGATGAACCTGCCCCAACGCCGGCAGCCCTAGCCACCCAACCGCCAATCCCGTGAGCAAGAAGCTCGAAACAAGATGTCGCATCGGCCCTCCCCTTGGCCAACGACACAACGCACGTCGCCGACAATCATTATCGGCCGCGCCGGTTTCACATTCAAGACGGAAAGAGAGGCTGGAGGCCGGAGACCGAAGGTTAGAACCTACCCGCCTCATTTTCATCCTTCATCCTTCCGCCTTCATCCTTCGTCTTCCATGCTCGCCTGCCCCAGCACCTTGCGCAGCGCCGTCATCGCCACCTCGCCGAACTGCAAGGGAGCGATCCGCCAGATCTGGGGGTTCATCAGCTCGACCGAGACGTGGCCGGCGTAGCCAATCTGGCGCAGGTGTTCGACCAAGGGCGCCAGGTTGAAGTCGCCGTCGCCGGGCAGCACCCGGTCGGCGTCGCTGGCAAATTCCCGGGCCACCCCGGCCAGGTCGCACAACTGCACGTGAAACAAATTGTTAGTCGACAGGTAGCCATAATCCTCGGCCTTGCTCGGCCCCGTGTAGTAGTGGAAGGCGTCGAGGCAGATGCCAAGTTGCGGGCTGGCGATTTCGGCCACCAGGGCGGCGGCCGTTTGCAGGTTGTTGGCAAACGCCGCCCGGCCCTGAAACTCCAGGGCCAGCCGCACGCCGTGTCGCCCGGCCAGTTCGGCTCCTTGTCGCAAGGAGAGCTGAATGCGGTCGAGTCCCTGCTGATCGAGCGGGCCACCGATGTCGCCGGCCACGACCAGCGTGCCAATGCCCAGCCGTTCGCATTGGGCCAGGCGATTGCCGAACGCCTCCCAGTGCTGCTTGCGCGCCTCGCCCTGGCTGATCAGCAACCCGCCCTGAAAGCTGGCCACGGGCGTCGCCACGCCATGCTCGGACAGAAGCTTCGTCAGGTCGTTTTCGCTGTGCCGCTCGAGATACTGATCGAGCTTGCCGATCCAAAGCTCGATCGCCTGGCAGTGGCCGGCCGCGTAGTCCTCGATGTCCTGCTCCAGCGGCGATTCGAGCGAACAGACATTGGCCAGTGCCGGTTTCACGTTGCCAGTTCCCCGCCCGCGATCAGCCGGCTGATCTCGGCCACCGTGTCGTCGGCCTTGATGCGCCACTGCTTGAGCGAATCGCGATCGCGCACCGTGACGGTCTGGTCCACCAGCGTCTGGCCGTCGACCGTAATGCAGTAGGGAGTGCCGGCCTCGTCCTGGCGGCGATAGCGGCGGCCGACGGCACCCTTCTCGTCGTAAAACACGTTGAACGATTTCTTCAGGTCGCGATAAATCCGCTGGGCCACCTCGGGCATGCCGTCCTTCTTCACCAGCGGAAACACCGCCGCCTTGACTGGCGCGATGCGGGGATGGAACTTCATCACCACGCGCTGCTGCATCTTGCCGTTTTCGTCGGGGGCTTCGTCCTCGGTGTAGGCCTGGCACAAGAACGCCAGCGTGGCCCGATCGGCGCCGGCCGAGGGCTCGATCACGTGCGGCACGAACCGCTCGTTGGTCAGGTCATCGCGATAGCTCAAGTCCTTGCCGCTGCCCCGATGCCGCGGCTTGCCCTCGGCGTCGAGCTCGACCACCAGCTCGTTGCCTTGCCGCACCAGCTTGCCTTCCATGTGGCTGCGCAGATCAAAATCGCCGCGATGGGCGATGCCCTCCAGCTCGCCGAATTCGCCCGGCGGCAGGAACGGAAACGCATATTCGATGTCGGCCGTGCCGCACGAATAGTGGCTCAGCTCATCCTGGTCGTGATCGCGCAGCCGCAGCCGCTCTCCCTCGAGCCCCAGGCTCAGATACCAGGCATAACGCCGGTCGCGCCAGAATTTGTACCACTCGGGCGACGACTTGGGATGGCAGAAGAATTCGATCTCCATCTGCTCGAACTCGCGCGAGCGAAACGTGAAGTTGCGGGGCGTGATCTCGTTGCGAAAACTCTTGCCCATCTGCGCGATGCCAAACGGCACCCGCACGCGCGAGCTGTCGAGCACGTTCTTGAAGTTGACGAAAATGCCCTGGGCCGTCTCGGGCCGCAGGAAGGCCGCGCCTTCCTCGCCGCTCAGGGCGCCGACGTAGGTTTTAAACATCAAGTTGAATTCGCGCGGCGGGGTCAGCGTGCCCAATTCCTTGGCGTCGGGCCCCAACACCCGCGAAAACTCGGGCACCGCGGTCAGCAAGACCAGCGGGCCGTCCCACTTCAACTGGTCAACGTCCTTGCCGCGCAGGTTGAAGAACTTGAGCGCCCGCTGTTGCGTCTCGGCCTCGCCTTCCTCGCCCCCCTGCTGCGTCGCGACGAAGATGCGCTGCCCCTTGGCCTCCAGCCAGCGGCCGCGCACCTGGTCGAGGCGGTAGCGCTTCTTCGACTCGCGACAGTCGACCATATAGTCGTGAAACAGGTCGTAGTGGCCCGAGCACTTCCAAACCTGCGGGTGCATGATGATCGTGCAATCGAGGCCGGTCATCTCGTACGGCTCGGGCGCGCCCGAGAGCGTGGCCAGATCATCGTGGCCGCGGACCATGTCCTGCCACCAGGCTTCCTTGACGTTCCGCTTCAACTCGACGCCCAGCGGCCCATAGTCCCAGAAGCCGTTCAAGCCGCCGTAGATTTCGCTCGACTGAAACAGAAAGCCGCGCCGCTTGCACAGCGACACCAGTTTGTCCATGTCCATGGCAGGAATCGATCTCCAACAATCAATGAATCGGCGTAATCTACGGGTCGCTGCGAGTTTTGAAGTTTACCCGGCACCCTCCGGGTCGGTCTATGCCTGGGCCGAGCCGCCGGTTGTCGAAAAGATGGCAACCGGACGCCCGTCGAGTCGCGATTAAAGCGTGATCTCTCCGCGATCGGCGAAATACCGCGGCATGATCGCATAGCGGTCGATCTCGGCGGCCAGCTCGATGTCGCTGGCCATGCCGATCTCGATCAAGTTGAGCCCGCCGCGGCTGGAGCGCATGGCCGCGACAAGCCGGGTTCGCAATGCGTCGCCGTTCTGGCCACCGGCAACGTGCAGCCAGGCGTCGCGAGCCACCGTGGCCGCGTCGTTCGGCTGCCAGCCAGGTGATTCCGTCAGCCGCGCCACGACCGCGCCGGCAAACAGGACATCCTCGCGCGTGATCTGCCCGTCGGTGCCTGCGCAGAGCAAATCGACGTGCGTCAGATCGGCTGCGGCCGCGCAGACGGCCGAAAAGTTGACGAACGCCCCGATAATGACCTGCCCCGCCGATCGCGCGTGCAACAGCGCCTTGGTGCCGTTGGTGGTGGTCAACAGCACCGTCCGCCCGCCAACCGTCGCGGGAGTATACTCCGCCGGCGAATTGCCCAGGTCGAAGCCGTCAATCGGGCGTCCGCCGCGCTCGCCGGCCAGCACGCACGCCTTGCGTGCCGCGACGCGATGAGCTTCCAACGCTGCTTCGATCGACAGAAACGGCACCACGCGCCGCGCGCCAGCGGCCACGGCCGCCACGATCGTCGTCGTGGCCCGCAACACGTCGATCACCACGCAGCCGCCAGGAATTGCCCGTTGCCGGCTGTCGAACAATAGCGAACTAGTACCCAAGTCCTCGGGCGCGACCAGCTCCGGCAAAAAATGAACTCGTAAAGGGCGCATCGGCATTCTCGGCTCTGCTCGGGTCAGCTTCCATGATAGCGACCGGCCGCCGCGCCGGCACGGGCCACGCACACACCAGCCGTGACGTGCACCCACACGCCGTGCGATCTCCTCTAACTCGGTCTCCCAGGCGCCGTTACAATGGCCGCCATGTCATACCGTTCGCTGGCTGATTTTCTCGAAGAGCTCTCGGCGCACGGCGAGCTCCAGCGCATCGCCGCCGAGGTCGATCCCGCGCTGGAAGTGGCCGAAATCACCCGTCGCGTTGCGGCCAGCGGCGGCCCCGCGCTGCTCTTCGAGCGCGTGCGCGGCGCGAGCCTGGCGGTCGTCACCAATTTGCTCGGCACCGAAGCCCGCGTGTGCCGCGCGCTGGCGATCGAGTCATTGGATGAAATTCCGCTGCGCTGCGAGGCCTTGATTCAGAAAAACACGCCCCAGAACTGGTTCGACCGCCTGAAAACGTCGCCCGAGGACGTGGGCGCCAACAAGTTTCGCGCCCGCGTGGCCAAGAGCGGCCCCTGCCAGCAGGTCGTGCGGCTGGGACGCGACGTCGACCTGGCCACCTTCCCGCTCGTCAAGCAATGGCCCGCCGAATCGGCCCCGGCAATCACCGCCGGACAGTTGATCTCGCCAGGCCAGGACTCTCAGCAGCGCGGCGTCAGCCTTTGCTCGCTGCAAGCCGCCGGGCCCAGCGCCTTGGCGGTTCTCGACGACGGGCACTCGAGCTTTGCGCGCCACTGGGCTCGGCATCGCGCGGCCGGAGAGAAAATGCCCGCCGCCGTGGTGGTCGGCGGAGATCCCGCGTCGCTGATCGCGGCCAGCCTCGAAGTGCCGGACGACGCCGACGCCTACCATGTGACGGGCTTGCTGCGCGGCGCGCCGGTCGACCTGGTCAAATGCCGCACCCACGCGATCGAAGTGCCGGCCGATGCCGACCTCGTGTTTGAAGGTTATCTCGACCCCGAAGCGCCGCTGGCCGATGTCGTCGCGGCCGCCGCCGGCGGCAGTTACTATCGCCAAGCGTTGCCCGCGTCGGTATTGCACGTGACGGCTGTCACGCACCGCAGTCACGCGTTGTTTCCGGCACTGGTGGAAAGTGGATCGCAGGGCGATCACGCGGCCTTGCTGGCCGCCCGCGAGCGGATGCTGCTGCCGGCGGTGCGCAACGTGGCACCGGACGTCGTCGATTTGCACCTACCCACCTATGGCGGCCCGCATCGCTACGCGTTCGTTTCCATCCACAAGCGCTATCCGTTTCAGTCGCGGCAGATCGCCAGCGCCCTGTGGGGTTCCGATGCGCTAAGGTTCGTCAAGTTCCTGATCCTGGTCGATCCGCACGTCAACGTGCACGACGTGGCCGCCGTGTTCGCTGCCGTCGGCGCCAACGTTGCCCCCGAGCGCGACGTCTTCTCCTATGACGGCCCCGCCCACGGTTCGGATCACGCCCAGCACCTCGATCAACTCAGCCGCCACCTGGCCTTCGACGCCACCGCCAAGCTGCCCACCGAACAAGCCGGCCCCTGGCCCGCTCCCTTGGCCACCAGCGAAGAAATCCGGCGGCTGGTTACCGAGCGTTGGGAAGAGTATCGGGTGAAGTCGCAAAGCTGATCGAGTCAAGCGACACGTCACCACGGGCGAAATTTGGCTGAGGCGCATCTCCTCGCGGTTCTTCTCCCTCAGCGCTTGCGGCGCCAGGCAAACACGCTGAACGCTGCCGTCGCCAGCCCCAGCAAACACAACGTCGACGGCTCGGGCACGACCGTAACCAGGTACGTGCTGTTCGCCGGATCATAGATCGCTCCCCGGGCGATGCCTGGCAGGGGAATGGTTCCGCGGCTGGTGCGGTTCACCGCGTCGTACAGATACAGCGTGGCATTGCCGTTGGCGTCGTAGGTGGCGATGCCAAGCGTGCGGTTCGTCGAATCGTAGAAGCTCGTCGAGGCGGTGCCGGGAGTTGTGATCGTTTCGGTGCTTTGAATGATGCGCGACGTGGCGTCGTAGGCGTAGGTGGTCGTGTTGCCCAAGCTGTCAGGCACCGACACATTGAGGCGATTGCCATTGGGGTCATAAGCATACGAGGTCACGCGGCCCTGCGTGTCGATGTTGTCGCTGGTTTGCGCCAGCCGACTCGTCGAGTCGTAGGCATACGTGGTCGTGTGCCCATTCGTGTCGGGAACCGCCACGTTGATTTGGTTGTTGGCCGAGTCGTAGGCCGTGGCTGTCGCAGTGCCGGTCGTATTGATGTTGCTCGAGCTTTGGATCGCGCGAGAAGCCCCGTCGTAGGCGTAGGTCGTGGTGTTGCCGTTGGCGTCGGTCGTCGAGACGTTCACCTGATTGTTGACCGAGTCATAGGCGCCTCCGGCGCCCGTGCCGCTGGTATTGATCGTGGCGCCGCTCTGAATCACGCGCGAGGTCGCGTCATAGGCATACGTCGTGACGTGACCCAGGTTGTTGGTCGAGATATCAATCTGGTGCTGCGTCGTGTCGTAGACGCTGACAAAGACCACGCCGGGCGTGGAAAAGCTGGCGCTGGAAATGAACTGGATGTGCAGCGGATCGCTCACGTCATAGACATAGGTCGTGCTGTCGGCCAGCGCCGCGGAGCCTGACAAGAGAGCAGCCACCACCGCCGCGCCGATCGTGCGGGCCGACAAGCATTTCCGACTCATGAGCGTTCCCCCTTGCGATGAAAAAACGATCCGATCCAGCCACCCGACCCCGTGTGATTAAACCGCGCGAAAAATAGAAAGTCAAGAAATTCACTTGATTGCTCGCGGGTCGCTACTGTTCGCAATTTGGGGTGGCAAAAACCACTGCGGATGCAGCGCGAGCAGACTCGAAGCAAACTCGCTTTGACCTCGAATCACCGGCGACAACGCAAGAGCCGATTCCGACATGATCGCTATCGATTCGTCGTTGGGGCCCAACCCAAGCTCCTCCCGCTCCCGCGTGCAAAACGCTAGGCTGTACCAATCACCGCCACTTTGCCCTGGGCGTTGTCGCCCCTCGTTTTCATCCTTCATCCTTCATCCTTCCGCCTTCATCCTTCTCCTCCATGCCCGTCGACAAGTCGGAAGTTCGAGTGCGGCGGATGTTCGATGAGATCGCGCCGCGTTACGACTTCATGAACCATTTGCTCTCGCTGGGCATCGATGTCTACTGGCGGTGGCGCACGGTGCGCAAGGTGCCTCCGGCGGGCGAGGCCCCGATTTTGGACCTGTGTACCGGCACGGGCGATCTGGCCTTGGCCTATTACAAGGCCTCCGGGCGGCGCACGCCGGTCGTCGGAGCCGATTTCTGCCATCCGATGCTGGTCATCGGCCGCGGCAAGGCGGCCGACGGGCAGGCCGACGGGGTGACGTTCGTCGAGGCCGACGCGCAGCGATTGCCCTTTGTCGATGGTCATTTTCAGATTGTCTCCGTCGCCTTCGGGCTGCGCAACGTGACCGATACGGATCAGGGTTTGCGCGAGATGCTGCGCGTCTGCCGGCCGGGCGGTCGCATCGCGGTGCTCGAGTTCTCGATGCCTTGCTGGCAGCCGTTCAAGTTTCTGTACGGCGCCTATTTTCGCCACGTGCTGCCACGCATCGGCCAGGCCCTGGCGCGCAACCGGCATGACGCCTACAATTATCTGCCGGACAGCGTCGGCGAGTTTCCCTCGGGCGAGGCCCTGGCCGAGCGGATGCGCGCGGCCGGCGCCAGCCAGGTGCAGCACTATCCGCTTTCGCTCGGCGTGGCCACGCTTTATGTAGGCACGAAATGACGCGACCCAACATCGTCCTGGCCCTGACCGGAGCCAGCGGAGCCATTTATGGCGTCCGCCTGCTGCACGTGTTGCTGGCCGCCGATCAGCACGTACACCTGTCAATCAGCCCGTCGGCTCAACTCGTGCTCAAGCACGAGCTGGGGTTGAGCGTCGACCTGGAGACCTTTCGGCCCGAGAGCCTGCTGTGCGGCGACGAATCGCCCGGCGGCGGATCGCTGAGCGAAGCGATGGCCGAAGTGCTCGAGCGCGGCCAGTCGGAGCGTGAAGGAGCAGACCGGGGCCAGCTCACCTACCACCACTACAAGAACCTGATGGCGTCGATCGCCAGCGGCTCGTTTCTGACCGCGGGTATGGTGATTTGCCCCTGCTCGGGCACCACGTTGGGGGCGGTCGTACACGGCACCGGCGAAAACCTGATCCATCGCGCCGCCGGCGTCCACCTGAAGGAACGCCGCAAATTGATCCTCGTGCCGCGTGAAACACCGCTGTCGCTCGTCCAGCTCGACAACATGCGACGCGCCGTCGAAGCCGGCGCCATCCTGCTGCCCGCCATGCCCGGCTTTTATCACAGCGTCCGATCCATCGCCGACCTCGTCGATTTCGTCGTCGCTAGAATCTGCGACCAGTTAGGAATTGAACACCGATTGATTCACCGCTGGGGAAGCGGGGAATCAGGGGCTAGGGAATAGGGATTGGGGTTTAGACGAAGATCGCGCGTTTGCCACCACCGACCTCGGGCCGCTCATCCTTGAACCCCAACCCCTAACCCCCGACACCTAATCCCTTTTTCCTATGCTCCGCTCCCTCCGCAACATTCTGGAGATGATTCGCTTCAGCCACACGCTGTTCGCGCTGCCGTTTGCGCTGCTGGCGGCGGTGATGGCTTGGGTGGCGGGGGCGAGGACTGAGCCGGAGGTGGCGTTTCGGGGGCGCGATCTGCTGGGCATCGTGCTCTGCATGGTGTTGGCGCGCAGCGCGGCGATGGCCTTTAATCGGGTTGCCGATTGGCGGCTGGATGCGGCCAATCCGCGCACGAGAATGCGGCACATACCCTCCGGCACGTTGAGCCTGGGCAGCGTGGCGACGTTCGCCGTGGTCTGCTCGATCGGCTTCGTGCTCGCGACCTTGGTGTTTCTGCCCAATCGCTTGCCGTTCTATCTCTCGCTGCCCGTGTTGGCGTTCTTGCTGGGCTATAGCTTCACCAAGCGCTTCACCACGGCGGCCCATTTCTGGCTCGGCGCGGCGCTGATGCTGGCGCCGATCTCGGCCTGGATCGCCATTCGCGGTCAGGTCGTGCTCGCCGACCCGGCCGACTTGCTGCCCGCGATCGTGCTGGGCGGCGCCGTGCTGTTGTGGGTCGCCGGTTTCGATATCATCTATGCCTGCCAGGACGTCGAATTCGACGTCGCCGCCGGCCTGCACAGCGTGCCCAGCCGCCTCGGCGTTGCGCGGTCACTTCGTTTGGCCGCGCTCTGCCACCTGGGCATGGTCATCCTGCTGGCCGCCCTGCCCCTGGTCTATCCGCTCCTGGGCTGGATCTACCTGGCCGGCATCGCCGCCGTGGCCCTGCTGCTGATCTACGAGCACCGCCTTGTCCGCCCCGACGATCTGACCCGCGTCAACGAAGCCTTCTTTCAAGTCAACGCCGTGGTCAGCATCGGCCTGTTCCTGCTGGGCAGCTTGGATTTGCTGGCTTCGCGGGGATAAGAATCCCTAGCGGGCAGTCTCTCACTTCTCGCCCAAAAAGTCGCAATCCGGCCCGCGATTCTGGAAGTCCTCGTCAGCCGTGCTATAAGGTGGAGGACACAAGCCGGGCAGGGTAAGTCTTGGACTGATGGTTCCTCGCAACCATTGTCAGACCAAGGCCTGACCGACGTGGCTGCGGCGCGGTGCGAGATGTCCAACGATCGCAACCCTTACCAGGAGAACTTTCGATGATCTCGATTTTCAAGAAATCGGGCGCGGCCTGTTTGTGTGCCGCCACCTGGACCATGGCCATGTTCATGTCCGGCGATGTGCTGGGAGCGGACCGACCGAAAACGCTGACCGAGGTCGAGGCGCTGGTCACGGAGCTTTCGAATTGGGGCCGCTGGGGCAAGGACGACCAGCTCGGGGCGCTCAACCTGATTACGCCTGAGAAGCGTAAGCAGGCGGCGGCCTTGGTGCGCGAAGGCAAGAGCGTGTCGCTGGCCCGAATCGTGGAAAAGCAGTCGGCCGCCGACAATCCGGATCCGTTCGAGCAAACGATGCTGCCCAACGTCGATGGCGGCCAGAGCCAGTGGACCCTTGATCGCTACAGCGTGGCCTACCATGGCTACGCGCACACGCACCTCGACGCGCTGTGCCACCTGATCTACCGCGGCAAGATGTACAACGGCTTCTCGCAGAGCGAAATCGGGCCCAAGGGGGCGGCCAAACTGTCGATCCGCAACGCCCGCGGCGGCGTCTTCACGCGCGGCGTCCTGTTTGACATTCCACGGATGCGCGGCGTCCGCTATTTGGAACCGGCCACGCCCATCTATCCCGAAGATCTCGACGCCTGGGAAAAACACGCCGGCCTCAAGGTCGGCCCTGGCGACGTGATCTTCATCCGCACGGGCCGCTGGCAGCGGCGCGCGGTGCTGGGCCCCTGGGACGCGACCGATCCGGGCATCGCCGGGCTGCACGTCTCCTGCGCCCGCTGGCTCAAGCAGCGCGACGTGGCCATCCTGGGCAGCGACGCCGCCAGCGACGTGCTCCCTTCGGGCATCCCCGGCATGACCCACCCGGTCCATCTGCTCGCACTGCACGCGATGGGCATGAACATCTTCGACAACTGCGATCTCGACGAGCTGAGCGAAGTCGCGCAGCAGCACAAACGCTGGGAGTTCCTGCTCACCGCCGCGCCCCTGCCCGTCGACGGTGGCACCGGTTCGCCCCTGAATCCGCTGGCGACCTACTGAGCCGGCGTCGTGCCGATACGCACGCTCCCCAATACTAACCCGACGCGCGAGCGAGGGCTCTTCGTAGTCTTCGTTGCCTCCCTCCTCGTCCCCGCTCAGCCCACGCGTGTCCATATCTGCTTTGCCTGACTTGCCAAAATGCCGGGCCCCACTTCGGGGCGGCGTTCCGACAGCGATGGTCGTATTTCATTATTCTTGAATGACTTACGGCATCTGAAACCAACTGGGATCGCCCTGGGTATATCGTAATGAGAGTACCGTTACTGAACTGGTGGGGACTTCGGATGACGGCCCAGCAGAAAACGGAGCCCGAGTCACGGTGGATCAACCCGGCCGTGCAGCTTCGTAGCCGAGATAGCCTCGAGCGGATTCTCGGAGCGACGGCACGGTTGTTGGCGACGCGTTCGTTCCGCGACATCAAAGTAACCGAAATCGCTCACGAGGCGGGCGCTTCGCCGACTTCCGTTTATGCCCGCTTTGAGAACAAACAGGCGTTGCTCGGTGCCCTCTTCGAGCGCCACGCGATCGCTCAGCGTGAATTCATCGGTCAGCTCCTGGACGCCGATCGCTGGCAAGGCGTGCCGCTGGCAGTGGCCCTGCGTCAGACGTTTCCCGTGATCGTGGCAGGCTATTGCGCGAAGCAGGGACTGATCCGCGCTTTTCTCGAACAAGCCTCCGAAGACGCTCGCTTTCGGGAGGACTGGTCGGAAGTGGGCAACTTCATCGCGGGCCGCGTGTCGCAACTCGCCTTGGCCCGCCTGTTCGAAATCGATCATCCCAGTCCCGAACGCGGGATTCAGATCGTGCTGGGAATCGCCTTCGCCACGCTGGCCCATCAAATCCAGATGCGTGAAATCGACAAACCGCAGATGGACGAAATCACCGAAGAACTGATTCGCATGATGCTACGCTATATGGGAATTGCCGATGTCTCCACCATCACGGGTGGAAGTCCTGACGAGAGCTAAGGACGTTCATCGAATAACCGAATAGGGAGGACTCGATCGATGTGGTTGCCGCGCCATGGAATCCGAAGCACGCGTTATGCGATTGCAATCCTGCTCTCTATTACCTCGACGGTTGGATTGGCCTCGGAGCCGTTGGCCTACTATGGATTCGACGTGCAGGACCATTCGGCGGCCGCCCAGGAGGGATTGCAGGAGATCTTTTGCGGCCGCTGCTTTCATAACGCTGTTCCACTCGTCACCGCGCGCATGCTGCTCCGCGCCGTAGCTGGCTCGCCGAAGAAGCTGGGCTACGATCCGGACTCTGCCGACGGGCGATTCTATGCGTCTGGTCGATTGCCCTCGCCGCCCAACCGGACTTCGGGCGCCGACCCCAGCTTTGGCTTGGGCGAAAGCGTGTTCGTTCGCGACGGTGCGCAACTGGTCAACATCAATTGCTTCACGTGCCACGCCGGGGTCGTCAACGGCCAGGTTGTGGCCGGCCTGGCGAACAACCACGTGAATCAGTCCGACCCCAAGAACTTGCGGACTCGCGGCGACAACTTCGGGCCCTACGCGGTCTGGCGTCTGGGTGCGCAATTGGCCGACCCGGCAAACGAGGGCATGGTCGTCGCCAAGGAAAAGACGGAACTCGAAACGTTGTTCGAATCGGTCGAACTTCCACCGGTCGATCCGATGCCCTGGTGGTTGATGAAGTATAAGAAACTGGACTATTGGTACGCCGACGCCGGCATCCATGACGCCGCCAGCTTCTCGATCAATTTCACCACCGCGCATCCTGAAATGAACGCCCATCACGCCGACCACGTCAAGGTCGTCGCCAAGGCGCTGGCCTTTGCGCGGGAAACACAGTCTCCCTTGTTTCCCAATTCGCTCGACGGCGAACTGGTTCGAAAAGGAGCCGACTTGTTCCACGGTCGCACCCCGCCTGCGGAGACCAGAGGCTTCGTGTCGTGCAAAACCTGCCATGGGACCTATACCAGGAAGGAATCGCAAACCGACCTGAACCAGTCGGGTTCGTGGGCCGTGGCCTACGATTTCTCGCACGTGCTGAGAAATCTGAAAACGGATGGGTCGTATAACGCAACGCTTCAGAAGCTGAAGCCGATCGCGGACCATATCAACAAACTGGAAGTCTATTTCACGGCCCAGGGAATACCGGAGCTGATACCGCACGCCGCGGTTCCGAGCCAAGACGGCTATGTCGCCCCGCCCTTGGTGGGCGTCTGGGCATCGGCGCCCTATTTCCACAATGGTTCCGTTCCCACGATCGAGGCCGTGCTCAACTCAGAGACGCGGCCGGAAATCTGGGCACGCGACAATCGCGACCCGCATGCCTACGATCTGGAAAAGGTCGGCATGCGCTATCGATCGTTATCGCGCGCCGAATTCGAGCAGAGCGCCGCCGGCGCGGTGGGCAAACCGTTCCTCTCGCGGGCCGCGATCGATCACGGCGCCAACTATGACACCAAGGGATTCGGCCACGGAAACTCGGGCCATACGTTTGGCGATCGACTGAGCGCGGATGAGCGCCGTGCGGTGATCGAATTCCTGAAGAGTCTGTCAGGGCCGGACATGTAGTGCGGGCGGCTGGTGGCGGCGCATACCCGCCGATCTTCAAAGCAAGGAGCAACAACGTGTCTGATTCGACACTCCACCGGCGAAAGCTGGACTTCAAGAACTGGCCGGAAGTTCTGGCGGACATCGACCACCTTCGCCGCGCTGGTTACGATCGCGCGGGGAACTGGGATCTCTCGCAAATCGTCGAGCACATTGGAGAAGGCCCGCGAACGGCCTTGCGGGGCAAGAATCATCGGGCCGGCTGGATGATTCGCAAATTATTGGGCCCGATCGTGCTGCGACAAATCTTGCGCCAGCGACGCATGAAGGCAGGCATCAAGGTTCCCGAGTGGTGGCTCCCCGGACCCACTCACGACGAGTCCGCCGCCATCAACGCGTTTCGTGCCGATCTCTCGGCATTTCAGCAAATGACGACCGATCCGTTCCCGCATCCCTTCTTCGGCACGCTCACGAAACAGCAATGGAATGATCTCGCGCTGATCCATGCCGCCCATCATCTCAGCTTTCTGGTCCCCAGAGATCAGTAAGCGTCGCGTTGGGTTCGCGGCCTTTAGCGTCCGTGCCTTTCTCAGCCAGGTCGGAAGTAGCTCAGGCGTGCCGTGCTAGCGCCCGAGTCGCATGGGGGCGATAGCAGAATATCAGCTCTCAGATTGATCTTGCCCGAATTGACGCGCGCGGCTTGAATGGTCCGCTGGATGGGCAAAAGCCGAGGTGCTGACGCTCAAAATTGGCTCCAGCGCTCCCGCAAACTGGAAAGGTGAACGTGCAATGAGCATTCGATTATCACGCTTGGCGACGGGCATGTTGGTTGTCGCGGCAATGGTACTGATGTCTGGCCGCTGTTGGGCGATCAGGAATGGGCTGGGTCCCTCGAAAGACGAATGGGGATTGAAGTACGACGTGGCGGTCTCCGACGCGGATGGCGACAAGGTCACCGTCGTGTTTACGCTCCTCGACGAAGGGAGACTGAAACCCTTCTATTCGATCGACCTGGTTGCTTTCAGTCAGCAGACGGATAATCAGGGCGGTCGCACGTATGACGTCATGACGCCCATTGAGTTGAAGACGACCGAAGATGGCAAACGCACCGGCCAGGTTCAGATACGCAAGGAATTCGTCAACCGCGCCAAGATTCGCATCATCACCCTGATGGTCGACGGCAAGCGACAACCGTCCGGTGGAGCGTTCTATGACATTCCTATTGGAAAGTTCTTGAACAAAACCCCGGCGGCCGCATCGCCCCTAGCGCGACAGCCCAATGCGGCGCCGTCCGCATCGAAAGTCACCAAGTAGCAATCGGCGCATGCCTGGCGTCTTGCCTGTGGCCGCCATGATCGGTCGGCAGGCGACAGCCGCTTGCGCTGTCGTGGCGACCGTGGGCATTTTGGCGATCGCCGCTACGCCGTTTTATTACGGCCCACAAGCCGGTCCGCGCTTCCCTTTCCGGAAAGCCGGGACAGGTGTCGCTTGAACATGACGACACGATTGCGTACTGGCCGATCACGCCGGCGTGCGCTCCGCTGATAGGAAATTCAGGACTCCCTGAAAGGGATTGCACGGTCCATGGATTGGAAGGTCGATTGAACTTCTGGCTTGCCGAGCGCGCCAAAGTCCTGATCAGGGGTCGCCCGGCCAATGCCCCGCGACCCGCTCGTCACCCAAACCGTCCGATTCTCAAAGTCCGCTTCGCTCGTCAATTCCTCGCCCGCTCGAACGGTTACCTGTCGACTGCTCGCCGCAGGATTCGCCAAGACCAGGATTGCACCGGCGGTTCACGTCGTTCGAGAGACGATCGTGCCTCCGATTTCCCACAGCGTGGCTTGTGGCGCGAGATTCCGTCAAGCCAGCGGTAGGCGCGAGTGCTTAGCTCGCTGCGATCCAGTATCGGTGCGTCGGTTTGTCGGACCGACGCGGGTCAGATTGCGGACCGGACAGTCTTCCCTGCTTACTCGCGTTCAACGAATGTTCGACCGCTTGATCGATGAGATTGATTAATAGCTACCGACTTTCGCAGAGTCCCTGGTGGCGGACTTAAGATTTCGCGACTGAAGCGGACGACGCAAGCTGACGTTGGCACGCCGGGTCAGCCGCGGTATCAGCGATGGCTTGCCAGGCCGGTGCGAACCGGGCTGCCCGACTCAAACGAATCAGGGCGCTACGCGATGATGGGGATGGCCCTGCAACAACCCGGCTGTGGAAATGTCCCAGGTTTGAATGCCCAGCACCCGCGCGGGTGACTCGGGCCGCAGGCGGAGGTCGCCGTGTTCGACGTCGACGAACAGGGGATCGGCGGAGAGGCTGTGAAGCTCGACGCCGTAGCGTTTCTGCTGGTCGATGTGCCGCTGGCCCCATTGGGGATCGGCGGGGCACCAAAACAAGTTGTAGTCGGTCTGGGTGTCTTTCAGGCGGTCGCCGGCGCCGGTGGCAAGGCTCTTGTGCTCGACGATGGGCCAATAGTCGGCACGCGGCGACCAGACGATGTTGCGCAGGATCTGGGCGCCTTCGATGGGCCAGGTGGGATTGGGTATCGAGATGTAGCCATGGACGATGTTGGGTTTGGTGATTGGCCGGCGACTGGGGATCAGGTCGACGATGATGTTGTTGACGACGTGGTTGGCTTCGGTCATCGAGATGCCGGTTTGGGCGCTGCGGATCTTGTACAACACGTTGCCGTCGATGAGGGTCTCGTACTGGTCGTTGTCGCAGCGGATGCCCGAGGCCACGCCGTCGCCATCGAGATGGTGAATATAGTTCTGGTAGATACGATTCTCTTTGCCGGTGCCCGAAATATAGATTCCGTTGCCGTCGCCCATGGTTTGCATCACGTCGTGGATGTCGTTATGGGCCACGAAGTTCTTGCGGCCGTGCATATACCGTTCGCGGGCCTGCCACCATTCGCGGTGTACCCGGTTCGACCCGCTGGCCGCGCTGGGCAGCGCGTTGTAGGCCGGCAAGTCGACTTCCCGCGCGCGGAAGGTTTCGTCGGCCTCGCTCGTCCAGCCCGTTCGGCCGCTGACGGTGATGCCTGAGTAGGGCATGTCGTGGACCAGATTGTGAGTCACCTGGTTTTCGCCGCTTTGCCAGACCATGATTGCGGGCGAGGCCCAGTAAATCTCTCCCACGTGATGCACCCAGTTGTTCGACACGACGTTGCGTTTGCTCTCGTCTTTCGTGCCGGGGCCGTAGCCGGCGACCAGGATGCCGACGCCTCCGACATGAGCGACCTCGTTGTCGATGACGCGGTTGTCCAAGCAGGTGAGATCCAGGCGCAGGCCCGTTCCGCTCGTGTCGACGAACCGGCAGGCCTCGACCGTGCATCCCCGGGCGCCCCGCAGACGCACCAGCGCGCTCGGCCGATCAAAATGTTCCCACTTGTGCTGGAGTTCTCCGGGCGTGGCGCCATGCCACGGCAATCGCTGGCCGCCGGTGAGAGTGAGCCCACGAAACACGAGACCCGTTACGGGCTTGTCGACGGGCCCGTCGTAGTCGATGTTGCCTTCGACGCGCAGCAACTCGGTGAGCAGCGGCACGTTGATGGCGCCGGAGGGCGCTTCGCGAGGCGGCCAGAGATACAGCTTCCGATCGGTGGCGCCAAAGACCCACTCTCCCGGCTCGTCGAGCACTTCCAGGATGTTTTCCACCCAGGCGGTTTCGCTCAGGAATTTCACCCGGCCCATGGTGCGGGAGGCCGGAACCGCTGTCTTGGCCAGACCGGCCTGCTCATCCACTGAGGCCAGAGGCAACAGGCACATTTCATAGTCGCAGGACGGAATCACGCGGAGCTCCGCATTGCCGAGGTCGGGCCAGTTCTTCATGGCGCCCGAGGGGAAGGCGATTTGGTCGTGCGGGGTCTTCGCATCGGCGAACGCCACGGGCGTAAAGGGCTTGGACCAGGCCCGCCGCAGACGATTGCGCCCATCGTACAACGTCAGGACGTTCGACAAACTCGCGGGAACATCCGCGGTCCACACCGAGTCGCGGGCGTTCTCGGGCAGTAGCGGGGAGGGATGCTGGGGCTTAGTCCAGCCAACGATCGGAACGGCCGACGTAAAGACTGGGGTCTCGTCGCCGTAGGCAGCATAGGTGATCGTGCCGCTAACAGGCGCCGAATCCTCTAGCGAAAAAACCACGGCCTCCTGGAGCCGGTACTCACCACCGCGAATCAGCACCAGGATTTCCTGCCGGTCGCCGTGCCGTTTGAACTCCCGAACCGCATCTCGAGCTCGGGCGAGCGTCGCGAAGGGACCATCGGTGCTCGCAGGATTGGGCTGTTGCAATTTTCCCGACCACCCATCAGATCCATTCACCGCGACAAAGAAGTCCGCGGTGGTTTGCCCCTTCTCGCCCGAACCGCGAGCGAGGGCGTCGGTTGGCAATCCGGCCAGCAATAGGCCACAGGCCACCAGGGCAAAAAGAAACTGACCCAAGGAACGACGCGAATCGTTTTCTGGCCGCCGGGTCTGATGGAGTATGGCGATCTGGGACATCCCCCTATCCTACGAGCTGGAACCGTCCGTGGAAATTGGCCTTGATGTGAACCGATGGTATTTCCTGGTCAAGCAAGAATATCTCCGAGCGGGAAGGCCCGTGACTGAGAATGTTCAGCCACGTTGGAAACATGGACGGGCGAGATAGCGCGAGCAGTCGGCAGTGAACCGTTCGATCGGGCGAGCAGGGCATGAGCGAACCAGACTTTGAGAATCGAGCGGTATTGGTGACGGACTCAGACGCGGGGCATTTCTTGGCATTTCTTGTAAGTCATCGGTCTTTGCGGTTACCAATACCTCTGGAATGAGGTTGCGATTTGTTGGTTGACAAAGTCCACCCGTCGCGAGTCACGGCCTGATTGGACGAGGCTGGCTGAACGAGCCTGGTTGGACGGGGCTGGCTTGTCGATCATGAAGGGGGCGAGAATGCGCCCTCCTGGGATGAACTCTCTTACTTGTGCGAGGTCTCGAAGATGAACGGTCCGCGTTGTATTTTGATCGTGCTTTCCATCGCGGTGAACTGCTCGGTTGGTGGAGCGATCGCCTGGGCGCAGAATCTGACGGATCAATGGGTCGAGAAAGCGGCCGGGCCGTTGGTTGAAAAGCGAATCGCCGATGGGCTGTCGGTCGGTTACATCGAGGATGAGCATTATGGAATGGTACACCTGGGAAGCGCGAGCCCGGCGGGGAAGAATGCCAACAACTTGACCGTCTATGAGATCGGGTCGATCAGCAAGGTTTTTACCTCACTGTTGCTGGCCGATGCGGTGGTGCGGGGAGAGATTAAATTGGAAGCGGCGGCGGATGTTGCCAATGAGGCCGGGATTCGGTTGCCGTCGCATGACAGTACGCCGATCACATGGGCTGATCTGAGCACGCATCGCTCAGGGCTGCCGCGCCTGCCCACCAATTTGCCGCTGACCGATTTCGTGAATCCGTATCGAGAATACGATTCGAAGAAGGCCGCGGCGTTCCTGAGCGAATACCAACTGCCTCGTCAACCCGGCGATTCGCAGGAATATTCCAACCTCGGGGTGTCGGTTCTTGGATACCTAGTCGCGCAGAAAGCTGGCAAGCCCTATCAACAGTTGCTGCGGGAGCGAATCGCCGAACCGCTGCGTATGACCGATTGCACCGTTTCACTGAGCAGCGATCAGACGAAGCGGCTCGCCACGCCCCATAATAAAGTCGGCTCTGCCGCATCGCCCTGGACGTTTGCCGACCTGCCGGGCGCCGGCGGAATTCACGCCACGATGCGTGATATGATGCGTTTCGCCAAGGCTCACTTGAATCCGCCGACCGGCACGCTCGGCGAGGCGATCGAACTGGCTTGGAAGCAACACAGCAAAGCCGACGCATCGGCGCCCGCGATGGGCCTGGGCTGGATGATTGCGCGGGATGGTCAGACTCGTTGGCACAACGGTCAGACCGGTGGATTCCATGCGGCACTCTTCATCAATCGCGAGCTCAAGTGCGCGGTCGTCGTGTTGTGCAACACGGCCGTATCCAACGAAATCGATCAGCTGGCGACGCAGTTGATTTTGAAAGCAGCAGGCCAGGAAGCAAAGCCGGAGCCGAGCGAGGCTTCGGACGGTGACTCGGACAAGCTGGCCATCGATGCGGCGCTGCGCAAACGGTTGGTGGGGCGTTATCAGTTGACGCCGAGTTTCATTTTCGACGTTCGTGAGGATGACGGGCGGCTGATGGTTGGTATTACCAATCAACCCACGCAGGAGGTCTATCCTGACTCTCCCACGAAATGGTCATACCGTGGGGTCGACGCCACGCTCGAATTCAAGCTGACGAAAACCGGTCCCGCCAAGAGCCTGGTTCTCCATCAAAATGGCATCCAGCAGACTGCTCGCCGAATGAAGTGAGCGCATTGAACGATCCGTGTGTCGGCTGTTGGCCTGATCGGTCAGACCGCGAGGTTTTGCGTTGCTGGACGAGGATCACAAGTCACTCTTCCTGAACTGGCTGGGCGAGCATGGTTCCTCGGTCATGAAGGTGGCGCGCGCCTACACCCTTACCAGCGACGAGTGCCAGGACCTCGCCCAGGAGATTCTGCTCCAAGCCTGGCGGTCGTTGCCGAACTTCGAGGGCAAGGCCAGCGCGGCGACGTGGTTTTATCGTGTGGCACTCCATACCGCGATGAATTGGCATCGCAAGGACAAACCGCGCCGAGCCAGGCAGCAACCGCTCGTGGAAGTACAAGTCTTGGCAACCGACGGGGCCGGCAGCGCCGAGCAAGCCCAGCAGCGAGAGACCGTCGAGCAGCTCTACCAGGCAATTCACCAGTTGCCGAAAACCGATGCCGCGCTCGTGCTGCTGTATCTGGACGAACTGAGTTATCGGGAGATGGCCGACGTGTTGGGCATCTCCGAAGGCAACGTGGGCGTGAAGCTGAATCGGGCGAAAAAAGTGCTGAGCGAACTGATGAAGGGCCAGTCACATGAACAATGACGGCCTTATGGCCCCTGATACCTTGCAACAAGCCTGGCGGGCGCAATCGTCTCAGACGCGTGTCACGGTCGATCCCGACTTGCTGCTGAAGGAAGTGCAACGCTCCCAACGAACTTTCCGAGCGACGATCTTCTGGCGAGATTTTCGCGAGGTTGTGGTGGCGATCGTGCTGCTGCCGTACTGGTTTTATGCAGGCATCACGCACTCATTGCCCTGGACATGGTATCTCACCGTGCCGGCTATTATTTGGGTTGGCGGGTTCGTTCTGGTGGATCGAATGCGCCACAAGCGGAAGCCGAGTGCGCCGGGTGACCCCCTGCTAGAGAGTGTGAGCGAATCACTGACGCAGGTAGAGCATCAAATTTGGTTGCTGCGCAACGTCTTCTGGTGGTATCTATTGCCGTTCACCATTTCCATTCTGGCATTCTTTGCCCAGGTTACTTTGCAGGTCTCTCGAAACTGGTTGGAGGCTCTTGCCGCCGGGGGCTTTTCATCCGTCTTTCTTTCGGCGCTTTATTATTTCATTGATTACATCAATCAACGCGCCGTACGAACGCAGCTTGAGCCGCGACACCGGGAGTTGCTCGCGCTGCTCAAAAGTCTCAGCGACGAAACGACCAGCGAGGACTCGCTGAAACGCACGCAGAGCGTGGATAGCCCAAGGATTGTCAGGCGATGGCTCATCGTCGCTGTCTTGTGCCTCGTGACCCTCGTGGTGATTGTCCTGGCAAGCGGGTTGTTCGATTCCAGCTATGACGGGCCTCCTCGCAGCAGCGGCCCCGCCGGCGCGTCGCTGGGGAAATTGGTCACCGATCTGCGCAAGCAGAAGCATCTCGTCGGCCTCGCCGCGATGGTGACGGTCGACAGGCAAGTCGAGGCTGCCGCGGCCAGCGGGGAACGGAAGAAAAGCAGCGGGGTGCCACTGGAGATCAGCGATCGCTGGCATCTGGGAGGGATTAGCAAGAGTATCACGGCCACGATGATCGCGCGCTTGGTCGAATCGGGTCGGATGCAGTGGTCAGACACCGTCGGCGAGATTTTTCCCGAGGCCGCGACCCATGAAGAATGGAAGCCGGTCACGCTCAGGCAACTACTGACGGACACAGCGGGCGCGCCAGCGAACTTCCCCAAAGCGGTTTGGCGCCAACGGCCCGCGCTGGGTGCCGAGTGTACCGAAGCGCGTCGAGAGGCGGTGTTGAATGTGATGGCGGATCAACCGGCATACCCACCGGGTAAAAAGTTTGCCTACTCGAATGTCGGCTACACCATTGCGGGGGCGATGGCCGAGAAGGTGACCGGCGCCACTTGGGAAGACCTGGTGAAACGCGAGGTGTTTGAGCCTTTAGGACTCACAGGTGCCGGATTTGGCCCGCCCAAGAGTGTGGACGAAACGCTCCAGCAGCCGCGCGGTCACCGAGCGGTCCTGGTTGGGAAAGTCTCGGTGGATGACCAGGCCGATAATTCTCCCATCATTTCTCCCGCGGCCACCCTTCACATGACGCTCGATAATCTCTGCACGTTCGCCACGGAGCACCTGCGCGGCGACCGAGGCGCGGGCAAGCTGCTCTCGGCCGAGACCTACAAACGGCTGCACACACCTGAGATCAGCCAGTATGCCTGCGGCTGGATCAGGAACGAACCGAGCGACGAAATCCCCTACACGGCCTACTGGCACAATGGCTCGAACACGTTCTGGTACGCACTGGTAGCGTTCATCCCCGAAAAGAATATGGTGATCGCCGTCACCTCGAACGATGGCGACGTTGAGCAGGCCGAAGCAGCCGCCTGGGAGATCGTGAGGGCCAGCGTGAAGCAATTCAACGTCGCAGCCGATCCCCAGTGGGACCAACGCCACATCGACGACCAGCGCCGCTACGGCGTCGAGCTTCACAGCCTCTCCGCCGATCCCCTGTTCGTCGACGTCGACCACGGCGACCTCCGCCTGCGCCCCGAGTCCCCCGCGCGGGCGCTGGGCATTCAAACCTGGGACATTTCCACCGCCGGGCTGTTGCAGGGGCATCCCTATTACCGCGCAGCGCCATGATTCGTGCGCGTCGGGCGGCGCGGTTCACACTGGCCCGTCCGACCATCGCTGATATCGCGGAAGATCGAGATTCCAATCGATAGACCCTCACCATAACCGTCCGATTCTCCAAATCCGCTTCGGTCGTCCCATCCTCGCCCGCTCGAACGGTTGACTGCCGACTGGTCGCAGCATAATTCGGCAATACCAGGATTGGTACCGCGCGGTTCACGGCGCCCGAGAGACTATGGGAGGGGCTTGTGCTTAGCCGCCATCGCCTTGCGACCCAAATCCAACCCGCCTGTGCGAACAATCATACCAGTTCAAGCGGAACCGGCTTTCGTGAGGGTATTCAAAGTCGATTGCCATTCAGATATAAAACATGGCGTTTCTCAGGGATCGCGCGGGCAACACTGGGGAGAACGAAAGATGAAAAATCTGAAAGCACTTGCGGTTTTCTCCGTCACTTTCGGAGTCTTGGGCGGCTACATGGTAGCGACCGGCACGATTTCATCGCATTACGGAGCCGATGACGGTAAATCCGCTGCAAAAACAAACGCACCGCAGATCACCGGCGTACCGGGTTCACCTAGCGCCACGGAGACCCTCCGTGGGAAACAAATCCCCGCGCCGCCGCTGCCGTTTGGTGGCGTGATCAAGGAGACCCTCAAGGGATCCAAGACGTGGTGGCCACCGCGCATCGTGCCACCCCAGGACGCGCCGAACGTCCAGCTGATCATGACTGACGACAACGATTAACCAACGGAGCGTAGCAGTTGGATCCGCGACAAAAAGCCCATAAACACACGGATTCAACGACTCCACGCCATCCGCGAAACTTCGGCCAATCGCGGCGGTTTTAGGGGGATTAACTACACTCTGCTACACGAAGTGGTTCCCCTCGGCGGCACTGGGTGTAGGCGATGCGACCGACGTTCGCTTCGATCACCGGTGGTGTTGAATCATGCTTGGTCTCCAGCCCCCCTCAAGGAGCTCCCCGGACGAGTGCTCGTCGGGGGAGCTCCTTGCTGATTACCCCAACGTGCCTTGTCGAATGACCACGAGAAACCGCTGAGCTATTGGCGGTTAAAACGCCCGCGGCAGGCGCAGCGCCGTGGACACCGACAATCGTTGCGGCGGCGATGTCCGGTGGGAGTGCTCAGCCATGCAACCACGGCCAGCACGATTAAGATCAAGACGACGATAAACATGTACATTTGGCTCCTGAGTGGGTTATTGTTGGAGGCCTGGATTTCCTAGCGATTACCGCCTTGGAACGATTGCCGAGAGGCCTGCGGCTCACTGTGCAGTTGGCTGATACGGGCACTGGAAACACTGAACCGCTGGGCGTATTTCCTGGAAGCTCTCCCAGCTCGTCTTCAACTCGGCGCGGATCTGACTGATCCTCGCCGAGCTCAACTTGAACTGCTGGGCTACATCGCCCGTGGTTTCACCCCTGGCCAGTGCTTTGGCAATCCGGCAATTTCTCTGGGTGAGTGAGCGAAGCCAGGTCGCCACGTCAATTCGCGCTGCCGCGATGTCCGCCGGCGTGGCACGCCGATCTTCAACCAGTACGGCGCGCCATTCACCTTGCACTTCGTCAAACATGTCCAGCCGTTCAACAACAATCCCAAAGTCTGCATGAGCCTTTGGCGAAAGGACGTCACGACGGTTTGGTTTCGTGCCGACTTGTCGACCGGCAATAACCTGGCGAATCGCATAATTGGCGAGCGGCGTGGCGTAGGTGACGTCGGCCTTGCCGCGGTGGACCAGCGCTACAAATGTGCAAAAGGCATTGGCCTCTACCTCCTGCACGAGTTCGTCTCTGAGTTCGGGACGAAATCGGTGAAATGCTCGGTGCGCCTGACGGCGAACTCTTGGCAGCATTTCGAGAAACCGTTCGTGTTCTTGCGACTTTATGACCTGATGCGGTTTCTTGATGATCGTAATCACGGGGACGACCTCCTTTGGGAAAGAGACCGCCCACCCGGGCGGTCGTGTAAAGAAACACAACCGCCCTGGCACACTGCCTGGGCGAACAGGGACACTCTTCAATCGGGCGCCACGAGTGCAAGAAAGAGCCCTCAGGTCAGCGCACGGCTGTATTCTGAGGGCCTCTTGGCGACTGGCACCAGGTGCTAGTCGGGCGCCGAGATCGACCTGTAATTCCGGGCTGGCGAGGCGTAGGCCTGCAGCGTGATATGAGTGGTGCACCCGCCAGTGAATCGTACAATGTGCAACGGCGCAAGCTGGCCGGCACGGACGTCCGCGAAGATGTCGGCTTGGCGAACTTCTATGTTCGGATCCGCAAGCGGTCCAGCGCCAAGATCGCTCGTGCCCCTGTTGCGCGGAAGTTGGGGGAAATCTGTTGGAAGCGACTGCTTCGCTGGCAGCAAGCGCATGATGTGTTTACTGCGGCCTGAGATATTAAGAGGAGCACAACTGCGACGCGCTGAAGTCGGCGGGATCGACGCGTAATTCTGGCACGGTGAGGCGTCAGCCTGCACCGTTCATATGAGTGGGAGTCCCCCGCCGGTGAATTGCACAATGTGCGACGGCGTATGCCGGCCGGCACGAATGGCTGACTATGAGCGCGCTTGATTCAAGCGACCAAACTCGGCTCCCGAAAAGCTAGGTGCTCCCCATCCTATATGCCAGGAAAACCACGAATCATTAAGCTGGGGCGCACTTTGCACGACGGTGCGGTTCAGCTACTTCACGCGTCGTGCGCACCACTGCAACGTGAAGTGCGCTTGCCGTTGGTAGATGCGGACCTTCGTCGGGCTGCGGATGCCTTGAGGAAAATCGGTCACCCGCTGAAGTCTGTGACGAGCCGCGTAACGGGTTGTCCAGTCGGGCTTCTTGCCTGCAGAGACGGAAACCGCCTGCCGCAAGGCGCCCATATCGATCGACGCGAGCTGGTGATCCATAGTCTGTTGGGGTGCCATACCGCTTCAGGTCGTGACTCGCAATTGTCGTGTGCTAGCCCCTAATCAAGCGAACTCTTTGCGTTGAGTTGCGGAGAAGTTTGGGGAAAAATGAAATCCCTCGGCGTTTCTGCGGTGTTTCATGAGTGTCGAAACTCGGAACATCACAGCCACGGAGGGATTTCAAGTGAAGACCAGCATACGACGACGACTGGGAGTGGTGTACTCGATCAATCAGGACGGCAGCGGCTTCCAGCAGCTCGAGGCCTTTGCGGGCCCCAACGGCAACGTGCCCACGGGCCACCTAGTGGCCGTGGGTTCGAACTTGTACGGCGCAACGGAGAGTGACGGACCCACCCTGCCCGAGCCCAGCGCCCTCGTCCTGGCCGTGTTGGGATGTGCGGCGCTAGTTGGATGCGGCGTTCGAAATCGCAGGCGCTCAACTGCTGGCGCTGGCTGAGTCTAATCCGGTTCGGCCCACACCCATCGCCGCCGCCAATTCGCACGCCTTCAAGACGCCCGCCGCAGCCCGCTCTTGGACTTGCTCGGCTGGGCTAACCTGTTAGGCTAATTGGTAATCTGTCGGATTTTGGGCATTTTCCGCTGCTTTTTTTCCTTCGCGGTTAAGTCCTGTCGGCGGTTGCGGTTAGAGTCAGTAGCTGGGGTTGTTTGCCCCAACGCGTTATTGGGAAACAATTCGCCTCCTGCCCACGCGAGACGAAGTCATGATCCGAGCCACGGAACCGACCCTGCGGTTGATTCGCGAAAAAGTCGAAGCCGGCGTCCGCTTGTCGCTGGATGAAGGCATCTACTTGTATCGCCCCGACGTGCCGCTGCCCGAGGTGGGCGAGTTGGCCAACCTGGTGCGCGAGCGCAAGAACGGCAACCGCGCCTACTACAACATCAACACGCATCTGAACCCGACCAACGTCTGCGTTTATCGTTGCGTGTTCTGCGCCTTCCGCTCCGACCTGCGCAGCCCCAAGGGCTATTTGATGAGCGACGAGCAGATTCTGGCTCGCGGTCAGGAAGCGGTCGATTGCGGCGCCACCGAGATGCACATCGTCGGCGGCCTGCACCATCAGATGAAGTATGAGTGGTATCTGAACCTGATTCGCATCCTGCACGACGCCTATCCCCGGCTGCACCTGAAAGCCTGGACCGGCGTCGAGCTGGACTGGTTCGCCCGCATGACGGGCCGGCCCATGCGCTCAATCCTCGAAGAAATGATCGAAGCCGGCTTGGGCAGCCTGCCGGGCGGCGGGGCCGAGATTTTCCACCCCGAGGTGCGCGACCGGATTTGCGAGCACAAAGCCGACGCCGGCCGCTGGATCGACATCCACCGCACCGCCCACTCGCTGGGCATTCGCTCGAACGCCACGATGCTCTATGGCCACCTCGAGAACTCGTTTCACCGGGTCGATCACCTGATCCGCCTCCGCGAGCTGCAAGACGAGACCGGCGGCTTTCAGACCTTCGTCCCGCTGGCCTTCCATCCCGAAAACACCGGTCTGAGCGAGATCAAAAAGGCCTCGGGCGTGATGGACCTGCGCACCGTGGCCGTGGCCCGGCTGATGCTCGACAATTTCGACCACGTGAAGGCCTATTGGATTATGCTGGGTGTGGGCACCGCGCAGACAGCCTTGGCTTATGGCGCCGACGACCTCGACGGCACCGTGCGGCACGAATTGATCTATCACGATGCCGGGGCCACGACCCCGGAAGTGCTGTCGGTCGAGGAGATTCGCCGCCTGATCGTGGAGGCCGGCCGCGAGCCGGTCGAGCGCGACACGCTTTACCATCGTGTCGTGCGCGAGGGAGCCAACTGGCATTCCGCCGAGCCGATCGCCACCGGCTGAGTGCAACGTTCCGGGCATTAATTAACAAAGAGTCGCCACATGCCGATCCAACGCCGCCTGGTTCAGGTGTCTGCCCAAGCGGCGTTGGTAATCTGCATTGCCTTTTCGTTGACCGCGCCTTCGGGCGCGGCGACGCTCAAGATGGGCGTGCTGGGGGATAGCATGAGCGCCGGCACGGGCAGCTCCTACGGCGAGTTCCCCAATTGGCTGACGCAACTTTCGAGCGCCGGCAAATTCACGATCCCGTCGGGCGCTGACGCGGCCGTGGGCGGCGCGCGGGTCGCCGATCTGAGCGGCCAGTTCAATTCCAGCGGTTTTCAAGCCGCCCTGCCCTCGCTCAACTACGCTGTCGTCATCATGGGCGGCAACGACGCCACGGCCATGGGGCTTGACCCGTCGACCATTCCCACATTCATCCACGACGTGGTTGCCGATATCGCTAGCGTCATGAACGCGATTCACACCGCCAATCCGGCCGCGCACCGCATCGTGGCCACGGTCCCCGATGTGTTCGTTACGCCTCTGGTTCAGCAATATGTGACCCAATTGGGCATTTCGCCGGGCCAGATCAGCGCGGCCGAAGCGGCGATTCAAGTCGCCAACAGCCAGATCATTGCGTTTGCCATCAACAACCAGATTCCCGTCATCGATCTCTACGCGGCCACGGCCACCGTCACTCCTCCGCCGCCCAGCGCCCAGACCGGGCTGATCACCAGTGGATCGGTCGTGATCGATGGCTACACGTTTACAGCGACGACTGGGCTGTTCTCGTCCGACAATTTCCATCCCGGCCCAATCGTGCATGGCCTGTTGGCCAACATGGTGATCGGTGCAGCCGACAAGGGCTATGCGGCGGGCCTGACCGCGATCAGTGATTAAACGCTCGTGCAGACGGTGGGCAAAACTCCCGTCGGCGGGCCGACGTTTTACAACGTCAGCCCCCTATGTCCTGGTGCCCGAGCCGAGCAGCGTGGCACTCGCAGGCCTGGCATTGGCCATGGTGAGCGGTCGTCTGGCGATTCGGCGTCGACTCGGGTGCTGCTAGAAGTTCTCAGTCGCGGATAGACGGGTTGGGCGTGTCGGTCACGCTGAAGCCCGCTAAGGCTCCATTCTTCGCGTTCGTACGCGTCATCGAGGCCTGGTCCGAATCCGTTCCGCCCAGCGTTCCGCGCAGCCAGTCAGCGGCGGTGCATCCCGGCAGTGCCACTGCAAGCACGATAGCGACCATCAGTACCCTTCTCATCGTGCGGTCCTTGATGCTGGTTCCCAGCTTGCCGGCCCAGAACACCAAGGAACTTATCGGCAAAAGAGCGATTCAAGCCACAGCCGCGGTGTTCCAGCAGGTATCCATTCTCACCCCACGTCGGCCAGATCGAGCGATTTTCCATACCGCACCAGGGCCATGCGCCGCAACAGGGCGTGCTCGGGTTGGGTAAGTTGAGGGTCCAACTCCACGAGTCTGCGGGCGTCGAGCCGCGCCTCCTCAACCGTGGCCGCGTCGCGCACCAGGTCGGCGATGCGCAGCGGCGGAAGGCCGTGCTGCCGCGTTCCCAACAGATTGCCAGGACCGCGCAGCGAAAAGTCGAGTTCGGCCAGCCGGAAACCGTCGGTCGAGTTGACAAACGCTTGCAGTCGTTCGACCGCCGCTTCGTTGGCCGCATTGGCAAACAGGCAGCAATAGCCGGGAAAAGAACCGCGACTGACCCGGCCGCGCAGTTGATGGAGTTGTGCCAGACCAAAACGCTCGGCGCTTTCGATCGTCATCAACGTCGCGTTCGGCACGTCGACGCCGACTTCGACCACCGAAGTGGCCACCAGCACCTGAATGTCTCCCTGGCGAAACGCGCTCATCACGGCATGTTTCTCCCCCGGAGTCATGCGGCCGTGAATCAGTCCCAGCCGAAACGCCTCAAGCTCGCCATTGGCCAGCGATTCGTAGGCGGCCTCGAGGCTGGCCGTGGCGACAGGCGATGTCTCCTCATTCGCCAGTTCGTCCTCATCCGCTGGCACCGTTTCGCCGAGAGTTTCGGTTTCTCCGCCGCCGTCGGCCACAAGCGGCGCAACAACGTAGCCCTGCCGCCCTTCGCGCAGCTTTTTGC
Source organism: Planctomycetaceae bacterium (assembly GCA_003153375.1). GTDB lineage: Bacteria > Planctomycetota > Planctomycetia > Pirellulales > PALSA-1355 > PALSA-1355. Next base: position 73,396 of record PLYM01000194.1, read on the forward strand.
GAAAGAACTCCCACCAACGGCCGCGCTCCTCGGCCGGCGGCAGATACGTGTGCGTGTTCTGCCGGCCGGGCGGACTGTCGCTCAACGTGGTGACGTCCAGGTCGCCGAACAGCGTCATCGTCACGGTCCGTGGAATGGGTGTCGCGGTCATTACCAAATAGTGCGGATGGACGGCTGAATTTTTCAGAGCCGCCCGCTGGCGAACGCCAAACTTGTGCTGCTCGTCGATCACGACCAGGCCCAAGCGGGCGAAGGGCACGTCACTGGCCACGACGGCTTGCGTGCCGACAACGATCTGGATCTCGCCCGAGGCAATCCGCGCCAGTAAATCTTGCCGAACGCGCGTGCTCTGCCCGCCGGTCAACAAGCCCAACCGGGTGTGGCTGCCGGCCAGTAGTCGGTCGAGCGTTTCGGCATGCTGCCGGGCGAGCACCTCGGTGGGGGCCATCAAGACGACTTGCGTCTGGTGGGCCACAGCCAAGAGCATGGCGTAGACGGCCACGATCGTTTTGCCGCTGCCGACATCGCCTTGCAGCAGCCGGTTCATGGGCTGGGGGCGGCCCATGTCGGCTGCGATCTCGGCTACGGCCTGATTTTGTCCGGCGGTCAAGTCAAACGGAAACAGCCGGCGAATTCTGGCGTCGATCTTGGCCGTTAGCTCGAGCGGAGTCGCGCGTAGCGCGTCGTGCATTTGCCGCCGTTTCAGCGCCAATGCCAACTGCAAAACCAACAGCTCCTGATAGACAAACCGCCGCCTAGCGTGCTCAAGGCTGGCCTGATCGTCTGGAAAATGAAGTTGCCGCAAGGCCGCGGAGATCGGCCAGAGTTGCTTCTGCTCGAGGAACGACTGGGGGAAAACCTCCTCCAGTTGATCGGCGCAATCATCGAGCACGCGACGGACCAGTTGGCGAACGTGGCGCATTGCCAGCCCCTCCGTCAGCGGATAGATCGGCAGCAGCTGGCTGGGGGTGACCACCGTTGGCGCGGCGGTGGCATCATCCTCGACGTCGACAACTTGCACGTGCGGGTGAACCATCTCCCAGCGAATGCCGCGGCGGCGAGCTTTGCCGGACACCAGCAGAAGCTGCCCGCGGCGATACTTCTCACGCAGAAAAGGTTGATTGAACCACAGCGCGCGTAAAAAGCCCGCCCCTTGCCGCAGCAGCACGCCCAGCACCGAGCGTCCGCCGCCGCTGTCGCGCAGCTCGACCTCCTCGACCGTTCCCAGCACGCTGAGCAAGGGGCCCTCTTCCAGCTGATCGATGTCGCGCAGGTCGGTCAGGTCCTGATAGCCGCGGGGGAAGAAGAACAGCAGATCGCGCACCGTGTGCACGCCCAGGCGGCCCAGCTGCTCGGCCCGAGGGCCGCCGCAGCCTTTGACGAATTGTACGGGCGTCGTCAGTTCGAGCGGAGGCGACTTGTCCGAAGTCTTGGCCATACCATCATTGTATCGGCCCTGCGACCCATGATGAGGGGGTCGCATTCAGCGAGGGGTTGAGTGGACCTCGCCGCGGCACTCCCGCTCTTACGGCTTCCGCCGGGCGCCGAGAAATTGCTGATAAGCCGCCACGGCCAGCTCGTCACAGCGGTCGTTTTCGGGATGGCCGCTGTGCCCGGCGACGCGGATGTAGGTGAGATGGTGCAGTGAGATCAACTCGTCCAGGCGTCGCCACAGGTCTTCATTCTTTACTTCCTTCCACTGGCTGCCCTCGCGGCGACGCCAGCCGTTAGCTTTCCACTTGGGCATCCACTCGACCAGTCCCTTGCCGACGTAGACGCTGTCGGTCATGAGCTTGACGTGCGACGGCTTTTTGAGAGCTTCGAAGCCGCGGACGACGGCCGTCAACTCCATGCGGTTGTTGGTCGTTTCTTGCTCCCCACCTGATCGTTCGAGCTCTTTGTTCGAAGCCGGATGCCGCAGGATGAAGGCCCAGCCGCCCGGGCCGGGGTTGCCGCTGCAACCCCCGTCGGTGAACAGTTCGACCAGATCAGCAGCAGTTTTTGCTTCAGGTGCCATGGCGGCTCATGGTACTGAAATCTGCGAAAATAGAAAGGCGACCTGGCCGCCGCATGGCCCTTTCGCTGACTCGATCACGAGATTGACGGACGCAACGATTCAAGACGTTGTGGCAGGAGCCTCGAGCGTGCGAAGATAATCGGCGCGGCGCGCTTTGACCAGCTCATCGGCGCCGTTGGCGGCAGCTGGTTCGAAGCGCGGCTGATCGGCCCGCGTCCATGGCAGCGCGACCGTGAACGTGCTGCCCTTGCCGAGCTCGCTTTCCAACGAGATTTCGCCGCCCAGCAGCTTGCAAAGCTCCTTGACGATGGAGAGCCCAAGTCCGGTGCCCGAGTATTCGCGGGTCATGGCGTCGCCGCCGGTGAGCACCGATTTGCCTTGGCGGAACTTCTCAAAAATCGTCACGGTGTCCTCCGGCGCGATTCCCACTCCCGTGTCGGTTACCTTGAGCAGCAACTGGTTCGCCTCGCCACGGTGAGCGCTGACGACGATTCGCCCCCCCTCGGGCGTGAACTTAATCGCGTTCGATAGCAGGTTGTTAAGGATCTGCTGCACTTTGGCCTGATCCTGGAACATCTCGGGCAGATCGGGATCGATCTGAGTTTCCAGATCGATGTTCTTCCGCTCGGTCAGCGGCCGAGCCATGTCGCACTGGGCGGATACGACGCCGCCGATACGAAAATCGGAGAGCCGGACCTCCATTTTGCCGCTTTCGATCTTGGCCAGGTCCAGAATGTCATTGATCATTTCCAGCAGCACCTTGCCGGAAGTCTGGATGTTGCGCAGATAGCGCTTCTGCTTGTCATCGAGCGAGGCGATCGACTCCAGCACGTCGCTGAAGCCGATGATCGCGTTGAGCGGCGTACGCAGCTCGTGGCTCATCGTTGCCAAAAAGTCGCTCTTCAGCCGGTTCATTTCATAGAGTCGCATGTTGGCCTGCGCCAATTCGTCGACCTTCACGTTCAGGTTGCCGTTGACGTCCTTCAGCTCCTCCTGGTTGTTGGCCAATTGGCGCAACATGCGGTTGAAGGCCGTGGCCAGCTTCTCGAACTCGTCGCCGGTATGCAGTTCGGCCCGCAACGAGATGTCGCCGTGGCTGATGCGATCGCTCACGTCGCGCAGGTGTGCCAGCGGCTTGACGATCACATAGCGAACGATCGCATACGAGGCCCACATGGCCATGAAAACCGTAAAGATGGCCGTGCCCAACAGGATCGCATGGTTCCGCCGCGTGGCATCCTGCGTTTTGCCGTCAGGCAGCGAAATCTTGACCACCGATACCAGATCGCCGACGTCTTGGGGCGGGCCGCCGGCCACGCCGAGGTTCAAGCTGGCGTGGCACAACGCGCATTGCGCATTCGTGATCCGAATCGGTGCGTAGTATTGGTACTCAGGCTGAGCGTCGACCGTGACCCGGCGCTCCTCATACTCATAACTTGGGGAGGCGGTCTTGTCGGCCTCTTCTTTGGTCGGTGGACGCCGCATGAATTTGTTGAGGATGCTGGCCTCAAAGCCGTCCTCGACGCTCGATCCGTCTTCCAGCGGGCGGATGAAGTCCCAGTGATACTGGCGGCTGGCCAGGCCCTTGCCCAAGTCCTGCACGAACTCGCCGAAGTCCTGGCCCCACTTTTTGTCTTCGTCGCTCTGCCAGAACTTCCAGTGGTGCATCACGATGATCGACTCGACCAGCCCGCGGGCCGATTCGCGACTGGCCTCGAGCACCAGGTCCTCGGTGCTGCGACCGTACCACCAAAAGCTGCCGGTGATCAGCACCAACAGACAACCGCCGAATAAGAAGCGGCACTTCCGCTCCAGGCTGGTTTCGCCCAACACGCGTTTGAGCGTGCGATATGACATGCGTCGGGTCGCTGGGTGAAGGGGTTTCCCTAACTTCTATAGTTTACGGCAATTCGGGGGCCAGCTCCAAGAGGAATGTGTGGTCGATTTCGTCCATCTTGGGCGATCAAAGCATATCCAGAGGATCAATGTCGGCCATCCATAGCACTTCAGCAGGTGGCTTGAGCTCTGTGGTGGCTGTACGCACGGCCTGGCGCAGGGAGGGGCCATCGCTGGCCTGGATCTGAATTTGAAAGCGAAAGTGCCCCCGCAATTTCGCGATTGGCGCGGGTGCCGGGCCCAGGATGCGGGCGGTGCACTGGGCCTTGTCGAGCGTCGTTCGCAGAAGCCGGGCCACTTCGTCGGCGAACTGACCGGTCGTCACTTCGGCTGGACCGCGAACCACGAGTCGCACCATCGAGCCAAATGGCGGGTAGCCGAGCGACTCACGAATCGGCAATTCGACGGCGGCAAAGGCGTCGTAGTCGTGGCGCACCGCCGCGGCGATGGCCGGATGATCGGGGCTAAACGTTTGCACCAATACCCGGCCGCCACGATCGCCGCGGCCGGTGCGCCCGGCCACCTGCGTGACCAACTGAAAGGTGCGCTCGGCGGCGCGAAAATCGGGCAGGTGCAGCGCCGTGTCGGCGTTGATCACACCCACCAACGTGACGTTCGGAAAATCGAGTCCCTTGGCGATCATTTGCGTGCCCACCAAAATGCGCACCTCGCCGGCCCGAAACCGATCGAACGCCGCGGCGTGGCTCCCCGGTTTTTGCATGGCATCGGTGTCCATCCGCAGGCAGGTGTGCTGTGGAAAGCGGGCCCTCACCTCGGCCTCGAGTCGTTGCGTTCCGAAGCCAGCATAACGGATGCCCTCGAAAGAACATTCTGGACAAACGGCCGGCGCTTTGACCTGGTAGTCACAGTAGTGGCAAAGCGCGATCTGCTGCTGCCAGTGATGCGTCAGTGCGATCGCGCAGTGGGGGCATTCGAGCACCATGCCGCAGGCCGGGCACTGAATGTGGGTTGAATAGCCACGGCGATTCAAAAGCAGGATGATCTGCCCTTCATCCTTCAAGGTCGCGTCCATCGCCAGGTACAACTGCCGGCTGATCGCGCCGCGGCTGCGTCGATCGCGATACGCATTGCGAAGGTCGATCGTGGCCACCGACGGCAATGGCCGGTCGTTGACCCGGCTGGGCAGCGAGATCAAACGAAACTGACCGCTTTGGGCCCGCTGCCAGCTCTCCAGCGAAGGAGTCGCCGAACCCAGCACCAGCGGAATCTTCTCGGCGCGGGCCCGTTCGAGCGCCACGTCGCGGGCGTTATAGCGAGGCGCACTGTCTTGCTTGAACGAGCTCTCGTGCTCTTCGTCGAGCACGATGATGCCCAGATTGGGTGTTGGCGCAAAAATCGCGCTCCGTGCGCCAACGACTAGTGACACGCGTCCGTCGGCGATCTGTTCCCAGTGGCGCCGCCGCTGAGCGTCGGTCAAATGGCTGTGCAGCAGAGCCACGTCGCCGAACCGCGAGCGGAAGCGGGCCTCGGTCTGGGGCGTCAGGCTGATTTCAGGCACCAGCACGATCGCTTGCCGGCCGAAACGCAAGACTTCCTGAATCGCCTGGATGTAGACTTCGGTCTTGCCGCTGCCCGTCACGCCGTGCACGAGCACAGTCTGATGCTTGCGAGATTCGAGGCCCGAAAGAATGGCGGCGAGCGCGCGCTGCTGGTCGGCGTTGAGCGTCAGGTGCTCCTCGCGGGGATGCGCGGGCAGCGCGTCGAGCTCGCCGGCATCGACGCGCCGCGATTGAAATACAAGCAATCCCTTCTTGTGCAGCGTGTGAATCGATGCCGGCGTGCAGCGAGCGGCTCGGGCCAAGTGTCCGATCGCGACTGGCGCGGTCTGGCCAGCCAGGACGTCCAAGATTCGCTTTTGAATCGGAGTGAATTTGAGCGATGCTAGCCGCGCGGCGACATGGTTTGGCAGCGAGACAAACTGAGTTTGGCGTGTGCCAGCCTGGCCGCGCACGCCGGCCGGCACGACTGCTTCCAGCACCTGACCCCAAGCGCACAAGTAGTAGTCGGCCATCCACTCGGTCAGCCGCAGCATGGCCGGGCTCAACAGCGAACGGTCGTCGATGATGCTATCCAACGGCTTGAGACGCCGATTGCCCGCCAGGCGATTCTCCAGACGCACACAATAACCGGTGACCAGCCGATCCCCCTTGCCAAAGGGAGCCCGCACGCGCTGCCCGGCCACGATTCGGTCGCGCAGACCCGGGGGCACCAGGTAATCGAAAACCTGGGCCGGCCCCGTCGCGAAAACGAGCGTGGCCACGAACTGCTCGCGCGCATCGTCCTCTTCCCACGGAGCGGGATGCAGTTCGAAGAGACTTTGCTGCTCAGCTTTCATGCTATAATCCGACACCGCTTCCCCCCTGGCGGGAGGTGAGACGACTTACTTTATACATTGGTATGGCATTACGGTTCTGGCCGACGCGGCGGTTCGGACGCGAAAAAAGGGCAAATGAGCGATGCGGTTGGGGATTCTAGGAGGCACGTTCGATCCGGTCCATTATGGGCATCTGCTGCTGGCCGAGTCATGCCGAGAGGATTTGGCGCTGGACCATATTTGGTTTCTGCCCACTGCCATGCCGCCGCACAAGCAGCAGCGCGTGGTCGCCACGACCAGTGCGCGCGTCGACATGCTCGAACTGGCCGTAGCCGGCCACTCGGGTTTTTCGGTTTGCACCTACGAAGCCGACCGGGGTGGTGTGAATTATACCGTTGAGACGCTCGCCCACTTCAAGGCCGAGGATCCCACGCACGAGTTGTTCTTTTTGATGGGGGCCGACGCCCTTCGCGATTTGCCCACCTGGAAGGAGCCCCGGCGGCTTTGCGAGCTGGCTATTCCGGTGATTGTCGGACGGGGCGATACCGACGCGCCGGGCAAGGCCGAGAAGCTCGATTGGCAAGGGCTCGCGGACCTGATCTCGCCAGAGCGTCTGGCCGCGATCCAAGAGCATCAGGTCTCGTTGACGCGCATCGACGTCAGCAGCAGCGACATCCGTGCCCGGGTCGCCACAGGGCGCACGATTCGCTATCGCACGCCACGAGCCGTCGAAATGTATATCAAGACGAACGGCCTCTATCGGGCCCCAGCCGAGACGCCGTGAGGCCGCGTGCTGCCGCCTTCGATGTAGCCCCGGCAGCGAGCGAATTTGCGGGATTGCGGTTGCCGTTGAGCGCTAAGCAGCACGCCGTGTGGCGAGCACGGTGTGCAGTTGAGGCGGCACCTTGTTGTCGACTTCAATCAGGTGGGGTACGTCGTTCAACCCGCTGAGCACCTGATCGAGCTGTTCGCGCGGCGACAGGGAGAGGTCGATGAAGACCCAACGGCGCCCCTGAAACTCACAGGCGCCGGCCGCCGAGCCGCCAAACCAATCCTGCCGTACGACAATACCGCAGCGGTTCGCCAGGCCAATCGCCTGGTCGAGCAGTTCCACCGTGTGCATTCGTTGCTTCCATGCTAGTTCGAGTTTGCAGCCCACTCCGATCATCCGTGGAGGGGCCAGGTCCCATGACGCGGGCGAGATTATATCGGCTTGGGTTTTAGTTGCCCAGGCAGACACGACGATATCCGAGCAAGGACTAAATATCGATGGCTCAACGTGTTAAATCACGTCAACGGTCACCGGGTGGGGGCTGTAGACCAGGAGGGCAAGTGGGCGAAAGCACGCTCAATGCCCAGTCTGGGTGGCCGCCTCTTGCCTGCAAGCACAAAAGGGAAGCCAGTATGTCGCGCAGTGAATCGTCGTCTGCTCCATCGTTGGAGGAACAGGTTACCATCTTGAAGGAGCAACTGGCCCAGGCTCAAAAGCTGACCGCTCTTGGCGACCTGGTCAGCACGACGACGCACGAATTCAACAATGTGCTGACGACAATCATCAATTACGCCAAGATGGGACAGCGCCACGGCGACCGGGCGACCCGCGACAAAGCGTTCGAGAAAATCCTCGCGGCCGGACTGCGTGCGGCTAGGATCACCAACGGCATTCTCGGCTTCGCTCGCAATCGACCGCAGGGCTTCGAACCGGCCGACCTGGTCAAGCTGATCGACGACTCGCTGCTGCTGCTCGAGCGCGAGATGACCAAGTATCGGGTCGCGGTCGAGACACAGTATCAACCGGTGCCGCTGGCAATGATCAACACCAACCAGATCCAGCAAGTGCTGATGAACTTGCTGGTCAACGCGCGGCAGGCGATGAGTGCCGGCGGGCAAATCGTGATTCGTCTCAGCCACGATCCGGTGCACAACACCGTCGACCTGATGGTGCGCGACACCGGCGCGGGCATTCCGGCCGACAAGCTGCCGAAAATCTTCGACCGCTTCTACACCACTAAGAGCGGCCCGGACGCCAGCGGCAAGGGCGGCACCGGCTTGGGCCTGTCGTTCTGTCGCGACGTGATTGAAGCACATCAAGGCCGCATTCGCGTCGAGAGCACGGTCGGCAAAGGCACCGCCTTCACGCTCAAGTTGCCGGCCGTCAAGCAGCCCGAGCCGAACGTGGTGCCGCTCTCGCCGATTGTTTCCGAGGCACCGCAAAGCCACATCGCCGGCTGACCGCGGTCGTCACCCCGTGAGCCGAGCGAAGCGAGAGATCAGGGCTTGCGCTGCTCCCCGCAAGTTTGACAGATCTCTTCCTTGATTGTATAAAACCCGCGCCCCATATCGTGGGTTTTCACGTCCGACTGCGGATCGTTTGCCAAGGACGGCTGATTCTGGCGGAGCTTTTTGGCATTCACCCGAGGAGGACACTTCCATGCGCGCGGGAGCATCCCAATCCCGCATTCAGGCCCCGGTCAAACGTCACGTTTCCAACCAGCGTAAGCGGCGCCTTGGAGCCGAGCGACTCGAAGACCGGCAGTTGTTGGCAGGTGACGTCTCGGCCAGCGTGGTGCGTGGAACCCTGAACATCACCGGCGACAACGCAGACAACTTTGTCGAAGTGTTCGCAACCGGCACGCCCGGTCAGTTCGTCGTCGAAGGCTTCACCGACAACCACGGTGTGAACACGACGATCAACCACTCGACCAATCCGCAGACGTTCAGCGGCGTGACGAACATCAACGTGAGCCTCAAGCGAGGCGACGACTTCTTCGGCTTCGAAAATGGCACCGTTGCCGGCAACATGACGATTGACATGGGCGAAGGAAACAATGAAGTCAACGTCGGCATACCGAAGCTCGTCAGCGTCACGGCGAGCACCGCGACCGTCAAGCCACTGCTCGTTACCAGTGTCCTTTCGTCGGCCACGATCAATGGCTCGCTGTGCATCAACCTGGGTTCGGGCAACGGCTGGCTGATCGAGGGCTCGACCCACGTCAAGGGTTCCGAAAGCGTCAGCGCCTGCGATGGCAACGACAAGATCGAATTCATTGACACCGGCGGCGTACAGGGCGGCAACACGATCGGCAACGGAGTGACGGTCGACCACGATTTGACCGTGAATCTGGGCGGCGGGTCGAACTATCTCGATGCCTACGACCTGGCCGTCTGTGGTTGTTTCCAAGTCAACGGCAGCGGCGAGAACGACATCGACCTGGCCGTGCTGAACGTGGCCAAAGACGCGGTGTTCAATCTCTGCGGCCGCGGCAACCAAACGTTCTCGCTTGAGCCGGAGCCGACCTTGGGCACGATCCTGGGCGCTCAGCAAAATCACATTGGCGGCGATCTGGTCGTCAACACCGGCTGTGGCAACGACGACATTACCGAGTCCTCCTTGTTCGTCGGCGGCTCGAACAAGATCAACACTGACGGAGGAAACGATGATGTGACGATTGGTGAGCCGCCTGCAGCTGGTCCGGAGGAAATCAACTACCAAGTCACCGTGGGCAAAGATCTGATTATCAACCTCGGATGCGGCACGGACTCGGCCACGTTGGACTACGTTCGAGTAAGCCGAAATCTCAACATCACCCAGGGATTGGGCAACTCGACGATTAGTTTGACCGACGTCTACCAGGCCCAATCGCTCAAAATCCTGACCGATGGCGGGCAGGATCATGTGTCGCTCAATGCAACCGCGTTCGGCACCGCCCTGATCGATCTCGGCTCTGGCAACGACTCGCTAAGCGTGACGAACACCACGATCACCACGAGCACGTTCGAAGGCGGCACGGGCGTCAACACCTACACCGACGGAGGCGCGAACTCATTGCTTAATCTGACCAAGCGCCATTTCACCTGACGTTGTCAATCATTGGAAAATGCTCAGGTGCTTTGGTAATTGGGCACCGCGAGCTTAGTACGGCTGCGGGGGTCCGTAGCCCGATAGCCGTTCCTGAATATGTGACAGGATGACCTGCTCCAAGGCCGTATCGCGGCCCAGGCGGATCCAGCCAATCGTGGGCTGCGCGCCGCCAACCGGGTTGGTCACGCGCTGCAGCGAGTTGTCGTTGCGCAAGGCTTGTGGATTCGCGAGGCTGACCGCTCCTGTCTCGGGGCTGGGCACGTCCTCCAATTCCTTGAACACCTGCACGTCAACCAGGAACCCGGCTTCGTTCGGAATCACGCGCACTTGAGCGATGCGTCGGATCGACTGCAACGTGCTTTCGAGCCGTTCGTACGAATTCACCGAGTCCTTGTTCCACGGCTCGAAGATCGTGGATCCGCCGCGAGGGTAAGTGTCCAGTACGCCTTCGGTCAACAGATCGCCCACCAGCCGCACTCGTTCTTCCTTGTAGATGCGGAAATAATCGTCGACCACGTCGACCACCTGATCCCAGACATAGTCGCGATCGACGTTCGTGATCTGCACTGGGTTCGGCATCTGCGGCGCCGGACCAAAGGCGACCTCCGGCGGTACATAGCTCGCCGGTGTCCAGGCACGGCAGCCATCCAGCATCAGCACGGCCAGCGCAATGAAGCACCACGTGGCAAAATATCGGCGCACAGATACGGCCCGATCGCGGTGCATAGAAACCATGCGAGATGAACGGTCGCAAGAAATGGGGCGGTAGTCTGACGCAAAGCCGAATGCCCGACAAGAGCACCCCTCTCTATCGTCGGCACGCGGAGCCCTGCGTCCGCACCGTCTGCTAGCACCCATGGGTGGCGAATCGGCGACGCATTCCCCGCAGCTTCAGCGATCAGCCTTTCTTGCCGCAGGCCTCGGCAATGGCGCACCCACTGACGCAGGTCTTGCAGCCGCTGGCGGCCTCGGTGCCGCAGGCGGGACCGCAACCGGTCTCAACGGCGTCGGTGAAGCGACGAAACTGGACATGGGTCTCATAGAGCTCCGCCAGTTCGGCCGTGATTGCCTCCAATTCGGCCGTCATCTCGCCCAGGAAATAAAACAGCAGCGTCTGGCCGTCGAACAGATGCTCCACGTCCATCAGCACCGCCGGCGACCCGGCCGTGACCAGTCTCGTCGCGCAGGCTTCATAGGCGGCCTGGCGATTCTGCTCCAACCGTGCGGCCAGCAGTTGGTCTTCGGCGGTCAGCCCGCGCAAGATCGAGCCGTCGGCGCGCTCGTTGTCGGCGGAATCCCCAGGCGGGGCCAGTACTTCGCCCAGTTCCAGGCCGCGACCCGTTCGCACCACGACCCGCGCGTGGCGGGGATAACGCACGGCATCGGCCGCCGTAAAGCGACCGACGTGCCCCAGGGCCCCAACGCGCACCAGGTGTTGCCGGCCCAACGCGGGTTCCATTTTGACGGTGACGTCAATCATCATGCACGACCGGTTCCGAGTGGTTCGCTGATCCTTCTATTTCCATTGTCGGCCACGGGTGGTCCTCTGCCAAGATCGGCAGCTTCGGCCTATCACTGTGCAGGTTTTGCAGTCGCGCCCTCCAGGTGGGCGCCGGCATGATCTCGCCGCCCCGATGCCCCCTTGCGTAAAGGCACGCCATAACGATACTTATGTCACGTTATTATTTCGAGCTGACCCGAGAGCCCTGCCATGATTGATCGATCGCACGAAGCTGCCGTCGACGCCCCCTGCCCCACGAACTCCTGGAACCATCTCGCCACGCGAGTTCTCGAGGGCGAAGAGCTGACTACCGAGCAGGGGCTGGCGATGCTGCAATGCCCTGACGCCGAGTTGCTCGATCTGCTGGCCGCCTCGTATCGCATACGCCGACAGTATTTCGGCAATCGTGTGCAGTTGTACTTTCTTATGAATGCCAAAAGCGGATTGTGCCCCGAGGACTGCGGATACTGCTCGCAATCCAAAGTCTCATCGGCCGACATACCGCGCTATAACCTGCTCAGTGCCGAAAAACTGCTGGACGGTGCCCGCGTGGCGGCCGAGCGGCAAGCCAAGACTTTTTGCATCGTCATTTCGGCCCGCGGTCCCTCGAATCGCGAGATGGACGCGGTTTGCTCGATCGTGCCGCAGATCAAGTCGCAATACAATTTGAAAATTTGCGCCTGTCTGGGTCTACTCACTCCCGATCAGGCGGAGCGTCTGAAGGCCTGTGGCGTCGATCGCGTCAACCACAATCTGAACACGAGCGAAGCCTACTACGGCGACATTTGCACGACCCACACCTTTCAAGATCGCGTGAGCACTTTGTCGGCGGTGCGCAACGCCGGCATGGAGTTGTGCTCCGGCGGCATCATCGGCATGGGGGAGGCCGACGCCGACGTGGTGTCGATGGCCTTTACCCTGCGTTCGCTGCGTGTCGAGTCGATTCCCGTGAACTTTCTGAACCCGATCGATGGCACGCCGTTGGCCGGAATGCGAAAGCTCAATCCACGCTATTGCCTCAAGGTGCTGGCAATGTTCCGCTTTGCCAATCCTGATCGCGAATTGCGAATTGCCGGCGGCCGCGAATTGCACCTGGGCAGTCTGCAATCGCTGGGACTCTACCCGGCCAATTCGATTTTTGTCGGCGACTATTTGACGACCAAGGGGCAAGCCCCGGCAGCCGACTACAAGATGGTCGAAGACCTCGGCTTCGAAGTGGTGCACAATCCCGAGCCCGCCGCGGTGTTGCAAACCGGCTGAAAGCGCGGCCTTCAGCGACGCCTGGTCCGCACGATCGTCTTACTTGCCAATCGCGTACAGCGCCTCGAACGTGCGGAGATAAATCCGCCCGTTGGCAATCGCTGGCGACGATGAAATGGCCTCGTCCAGCGAGTTCGTCGACAGCACCTCGAACTGCTTGCCCGGTTTCACCACCGTGACCGTGCCGTCGCGTGCCGTAAGGTAGATCTTGCCGTCGCCGTAGACGGGCGAGGCGCGGTGGCGGTCTGAATGAGTCCGCTTAACGTAAAACTCCTCGCCCGTGCGCGCATCGAGACACAACAGCGTTCCATCCTCGCGGCACAGGTAGGCCAGACCGTCGACGACCAACGGCGACGGCACGTCGGGCGTGTTGTGTTCGCGAGACCAGATGTGCCCCTCGGTCGAGTTCGAGATATCCCCCTTGCTGGTCGGGTCGAGCGCCAGCACCGGACCGTTCTTGGCCGATGGCACAAGAACCATGCCTGGCAGCGCCAGCGGTGAGGCCACAAAGCGGAGCGTCGGGTTGTACTTTCCCTTTGGGTTCAAGCCGCCACACCGCCACACTTCGTCACCGTCGGTCAAGCGATGCGCCACGATGTAGTCGCAGCCGTGCGTCAGCAACAGCTCGAGCTTTCCGTCGCGATAGAGAATCGGCGAGGCGTACGAATGTTCGCATTCGGCTCTCGCGTCACTCTTGCGGGTTTGCTTCCAAATCTCGTTGCCAGTCGCCTTGTCGAGGGCCAACACCAGCGCGCCTTTGCTGTGCAGCAATTGCAAGTAGAGCCGGTCGCCATCGAGCACGGGCGTCGAAGTCATGCCGAACTGAATGTCGAATTTTCCATACCGCTCTTGCAAATTCACCTTCCAGACCGGCTGGCCGTCGGCGGTGAAGCAGGCCAGGTCGCCCGTGCCCATCAGCGTCCAGACGTGCTTTCCATCGGTCGAGGGGGACGGTGACGCGAAGTTGCCCTCGTCGCCTCGTACTGGCTGATTGTGATCGGCGACCACGGCCTTCCAAAGTTGCTTGCCCTCGGTGCTGACGGCCAACAACACCAGATCAGAGCCTTCGGCCGAGGTCAGGTAGATTTGGTCGCCCCAAACCGCTGGCGTCGATCCGGCCGGGCCCGGCAAGGGAAGCCGCCAGGCGATGTTTTCCGTTTTGCTCCAGTGTTCGGGCAAGCCTTTCTCATGGCTGACACCGTCGAGCTTGGCACCCCGCCACTGCGGCCAGTTTTCGCCACGGGCTGAAGGTACGAATGCTGCGGAACTGACTGCAAAGGCCAACAGCGCGACGTGGACCGGGCGGGGAGCATTCATCGGGGATCTCGTCTCGGCGGGGTTGATCGGGAAGGTCGGCCGACGAGCGCGATGGCTTGCGGAACCCCAGGTTCCTAACTGCTTCGCGAGGGCGTCGGCGCGGTCTCAACCAGTGTGGTCGACGGAATTGCAGACGTCAACGAGCCGGCAAATTGGGCAAATACCGAGCAGACCCAGGGCGCGCTCGAGGTCTCGACCCTGCTGGCTGGCGAAGGTGCTAGGCCGCCTTGACGGCCGGCGCTGTGACGGGGCGAGTGGGAAGCACCATTTGCGAGCCCGCTTTGGCCGCCAGCGGCGCATACTCAGCCAGCACCTGTTCGATCCGCCGCTCCAGCTCGTCGAGTTGCCTGAGCACCTCGTCCTGCCGGGCCTCAATGTCAACCAGCCGGGCAGTCGATTCTGATAGCGAGTCCATCATGAGACGCGGAATGAGGCATCGAAAAGGGAGAGACAGGAGGAGACACGGTAAGCCATCGGCCAATCGATGCCGAACACTTCAGACGGCGGGGGCACGCCGCGCAAGGTCACCGATGTCACTTTTGGCAAGCTTTGCCGGTTGCGCGCGCTGTAACGCCCGGTGGCGCCGGGTAAAGGGTGCTGCCTCGTCCGTTCTACTTGTGGGCCATGCGTTTAGCGCGAACTGGGCGTGCCCAAGGGAATGCCGGCTCGATCAAAGCCTTTGCCCAAGTCCAGCGACGAATGGGACACCAGGTTGAACGAATGCGGCTGGACAACAAGACCGTCTGGAGTGTAGATTCTGGGCGGATTATCGTTGATGGAAACGAAGTAACGTGGTGTCGTGCCAACTGATTCAAAGGAGGATGCGTGGTTAAGTTGAACGTCAGAGACCGCGAGAGTATTCAGGAGGCGGTCCGTCGATTCCGCAAGCTGGTCGAGCGGAGCGGCATCAAGAAGGAAATGCGTCGCCGAGAGTACTACGAAAAGCCGAGCGAGACACGCCGTCGTGCTCGGTTGCGGGCCGCCCGCCGCGGGCGCGCCAATCTGCTCGAGAGCATGTAACGGCGACGACTCGGTTCTCTTGGACTTGCCACGGTGCGCCGGTGGTTGCGCGCGCGTCGGGCCAACGGCTCAGTTTGCCGCATAGAGCGCATCATCGGTCGGCATTGTCGAAGCCGTCACGGATTCCATGCTCGTGATATCCGGTTCGACATTCGGCGGACCGACAATCTGGTCGATCAACCGTACCAGCTCGCGCGGGCTAAATGGCTTGGCCAGGATGCCAACGATGCCCCACTGGCGGACCATTTCCGAGTACCCCAGCTCGAAGCCCTTGGCCGTGAGCATCAGGACCGGCAGGTTTTGCGTCGCCGGATTCGCGCGAATCCTCTCCGTCAGCCCAATTCCATCCAGCCGCGGCATCTGCACGTCGGTCACCAGCACATCGGGCATATCCTGCTGAATCGCTTCCCAGGCTTCCTGTCCGTCGTGCGCGATACGCACGTCGTAGCCGGACCGCGAGACCTTGATCTCGGCCGCCCGCAGGATGTGGATTTCGTCATCGCACAGCAACACTTTCTTGCTCATCGGATGTCCTCGCTAGTTGCAAACTGCTCATCGGTGTTTTCATTCGCGCCCGAGCGGCTGCCGGCGGTGCAGGGCAGAAAAACCTGAAATAGATTGCCCGATCGCGTTGCGCTGTGCAGTTTGACGCCCGCCACTTCCACGCTGCCGCCATGCACCTGCTCGACGACGTACCGCGAGAGCGGCATGCCGAGGCCGCTGCCGACCGCCAGGCCTTGATTCGGCCGCAAGCGGTAGAACTTCTCGAAGACTCGGCGCCGTTCTTCGCCCGTCAACGGGGCTCCATCGTCTTCGATTTCGAATTGTGCCTCATTGCCCGCGGCACGCGACCGCAGCGTGATCAGCCCACCGCGCGGTGCCAGATTGACTGCGTTGCCTAGCAGGTGGACCGCTGCCTCGATCGTCAAATCGCGGTCGACGCGCACTTGTAGGTCTTCCGGGCTGAATTCGCGGCGCAGGGTAATGTTCTGCCGATCGGCCGCGCCCTCCACGGCGCGAAGCGCTTCGGACAACAGGTCGTTGAGCGAGCAGTTCTGCTTGTTGACGCGCGCCACGGCGGCTTCGAGCCGGGCCAAATGCAGTAGGTTGTCGACCAGTTGTTGCAGTCGATTGGCCTGGGCGGAGATCACGTCCAGGAATTCGTGCCGCGTTGGCTCGTCTTCTGCCTCGTCGTCGGCCAGCAACTCGACAAAGGCTCTGATGCCGGCCAACGGTGTCTTCATCTCGTGGCTAATCGCCGCGACGAACTGCGCGGTGCGCTGCTCGAGATTCACTTTGGCGTCGATGTCGTGCAGCACGCACACAACCCCGGCGGCGCGGCCGTCTAGTTCCAGGCGGCGGGCCGTCACCCGATACCAGATCGTGCCGACGCCGGGGTCGCAAATTGCCAGGTCACGGCTGCGACGCTGTGCGTCTCCACCGGAAACCGTGCGCACCAGATCGATCAGTCCGTCGCACCGCACCAGGTTCGACAGCCTGCGATCGGTGGCATGAGCCAGATCGATGTCAAACAGTTCGGCGGCCGCTCGATTGATGAACACGAGGTGGCCGAACTCGTCCGTGGCCAGGATCGGATCGTCCAACTCTAGGGCGGTTGCCAAAAGATGTTCGTGCTGACTCAGCGTTGTCGACGAAACCATGTTGTCTCTTCCGGGGAAACAGGGAGTCCAGACCGGACTCGGTGATTTGTTGAAGGCGCGGCAGAGTCCCCTCAAGCTCCACTCTTCCCTGCCGCGCCTCGGTGACCAACGCCTCTCCCCAAAGGCGCAGGTACATCGAAAACATAGGTCGTTGAACCCCTGTGTCAAATCTCCGCGAAATCGCGGAAAAAGGCCGATAAAATGCCAGAGAAATCGGCGGTTTGCCGGGCGCGGATCAACCCTTATCGCCAATCGAGTCCGACGTCGAGACAGGTCGCCGAGTGGGTCAAGGCCCCCACGCTGATCCGCTCCACGCCACTGGCTGCGATCGCGGCGACGGTCTTTAGATTCACGCCCCCCGAAGCTTCCAACTCGACGAGCGGCGACCGCGCGTCGCGCAGGACGACGGCCTGCTCGAGCATTTCGGGCGACATGTTATCGAGTAGCACGATGTCGGGACCCGCGCCCAGCACATCGGCAAGTTGCTCGAGCGTGTCGACTTCCACTTCCACGATCAACGGTGCGGTGGCCTGGTCGGCGATCGCCGCATCGGCTGCCGCGCGAGCACGGCGCACCGCCTCTGCCGGTGAGACGTGAGCACCACCAATGCCCGCCGCGCCGAGCGCCAGGTGGTTGTCCTTGATCAGAATAGCGTCGAATAACCCGGTGCGATGATTGTGACCGCCGCCGCAACGCACGGCATATTTCTCGAGCCGCCGCCAGCCGGGCGTCGTTTTTCGCGTGTCATAAATTCGGGCCCGCGTGCCGCTCACGGCCTCGACGTATCGCCGTGTCAGCGTAGCCACGCCCGACAGCCGACCGATCAGATTGAGAACGATGCGCTCGGCCGAAAGCAGACTGCGGGCTGGGCCCGAAACGGTCGCCAAGGTCTGCCCGGGCACAAGCGGGTCGCCGTCAGCCACTAGCGGCGACCAGTGGACTTGGGCATCCATTTCGCTTAGCGCCAAAGCCGCGGCGCGAAGCCCTGCCACGACCCCGGCCTGCCGCGAAACGAGTGCCGCTTCGCCAGCCGTGCCTGACGGCACCAGGCATAACGTCGTCCAGTCGAACAGCCGGTCCAAATCTTCGCGCACCGCCAGTCGGATGATTTGCCGGCAATCATCCTCGACCTGTGCATCCCACTCGAGTTGGTGAAATTCTTTGGGCACGAAGACAACACTCTGATGAAATGCGTGATGCAGGCCGCGGTCTGGCTTATACTAGCGTTCTTGCAGGGCGTTGAGATCCCAACTTATTTTTACCCGCTGTCGATGCGACACCCCACCCCAAATCGTGCCTCCACTGGCTCTCCGTGGTTGAAACGGATGGACCAGGCGGCGATCGCGGCGCTGACGGTGTTGGCGGTCGCGTCGGTAGGGCTCTATTGGGTGGGGCAAGGCGGGGCCCGGGGACGACTGATCGAATTAGATCGCGAGCCGCGACAATCTGTTAGTTTCCAAATCGATCTGAACGAAGCCGATTGGGCCGAATTCTCGCTGCTGCCCGGTGTGGGGGAATCGCTGGCGCGGCGCATTGTCGAGTCGCGAAAAGCCGAGGGCCGCTTTGCGGTGCTCGAGGATTTGCGGCGTGTGCGAGGCATCGGACCCAAGACACTCGAGCGCATCAAGCCATATTTGCGTCCTCTACCGGAAACGGGCAACGTGGCCGGGCAGTAGCCAATCGCGGCGCGATCCCGTATCCTTCTTTATGGCCTAGCCCGGCATCGCCCCCGCTGGGCGACCCAGGGCGCGCTGGACGCCCTAATGGCCGCCACCCCCCCTTCCACGGAACGATCCCTTTCACGGAACGATCTCAGTGCCCTTCGATCTCGTCAGCCCGTTCCAGCCCGCCGGAGACCAGCCCCAGGCCATCGAGGCTCTGGTGTCCGGCCTGCGAGGCAATCGCAAGCACCAGGTCCTGATGGGGGTGACCGGCTCGGGCAAGACGTTCACGATGGCCAACGTCATCCAGACCGTGCAGAAGCCCACGCTGGTTCTGTCGCACAACAAGACGTTGGCCGCCCAGCTCTATTCGGAGTTCAAGGAGTTTTTTCCCCACAACGCCGTCCACTATTTCGTCAGCTATTACGACTACTACCAGCCCGAAGCCTACATTCCGCAGCGCGACATCTATATCGAGAAGGACGCCTCGATCAATCAGGAGATTGACCGATTGCGTTTGGCCGCCACGAGTGCCCTGGTGAGCCGCAAGGACGTCATCATCGTGGCCAGCGTGTCGTGCATTTATGGCTTGGGCTCTCCCGACGACTACAAGGCGATGATGATCAGCCTGCGGCGCGGCATGTCGGTCGATCGCGATGCCGTGCTCATGAAGCTGGTCGACGTGCAGTATGAGCGCAACGACGTCGAATTTGCCCGCAGCAAGTTTCGCGTGCGAGGCGATTGCGTCGAACTGTGGCCGTCGTACGAGGAATTTGCCCTGCGCATCGAGTTTTGGGGAGATGAGGTCGAAAAGCTGTCGATCATTAATCCGATTTCGGGCGAGACGATTCGCCAGGAAGAGGAAATGTTCATTTATCCGGCCAAGCACTTCGTCATGCCCGAGGAACGGATCGCCGCGGCCATCGACGCCATCAAGCAAGAGCTTGAAGACCGGCTGGAACAACTCAAAAACGCCGGAAAACTCCTGGAGGCCCAGCGGCTGAACGCTCGCACGCGGTTCGACATCGAGATGATGCTCGAAGTGGGCTTTTGCCCGGGCATCGAGAACTACAGCCGCCCCTTGAGCGGCCGGCCGCCCGGCTCAACGCCACAAACGCTGTTCAATTTCTTCCCCGACGACTACTTGCTGTTCGTCGACGAGTCGCATGCCACGGTGCCGCAGGTGCGCGGTATGTTCGCCGGAGACAGTAGCCGCAAGACGACGCTCGTGGAACACGGCTTTCGCCTGCCCAGCGCCCTCGATAATCGGCCGCTCAAGTTCGACGAGTGGGAACAAAAAATCAACCAGGTTGTCTTCGTATCGGCGACCCCCGGTCCCTATGAGTTGCAAAGCACCGGCGGAGAATTCGTCGAGCAGGTCATCCGGCCGACCGGCTTGCTCGATCCGGTGATCGAAGTCAGCCCGGCGCGCACCCAGGTGCCGCATCTGCTCGAACAAATTCGCGAGCGGGCCGCCGTCGGCGAGCGCGTTTTGGTGACCACGCTCACCAAGCGGCTGGCCGAGGATCTTTCCTTTTATCTGTCCGAGCAAGGCGTCCGCTGCAAATGGCTGCATAGCGAGCTCGACGCCTTTGAACGCGTCGATTTGCTGCGCGAATTGCGCGAGGGGCGATTCGAGGCCCTGGTTGGCGTCAATCTGTTGCGAGAAGGTCTCGATCTGCCGGAAGTTTCCCTCGTCGCGATTCTCGATGCCGACAAGGAAGGCTTCTTGCGCAGCGAGACCTCGCTGATGCAGACGATTGGCCGCGCGGCCCGCAATGTGAATGCGAAAGTGACACTGTATGCCGATCGGGTGACCGATTCGATGCAGCGGGCCATGGACGAGACCGATCGCCGCCGGGCGGTGCAAGCCGCCTATAATCGCGAGCATGGCATTACGCCCGAAACGATTCGCAAGGGCATCCGCGCGGGCATCGAAGCCGAGGCCAATGCCCACGCCCAGGCGAACGCCGCGGTGGGCCGCGCGGACGATGCCCAGTACATCACCGAGGAATACCTGGCCGAATTGGAAGGCGAGATGATGGCCGCCGCCGACGCCATGGAGTTCGAGCGGGCGGCGGTGCTGCGCGACCGCATCGAACGCATGCGCTCATCGGTCGGCCGCCAGGTCGCCGAAGTCGAGGCGCGCGGTTCGAACAAGGGAGGGCGCCGCCGCGGCAAGGGTGGGCGCTTGCCGCGTCCCAAACGCTGACACGGTAAAAAAACCGGACCGACGCGCATCCATTGCGCATCGGTCCGGCAAATTGCCTGGAACGAACGTCTGGTGACCGGCCTAGCGACGATCCGATTCGGTGTCGTCCTCGCTCAGACGCTCCTCGGCGGCCCGCAGCCGATCCTGGGCCGATTGCAAGCTCGAGCGCAGGTTGCCCTTCAAGCGAGCCGTGGCGTTATCGACGGCCGCGGGAACGTCTTCCGCGCGGTCCTTGGCCTCTTCTGCGAGTTCGGCCGAGTATTCTTGCAATTCGCGGGCATGGGCCTGCACCTTCGTGGTCGTCTGCTGCCGAGTTTTACGCAACGCGGCCTCGGCCTCGGCGGTCACGTTATCGATGTCCTGCTTGGCGCGCTGGGCCTGCAGCTCGATCGCACGCTCTGATTCGTCCAAGGAGTCGCCGGTCTTGTGGTCGTGACCATCACCGTGAAAATGGCTCGTTTTGTTGCTGGCCGGCTTGGCGGCGGGGGTCGACGTGCGACCACAACCGGCTGCCGCGACGGCCAAGATTGCCAAGCAAGTTACGAAGGATCCTTTGTTCATGACGTACACCTTCCATGTTCGTTTTACGGGTGAGTTTGAGTTGCGCGGGACGTCCCCGCGCGGGTCCGATCTCAGCAGCCGCTCGGGCGGTTCGTGCGACAGTCCTGAAATTCGGAGCGGGAGTGTAGCGGTGATCGGAGGCTTTTCAAAGACGAGTTTTGGTCATTCAAACAGGTGCCCTGCATGCTAGCTCGCTCGCGATCTGCACGAATCGATCCCAGCCGGTCGGTCGTCGCGAAAACTGGGGGCAAGACACGGCTTTTGGGGTCGCTGGGATTCGCTGTCAAAGGGGGTATACTGAACCCCCGTCGGTCCGATTTTGGAGGGGGATCGCTTTTCGCGGTCGTTCGCGGGCGGATGGGAATATTCCACCGCCATTGGGCCTCTAAGGATATGGAAGGGCCAGTTCATGGCTGAGCGTTCAGCGCCAGGGGATCTCGCCCAATTGGTGACCGACCATGCGCCGGTGCTGTATCGCTATGCCTATCGCCTCAGCGGCTCGGCGGCCGATGCCGAAGACCTGACGCAAGAGACCTTTCTGATCGCCCAACGCAAGCTCGACCAGGTGCGCGACTCGCAGAACGTGCGGGCGTGGCTCTTTACGGTCTTGCGAAATTGTTATTTGAAAAACTGCCGCCAGCGACCGCCTCGGGTGCTTGGCGACAGCGATTTTGACATGGATGGCGTGCCTGGCCAGGTGTGCCAGCAACCGTTGGACACCGAGGATTTGCAGCGGGCCATCAACTCGCTAAGTGATGAGTTCAAGGTGGTGGTATTGATGTTCTACTTCGAACATCGGTCCTACCGCGAGATTGCCGAGCTACTCGACCTGCCGGCCGGCACAGTCATGAGCCGCCTGGCCCGGTCCAAGGCCCACCTGCGGCGGTGGCTGTCGGAGCCAACGGACGTGACGATTCGGCTAGCGACAAAAGAGACGAGCGGGTCTATTACGGACCTTAAGAAACCGGCTAGCGTCGGGCATTGATTGCGCTCAAGGCAATTGCCAGGGACGTGTGCCAGAGGCGAGTGAGTGATCATGGACAAACGCATCCGCGAGGGCATCGAAGCCTGCCGACCCGATAGCGAAGATTTGCGCTCGCCCGAAATGGCCGACGTGGCCGCCGCGATCGACCGCGACCTTGAGGCACGGAGATTCTTCGACAGCGTGCAAGGTTGGGATGCGACGATCTCCGAAGCGATGGAGAGTTTGCCGCTGCCTGCTGGTCTCTCCGAGCGACTGCTCGCGCGGCTCAAGGCTGAGGAGCCCGTGACGGAGCCGGTTGTTTCAGTGACCGCCGCGTCGCGTTCGAGCGAAGCGACAACCTTGGTCGGCGGCATGAGTCCAGATTCTTCCGTGCCGGTTGCGTCGTCCGATCGCCGCTGGTCGCGCCGGCAGCGCTGGTCGCGGCGTCAGTGGATCGGAGCTGGCGGTTGTTCGGCGATTGCCGCGAGCTTGTTGATCGGCGTGGGAATTTTTCTGGCACGTCCGCCTGCCGATTCCGCCATCGAGAACCTGGCCGAGGACTGGTCGAAGCAGCTTTCCGCCGACCCGGCTGCCTGGCGCGCCGTGCAATCGGCGCCGCCCGAGTTCGCGGTCCCCGCCACGATCGTGGCTTCACCGGTCAGTTGGCAGTCAATTGGCAAGATGGCCAAAGGCGTGGCCTACAAATTGACCCACGAAAAGGCCGGCGCCGCGATGCTGTACGTCGTGCGGCTTGCGCGTCCTGGCCTGCCGTCGGCCCCGCCCAACACGCCACAGTCGACAACCGGCGGCCAAGCTGTCGGCTATTGGCGGAGCGGCAAAGTGATTTACGTTCTGGTGGTGCCTGGTGATGAGCGCAACTACCGGGGCTTCGTGCGAACTGGGGCCGTACCCCTGGCCTGAGTTGCCCAGTTTCTCCGCCACGACAATCAGCTATCACTCGCTCATCAGGCACGACCGCCAAGATCGTTTAATCTTGCGGCCCCCGCCGGGCCGAATCGGAGTATAGCGAGCAACGCGCCCGGTGCGGTTGCGAGTTGCTCGTTCCTGCCCCTTCATTCCACGTTTGACTCACTTCCCTGCACGCTCCCGCCACCTATTCGTTTGCGCCTCGATCGCGGGCGCGAATGCCTACCGGACTCTCAGGAGAACTTGGCCGATGTCACGGAAGATTTTCGTTCCGCTGTCGCTGTTGGCTTTGTGCATGGCAGTGCCGTGTGGTGCTCAAGAGGCGCAACAAAATCTGCGCCGCGATCAACCCGTGCACACGACGCATGTGCCCGAAAGCCTGGGCGCCGTCACTCCCACTCCAGAAATGTGGTTCTACGACCAGCAATGGAAGCGTCACGACAATCCTCGCCTGGCCATTCGCCGCCGCGCCGAAGAGCGGGCGCAGGACCGCCACGACCGGATGGCAAGCCAGCAGTGGTATGGCATCGACAACGCGCGGCCCACGGTCAGCGGCACCTGGGCGGGAGGCTACTCGCCTTACTGGGGCTCAAACACCAATGATCCGATGCGTTGGCGAGCCGTGACCGCCCCTCTGGTCGTCGTGAGTCCGACCGACGTTGCCCGCTGACATACCGGTCAAGACGACGTCGAGGCTGCTGGCGACGCCCGGCCCGTGCGATTACGATGCGGGCATGAGCTCCAGCGAAACCACGCGCGTTACGGGTCGCCACTACGCCACGGGCGGCGGTGTACAGGTCGACATCTCCGGCGGCCGGATCGACGCCGTGCTCGCTTTGTCCGATCGGTCCGCCGCCGACCCATCGTTGCCCTGGATCGCACCCGGCTTTATCGACATTCAGAGCAACGGCTACGGTGGCCAGGAATTCAGTTCGCCCGAACTCACGGTCGACGATGTCGTCCAAATCGTTTCGCAGCAGGCGGCCTTCGGCGTCACGCAGTTTTGTCCAACCGTGACCACGGCCAGCTTTGAAACGATCGGGCACGGCCTGGCCACCATCGATCAGGCCGCCCGCCAATCCAAGTCGATCGACTATACGATCGCCGGCATCCACCTCGAGGGGCCTTACATCGCGAGCGAAGACGGCCCGCGCGGGGCCCATCCCCTTGAGCACTGCCGCCCACCCAACTGGGATGAATTTCAGCGCTTTCAGCAAGCCGCTGGCGGCCGAATTCGCATCGTGACGCTCTCGCCCGAGTATCCCAAGGCGATTGAATTCATCGCCCGCGCCGCGGCAAGTGGCGTGGTTGTAGCCATCGGACACACGGCGGCCGACTCGGCCCAGATTCGAGCCGCGGTCGACGCGGGCGCGACATTGAGCACCCACTTGGGCAATGGGGCCCATCGTATGCTCCGCCGGCATCCCAACTACCTCTGGGACCAATTGTCCGACGACCGCTTATTGGCGAGCTTGATCGTCGATGGCCACCATCTGCCCCCGGAAGTCGTGCAAACGATAGTCCGGGCCAAGACTTCCAGCCGTGTGATTCTGATAAGTGACTTGTCGGGGCTGGCCGGCAAACCGCCAGGCCGCTATGCGACGCAATTGTGCGATCTGGAGATCCTGCCCGATGGCCGGTTGGTGATCGCCGGGCAAGATCAGCTTTTAGCCGGCGCATCCCAGCCGATTGGCGTGGGCGTGGCCAACGTGATGCGATTCGCCGGCGTCGACCTGCCCACGGCCGTACACATGGCCAGCCATCACCCCGCGCGGTTGCTGGATCGGCGTGAAATCAGCCTGGCGGCCGGTGACTCGGCCGACATGGTGCTGTTCAATCTGCGTCCGGCCGCTGGCGGGCGGGCGACGCATCTCGATGTGGTGGCCACGATTACGGGCGGGCGACTCGCGAAGTTTGGCTGCCCGTAGACATCCGTCGTGTCACGCGCAACGAAAAAGGGGCCATGCCCACACGGGTGGACATGGCCCCATCGTTTGCTGCGCGAAACGTTGACGGTCGATCGTGCCGGGCTTAGGCGGTCGCCTGCGCGGCGTCCTCCGGAATCGAGCGGATGGCCAGGGCCAACATGATCCAGGTCCAGCCATTGAAGAGCATCTCGATGCCGACCAGCAGACCGATGACCCAAAAGGCGTCAGCGGGGAGCAGGCGGAACACGATCAGGCCGGCCAGCAGCGTGACCACGCCATTGAGCAGGGCCCAACCCCACTGTGGGAACCGCAGCGTCAGCGCGCCCACGACGCGAAACGCGCCCAGCACAATGAACGACGCCGCGATCCACACGGTCAAAACCATGACCGAAAGCTCGGGATGCCGAAACGTCACGATGCCGCCGACGATATACAAAATGCCCACGAGCAATTGCACGACCAGACCCGTCCAATTGCCGGCCCAAAATGCGCCGACGATCGTGGCCACGCCGCCCACGAGCAGCAGCGCACCCAAGAAAATCACCACGGCGAACGAGGTCTCGACGGTCAATTGCGGAAAGACGATCGCCGCGGTGCCGCACGCGACGAGCAATGTGCCCAGCGCCAAAAACCACCACCAATGCTTGCGCATGTGGTGCAATTCGTGACGCATGGCCCGCCCCAGCGGCGAGTTGCCCGAACCCACCATTCCCAAATCGTTGTTCATGAAATTCCCCTTGTGAAGATTCCTGCGGTCGCACGTCCCTGCAAATGTCATATTTCCTGATGCGATGAACCTAGTCGCGCCTGGCGCGATTCTAGCCCTCGCGGGTAGATGGAAGACGTCGCTAGTATAGCTTTTTCCCGGCTTTCGGCGGCCGCCCCGCACAAGCGGCAGATTCGGAATGAACCTGCCAGTTGAGGGCCAGACATCCTGACTTCCGCACGATTCAGCGGCCGGTGGTCGGGCGCCAGGCCCTTTGCCCCGGCCGTGCTCTGCCTACAATGCGAGTTTCCTCAGGCAGTCCTTTTTGGGGCGTGAGAAGTCATCATGAGTTATGACGCGGATGCGATTGTCGTGGGTGGCGGACTGGCAGGGCTGGTGGCGGCGGCCGAGTTGGCCGACGCCGGCAAGCGGGTAATCGTGATTGACCAGGAAGCCGAGCAGAACCTTGGTGGGCAGGCCTTTTGGTCGTTCGGCGGCCTGTTTCTCGTCGACTCGCCCGAGCAGCGCCGCATGGGCATCAAGGACTCCTTTGACTTGGCCCTGGAGGATTGGCTGGGCACCGCCGGCTTCGATCGCCCCGAAGACCATTGGCCGCGCCGTTGGGCCGAGGCTTACGTCGCGTTCGCCGCCGGCGAAAAGCGATCGTGGCTCCATCAACAGGGCGTGCGCTGGTTTCCAGTCGTCGGTTGGGCCGAGCGTGGCGGCTATGGCGCCGTGGCTCACGGTAATTCGGTGCCCCGTTTTCACATCACCTGGGGCACCGGCCCCGGCCTGCTCGAACCCTTCGTTCGCCGCACTCGCGCTGCCGAACAGCAAGGCCGGCTCAGCTTCAAGTTCCGTCACCAGGTCGACGAATTGCTGACGACCGACGGTACGATCGACGGCGTGCGCGGAACCGTGCTCGAACCGACCGGCGTCGAGCGCGGCGCGCCGAGCTCGCGGGTCAAGGTGGGAGAGTTCTCGCTTCGCGCCGGGGCCGTGATCGTGGCCTCGGGCGGGATCGGCGGGAACCCGGAACTAGTGCGGCAAAACTGGCCGCATCGAATGGGCCGCGCGCCGAAGTTCATGGTTCAGGGAGTGCCCGCGCACGTCGATGGTCGGATGTTGGGCATTACCGAAGCTGTCGGCGCCCGGCTGATCAACCGCGATCGGATGTGGCACTACACCGAGGGCTTGCGGAATTGGAACCCGGTTTGGAAGGGACACGGCATTCGCATTCTGCCCGGACCTTCGTCCTTGTGGCTGGACGCGACCGGCCGGCGCCTGCCCCCGCCTTACTATCCCGGCTACGACACGCTGGGCACGCTCGAATACATCATTAAAACCGGTTACGACCACACCTGGTTTCTGCTCGACCAGGCGATCATCAAGCGCGAGTTCGCCCTGAGCGGTTCGGAGCAGAACCCCGATCTGACGGGCAAGAGCTGGCGGCTCGTCCTATCTCGCGCCTTTGGCAAAAAGGCCACCGGCCCGGTCGAGGCTTTCAAGGAACACGGCGCCGACTTCGTGGTTCGCGACAATCTGCCGGCTTTGATCGCCGGGATGAACGCCCTCACGGACGAGCCGCTGTTGGATCCCGCGGTCGTTGAGCGCGAGGTGATCGCTCGCGATCGGCAACTCAACAACGCCTATGGCAAGGACTCGCAGATCGGCGCGATTCTTTACGCCCGTAAGTATTTTGGCGATCGGCTATTTCGCGCCGCCAAGCCGCACCGCCTGCTCGACCCCAGCGCGGGTCCGCTGATCGCGGTGAAGCTGAATATTCTCACGCGTAAGACGTTGGGCGGTTTCGAGACCGACCTGTCGAGCCGAGTCTTTGGAACCCATGGCGCGATTCTGCCCGGTTTGTACGCCGCCGGCGAAGCAGCCGGTTTCGGCGGCGGTGGGGTACACGGCTATCGTTCGCTGGAGGGCACTTTCCTGGGCGGCTGCATCTTCTCGGGCCGCGCCGCTGGCCGCGCCGCCGCGACGGACGTCTAGTAACTTGCTCAATCGCCGTTCGTAGCCCGCGGTTCGTCGTCATTCCGCGCTCGCGGCTCGGTCTGGCCGACCCCGCGCAGCCAGCCTTTGCGGCCGAAGAAATACAACAAGCCTCCGGCCACCGACAGCATCACGGCCCACACGGCCGGATAGCCGAAGCGCAATTTCAGCTCGGGCATGTTCCAGGGCGAGACGGCCGTGTCGAAATTCATTCCGTAGACTCCCACGATGAAGGTTAAGGGGATGAAGATCGT
Source organism: Planctomycetaceae bacterium (assembly GCA_003153375.1). Lineage (GTDB taxonomy): Bacteria > Planctomycetota > Planctomycetia > Pirellulales > PALSA-1355 > PALSA-1355. The sequence goes on from PLYM01000194.1 coordinate 101,479, forward strand.
GGCGATCACGGTCAGCACCTGCATCACCTCATTCATCCGATTGCTGAGCGACGAGTGGTAGAGCTCCAGCAGGTCGGAGGCTAATTCGCGATAGGTTTCCAACAGGTCGATCAGCTGGAAGGTATGGTCGGCGCAGTCGCGCAAGTAGACTCGTGTGCTTTCGTGGATGACTGGAATGGGATCGCGTACCAGCACGTGCAAAGCCTCGCGCAGCGGCCAAATGGCGCGACGCAGCACGAGCAGCTTGCCTTTGACGCTATGCGTGCGGCTGATGATGTCGCGCGATGGTTTGCCCATGATCTCGTCTTCCAACGCGTCGATCTCTTCGCCGAACCGCTCCAGAATCGGGAAATACGAGTCGACGATGCTGTCGAGCACTCCATAGGCCAGGTAATCGGGCCCCGAGGTGCGGATCACTCCGCGGCCTTCGCGAATCCGCACGCGCAAGGGGTCGAAGCAATCGCCAGGCAAGTGCTGGAAGGTCAAAACGTATCGGGCTCCCAGAAACATGCCCAACTGGTCCCTCTCGCAACGTGCCTCACCTTCGATCATCCGGGCCACGATGAACAAGTGGTCGCCATATTGCTCGACCTTCGAGCGCTGGTGCATGTTCATGACGTCTTCGAGCGCCAGAGGATGCAGCCCAAACGTTTTTCCCAGTCGCGCCACGAGGTCTGGATCTCCCAGCCCATCGACGTTGATCCACGTGACCGGAAACTTGTCGAGAAATTGGGGAATCGTGTCGAGGTCGGCCGGCGTCTCCAGCTTCTGCTCGACCAGTTGCTGCGGACCATAGGCGATCAACGTCACCACGGGCTTCGGGGCCCCCGGCTCGGCCAACAGCGTGCCCGGAGCGGTGCCGGGAAGGTTTCTGCGGCGAGTCAAAAGCTTGCGACGTCGTTTCGTTTTCTTCACGGATGAGTCCCTGCGATTCTGTCCGAGTGGGGCATCGAACGTATGCATAAGCGAACGGTCGCACAAATGCCAGATCAAGGCCCTGCGAGCCGACAGCAAGGGGTCGTGAGACCTCATTGCCACCAAGGAGAGTCGCCCGATCTCGATGGGCTTTGCCCATGCCCGGCTGCTCAAAGGCGCGTCAACTCGCGTCTCGGGGATTAGGCAGTCACCCAACCGAGCGGTCCTTCCGAGTGACAATACCGCTGCTCCGGACGCTTTTTTGGCCAGTTGACCGCCGCTCGACTGCGTCCGGCATTCCATTTGCAGCTTGAACCTGGCGGTGGATTCTTCGTCTTTTTTGCGAAGGACTGACCTCATGCGTGCCATCCAAAAACGTCCGTTTACCCGTCTGAGAATCGAAGAGCTCGAGCCGCGATCCATGCTGGCCGTTTCGACATTGACCATCGACGGGGCCGGTTTTCCAATCGATCCGACGCCGGACACCGTGTCCGGACTGTTCGCTTCGGCGACGCCGGGCGCTCCGGGGGCGTTGAACATCACCGACGGCATGGGGCCGGCGGGCTCGACCGGAACCACGACCCCCACGGGCAGTCTGGATTCCGCCGGCACGATGAGTTTCACGGGCATCGCGGACACGAGGGGCCCAAACTCGACGAGTTCCATCCCGGGAGCTGCCGCGGGAATCGAGAATCCGACGAGCCGGCTGGGCTTCGACGCCACCAGCGGCAACGGCCAGATCACCCTGACCACCGGCGCTGGCACACCCGGCATCAGCAGCTTTGCCATGTCCACCACCGGCGTGGCAATGGATTACTAGTTCCTCGGAGCCCGCAGTCGCGAAGAGTATGACGCTTCTAGCAGGAGTCGATTTCCAGCGTTTAATTGACACTCTGTTGGAAATCGATCACTCTAAATCCTCATTGAACCTGCCTGCGCGGTCTCCGTGAGGATCTTTCGCCATGCTCTGGCCTCGCTTCATGTATCGTCTGACAGTTGCCAGCGCAGCTGTCTTCGTTTGCCTCCAATTCGTAAACTTCGGCCATCGAAGTGCCCGGGCTGCCGAGTACGATCGTCCCGCGGCAAATCCACGGCAGAGTCGCTCGGTCGTCGTGGCCGAGCACGGCATCGTTGCCGCCAGCCAACCGTTGGCTGCTGAAGTTGGCTTGGATATTCTGAAACACGGCGGCAACGCGGCCGACGCGGCGATTGCTACGAATGCCATGCTGGGACTGGTCGAGCCGATGAGTTGTGGCATCGGGGGCGATCTGTTCGCCATCTATTGGGACAACAAGTCGCAAAAGCTCTATGGCCTGAACGCGAGTGGCCGTAGCCCTTATAAGCTCAATCGCGAGGTCTTCAAGCAAAAGAGCTTGAACTCGATCCCGGGGCGCGGATTGCTGTGCTGGTCGGTGCCCGGTTGCGTGGCCGGCTGGGAAGACTTGCACGCGCGTTTTGGCAGCAAGCCACTGGCCGAAATCCTCGCGCCGGCGATCAGCTATGCCGAAGGTGGGTTCCCGGTTACCGAGATCATCGCTGGTTTTTGGCGCGGTTCGGCCAAGACGCTGGCCGAATGGCCCGATACCGCAAAGACCTACCTTTCACTCGGCCATGCGCCGGCCGAGGGGGAAATCTTTCGCAACCCGGCGCTAGCGCGCAGTTACCGGGCGATTGCTAACGAAGGGCGTGCCGCGTTCTATACCGGCGCCATTGCCCAGCAGATCGTTTCGTTCAGCGACGCCCACGGCGGCTATCTGTCATTGAAGGACCTGGCCGACCACCACAATGATTGGGTCGATCCCGTTTCGACCAGCTATCGCGGCTACGACGTTTGGGAACTGCCCCCCAATGGCCAGGGCATCGCGGCCTTGCAGATACTGAACCTGATCGAGCCCTACGACGTGCGCAAAATGGGCCGTGGCAGCGCCGAGTGGTATCATCTCTTCATCGAGGCCAAGAAGCTGGCGTTTGCCGACCGGGCGAAGTTCTATGCCGATCCGGATTTCAATAAGCTGCCAACCGCCGAGTTGATCTCCAAGGAGTATGCGGCCAAACGCGGCAAGTTGATCGATCTGGCGCGGGCCGCGACCGACGTGGCGCCGGGCAATCCGTTGCTCTCGCGCAGCGATACGATCTATCTCTCGGTCGTCGATAAGGATCGCAATTGCTGCTCGCTGATCCAGAGCAATTTTGGCGGCTTCGGTTCCTATGTGGTGCCCGGCGACGTGGGCTTTGTCATCCAGAATCGTGGACAACTATTCGCCCTGGACGATCAGCACCTCAATCGCCTCGAGCCCCATAAGCGACCCTTTCACACGATCATTCCCGCCATGGTGACCAAGGGCGGCAAACCGTGGTTTTGCTTTGGCGTGATGGGCGGCGACATGCAGGCTCAGGGCCACGTGCAAATCCTGGTCGACCTGATCGACTTCGATATGAACGTTCAGGAGGCGGGCGACCTGGCGCGCGTCCGGCACGACGGCAGCGCCGAGCCCACCGGAGAGCCCGCCGAGCCCGCTGGTGGTCGCGTGGTCGTGGAGAACGGGGTTTCGCCCGAGGTGGTCGCGGCCCTGGTCAAGAAAGGGCATCAGGTGACATTCGGGCGAGGCGGCGGTTTCGGCGGATATCAGGGAATTCTCATTGATGCCGAACGGGGCATTCTGCGAGGCGCCACCGAGCCCCGCAAGGACGGCTGCGCGGCCGGCTATTAGGGTGCGTGCCACGCAGGCGTCGAAGGAAGTTGGCTGTTAGGACTCGCCAGTTCGATGCGTCCAAGGGTGGGCGGCGAGGCTCCAATTCTCTCCAGCGGGATTGCCGCTATAACCGGCCAGGGCCTTTCCCCCTTTTTCTGGGAGGTTGGGGCCCTTTCGCTTTCGGACCTGGGTAATTATTCTAGAACCAACGCGATCGCCCTTCGCTCTGGCCGGCTATCTGACGACCAGGCTGTGCGAGTCACGGACGTTTCTCCCCAAGTGTCGATAGCGTGTGGAGGTGAGTGTGTCGCAACTCGTGATGTTGTTGACCGCACTGGTGCTCAGCACCCCTGTTGGTCCTACGGAAGTCGTCTCCTACCAACAAGATGGATCGCGAACGGCGGCGGCCCGCATCAAGAATTGGATCAGCGGCTATCGTAAGCCCGGCCCGGCTGTCACGGGCAGCGGCACGCTCACGGCAATCGATGGCAAGGCCGGAATGGTGATCACGGCCGCCCATCTCTTCGAGGAAAAGATCGGCCCGATCACGGTCGAGTTCAAGGACGGCCAGGTCTCTGGGGCCCGCATCCTGGCCATCGATTACAAGCTCGATATCGCCGCCCTGTGGATTTATGCCCCCAAGGACATCGAGCCGGTGCCCATTGCGCTGCACGCTCCGTCCATTGGGCAACAGGTCGAAATCTGGGGCTACGGTCCCAAGCGGTTTCGCTCATTCCAGGCCAAGGTTTCGAATCCGATCGCCCAGTCGGGCGACATCCCCCGGGCGCTTGTGGGGGCCCAAGGCGTGCAGGATAAACAGGTCACAATTCCCGGCGACAGTGGGGGCCCAATTATTAGCCAGGGCAAACTGGTCGCCGTCCATTGGGGCTATCGCGGCAGCGAAAAGGATCCTCGCCGTTGCGTGCACGCCCTGAGTTGCGACATGCTGCGAACCTGGCTTAAAGCCGAGCTCTCGCCCAAGATCTGGCAGCGCTGCCTGGCGATGGCAAATTAGGCACGCCACCGGGAATGCGAAGTCGGCAGATCGTTCGAGCGGCTGCTTGCGGCGAGCCTGATCCTTCGGGACAATGGCCCGCGAGCCAGTCGATAACGATCCTTTGCCATTTCATCAGCTCCGCATGCTCGCCAGGCTTCGTACCTTCTCGTTGTTGGGCATCGACGCATTGCCGGTCGAAGTCGAGGTCGACGTCTCGCCTGGCGCCCTGCCCAAGACGGTGTTGGTCGGGCTTCCCGAGGCTGCGGTCAAGGAGAGCACCCACCGCGTCGAGCGCGCCATGGTCAACTCGGGCTATTTGCGCCCCGATGATCGCATCGTGATCAACTTGGCCCCGGCCGAATTGCCGAAGCAGGCCGCGTCGTTCGATCTGCCGATCACGCTCGGCATTCTGGTCGGCAGCGGTCAGATTTCCTCGGAGCTGTTCGACCGCTATGCCGTCGTCGGTGAGTTGGCGCTCGATGGCACGACGCGCCCAACCCGCGGGGCGCTGTCGATCGCCATGGCCGCGGCCCAGCAAAAGGGGCTGCGCGGCCTGGTGGTGCCAACCAGTAGCGCGGCCGAGGCGGCCGTGGTCGAGGGCATCGAGATCATCGCCGTTTCCAGTCTGGCGCAGGCCGTGGCGTTCTTCACCGGCGCGATCGAGATCGATCCCACTCCGCCGCGGCTGAGCGAATGGTTCGAGGAGTTCTCGGTTTACGACGTCGATTTCACCGACGTTCGCGGTCAGGAGATGGCCAAGCGCGCGATCACGATCGCCGCCGCCGGCAACCATAATATCCTCATGCTCGGCCCGCCCGGATCCGGCAAGACGATGTTGGCCAAGCGCGTGCCGACGATTCTGCCGCAGCTGACGGCTGGCGAGTCGATTGAAACCACGCGCATTTACAGCGCCATGGGGCTGCTCAAGCCGGGGCAGCCGCTGCTGGCCAAGCGCCCTTATCGCTCGCCCCATCACACCATCAGCGACGCGGGCCTGGTGGTGGGCGGCTCGACGCCCGCCCCGGGCGAGATCAGCCTTTCGCACAACGGGGTGTTGTTCCTCGACGAATTGCCCGAGTTCAATCGCCGCACGTTGGAAGTGTTGCGCCAGCCGCTCGAAGACGGCACGGTCACGATTTCGCGGGCCCTGTCGAGCACGATGTTCCCGGCCAGTTTCATGCTGATCGCGGCGCTGAACCCCTGCCCTTGCGGCTATCGCAACGATCCGCGGCGCGATTGTCATTGCAGCGTGCCGCAGGTCGAGAGATACATGTCGAAAATCAGCGGGCCCTTGTTAGATCGCATCGACATCCACATCGAGGTGCCGGCCGTGCCGTTTCGCGAGTTGGCCGCCACCAGCGGCGGCACGTCGAGCGCCGTGATGCGGGCGAGCGTCGTGGCGGCTCGCCAGATCCAGCACGATCGCTTCGCCGGCTCGCCCACGCGATTCAACGGCCAGATGGCCCATCGCCAGATTCGCAGCCACTGCCAACTCGACGAAGCCGGCATGAACCTGCTCCGCGCCACCATGACCGAATTGGGCCTTTCGGCCCGGGCCCACGACAAGATCTTGCGGCTGGCCCGCACCATCGCCGATCTCGACACCAGCCCCGCCATCACCTCGGCCCACATCAGCGAAGCGATCAACTATCGCATGCTCGACCGTAATCTGTGGTCGTAGGATCGACTTCGGTTCGCTCCGAAGCGCCCACGCGATCCAACTACGGCATCGTCGCCGCCGGGTTTCCTGGAAGAAGCGCCGCCGGTCGACGGAATGCGAGCAGCACTTGCCACAGGCTGGCGTAGTCATCGGTCCAGACGACGGGCGTGTCGTTGTGCGTCCGGGACTTTTGCACGGCGGCTACGACCAGTGGGTTATCGAAGAACGCCTGATTAGCACTGAAAAGCGCCCACGACGAATAGTATCCGCCGCTGGAAGTGTTCGCCATGGCATCGATCATGACCCCCGACAGGCGCAGCTCTTGCGAGATGCCGCGAACGACCTGGAAAAGATCGAGAAACATGTTGGTGACATGGATGCACAGGATGCCGTCGGGTTTGAGATGCTTCAGGTAAAGCTGCACGCACTCGAGCGTGAGCAAGTGCATGGGTATCGAATCGCTGGTAAAGGCATCGATCACCAGGACATCGAATTTCCCGGGCTTTTTGGCGTCCAGTTCGCGTTCCATCTCGATGCGCGCATCGCCCTGCACGATTTCGATCGTGGCCGGCGAGTCGTCGCGAAAGGTGAAGAATTCTTTCGAGATTCGGATCACGTCGGGATTGATCTCGTAAAAACGCAGATAATCGCCCGCTCTGGCTTTGGCGGCCAGCGTGCCGGCTCCCAGGCCGACCACGCCAATTCGTAAATTGCGCTGCGACGGATCGGCGGCCGCGCGGCGCGGATGATGATCGAGAGCCACGCTCACGCCGCTGTCGGGCATGTAGTACGTCGTGGCCCAACGTCGCTTGACCGGATCGAGGTATTGGACTCCGTGCTCGACCCGGCCGTTGGTCAAGACCCGCTTGCGCCCCAGCAGATCATGCTCGTCATCGACGTCGCTTAATCGTAAGGCCCCGTAGAAAGTCCGGGTTTGTTCGACGAGTGTGCCCGCGTGAGTAACCGGATTGGACAGCCAGGCCGCGCTGCCGGCGAAGAGCGCCACGGCCGCCGCGCCTGCGGCGAACCATTGCCAATAGGGCGGCGGTCCGCGCGTTCCGCTGGTCCGCAGCAAGCCGATGCCACCGAGGAGTACCGTGGCGGCCAGGGCGAGCGGATACTCCCAAAAACCATTCAACAGCCAGGGCGCCACGATCGCGACCAAGATCCCGCCCACGGCTCCGCCGATCGACACCACAAAGTAGAACAGCGTGGCAAATTGCGGCGCCGGCCGCGAGCAGGCCAGTTCGCCGTGGCAGACCATGCAGCAGACGAACATCGTCGCCGAATAAATGGTGAACTGTTGCCACGTCGGCAGCTCCTGACCGTAGCGCAAGGCATAGAAGCCCAGTCCCACCGCGGCGGCCAACAGCACCAGGAAAACCCCCCGGTGATACCAGCGCTCGTGATCGAAGCAGATGATGAAGGTCAGCAAGTACAACGCCAACGGCAGCACCCACAGAAACGGCACCGGTGGGATTTCTTGGGTCACTTGGTTGGTCGTCGCCAGGAGCATCACCGACCCACAAGCTGCCAGCGCCAGCCACAACCCGATCTGAGTCGCGGCCGGCCGCGCGGCTTGCCGCAATGCCTTCAGCGCCTGCTTGTCAAACTTGGCCGTTGCGGCGGGCACACTGGCCAATCGCCACGCACACACGCCGCACAGCAGCACGAAGATCACGTATCCCACCGACCAGGTGATGACCTGGGTATGTAATTTCAGTTGCGGCTCGAAGACGAAAGGATAGGTCAGCAGCGCTAGCAACGATCCGGCGTTCGACAGGGCATAGAGCCGATAGGGCGGCTGGTCCGTCTCGCGGCGATAGCTCTCTTGCAACAGCGGGGCCGTCGACGACAACAGAAAATAAGGCAAACCGATCGTGGCCAGCAAAAGCAACAGGATTCGTTCGGTCGGAATCACGCTGCCCGACGGTTTCCAGACTTCCGCGTTGGGAGCGATCGGCAGGAAGCACAACGACACGGCCAAAAGCGATAGATGCACGGCACGCTGCACGTCGCCCGACAGCCGACTGCTGATGAAGTGCGCATAGGCGTAGCCGCCCAGCAACACCATCTGAAAGAACAGCATGCATGCCGTCCACACCCCGGGGCTGCCGCCGAACCAGGGCAGCACGAACTTACCGATCAGCGGTTGGACCTGAAACAACAGGAAGGCGCTGAGAAAGATGGTCGTGGCGTAACGAAACATAGAGCGGAGTTCGTCGGTGGGATCCGGCGGCCGGGTTTCAGGGACGAGTGAAGAGTTGGGGCAATTCAAGCGACACCGGCCATTGTCGGCGTTGCAGTGAGATTTGAGAAGCGGGGTTTGACGGCACCACCAAGAGGGCCAGGCAGTCTGAAAGTTGTCGAACGTGCTGGCCCGTCATTGAAGTTACAAGCCCAATTCGATTCGTTTCACGATCACGAACCAGGCTTTGGGGCCGCCGGCCGTAAACACGTGGCTGAACGCCGGGATGACTTCGAAGTGGGTCGGCTGGACCGACTCGATTTGCCAATGGTCTCGAAAGGCCGCTTGCAGGTCGGCTTTGGAGATGCGCCGCGGTCCGACGACGCCCGGTTCTTCGTCGCTGAAGCACATCAGATAGAGCCGGCCGCTGGGCTTGAGCACGCTGGCCAGACCGGCGACATACTTCTTACGATCCTCGTCACTGAAGACGTGAAACAATCCCGAGTCGATCACGCTGTCGAACGTCTCAGGCAAAGTCGCTAGCGCCAGGGCATCCATGACCAGGAAGTTGACGGGTACGCGTCGCTCAGCGGCCTTCTGCTTGGCGCGGCGAATCGGTTCTTCAAGGTAATCGATGCCGGTTACCTTGTGGCCCCCGTTGGCAAAGAACAGGGCGTTCTCGCCGGTGCCGCAACCGGCATCCAAAATCGATCCCGTGATCTGGCCCGCGATGGCCACGTAGGCCGGCTGGGGTCCCGCGATGTCCCAAGGAGCCTTGTCGGCATAAGCATTCTCGAAGGTAGATCGGTCGGGGATGTTAATCATCATGTCGTTGCACTCCCATGCCGCAGAGGGCACTTGAACGTTCCCATGACGTCGCCATGGAGCTCATTATAGTGCGTCGCAAGGCCCCGCAAGCCAATCCTCGTCATCGAACGTCATCGGATCAACGCTCGGAGCGGGCTGTTCCCGACAGTCATTGTGGTCCGCCTCCGACCCGACCGCTATACTGGCCGGCAGAGGCGGTTTCGATTTGGCGGTGCGCTGCGGGAGGGTCGGCTCGATGCCCACACATGAAGTTCAAAATCAGGTTCCCCCGCTGGTGGACTACAATCTGTTCGCGACCGACCGAGTGTTGGGCGAGGCCCTCAGCCGTGAAGGGGGAGATTGGGTTGCCGACCAGGCCCATAAGTTGGGCGAAATCCTGGGACGCGAAGAGGTCATGCAGTGGGGATTTGACGCCAACAGCAACCCGCCGGTGCTACACACCCACGACGCGCGCGGCGAACGGATCGACGAGGTGCGATTTCATCCATCCTGGCATTCGCTGATGCGACTGTCGATCTCGTTCGGGCTGCACAGCCTACCGTGGAGTGAACCGCGGCCGGGGGCTCACGTCGCCCGGGGGGCCTTGTTCTTCCTCTCGGCCCAGAACGAAGGGGGACATGGTTGTCCGATCTCGATGACCTACGCGGGCGTGCCGGCGCTCCGGCGCGAGGCGAAGGTGGCACGGGAGTGGGTGCCTCGGTTCACGACCCAAGAGTACGACCAACGATTCATCCCGGCAGACCGGAAGACCGGCGCGCTGCTGGGCATGGCAATGACCGAGAAGCAAGGCGGCTCCGACGTGCGGGCCAACACCTCGCGGGCCATTCCGGCCGGTGCAAGCGGCTCGGGCGAGGAATATCGACTCACTGGCCACAAGTGGTTTTGCTCGGCGCCAATGTGCGACGCTTTTTTGATGCTGGCTCACGCTCCCGGCGGGCTGTCATGCTTTCTCGTGCCGCGTTGGAAGCCCGACGCTCGTCGCAACAACTTCTTTCTACAACGCCTGAAGAACAAGCTGGGAAACCGCTCGAACGCTTCGAGCGAAATCGAGTTCGAAAACGCCTTTGGCACTCTGATCGGCGACGAAGGCCGCGGGGTGCGAACGATCCTGGAGATGGTCAACCACACGCGGCTCGATTGTGCGCTCGGCTCGGCGGCGGCCATGCGGCAGGCCGTGGTGCAAGCTGCGCACCACACGCGTCACCGCGCTGCCTTTGGCCGCAAGCTGATCGATCAGCCATTGATGCGCAACGTGCTAGCAGATTTGTGCCTTGAGTCGGAAGCGGCCACGGTGTTGGCGATGCGTCTGGCCCGCAGCTATGACCGAGACGACGAGCGCGAAGCCCGCTTCCGGCGCATTGCCACGGCGGTGGCAAAATACTGGGTCTGCAGACGGTCCGCCGCGTGCGTCGCCGAGGCGCTCGAGTGCCACGGCGGCAACGGATTCGTCGAAGACTCGATCATGCCACGGCTCTATCGCGAATCGCCCCTCAACTCGATTTGGGAAGGCTCGGGCAACGTCATCTGTCTCGACGTGCTGCGCGCCATCGGCCACGAGCCCGGCACGATCGAGGCCCTGCTTGACGAGATTGACATGGGCCGCGGCGGCGACCTGCGGCTCGATAAGTTCGCCGAAGACTTGCGAGCCAACTGGAAGTCGTTGGCCAGCGAGCAACAGGCCCGGCGGCTGGTCGAGCGTCTGGCATTGGCCCTCCAAGGCTCCCTGGTCGTGCGGCACTCGCCCGCCGCGGTCGCCGACGCGTTTTGCCAGTCCCGACTGGCTGGTGATTGGGGACGGGTGTTCGGCACGCTGCCCTCCGGCGTCGATGTGTCGCCAATCATCGAGCGGGCCTGGCCCTAATGCGGCCGGCGACCGGAATTCTCGACAGTAACCGCTCCGCGGGCTAATCTGAGTACCCTTGCCGATCGCGCGGGCCATCTGGTATCGCCCCGCTCATCGACAGCCGCTTTCATCAGGAGCGCACTTGTGATTCGCTTGATTACTTTTTCGGCAGTTGGCACGGCCATGTTCACAGCCTTTGCGGCTTGGGCCGCCGAGCCACAGGATGACATCCGCGAACTGAAGCTACGCGATTGGCAGCCGCGGTCGATGTTGGTGACCAAAGCCACCGCGGTCGACCGGCCCAAGTTTCCGGCGATCGACGTGCACAATCACTTGGGAACCGGTAAACAGACTCTTACGCCCGATCGGGTGGCTGGTTATCTGGCCGAGATGAATGAGGCCGGCGTGCGAACCGTGGTCAATCTCGATGGCTTGTGGGGTGACAAACTCAAGGAGACCTTGGCGGCCCTCGACGAATCGCATCCCGGCCGTTTTCTCACCTTCGCACAGCTCAATTTCGACGGCATCGACAGCGATGACTGGAGCCAGCGTGAACGCGACCGGCTCGAGGAGAGTTTTCGAGCCGGTGCCAAGGGGCTGAAGTTCCATAAGTCGCTTGGGCTGACTATTCGCTATAAGAATGGCAACTTGATGCGCGTCGACGATCCCAAGCTCGAGGCGATTTGGGAGACGTGCGCCAAGCACCAGAGACCGGTAATGATCCACACGGCCGACCCGGCGGCATTCTTCACGCCGCTCGATCGATTCAACGAACGTTGGCACGAGTTGAACGAGCATCCTGCCTGGCTCTTCCATGGCAGCCGCTTTCCCGGGCGCGAGGAGTTGCTCGAGCAACTGGAACGAGTGGTCGCCGGGCACGCCAAAACCACATTCATTGGCGCTCATTTTGGCAACAACGTCGAGGATCTGGCCGCGGTCGGGCGGTGGTTGGATCGTTATCCGAATTTCGTGGTCGACCTCGACGCCCGAATCTCGGAACTCGGCCGGCAGCCCTACACCGCGCGGCGATTCTTCATCAAGTACCAGGACCGCATCCTGTTCGGCACCGACACCACGCCACGCCGCGAAGCCTTTCGCATCTATTACCGTTTCCTTGAGACCGACGACGAGTACTTCGATTGCCAGGCCAGCCATCATCTGCAAGGCTTCTGGATGATTTATGGAATTGACCTGCCAACCGAGGTGCTGGCCAAGATCTATCACCAGAACGCCGAGCGGCTGCTGTACTCTGTAAATGCCCCGACGAAAGTGAGTGCCGACATGCCCGATACGACGAACCGGACGGCCGCCAAGGAATTGCACGTCAAACGGGTCGAAGATTTTTCCGTCACCGGCGACGGTTCGGCGAAAGCGTGGCAGCCAATCCCCTGGGAACCGTTGACTCGGCGTGGCAGCGAGGGCGCGGACTACAATGCGCGAGTCAAGGTCGTCTATTCCCAGACGGGGCTCTATGTCCTGATGAACGGCTCAGACAAAAAAGTCACGGCGACGATTACCGAGGACTTTGCCGATCTGTGGCACGAGGACGTGTTCGAGTTTTTTCTCTGGCCCGATGAGCGGCAGTCGATCTATTTTGAGTATGAGATCTCGCCCTTGGGCTACGAGCTGCCGATCCTGGTGCCGAACGTCGACCACAAATTTCTCGGTTGGCGGCCCTGGCACTACGAGGGGGACCGCAAGATTCAAAAAAGAGTGCGCGTCAACGGCGGCGAGCCGAAGAGCGGCGCCACGATCAGCGGCTGGACGGCCGAAGTGTACGTTCCCTACAAGCTGCTCGAGCCCCTTGCCAGCGTGCCGCCGAAGGCCGGATCGCACTGGCGAGCGAACTTCTATCGTGTCGACTACGACGACGCCAAGATGACGGAATGGGACTGGGCCCGCGTGGGACCGAGCTTTCACGAATTCGAGAAATTCGGCACGCTGGTCTTCGACTAACCGACCGCAGCATTCACGCAGGCTGTCAAGCCGCCACGCGCTGCGGCCCTTAAAAAATCCCCGCGCCAAATCCGTCGCGCTTCGTGCCCTGTTGGTTCTGCATGTGATGGTTCGGACGATGACTGGGCGGCTTGTGAGGGCTGCGCGGCTGTGGCTCGGCCGGCTGAACCTGTGTCTTCTCGCGCAAAGACGCGGGTGCTGGCGCGGGCTCGGACCGTCGGATTTGCGGCGCCGGGGCCACCGCGTCCTCGGGGTCATAGTCATCGTAGGTGGATTTATAGCCGGGCAGCTTGGAGCGGCTCAGCTCAGTCTGAAAATCGCGGATCACGCGCTCCTGGATCATCTCGCGGCAGAGCGAATTGATCGGATGCGCGATATCGGCATAGAGCTTGGCGCGCCCGTCCTCGTCTTTGACCAACCGGTCTTCCGACAATCGCCCGCCGCACTGGTTGCAATGGGCGGCGCGCAGGTGATTCTTGCAGCCGCACGCCGGGCAATGGGCCGTGAGCTTGCGGCTGGGCATGGCCACGAAAGGACCATTGACTCCGTCGATGATTTTCAGATCTCGGATCACGAAGCTGTTGTCGAAGGTGATCGAGCAGAAGGCCTGGAGTCGTTCACTCGCCTCCTCCATGAGCTTGATGCGTACCTCGGTGATTTCCACGGCCGTTCTCCTTACGACTGGCGTTAGTTGCAGGTGCTGACGGCATAGACATGGCCTATGCCGCGAGCTCGCAAACGTCGCGCGACACGATCCGCGTGCCGCGCATGACGACAAATTCCGAAATAGCCTGTGCCGCTGCCACTCATCTGCGCCGCAAGGCAATCCTGGGCGGCCAGTTCCGCCCTTAAACGGGGAATCCAAGGCGATAATGTCACCGCCGCGCCTTCCAGGCGGTTATGGAGCAAGCCGGAAATGCCGCGCATGTCCCCCGCGCGCAAAGCACCAATCAATGGCTCGACCGATCGGGGCGGATCGGCGGGCACGCAGTGAGCATAGACTCGGGCGGTCGACAGCCCCTCGGGCGGGCGGACCAGCGCCAGATGCAGATTGCCCGTGCCACTGACGGGTTCGATGCGTTCGCCGCGACCGCGACAGACCGCGGCGCTCGAGCCGAGAAAGAACGGCACGTCGCTGCCCAATTCGCCGCCCAAGTCAGCCAAGGCCGCCCGCGGCCAGCCCAAGCTCCAGAGGGCATTGGCGGCCAGCAAGGCCGCGGCGGCGTCACTCGAAGCGCCTCCAAAACCCGCGGCCGAGGGAATGCGCTTGATGAGCGAAACGTGGATGCCCCGCGCCGTGCCTGCCCGCTCGCGCAGCAAGTGCAAAGCCCGCGTGACCAGATTGTCGTGTTCCGACGGCAAATCCCCTAGCGATTCCGCGGCGCCGTCGACCCCAGCAACCCAACGGCAATCGACGCGCACCTGGCCGGAGTCGCTGGGTGACGCGATGAGTGTATCGAACAAGCTGATGGGCACCATCAGCGTTTCGATCTCATGGAAGCCATCGCTGCGCTTGGCAAGTGCCTCGAAGAAGAGGTTCACCTTGGCCGGTGCTTGCACCAGCACGCCCGCGGCTAGCCGGTGGACGTTCATGCTAAGCGTTCCCTGCTTGCGTGACTCTTTACCGTGCTATGTCTAGTTGCGCGATGAAAGTTAGAAGATGATTGGGATGAAAATGAGTCCGTAAGCGGCGCGAATAAATGAGAAAAAGCCCGCTGGCGACACTCTGATAAAACGCCTGGAATTGTAGCCCGGCCGAAAAGGGCGTCAATCTCGATAATGCCCGATTTCCGTAGTTTCCTTACTCAGCTTGCTCCGCCCACAGGCTACAGGCGCGAAGCTGGCGTGGTGTGGCAAGAAGCGTTAGTTGGGGGGCGCGTCTTGAGCACAAGCGTGTAGATGCAGGTCCGACCGCGCGCTGAATCGGCTTGTCAAAATCTGATCGATGCGAGATTAATTCTCGCCCGCCGCGAGACTGGCACAGACCAGTTCTTCATCGTTGCGGGCGAAGACGTGGCGGCCGGCATACGCTGGATGCGACCAGCAGACACCGCCCCGCTGCGGCAGTTGAACGCGCGTCGGCTCGATCAATTTCGCGCGGCTGATCTCTTGATAGCCTTCGGGTGACAGTCGGGCGATCACCAACTCGCCACGCTCGTTGAACATCCACATACGGTCACCGTTGCGTACCATGTGAATCGTGCTCCAACGCGACTTGGGGGTCGGCTGCAGACTCTCCCAAACACGATCGCCGGTCTTGGCATCCAGGCAGCGGAACTCGCCGTAACTGTCGACACCATAGACATAATCGCCCTCAAGGTACGGCGTGCTGATAATGGAGTGCAGGCTATCGGTGTGCTGCTCGTCGCGTCCAATCCGGCGCCAAACGGAAGACACCTCCAAGCGGTCCTGCCGCACGTCGAGCATCAGCGAGCCGTCGTAGAAGCTGGTGAAGAACAGGCGATTCTTTTCCAGCACCGGCGTGGCAATGTTGATGACCATTTTGGCTGGCTTGAAAGGAAACTGCCAGAAGACCTGGCCCGTCGTGGCGTTCATGCCCACGACGCTTTCGCCTGTCCAGCAAACCATCACGCGCCGGCCCGCCTGCTCGATCATGATCGGCGACGAGTACGACGCGTTGTCGTCGAGCGCATGCCATTTTTCCTCACCCGTCTTTTTGTCAAAGGCCACGAGGCAGGCTCCTTCGCCGCCGATTTGCACGATCACCAGTCCATTTTCCACCAGCGGCGACGCGGCAATGCCCCAAATCGGCATGCGAATCTTGTACTGCTCGTTGAGATCCTTGCTCCACAACACCTTGCCCGAGGCGGCTTCGAAGCAAAACAAGTGGCCCATCGAACCCAGCGAATAAGCCCGCCCGTCATCGATCGTCACGCTGGCCCGCGGTCCGGCCGTGTATCCGACCTTGTCGTAGACGCAGTCGTAGCTGTGCGACCACTGTGGTTCGCCGGTTTTCCAATCGAAGCAGTGCACGCGCTCGACTTGCTTGGGCTCAACCAGTCGATCGGTCACATAGACCCGCCCGTCGGCAACCGTCGGCCCGCTGTAGCCGCTGGCGATCGGTTGTCGCCAGCGAATTTTCAATTCCTTGTCGGCACATTTCTGCAGCAGGCCATCTTCGCTCCACACGCCGTCACGATTCGGCCCCCGCCATTGCGGCCAATCATCGGCCAGGGCCGTGCGCATCAGCAACAACAACAAAGTCAGCACCGCGCGGGGCGCGCTTCGACCAGGGGCGATGAGCCATCGGCCGGCGGAAGAAGTCAGAACGACTTGCATAGTTCTCTCCAGCTACAGAGACCCAGAGACCGCTGCGTGAGCGCTCGCAGGTTGAGCGCCGACAGTCGACGCTTTAGCTGCGCGTGAGCTTGTGGAATCGCTCTTTCAGGTCGCACGTGATCGGGCCCGGCGTGCCGGGGCCGATGCGGCGGCTGTCGACCTTGACGACGGCGATCACCTCGACCGCGGTGCCCGTCAAAAAGCACTCGTCGGCAATATAGACGTCGTGACGAGTGAGAGTTTGCTCGCGCACCTCGAGACCCGACTTCCGGGCCAATTCGATCACGGCGTCGCGCGTGATTCCTTCCAACACGCCGGCGTCAACCGGCGGCGTCAGCAGCACGCCGTCGCGCACCAGGAAAATGTTGTCGGCCGTACACTCGGACACTTCGCCCTTGTGATTGAGCATCAAGGCTTCCATGCAACCCGCTTGCAGACACTCGATCTTGGCCAGAATGTTGTTCAGATAGTTGAGCGACTTGATGCGCGGGTTGAGCGCGGCCGGGTGATTGCGCATCGTGCCGGCGGTCACGATCTCGAGCCCCTGCCGATAGAGCTCCTCGGGATAGACGGCGATGTAGTCGGTGATGATGATCACCTGCGGATTGCTGGTGCGATTCGGATCGAGCCCCAGGCTGCCGGAGCCGCGGGTGACGATCAGCCGGATGTAGCCATCCTGCAAGCCGTTGGCGGCCAGCGTTTCGTTGATCGCGCGGGCGACCTGCTCGCGCGACAGGGGAATCTCGAGCAGAATGGCCTTGGCCGAGTTCCACAGCCGCGTCAGGTGCTGCTCCAGCCGAAACACCTTGCCGCCGTAGCTGCGCAAACCCTCGAACACTCCATCGCCATAGAGCAGGCCGTGGTCGTAGACACTGATCTTGGCGTCTTCTTTTTCATAGAGCCGGCCGCTGATCCAGACCTTGAAGGCCTTGCTCTCGCGGGGCGTGGCGGACGATTCGCTGGCGCGTGCCGAAGACGATTGTACAGACAAGGCGACCTCCCCCTAGCGACCCATTCCGAATGTCGCCCACCACGGACAAACGATTCGCCAAGCGGCCACGCGAGACATGACGTAACGACCGCGTATTACCTCGATTTTAGCCCCCGGCCACCCATTTGCAAGGCTCGCCCGGTCGGTTCGACGTCGGCCCCAATGGCCTAGGCAATCTCCATTTGACCCTGGGCCAGCCGAACCGTGCGATCGGCCTGCGCGGCGATGGCGCGATCGTGTGTCACCATGATCACGGTCAGCCGTTGCGATTCGTTCAGGCTGCGCAAGATTGTTAGGATCTCCTCGCCCGTGCGGGTATCCAGATTCCCGGTCGGCTCATCGGCCAAGAGCACTTCGGGGCCAGCAACGAGAGCCCGAGCGATGGCAGCGCGTTGCATCTCGCCCCCGGACAGCTCGCGCGGGCGATGCTTCAGGCGGTGCGAAAGTCCCACGCGATCCAGCAATTCCTTCGCACGTTCGAGATGCTCGCGGCGTCGGCGAAAATAACTCCATGCTCCCTCGGCGATCAACAGTGGCGACAGCACGTTCTCCAAAGCGGTCAACTCGGGCAGCAGGTGATAGAACTGGAAGATCATTCCCAGTTCCTTGTTGCGCAACTGATCGCGGCGGCGGGCCGATACATTGTCAATGCGCTGGCCCTGAAAGCGTATCTCTCCCTGGTCGGGCACGTCCAGCGTACACAGCAGGTGCAACAGCGTGCTCTTGCCCGAACCGCTCTGGCCGATGATCGACACGAACTCGCCGCGACGCACTTCCAACTCAACTCCGCGCAAGACGGGAATCTCGACGCGGCCTTTGAAGTACCGCTTCCACAACCCTTGGGCCGCCATCTGGGGCGCTTCGGTTGCCTGGAAGGGCGCGCGGGGCGCCAAGGCCGCGCCGGGCTGCGGGTCGAATTTCACATGGGTCCGTGCGGCGTCGTGCGCGGCGGTGGGTGTCTTCACTAGCGGGGCGTTACTCATAGCGCAGAGCCTCCACGGGGTGTAAGCGTGCTGCCCGGCGCGCCGGCAGGATGCTGGCCATAATCGCGATCGCCATGGCTCCCAGAACGATCCAACTCACGGTAAAGGGTTGGACGATCGTGGGTATTTGCTGGAAGTAATAGATCGAGGGGTCGAACACCTGCTGACCGGTGACCCAGGCTAGGCCATCGGCGATTTCGTTGATGTGCGCCACGAACACCAAACCGATTAGCATGCCCACGCCCGAGCCGACGATGCCCAGCGACAGCCCATAGGCCAGGAAAATGCCCATGATGCCGCTGCTGGCCGCGCCCAGAGACTTGAGAATGCCGATGTCGCGGGTCTTCTCGACGACGATCATGTAGAAGATCGCCAGGATGCCGAAGCCGGCCACGGCGATAATCATGAACAACAGTACGTTCAGAATCGCGGTTTCCATGTGCACGGCCGCCAGCAGCGGCCCCTGCTTGTCGCGCCAGGTTTGAATGCCGAATAGCTCGGGCGGGAACGCCGCCTGCAGCAGGTTGCGCACGTGCTGGCCGTCGGCGTCGTTGTGCAGCTTGATTTGAATCGACGTCACGTTGCCGATGCCGGTCTGGGGGTCGATCATGCCCCGCATCTCTTGCAGCTTGCGAATCGGCACGAACACGAAGTTCGCGTCATACTCGCTCATCTTGCTCTCGTAGAAATCGACGATCGTAAAATTGTCGTCGACGATCTTCGGAGGCATGCCCGCCGTGGGAACCGTGACCTTCACGTCGTCGCCGGGCAGCACCATGAAGTGATCGGTGCCGTCGCGTCCGCGAAAGCTGGCCAGCGCAATGCCCATCACGATGCCGCAGTGCGTCTCGTTGGCCGGATCGAACTCGGCCGGGCGGGATCGTTCGAAGGGGTCCTTGGTTTCGGGCGGCTTGGCGGTAAGTTGTTCGCCGCGCCGATAGGTCCAGCCTTCGTGTTCCAGTTCTTCCGGCGGTGCCTGCGGTTCCGGGGCGCTGGCGACCCGGGACTGCGGGGGCGAGTCGCTCAGACGATCGGCCTGGATCGGGCCCTTGATCTTGGCCAGGATGCGGCGATATTCCCAGCCGGCGATTTCCATTCGGTCTCGAGGCTTCGATTTGTCAGAACCCTGATGGTCGATCGTGTCGTAGCCCCCATTGCGCAGGTCGAAACTGAGTTGCTCGCGATTCTTGGGATGTTGCAGGTAGCGATTGAAGTCACTCACCTGGCCGTGGGTCTTTTCGTCGACGCCGATGAAGTTCACCTGGCGCGTGATGGTTTGGCCCTGAACTTCGAAGATCAACAGGGCTGGAATCACGACGGTCGAGGTCATGCCCGCGATGTAGTCGCCGGCCACCTGGCGAATCTGTTCCATCTTGCCTTCGGGATCGGGAAAGCCCTCGAGGCTGTGGCTTTCGAACACCACGTCCGAGAGGATGCCGTGGATGCGGTCCTGCATCTCGTGGGTAAAGCCTTCCATGACGGCATTGACCACGATCATGGTCGCCACGCCCAGCGTGACGCTGACGACTGAAGCCAGCGCGATATACCGCGTTCGCAGATAACGCCAGCAGAGCAGGAACTTGTACATGGCCAATCCTTTGGCTTGCGGAAGTTGAGCGCCCCCAGACGCTGACCACGGCGTCGCACCAGCGGGCACGCGGGGCTAGCGGTTTTTCGCCTCGGTTCGGAGCAGGGGAAACAAGATCACTTCGCGAATCGTCTGGCTGTTGGTCAACAGCATCACCAGTCGGTCGATTCCCAAGCCTAGCCCGCCGGCCGGCGGCATGCCGTGCCGCAAGGCGCGGATGAAATCCTCGTCCATCTTGGCCATCGAGTCCTCGGCCTTCTGTCCGGCCAGTTGCGTGCGGAACAGTTGTTCTTGCAAGTCCGGATCATTCAACTCGGTGTAAGCGTTGGCGATTTCCATTCCTTGCACGAACAGCTCGAACCGCTCGGCCACGGCCGGATTGCTGGTCTTGCGCTTGGTCAACGGGCAAATCGTGGCCGGATAGTCGAGCACGAACACAGGGCCCATCAACTGGTCCTCGACCTTGTGCTCGAACACTTCGCTCTTGATCACGTCGGGATCCTTGCCGGCGGTCTCCAGCCCGATGTCGTCGGCCAACTTCTTGATGGCCACAGTGTCAGCGGCATCGACGCCCGTATGGCGGGTGAACAGTTCGTCGTAGGTATGCCGGGCGAACGGCGGTGTGAAGTCGATCGTGGCGTCGTTCCAAGGCAACTGATAGCCCCGGCCCGTGGCGGCAATTGCGTCCAGAATTAGCCGCTCAGTCAGGTCCATCATCGAACGATAATCGCCATAGGCCTGGTAGGCCTCGAGCATCGTGAATTCGGGGTTGTGCCGTGGGCTGACCCCTTCATTGCGGAACACACGTCCCAGTTCGAACACCCGCTCCATGCCACCGACCAGGAGCCTTTTCAGGTGTAGCTCCAGCGCAATCCGCAAAAACAGTGGCATGTCGAGCGCGTTGTGGTGTGTCTTGAACGGCCGCGCGGCCGCCCCGCCGGCAATTGTGTGCAGCGTCGGGCCCTCGACCTCGACAAAGCCCTGGGCACCCAGCGTGTTGCGAATCGAGGCCACGATCTTGGAACGGTCTAGAAACCGGGGCAACACCCCCTCGGTATAGGCCAGGTCGACATAACGCATCCGATGGCGCAATTCGGGGTCGGTCAGCCCGTGATGTTTCTCGGGGGGCGACTCCAACGACTTGCTGAGAAAATGCAGCTTCTCGGCAAAGATGGTCAACTCGCCGGTCTTGGTCCGCTTCAATTGGCCGTCGACTCCGACCAGATCGCCGAGGTCAAAGCATTCGGCCAGGGCCCAGTTGTCTTCGCCCACCTGTCCGCGGCCGATGAACAGTTGGATCTGGCCGCTCCAATCGCGGATATCGGCGAAGATCAGCTTGCCCTTCTTGCGCTGCAAGACGATGCGACCGGCGGCCCGGACATGCGGGCCGTGTTGCGTCGGTTCGCGCTGGTCGGAGCCGGCCGGAATGGGCTCGACGACGATCTCGCCCTCGCGAGCGCGGATTTCTCCGATCGACATCTGGCCATCAAAACGGCTTCCCCAGGGGTCATGCCCCAGCTCTTGGATCTTGCGGAGTTTCTCGCGGCGAGACGCCTCGTGCATACCGGGTGATTCGCTGGAAGAACTCATTGCTGGCGGCACGTTGCGAGAAGATTGGTCGATCAGGCTCATAGGTCGGCTTGCATTTCATGGAAAGAATCGCAACATTCTAGTGCAACTGGAGTTGTGGTCAATGTCAGCTCCCCGCGGCGAGCCGCGGACTGGAAGCAGCCCACAACGCCTAAAGCCTTCAGACCGTAGGCTGTTGCGCCCGCGAGCCACCTTATGAGCATCCGTCGCGACGACCGACCCGGCCTCTACTGTGTCGAGCTGCGCACCAACAAGTGGGAAGAGTTGGTCGACTGGTATCGCGAGATCATCGGGCTGCGGGTGTTGGTGCGCGTGATGGACGACGGCTATGCCTTACTCGAAGCCGGCGACACCCGGCTGGCCTTGTTGGCGCGGCCCTCGCCGGGCGAGCCCTCGCGGCGGATCAGCCTAGCCTTCGAGGTGAGCGACGTGCGGCAAATCTGTGCCCGGCTGCTGGCGAATGGCTCACTGGTGACGCACCCCAAGCGTGACCCCGAGGGCCTCCGCGAAGCCAACACCTTCGACCCCGACGGCAATCGCGTCCGGTTGTTCTCCTGGCCGCACGGCCGCTGAGCGGGGCCCGGTTGTCGCCTGGATTCGCCGGCCGGACGTAAACCGGCGGGGTGCCACCCCCGTAGAAAGCAGGATGGCCCGCCCCGTGTTTCGAGCCGTCACCACCGACCGCCCCCCACCGACCGCACGATCCGTATAACCGGCCCCCGGGGTGATGTTCCCCGGGGAGGTACTATTGGCATGGTGCAAGTGCCCTGTACGATAAACCTTGTGCGTCGAGCTCGCGATTCGTGCTCCGCCGGATGTGGCACTGGACCGTGAGCAATCGACCGATCGCGCGTTCCCGGCGCAGGGAGAACCTGGATTTTTCCAGGTCGATAGTGGCTGATGGATTTCAATCACACGCAACAGCAGTCTGGCGATGAGCAGTTGCGGGCTCAAGCGCTGAGCCTCAAGCCTTCGCGGCCGCCCACTCAGGTGCCCGGCTATGAGCCCCACCGCTTCTTGGGCGCGGGCGCCTATGGCGAGGTCTGGGTCGCCGTCGATCGCACCACCGGCCGCAAAGTGGCGATCAAGTTCTATGCCCATCAAGGCGGCCTCGACTGGTCGATCTTGTCGCGCGAGGTCGAGAAGCTGGCTTTCTTGTCAGCCGATCGCTACGTGGTGCAACTGCTCGACGTCGGCTGGGAAGCCGATCCGCCTTATTATGTGATGGAGTATATCGAACAGGGTTCGCTCGAGGACTTGCTCGCGCGCGAAGGCAAGCTGCCCGCCCGCGAGGCCGTGGCCCTGTTCCGCGACGTCACGGTCGGTCTGCTCCACGCGCACGGCAAGGGCGTGCTCCACTGCGATCTCAAGCCGGCCAACGTGCTATTGGATCAAGACACGCGTCCACGACTGGCCGACTTTGGTCAATCGCGGTTGTCGCACGAGCAGACGCCCGCACTCGGCACGCTGTTCTACATGGCGCCAGAGCAGGCCGATTTGCACGCCGTGCCCGACGTGCGCTGGGATGTCTACGCTTTGGGCGCGTTGCTCTATTGCATGCTGACGGGCTCGCCGCCGCACCGCAGCGAGTCGGCGGTCACCGAATTCGAAACCGCGACCGATCTGGAAGAACGTCTGGCCCGCTACCGGCAGTTGATTGAGAACTCGCCCCCCTGCAACAAACATCGCCAGGTGCCCGGCGTCGATCGCGAGTTGGCCGATATTGTCGACGGCTGCCTGGCGCCGCGGCGAGAACAACGATACGCCAACGTCCAGGAGGTGATCGACGCGCTGAACGCTCGCGACCGCCGCAAAGCGCGGTGGCCGCTGGTGCTGCTGGGCTTTGTGGGCCCGGCCCTGTTGCTGGCCATCGTGTCGATTTTTGCCTGGAGCTCGTTCGAGACCGTGATGGCCGAATCGGACGAAGCGCTGCAAGCCCGGGCGTTTGAGAGCAATCTGTTCGCCGCCAAGTATGTGGCCAAGACGGTCACCAACAAGCTCGAGTTGTACTATCGCGCCGTCGAGGAAATGGCCGGCAGTGCGCGCTTCGAGAGCCTGCTGGAAGAAACGATCGACGACCCGGAGATCGTCGACCTGCGCCGGCAACTGAACAGCACGCACTTGGACGCCGAAGCGCGCGACGCGCTGCGCGCCCGGTTGATCGATCATCCGGCCCGCAAAAAACTGCAAGAGCGCTTGCAGGATCTCTTGCACGACGAGAGCGAGCCGGACGTGGCCAGTTGGTTCGTCACCGATCCCGAAGGGATGCAACTGGCCCGCGCGCCGGAGCATTCGACCGTGGGCGACAACTTCTCGTGGCGCACGTATTTTCACGGCGGCAACGAGGACTATGCCGAAGACTGGCGGGCCAAGCCCAACGACCACATCACAAAGCCGAACTTGTCATCGGTGTTTTTCAGCCAGGTGAATGACTGCTGGATGGTGACCATCTCGACGCCGGTCTATAAGGAAGAGGCGAAGGAAGACACGGACGAGACCGATCGACGCTTCCTCGGTGTGATTGGCCTGTCGGTCAAGGTGCGTCAGTTCGTCAAGCAGGAGAGCAATCGGCCGTTCGTGGCGCTGGTCGATTGGCGGCCGGGCGACAACAAGGGGCTGATCTTGCAGCACCCCCTGTTCGACAAGCTGCTGGCCGACGACAAGCAAGTGCCCGATCGTTTTCCGACTTATCGACTCAAAGACGGCAGCGAATTGCCCGACTCGCCGGCCAAGCGAGAGAACTACATCGATCCGCTGGCCAAGGATCCGCAGGGCAAGGAATACGACAAGCACTGGCTGGCAGCCGCGGCTCGCGTGAGCATTCGTGACGGCCAAACCGGCTGGATCGTCATCGTGCAAGAGTCGTACGAAGGCGCCATTGGCGGCGCGCTCGCCAAGCTCAAGCAAAGCTTGTTCTCTGGCAGCCTCGTAGCCGCCTTGCTGATTGTCGTGTTGTCGGCCGTTCTGTGGGCCCTGGTCGTGCGAGCCTTGGGCGAGCCGACGCGCGCCACGATCAAACCGCCAGTGCCGCAGCCGGAGCCCACGGCGTGAGCATTCCACGCCGCGCGGCAAGCCGCCCCAGGAGTTGTGCATGGCCGATCTAATTGCCCAGGGAGCCGATTCGCAGCATCGCTGGCGGCGGACTTTGCTCGTCGGCCGGCCCGTTACGTTGGGCCGCGCTCCGGGCGGTTGGCCCACGTCGTGGGATGATCGCGTTTCGCGGCAGCACGCCGAGGTTTCTTGGGACGGGCAGCGCCTGGACGTGCGCAGGCTCGAGGGGGCCCGCAATCCGATCTTCGTCAAGGGCCGGCCCGAGGCACAGTTCAAGATCGAGCCCGGCGAGCATTTCGTGATTGGTGAGACGACCTTCACGCTCACCGACGAACGGGTGAACGTCTCGCTCGATGTGCCGCCGCCCGCGCAACAGCAGACCTTCAGCTCGCAATATCTGCAAAAGATTCAATTTCGTCACACGGGCGCCCACATCGACGTGCTGGGACGCCTGCCAGAAGTGATCTCGGGGGCCAGCAGCGACTCGGAGCTCTCGGTGCGGTTGGTCAATCTGCTACTCACGGGCTTGCCAAGGGCCGGCGCCGTGGCGTTGGTGATGGTCAAGCATCCGGAGAGCGCGCGGCCGGGCATCGAAGTCTTGCACTGGGATCGCCGCTCGATGATGGCCGGCGATTTTCAACCGAGCGAACGGTTGATTCTCGATGCCATTCGCCGCCGCCAAAGCGTGTTGCACGTCTGGAATGCTGCCGACACGACCACCGCGTCCAGCTTCACGGTCACCCAGGGGGTCGACTGGGCTTTCTGCACGCCCGTGGGCGGAAAGGCTTGCGACGGATGGGGCATCTATGTCGCTGGCCGTTTTGTCGACGATCATTCGACGCCCGTCGACGTCTCGGATCCGAACGACTTGCGAGACGACCTCAAATTCACCGAACTGGCCGCCACCACGCTGGCCGCGCTGCGTGATGTGCGCGTGCTCGAGCGGCATCGGGCCGGCTTGAGCCAGTTCTTTTCGCCGGTCGTGCTCGAAGCGTTGCAAGGCGTCGATCCCGAGATGGTGCTGGCGCCGCGCGAGACGGAAGTCTCGGTGTTGTTTTGCGACTTGCGCGGCTTTTCTCGCCAATCGGAACGCTCATCGGAAGATCTGCTGGGCTTGCTCAACCGCGTCAGCCAGGCCTTGGGTGTCACGACGCATCAAATTCGCGAGCAAGGCGGCGTGTTGGGCGATTTTCACGGTGACGCCGCGATGGGTTTTTGGGGGTGGCCACTGGCGCAGCCCGACGCCGCCGCGCGGGCGTGTCAGGCGGCACTGGCCATCCGTGCCGAATTCATTGAGACGGCCCAACGCATTGACGATCCGCTCACCGGCTTTCGCGTCGGCATCGGCATTGCCACCGGCCGCGCCGTGGCGGGCAAGATTGGCACCGTCGACCAAGTGAAGGTGACGGTGTTCGGACCCGTGGTCAACCTGGCGTCGCGCCTCGAAGGAATGACCAAGATCCTGCAAGCGCCCATCCTGATCGACCGCCGCACGGCGATCGTGGCTCGCAATTGGTTGTCGCCGCAAATGGCCCGGCTGCGGCGCGTGGCCGTGGTCAAGCCCTATGGTCTGGACCGCAAGGAAGAAGTCGTCGAGCTGCTGCCGCCGCTGTCGCAGTACCCTGCCCTGACCGATCAGCACATCGCCGAGTATGAAAAGGCCCTCGACGATTTGCTCGCCGGCAACTGGTCGGGCGCCTTCGAACGCCTGCACCGCGTCCCCGCCGAAGACCGCGTGAAAGACTTCCTCACCGTCTTCATCGCTCAGCACAATCGCACTCCGCCCGAAGGCTGGAACGGAGTCATTCCGCTACTAACCAAATAGACTGAAGTGAGAACGCTCACTTTCAGCCTTTCGCAATCAGCGATTGAGGGCCAGCAAAAATGATGCGGATTCCAGTCTACATCGCAATCTTCAGTCTACTCCTGCTCACGCCGCGCGTGCTGTCGGCGGCTGACGGCCAACGTCGAACCTGGAATTTCGATCACGATAAGACGGGCGAGATCGCCCCGGGCTTCGTCGGGGAAGTCGGCACCTGGCGCGTTGTCGAAGCGGGGCAAGGCAAAGTGCTCGCGCAATCCGCCAAGAACTCGGACCCCACGTTCAACGTCACGCTTATTCGCGATACGAATTCGAAGGACGTCGACATTTCGGTCGACGTCCAAGCCATCGCTGGTGAGTTGGATCGCGGCGGCGGAATCGTCTGGCGCGCCAAGGACGCCAAGAACTACTACCTCGCCCGTTACAACCCGTTGGAAGACAACTATCGACTCTATCACGTCGTCGATGGTAAACGCACGCTACTTCAAAACGCCGACCTCCCGCATTCCGATCGCGCATTCACCCTCCGCATCGCCATGACGGGCGACCACATCGAGTGCTACTACAATGGTAAGAAGTACCTCGACTTCCATGACGCCACGATCACCAAGCCCGGCATGATCGGCCTGTGGAGCAAGGCCGACGCGCAATCGCAATTCGACAATCTTATTTTGATTGGCAAGTAGAATTGTGAAGAGAGTTGGCGACAGATGCCAAAGAAATGGCCGGCGGCAGCACCAAGCGAACGACAGCGCTAATTGAGTCGAATGAACCCAGTTGCGGTTGCTTTCTCTGCTCGGTAATCTCTCTGTGTTCTCGGTGTCCTCGGTGGCAAAGTTTTAAAATCTTCGCCCGCCGCTCTCAAAACAACCGCCGCTGCACCGGAGTCTGGACCGTCAGCTTTTCCTTCGGCGGTTCCAACGGATAGGCATTGTGACCGGCCGCGCGCAGGCAATCGACGAAGCTGAGGGGGCCGTGGGTGCAGTAAATGATGCGCGGATTGACCCGTTCGACGGCTTCGAACAGCTCGTCGTAATCGGCGTGGTCCGAAAGTGGAATCGCGTGGTCGACTCCCAACCGGTCGCGGGTTCGCTCATGCGTGGCCCAACCGGTGACGGCGAACGAGACAGTGCGGCGCAGGTTGGGCAGACGCGAGCCGCGGTGCATGCGCGGCGGCACGACCACCACATGGCCGGGCAAGGGATGGCCCGGATAAAGATGGCAATCGCCCAAGTCAACGCCGCGAGCGCGATAGACCTCGCTGACGGCGAAAATTCGCGGATCTTGCAGCACGGGAAAGCCGTGGCTTGTGAGCAACCGCGTGACTTCCTGGCCCTTGCCGAGCACGTAAGCTTCGACGACCGGCGTGCGGTCGTCGTCGAGCGCGGCCTGCACCAGCGAAAAAAAACGATCGAGAACACCGGCGCGCGGCGGATGGCGATAGAGCGGATTGCCGTAGGTGCTTTCGATCACCAGCACGTCGGCCGGCGGCAACACGGCTCGCTCGGCCGTGGCCGACTCACCCAGCTTGAAGTCACCGGTGTAGAGCAACGACTGATCGCCGTCCTCGGCCAAAAGCATCGCCGAGCCCAGGCAGTGACCGGCCGGATGCGTCGTCAGCCGCAGCCCGCCGAATTCCAGCGGTTCGCCGTAGGGCATGTCGCGCGTCGGGCGTTGGCCGTATCGCAGGCAATAGAGTGCGCCCGTCGACGGCGTGCACAGCGCGTACTCGTGCCGTGCCATGTGATCGACGTGGGCGTGCGAGACAAAAGCCCGCGGCTGCCGTCGACGAAAGTCAACGGCCAGATCGGCGCGCGTCAGCTTGAGTCCGCGGTCGTAGTGAAACACGCTCTCGCTCGCGGTTGGGGTGAGCCGGTCGATCGGTCCAAGTTGGACGCACTAGTGACGCGGCACGGCCGTGAGCCGACCCGCGGGGTTCAAGCCGGCAGACTTCCATACCTGGTCGAGCGAAGTGCCGGCTTGCTTGGCCAGTTTGTCGCGGCCGAGGCCAGACAACTGATTCTTCCCCGGCACCGGCGTGACAGGGCCATCGTAGCCCATCTCGGCCAGCGCCGTCAGCACGGCCGCGTTGTCGATCGCCCCGCCGTCGTTCGGCCAGCGGCGCGCGTCAAGTTGGGCATTGGCCGCCGTCGTATTCGGCTCGGCGTCAGCCAGCGACAAGGTGATGACTTGCTCGGCCGACAGGCTCCTCAGCGATTCAATCTTGCCGCCGCCTAGGTGCCAGTGCCAGGTGTCGAGCGCGATGCCGACATTGGACGAAGTCACGCTGCGCAGCAGCAACACAAGCTCATCGACCGTCTGCATGAACTGAAACGGACGTCCCTCGCGGCAGGCCAACGGCGCCAAAATGCCAATGCCCAGCCGGATGTTGAAGGGCTCCAAGGCGTCGCCGATTTCGGCCAGGCGGTGGCGGTGATACTCGAAGTTCTCGTGATAGGGCCGCCGCTCGCTGGCCGGTTCGATGAACGTCGTGGCCCGCGTGCAGCCAATTTGCTTGGCCACGTCGGCCCAAATCGGCAGCTTGTCGAGTTCGGCCTTGTGCCGCTCCAGGTCGTCTTGCCAGCGCAGTGGGAGATCAAAACTGCCGACCTTCAGTCGCGCGCTCGCGATCAGCCGCGACGCGCGGGCCAAGCCGTGCGTCTTCACTTGTTCGGCGAAATCGACCAGATTCAGGTCGATGCCCTTGAAGCCGTTGGAAAGCACCAACCCGATGACTTCGCTGTCGCCCCCTGAGATTCCCAGGGACTCCAAATTCAAATTTTTAAACATCGCGCCCTTCCTGTCCGTTGCCAAAAGCGAGGTCATTATGACAAAATTCGTCGCGGCGTTGAAGTGGACGTCGCACGAGATCGTGCGGCTCGCCGCACAAGGCCCCCGCCAACAGGGCGAATCGTGTTCTAAAATTGTGAAGACTTTGAGCCACCTGCCCTCTCCCCCGGATTGTCCTTCATGAGTTTCTTCGAAGCCCTGGTGCTGGGGATCGTGCAGGGGTTGACCGAGTTTTTGCCCATCAGCAGCACCGCTCACCTGCGAATCGTGCCAGCATTGCTGGGCTGGAACGATCCGGGCGCCGGTTTTACAGCGGTCATCCAATTGGGCACCCTGGCGGCGGTGCTGGCATATTTTCGCGACGATATCTGGCGCATCGGCCGGGCCTGGAACCTGGGGCTGGTGCGCGGCCGACCCTGGGCTGATTTCGATGCCCGCATGGGATGGATGATGATCGCAGGCACCGTGCCGATCGTGGTTTGTGGGCTGCTGTTCAAGAGCCACATCAAGACCACGCTGCGTTCGCTCTATGTGATTGCCGGGGCGATGATCGCACTGGCTGTGCTGCTGGCGGCCGCCGAAGCGCTGATGCGCTGGCGCGCCCGCCGCGGCGAGCGACAGAAACATTTGCAGGACATCGGCTGGACTGACGCGCTGGTGACCGGGCTGGCCCAGGCCGTGGCCCTGGTGCCGGGCTCGTCGCGCTCGGGCGTCACGATCACCGCTGGGCTGTTCGCCGGCATGTCGCGCGACACGGCGGCCCGCTTTTCATTCCTGCTCTCGCTTCCCTCGGTATTTGCCGCGGGCGTATTCGAGTTCTACGAGGCCCGCCTCGAATTGCTGAGCAGCCAGGAAAATATCGTGGCATTGGCTGTGGCAACCGTGGTTTCGGCGGTGGTGGGCTATGGCTCGATCGCCTTTTTGCTCAGCTATTTGAAGAGCCACACCACCTACGTGTTCATCGCTTATCGCCTGATTTTGGGCGGCCTGATTCTCTACTGGTTGGCCACCGGCTCGCTGGCTGCCATGCCGGCCGCCGCAGCGTCCTAAGGTCCGCAGCGCCAAAAAGGTGGCCTGTCACGCCGAATCGTGGCACAACTTAGCCGTTGGACCGATTGGCCCGCGTGCTATAATGACGGTGCCGAAGCGTTTCGCGAGTTCCGCCTGTCGGGACGAACGAATTGCGACCGCACTTCGACGGGGGCGAACTGGGTTCGACCGGATAGCATGAAGTGTGGGTGGCGTGCCGTGGTTGGTCAGTGGGCCACGTAAAAAGCTGACCAATATCTTCAATTGCCGAAGATAGCTTTGCTTTGGCTGCCTAGAGATAGGTAACCCGAGTTCCGGGCTTTAGTCGGAGAGGCCCAAAAACTCGTCACCAAATCCGAACCGCCTCGGGTCACTGCTGGGCACGTCCGAGGTTAAAAAAGTTCCTGGCTGGCTTGCGCGGCACCCCGTCGGTTGGGGGCCTGCGAGCGAGACGCGTAAATGATCCGACTACGCACGTAGAAGCCCCCATGGAAATATCGCGGGACGCGGGTTCGATTCCCGCCGCCTCCATTCTTTAAACCATTGAAGGACAGCGAGTTGCCGGATCACCACCCACGACATCCTGTGCGTGCGGCGTGCTGAAAAGGCCGATCAAACCCCGGCGTTTACCTAGGGACCAAAATTCGGGAGTCCGCAGTACAGCGTGGCCTTCGCTGATTGGATCGCCAAGCAATTCACGGCCAATCCGGATTTCTTCGTGAAGGCTCGCGCTGAACACTCGAAACAGCGGATGTTGAGTAGGGTCAACAAGCTCAGACACTGGTACTGAAATCGGGAGGGGGTCAGGGAAATGACGGCAACACGGTCGAGTCTGAAGGCCACTTTTCATGCCATCCGTTGTCGCGGTGAGTGGGATAGCTCTTGACTGGCGCGCTCCAGCCGCTCGCGAAGCTGTTGCTTTTTGTGCCCGGCAGCCGCGTCGAAATCGAACCCTTATTGGCTATCGCCCTGTGCCGGTTCAATCAGGGCCGTGCCAGCGCGACGAATCACTATTGCTTTGCCGCGCCCACGCCTACCGTGACGCACCGGACTTCGGAGCCGTTTGACGCCAATTCAGGCCAGAAGGCTGGCCGGAAACAACTTTCCCCAGCACCCTCCCCCGAAAGCTGCTATAATGCCTCGGCTGGAATTGAGCCGCCTTCTGGGCGGCTTTCTATTTGCGCTCGTTTCTAATTCGGTTGCTGGCCCAGGAGTTTCTATTGGATGGCGAAAACCCCAGAGATTTATCGAGACATCAAGATAGCCAAGATGAACATCCGCGTGTCCAACGGGAAAAAAGTGCCGCAGATCGTCGTGCGGCTGCAATGCGAGGTGGAAGGACAGACGCTTCAAGGTCGCTCGTGGCGTGATCTGGAGCTTCAGATTGACGAGCAACTCGATCGCTCGAAATTGGCCCAGTCCGCCAACTAAGTGCTCGTGCTTCACCACTCCGAGCGCCGGAATCGTCCGGCAAGGGTCAGACCCTCGGTTGGGCTTTTGAACACTGCTATAGTTGAATGGTTCCAGGGAGCCGCCAGCCGGTGGTTTTTTGCTCACTTGAAGGGATGATCATGAAAAAGTGCAAGTCCTGCTGTGCGCTCATGGTTGGCGAAGCCGCCAGCAAATCGGTCCATCGCCTCGAGACCTTGCTGAAATTCCAAGGTTTCGTGCCCGCCACGATCCACGACGTGGCCGTGTCGTTGGGACCGATGTGCGAGAAGTGTCTCAAAGCCTGGGGCAAAGAGCTCAGTTCGAATTAGTTGCGCCCCGCAAGCCTGCGATTTCTCTGGCCTCGATTCGTGCGGCATGACACACCGGTTCGACTCCCTCCACTGAGTTCGAACCGAGGTCGGCCGGCACTGGAGCCCGAGCATCTCTTCCATCTCGTCGGGCCGATGAATCGATGATGCGTGCCCTTCTGGATCGTTCGGACGGCAAACCAAGCGGATGGCTGCGCGTCGCCTCGTTATAACATCGGGGCGCTCCGCAAGATGTGTAATCGCACGGTAGTTCTCCTGGAGTCGCCATCGGGTCGGAGTTTCCTTTTTTGCTCGCCCACAATTGCCAGTTGGTAAGTGCTTTTTCGAAAACAGCTCGCGACATTCTTGATAACACGGCCTGGATTTCGAGTGCCCGGGTCTCTGATTTTCGGCCAAGGAAATCCAGGTCTTGTACTCCAGTAATACTCCAACTAGGCTACCGCCGGGGCGAGGTTTTGATGAGTCGGAGGAAGCGGAGAGCGACGCGTGAGCGGACGAGGTAAGGATTGATCTGCATGGTTCTGCTCCCAGAGTGAGTCAGCGAATTGATCGAGCATGGGGCCAACGCAGGTGCGTCGTCAACGCTGCCCGCCGGCAGTTATTTTTTAGAGCAATCGGCGCCGAGCGGCAATGCCCTGATTGTGCTCTCGCGGCAGGTGAAAAGATTAAGAGCCTTGGCACGATTTTCAGTTCATTTGGCCAACACAACTTCGATCATCCAGTCGCCGCCGACGTTGGCCGGGCGAATCGTCTTGCCGGGCTGGCCGACCCGCGATCGCGAGCCGTCGGTGCTTTTGTCGACACTCAGATAAATGCCCCTTTTTTGTTCGGCGTGAAAGTCGAGACCGACCCAGAAGTCACTGGGCACTTCGACGGGCTCGGGAAACATGATCACGACCCACGACTCCGGCCCGCGCTTGAATCGTGCGTAGGGCGCCGTCTTCGTGGCCACGGTCTGGGACAAATCCTGGTTGAGGAAGTAGATCGAAAACTCCTCCTTGGGCGGCTGCGGCATTCCATATCTCGACCCATGCACCCGAATCGCCGCCACCTTGGCGCCATCGTTCGGCAGCGTGAACGACAAGAACTCCGCCGCCCCCGCAATGCTCTTCTTGCCCTCGGCCGTGCCATCGTTGAAACTCAGCCGCGCTGGTGCAAGTTCATCTGCGGCGGCGTCGGCGGCCTTGTCGACTGCGGCTTGAATCTGCGAGGCTGAAGTCAGGCCAATCGCGAGCACAATCAGCGCCGCGATGCGCGACTGGGCTGGCGTAATGTCAATACGTTGGACATTCATTGTCGCGTCTCCCTGTTGAGGAATGTCGGGGCTGGAAACGTTCCATCGGGTCCCGTTCTTCGAAGCTGGATCTTTTCAAAGTGGGCGTGGCGGATTGAGGACATTAATGGTGAAGCAATGCGTGCCTGCAGGATGATTCCAAAACACGGCGTGACCCACGTCGCGCGGTCGCGAAAAGGTCGCGCAGAGCTCAAAGGTCGTTTCGTCCTTAACCGTATATACGTATGGCTCGTCGGTCTGCGGATCGCGCAAGTTGATCCGCTGGTAAGTCGCCTTCTCCGCCGCCTCGGCAAGTGTTGCTGGGAGAGGCTGCGACAGCTCTCCCTTGTCTTCTAGGGAGACAACCATGGACTGCACCTCGCGGGCGATCGTTTGCAAGTCCTCTAGCCGTCGCTCGTCGAACCGCTCCAGCCGTCGCGAAATGGGCGAGCCCACGAGCACAAATCCCCAGGCGATGGTCGAGACCACGACCAAGGACATCACGACGGAAAACGCGGCGTGAATCGGCTTCATTTCGTAGTTTCCGCTTCAGACCGCAACGTCAGCGCTAGATAGATCGACAGCGCGCCGGTGATCGCCAGCAGGACGGCAAACTTGAAAAGAAAGCGATCGGTCAGCTCGCCTTCGACGAGATAGTATATCACCGTGATTACGTCAGCCATGATCGTCATCGCACCGACGAACAACGAAAGGAACGAGAGCCAGCGGCGCGCGACTCCCTTGGCCACCTCCGGTGATCTGCCAACTTCGCGCAGAAGATACCACCAGACGAGTAGAAACAGCGGATAGGAGACGATGAGCGTGGCTAATGACGCGCGGATTCCGGAAAGAGCCCATTCGACGCCATATGCCGAATCCCGAGTCGCCGGATCGGGATATGCAAACTCGATATAAGAAAAGAGCAAATAGATCAGGCTTATGACCGACGCATAAAGCGCCGTAAACGCCACTAGGTGTAAGAACACGTCCCGCGCGGAGCCCAGACCGACTCGCTCTGGAATTCTCATCGACAGTTCGCGAGCAGCAATCGATTCGGCAATTTCCTTGTCCTTCCAGCCTGACGATCGCAACAGCAAGAAGATCGTCGACGGATCCATGCCCTTCTGCCGTGCATGATCGACGAAAGTTGATAGGACGTCTGCCATGAATGGCTCGGTGCGACCGTTGTCAGTCTGAATTGGGTGTTATACCAACCACCGAAATTGCTT
>PLYM01000204.1 GCA_003153375.1 Planctomycetaceae bacterium
ACTTGCATTCGGCAGCAATATGAATGCCAGCTAGGACAGCAGGGACTCGAAGCACGGCGCCTGCGGGCGGCCCCCCTGGAAACCGTGCAGACGCAAAATGCCGAGCTGCGCAAGCGGCTCGTCCAGATGCGAGACGAACAGCAGCTTCGCGCCGAACTCGAAAGCGAGCAGATCGCGTTTCATCTTTTGGCGACTGTCAGCCGCAGCGCAGCGACATGCAGCGACGGCGTGCAGGTGCAGCAATTCTCATTTTCGCGGACCAAAAGTATTGTCAATGCTCAACAGTCCCCTGCGCAGTCGCCGAATGCTGACGGACAGCCGGGCCAGCCTGATCAAAAGACCGAAATCGAAACGCTCGTGATGACGATCAAAGGGATTGGCGCAGACAACCTGATGGTCTCCCGATTCGTCGTCGCCTTGCGCGACAGCCAGGTGTTCGACAAAGTCGATTTGAAGTCGTCAACGGGGGGTGCGGGACAAGCGCACGGCATCCGGGCATTTGTCGTGGAGTGCACTCTATGAATCGGCGCGATCTCAACCGCCGCAAGCTGCTGATCGAGGGCTGGCTGCTGCACGCCGCCGGGCTGGCAATGACGGCTGCTGTCGTCGTCGGGGCCGCCGTCATGCGGTGGCAGCCCGCCCATGCGCATTGCGTGGAAGCTGCCACCGAAATCGCCCGCCTGGATGAACTTCTGAAATCGGCTGCCGAAATTCGGGCGGAAGCCCGCGACGTTCGCCGCCAAATCGACGAGGCCCAAGCCCGCAATACAAGGCTTGCCGCACGGGTTCCGACGGCTCCCCACGAAGCCGATTTTCTGGGTCAGATGACCGCACTGGCCCATCAAGTCGAGTTGGAAATCCACGATTACCGTCCTGGCGTCGTGCGACTTCTCGAAAAGCATGGAGAAATGGAAGTTCAGTTCAACGCCCAGGGGACATATCGGGCGCTGTGCCAGTTCTTGCATCGCACCGAGGAGCTGCCACGGCTGTGCCGGATCACACGGCTGGAAATCAAGGCCCCGCAGTCGGGGGACAAAACACAGATCGATATCACGCTGCTGATTTACTTCGCTCGCGAGCAGCCCGCCCCAAATGGAGGGAATGCACGTGGCTGACAAAGTGTTCGGGATTTCGCTGCAAGATCAACGGATGAAATATCTGCTGGTAGCCGTTCTGGCAGCAGTCTTGGTGGCCGTGATCGCCTGGCCTGGCGCTGCTCCGCCCGCGGAATCGCGAGCCGCTGTCGCCGGCGTCCGGCCGATTGCCACGGCGCATCGGTCGGCACCGGCCTCCAGCAAGACCGTGGCGAACTCGGCAGCCAAGACCGCTTCCACGAAATCTCGCCCGCGGCCCAAAATCTCGTCCGCGTCGCAAGACGAATTGGAAACGACGTTGAAATTCAACCCGTTTGCCCCCCGGACCGCGCTAGAGACGCAGATCGCCAGCGAAATGCCGAGCAGCGAACAAGAGGCTCAGGAAGAAGCTGCCGAAAAGGCCCGTGTTCTCGCTGCCGAACAGCGCTTGAGCGAGTTCCGCGGACAGAAAATCAGCATCGTGCTGCGGATGTCCGACGGAGTATCCGCGGTGCGCATCGGGAAGCGGCTGATCCACGAAGGAGAGGTCGTCGACGGCATCCGCGTCCTGTCGATCTCCGCCGACGGAATCATCGTCGAACCCGTGACAGACCCGTAGGGTGAACTTTAGTCCATGCGCATCACCGCAGTGCTTTTTCACGGCTCAGAAATAGGGTTGTCGCCACGCTCGCCCGAGCGCGGAGGGCTCGCAATCACGGCTAATTGCGGGCAGGGTGGGCGTCGTAAAAACTCGACCCACCCCACGTCTTGGCGATTGGAAAGCCGGACGATCTCTAAAGCTGGTGGCAAAAGGGAGGTCGGCTGGAGCCGACTGAACCGACGTAAGTGTCACCCATTGGATAGCGACTACCTGAGAGAGAAAAGGGGACAGGTCCATTAAATGCACCCAATAATGCACCTGTCCCCTTTCGTTGTGCCGCTGCCAAGTACAAGCGTGGAAAGACGCTTGCGTGCCACCGGCGGACTGACGTCCTCCGCNNTCGGGCCGCACATCGAGCAGAACTTGGCGCTTTTGAACGTTTCCTGTGGCAAGGTTTCATCGTGCATGCTGCGGGCCCGTTCGGGGTCGAGCGACAGCCGGAATTGTTCGTTCCAGTCGAATTCGTAACGCGCCTTCGACAGAGCGTCGTCGCGGTCGCGGGCGCCGGGGCGGCCGCGGGCCACGTCGGCGGCATGGGCGGCGATTTTATAGGCGATCACGCCGGCACGTACATCTTCGGCATCCGGCAGCCCCAAGTGCTCTTTGGGAGTCACGTAGCACAACATGGCGGCTCCCGACTGGCCGGCGATCGCGGCGCCGATGGCGCTGGTGATGTGGTCGTAGCCGGGAGCGATGTCGGTGACCAGCGGACCCAGCACGTAGAACGGGGCTTCGTCGCAGACGCGCATCTGCCGCTTGATGTTCATGTCGATCTGGTCCATTGGGATGTGCCCGGGGCCTTCGACCATGACTTGCGTATTCTTGGCCCAGGCCCTGCGCGTCAGCTCGCCCAGCACGTCGAGCTCGGCGAATTGGGCCGCGTCGCTGGCGTCGGCAATCGAGCCGGGGCGCAAGCTGTCGCCGAGACTCCACGTGACGTCGTACTCGTGCATGATGTCGCACAGGTCTTCGAAGTGCGTGTAGAGCGGGTTCTGCTGACGATGGTGCATCATCCACTTGGCGATCAGCGAGCCGCCGCGACTGACGATGCCTGTCACGCGAGCGGTCGTCAGGTGCAGGTGCTCGAGCAGGATGCCGGCATGGATCGTCATGTAGTCGACTCCCTGGCGGGCCTGGTGCTCGACCATGTCCAGGAAATGCCGCGGCGTCATGTCGCAAATGTCGTCGATCTGCTGCACCATTTGATAGAGCGGAACCGTGCCGATCGGCACGGGCGAGGCGTCGATGATCGCCTGGCGAATCGAATCGATGTCGCGACCCGTCGACAGGTCCATCACGGTGTCAGCGCCAAAGTGGACCGAGGTGTGCAATTTTTCCAGCTCGCCGTCGATGTCGCTGGTGACGGCCGAGTTGCCGATGTTGGCGTTGATTTTCGTGCGAGCGGCAATCCCAATGCACATGGGCTCCAACCGCTTCGTCAGGTGTACCTTGTTGGCCGGAATGACCATCCGGCCGCGGGCGACTTCGGCGCGAATCAACTCGGGCTCGAGCTCCTCACGCTGGGCGACGAATTCCATCTCGGGAGTGACCACGCCCGCTCGGGCTTGCTCGATCTGTGTCATGATAGCTGAGTTGCCAGGGTGGGATGTGGGGTCGTCAGGCCGCTGTCGGAGGTGGCGAAGTCCATCTCGCGGCGGCCTCGCTCATCCTACTGGTCGGGGTCCAATTGTCAAATGACCGTCGCGGGGCGCGACGCGGTGGCAAGGGGGCCGTTGACCGTTGGCGGCTGCAGCGTTTTCTGCCCGTTGTGCTGGCTATTTCGACGTCGTGGCGAGAAAAGTGGAAAGTCGCCTGGGGGCTTGCTATATTCGCTCGAATCCGGGGCATGATGCCGTTCACTCGATGAAAGAAGTCGCTATGAAGCTATTCATGCTTGCCTCGTTGGGCTGCGGCGCGCTGGTCAGCTTCGGCAGCGCGACACTCGCGGCCGCCGACCCCGATCTGCAAAAGCTGCAAGGCAAATGGATCGTCGAGTCGTTTGCTTACAACGGCAACCCGGTCGAGCTGCTCAAAGACGCGACGCGCGAGTTCAAGGAAGAGAAATACACCCTGACACCCAAAGCCGGCGACGTCATCAACGGCGCCGTCAAATTGCTC
This sequence comes from Planctomycetaceae bacterium, assembly GCA_003153375.1. Lineage (GTDB taxonomy): Bacteria > Planctomycetota > Planctomycetia > Pirellulales > PALSA-1355 > PALSA-1355. Next base: position 3,853 of record PLYM01000204.1, read on the forward strand.
GACTCGACCAAGCTGCCCAAGCAGGTCGATCTGGAAGTCAACGGCCAGACGCTCAAGGGCATCTATGACATCGACGGCGAGATGTTGAAGATGTGCTACAACCTCAACAACCCCGAGCGCCCCACCGAGTTCGTCAGCAAACCCGACTCGGGCATCGTGCTGGTCGTACACAAGCGGCTGAAATAGCCGCGCGGCGGGGTCGTCCACCAATCACCGAACGTCGGTGAACAGTAGCGCGTCAACTTCTGGGTTCGTATCCCAGATTGGGCGCCAGCCAGCGCTCGACGTCGGCAACGCTCATTCCCTTGCGCTGGGCGTAGCTGGCCACCTGGCCGCGATCGATGCGGTCGACCGAGAAGTAGCGCGATTGCGGATGCGCGAAATACCAACCGCTGACCGATGAGGCCGGACTCATGGCAAAACTCTCGGTGAGCGTGACGCCGGCTTGCTGGGGCGCGTCGAGCAACTCGAAGAGAATCTGCTTTTCGGTGTGGTCGGGGCAGGCCTGATAACCCGGCGCGGGGCGGATGCCGCGATACTTCTCGGCAATCAGGTCTTCGGCCGAGAGGTGCTCGTCGGCGCCATAGCCCCAGTCAATGCGGGCCTGGCGGTGCAGGCACTCGGCAAACGCTTCGGCCAGCCGGTCGGCCAGCGCTTTGACCATGATCGCGTTGTAGTCGTCGTGGTCGGCCTGATAGCCAGCGACCAATTCATCGACGCCCAAGCCAGTCGTGAGGGCGAAGGCGCCCAGATAGTCCTGCCGGCCGCTGTCGAGCGGAGCGATGAAATCGGCCAGGGCCAGGAATTCGGTCTGCCCCTTGCGCTGCCACTGTTGGCGGAGGGTGTGAAACCGCGTGAGCTCCTGCTGGCGCGATTCGTCGGTAAACAGCACGATGTCGTCGCCCAGCGAAGCCGCCGGCCAGAAACCATAGACGGCCCGGGCGCGCAGCGATTTGGCGGCCACGATCTCGGCCAGCAGCTTGTTGGCGTCGTCGAACAGCTTGGTGGCTGCTTCGCCAAAGACAGGATCGCCGAAGATCGTGGGATATTTTCCCTTGAGTTCCCAGGTGAGGAAAAACGGCGACCAGTCGATGTAGCCGACCAAATCGGCGAGCGGAAAATCGTTGAGCGCGCGGCGGCCCAGAAAGGCGGGCTTATCGATGCGCACTTGCGCCCAATCGGTCTTATAGTGCGCGGCCTGGGCCTGGGCGTACGGCGTCAGTTCGACCTTCTGGCGACGTTTGAACGACTCGACCAGGGCTGCTTGCTCCTGTCGATTTTTGGCGTCGAACTCGGGTCGGGTGTCGGGATTGTTCAGACGATCGACGACCCCCACGCTGCGCGAGGCATCGAGCACGTGTACGGTCGCGTGGCGATAGGACGGCGCGATTTTGACTGCTGTGTGCTTGGCGCTGGTCGTGGCTCCGCCGATCAGCAGCGGCAGGGTGCAGCCCAGCCGGTCCATCTCGCGCGCCACGTGGACCATCTCGTCGAGGCTCGGAGTAATCAAGCCGGAGAGCCCAATCATGTCGACCTGGTGCTTGGTGGCGGCTTCCAGAATCTTTTCGCAGGAAACCATCACGCCCAGGTCGATCACTTCGTAATTGTTGCAGCCCAGCACCACGCCGACGATGTTCTTGCCGATGTCATGCACGTCGCCCTTGACCGTGGCCAACAGGATCTTTCCACGGGCCGACTTCGAGACGGTGTTCGACTTCTTCTTTTCTTCTTCCATGAACGGCAGCAGATAAGCCACGGCCTTTTTCATGACACGGGCGCTCTTGACCACCTGGGGCAGAAACATCTTGCCCTCGCCGAACAAGTCGCCGACGATTTGCATGCCGCTCATCAGCGGTCCTTCGATGATCAGCAGACAGCGGTCGTACTTCTGGCGGGCCTCTTCGACGTCCTGATCGATGAATTCGACGATTCCCTTGACGAGCGCGTGCGAAAGCCGCTCTTCGACGGTACCGGTGCGCCAAGCCAGTTGCGTCTGTTCGGCTTGCGGGTCCTGCTTCTTGACCGTTTCGGCGAACTCGACGAGCCGCTCCGTGGCGTCCGGGCGGCGATTGAGCAGCACGTCCTCGACCAGCTCGAGCAAGTCGCGAGGAATCTCCTCGTACAGAGCCAGTTGGCCGGCGTTGACGATGCCCATGTCGAGCCCGGCGCGGATGGCATGATAGAGAAAGGCCGAGTGAATCGCCTCGCGCACGACGTCGTTGCCGCGAAACGAAAACGAGACATTGCTCACACCGCCCGATACCTTGGCGCCGGGGCAGCGGATTTTGATCAGCCGCGTGGCTTCGAAGAAGTTGACCGCGTAGTTGTTGTGCTCTTCGATGCCGGTGGCGACGGTGAGGATGTTGGGATCGAAGATGATGTCCTCGGCCGGCATGCCGATCTCTTCGGTCAGCAGGTGATAGGCCCGTTCGGCGATGGCCACCTTGCGCTCGACCTCGGTGGCCTGTCCTTCTTCGTCAAAGGCCATCACGACCACGGCCGCGCCGTAGCGGCGCACCAGCCGCGCGTAGCGCAGGAATTGCTCCTCGCCCTCCTTAAGGCTGATCGAATTGACGATCGCTTTGCCCTGTACGCACTTCAAGCCGGCTTCGATGATGCTCCACTTCGAGCTGTCGACCATGATCGGCACGCGTGAGATCTCAGGTTCGGCCGAGATCAGGTTCAAGAACGTGGTCATGGACGCTTCGCCGTCCAACATGCCTTCGTCCATGTTGACGTCGATGATGTTGGCGCCGGCTTCGACCTGCTCGCGGGCCACGGCCACGGCATCCTCGAATTTTTCGTTGAGAATCAGCCGCGCGAATTTCTTGGACCCGGTCACATTGGTTCGCTCGCCGATCATGATGAAATTGCTGTCGGGCCGCAGCGTGAGCGGTTCCAGCCCGCTCAATCGCGTGAGCGGTTCGATCGTCGGCCGTCGCCGTGGCGTGTAGCCGGCCACAGCCTTGGCGATGGCGCGGATGTGGTCGGGCGTGGTGCCGCAGCAGCCCCCGACGATGTTCAGCCAACCGTTGGCGGCAAACTCCCCGAGCGTGCGGGCCATCATATCGGGTGTTTCGTCGAAGCCGCCAAAGGCGTTGGGCAAACCCGCGTTGGGATAGCAGCTCACGTAGACGCCGGCGATCTTCGCAAGCTCTTCGATATAGGGCCGCAAGTTCTCGGGCCCCAGCGCGCAGTTCATACCCACGCTGAGCAGATTGGCGTGCGAAATCGAATTCCAGCAGGCTTCGACGGTTTGTGCCGACAGAGTGCGGCCGCCTTCGAAGATCGTGAACGACGCCATGACCGGGACGCGAATGCCGCTGCGCTCAAAGTATTGATCGATGGCGAACAAACAGGCTTTCATGACGAGCGTGTCGAACGCCGTCTCGCACAGCAGCAGGTCAACGCCCCCTTCGACCAGCGCATCGACTTGCTCGGTGTAGGTGTCGACCATCTGGTCGAACGTGGCGCTGCGATGGCCCGGATCGTTGACGTTGCCGGCGATCGAAAGTTGCTTGTTCGTGGGGCCGATGGAACCGGCCACGAATCGCGGCTTCTCGGGCGTGATCAGGTTCATCTCGTCGACGGCCCGCCGCGCCAGCGCCACGGCCGCCAGGTTCAACTCGCGGACGTGATCCGAAAGTTGAAAGTCGGCCATGGCCACGCTCGTGGCCCCGAACGTGTTGGTCTCGATGATGTCGGCGCCGGCCTCGAGATATTGGCGATGGATCTGCGTGATCGCGGCCGGTTGGGTGATGGCCAGGATGTCGATGAAGTTCTTGAGGTCCTGGGGATGCTGGGCAAACTGCCGCCCCCGAAAGTCGGCTTCGCTGAATTTCAGCGCGTGCACCATCGTCCCCATGGCGCCGTCGAGCACCAGGATGCGCTCGCCGAGCAGTTTTTCGAGAAGTTCCTGAGTCTGAACGGGAGAGCTGACGGACATGGCTGAATTCTAGGCGCCTAAGCTAGTGCAACGAAGGGGTTTAGTGTGCCAACCTTGCGGATTTGCGACCTGACTGGCACATCCGACAACTATCGCATGGAACCGCCCGGCCTGCAAACGCTTGCTGGCGGCTCGCAGGCATGATCTCAGATCGAGTAAGCGGTTGGCACGTCACTATTTATTGCAATTTACGAGACGAGACAAGCGGAGTTGGTTCGCGCGGCCATTCAGACACTTCCAGCGATCATGGCGTGCAAGCCGGTGAGAAGGTGCAGCCTCGCATCCCAAATTGCCCAGTCCATGTATGTCGGACAAGGCTCAAGATCGCTACGACCGGGGCCGATAGGAAACTCAGGCGCACTTTGCGCGCAAGTTGTTTGCTTGCCGACCGAGTCGACGGTTCGCGGAGGTACTATGGCCGAGTTTTCCATTTTGACGCGCGACGGCGACCGGGCCCCGTCCAAGATCTTGGGGCGCAAGTCTCCGAAGCTCGGAGAAGAGCCGGCGGCCGAGCGCGATTCGCCGGCCCAAAACGGTCCCCGTCTGGCCGATCCCGGCGAGCACCTGGCACCGCCGTCGCCGAAGGTGGTCGTGCGGCTGCCGGACGTCGGTGCGTTGGAAATGGTCGCCCCGACGCGCCGCATCACGGTGGGATCGATCGCTTACTGGACCTGCATCGCCTTGGGCACGGCGTTGGCCGTGGCGTTGATCTGGACTCCGCAGCGCGCACCTGTCGTACCGGTGGACGAGGCCCCGGCGTGGACTCCTCCAAGTTCGGTGCATGGCGAAGGCTCGGCATTGCCATTCGATCGCTTTGGCAGTAGCCGATCGTCGACCGCGCCCGCCGCTCCGCCGCTGACTCAAGAGCCAGCGATGTCTCAAGAGACCGGGATGGCTCAAGACCCTCGGAACGCGATATTGACGGCGCAGCCCGCCGACATGCCGCCGGCCGATCCCGGAAGCCAACCCGCACAACAGCCGACTGGCGATGGAAATCTGCCGCCGGAAGGTCCGGTGATTCGCAATGGCAGCGGCCTGCCGCAGCATCCGGCTTATCCGGGCGCGCCGTCCCACGGTGGCGGGGTCGTGAACGCGGGTCCGCAGCGCGAGGAAGTTCGCACGGCGAATCGACCGCCGATGCCGCCGGACGATCGCTCGAACCCGTCACAGCCCGGCAGTGCCGCGCCGCTGGGCATCACCACGCCGGTGCAACGATGAACAAGCTCGATCGAGCCTTCAAGAAGGCCTACGCGGAGATGCCCCTGGCGCCGAACGCCGCGGCGGAAGCAACCAGCGCGCCACTCGTAAGCAAGCCCATGCTCTCGGCGGCCGTGGCTGCCATCGTCCCGCCGGAGCCCACGCAACCCGCGCCGTCGGCCTCGCCGCTGTCGTCGTTTGCCGAGCGTCCGAAAATTCACGACGTGGCCAGTGCGCTGCTGGAAGTCGATCATCTGGCCTGGCCGCCGGCCTGTCAGAGTATGCAAGTTCACGCCGAAAAAGCCCTGAGCGGACTGGCCGACTATCTGGCCGAGCGGATTGGCTGGGGGCAGAAGACGATCGCTCTGGCCAGTTGCCGTCGGGCCGAAGGTCGCACGACGGTGAGCCTGATCATGGCCCGCTTGCTGGCCGCTCGCGGTCTGCGACCGGTCGTGGTCGATGCCGACTTCGAGAACCCGCGGTTGGCCCGCAGTTGTGGAATTCAGGATCACACCGGCTGGAACGAACTGCTCGAAGGCGAGACGGCCCTCGGCGAAACGCTGATCGCTGCCGTCGACGAGCGCGTCACGCTGATGCCGTGGCAGGGCGAGCCCAAGAGCCTGCGCGAATTGACGCGTTGCGAGCGCGTGGCCACGAATTTTAACCTGTTGCGCGATCATTATGACATCGTGCTGGTGGACACGATGCCGCTCGTCGACGCCACCGAGGTGCAAGACTTTGCCGGCCTGGCCAAAGCCATCGGAGTTGACGCGCTGTACCTGGTTCACGACGTGCGTTCGACGTCGGCCGAAACGCTGGCCGAAACGTGGACGCAGTTGCGGCGTGAGGCGGTACACGTCGAGGGGATTATCGAGAATTTTGCCGCCGCCGAGAGCGGCCGTGTTGTTCGGGTCGAGCCGTCGCCCGTCGCCGACAAGCCGTTCGCCGCCTAGGGGTCCTTGCGAGGTCGCTACGATGTACAAAACCTACTGGCAGTTGAACTGCCGCCCCTTCGAAAACTGCACCGATTCGCGGTTCTATTATCCCAGCGAGGTACACCAAGGCGCGCTGCTCAAGTTGCGTTACGCCGTCGAAAACGCGCGGGGCGCGGCCCTGCTGACCGGCGCCGCCGGATCGGGCAAGACGCTGTTGATCAATTCGCTGCGCCGTCAGCTCGACGCCTGCTTCACGCCGATGGTACACCTGGTGTTTCCGCAAATGCCGGTGGCCGATCTGCTCGCCTACCTGGCCGTCGAGATCGGTGCCCAGCCACGCACCGATGCCCGAGTTACGGTCGACGAGAGCGTGCGCTCGCTGCAACATTTCCTCATCGAGAACTCGCGGCGCGGCTGCCAGGCCGTGATCGCGATCGACGAGGCCCAACTCTTGATCGAGTCGGGCGCGCTGGAGACCCTGCGGCTGCTGATGAACTTCGAAGGCCCGAGCCGTCCGGCGTTGACGCTGCTGCTGATCGGCCAGCCGCAGTTGTTGCCGGCCTTGGAACGGATGCCGGGCCTCGAGGCGCGCTTGGGCGTGAAATGCCTGTTACGCCCGCTGAGCCTTGAAGAGACGGTTAGCTATGTGAATCACCGCATGACGGCGGCCGGTGCCCAGCACGAGATCTTTTCGTCCGAGGCCCTGTCGACGTTGCACCAATTGACCGGCGGCAATCCGCGGCGCATCAACCGGCTGTGCGACCTGGCCCTGCTGATCGGCTATGCCGAGGAACAGGTGCGCATCAATTCGCCGCACATCGAGGCTGTCTCGAACGAATTGGTGACGATCTCGCCGGAATAGAGCATGACGCGCTTGCGCACCGCGGATGCTACGATGGGGAGCGTGATGACCCCTCTCGGATTACGCACGTTCGCCGGGGCGTGCCTGGTCTCTTGCTGCACGCTGGCGCTGTTGCTGGCCACGTCGCCGTGGCTGTCGATGGTATGGGATGAGGGAGACACGATCATCCGGGCCGCAGCCGTCGAGCGCCGCGCGGGCTTTGAGCCAGCGCTCGATGCCAACGATCGGCTGTCGGACAGCGAGGCTCCTCCGCTAACGTCGGACGATGACATCTGGCCCTATACCACGACCCGCGAGGGCCATCCGCCCTTGGCCGGCATTTTGATCGCCGAGGGAATGCAGGTCGCACCGGCGTGGTTCGATCCGTTGACCGCGGCCCGCTTCGGACCTATGGCGCTGTTCGCGGTCGCCGCGGGCGCGATGTTCTATCGGTTGCAGCGGGATTACCAGGTGCTGGCGGTGAGCCTGATGGCCGTCGCTTCGCTGGTGCTGATGCCGCGCGTGTTTGCTCACGCGCACTACGCGACGCTCGATGGGCCACTGACGGCCTGTTGGGTGTTGGCCTGGGCTGCCTTTGCGCCGGCCTGCCGCCAGTGGCGTTGGATTCCCTGGTTCGGCCTGGCGCTGGGCCTGACGCTTTGCTCCAAGTTCAGCGGCTGGTTGGCGCCATTGCCGTTCATCGCCTGGACCGTGCTCTACCGCGACCGTGGCGGCCTGCGTGCCCTGGCGGTCGGCGTGCCCTTGGCGGTGTTAGTTTTTGTGCTCCTGAATCCCCCACTGTGGCACCAGCCGCTCTCGGGGCTTGGCACGTTCTTCGACCTGAACCTGCATCGCGGCGCCCGGCCGGAGCTGAATATCTCGACGCAGTTCTTCGGGCGGATGTACAACCTCGACCACCCCCTGCCCTTCTACAACACGCTCGTCTGGACCGCGATCACGATCTCGCCGTTGTTGATGATCATGGGATTTGCAGGCATCGTCGGCGCGGTCAAACGCTGGCGCACTGATCGAGCCGGCGCGCTGTTGGTCTGCCAATGGTGCACGCTGATCATCGTGCGGGCCTTGCCCTGGGCCCCGCCACATGATGCCGAGCGCCTGATTCTGCCCAGCTTCGCGTTTTTTGCCGCGTTGATCGGCGTCGGCTTCGGCCGCGGGCTGTATCGCGAGACGCTGCTCAAGCGCGAGAAGATCGTGGCGCAGGGTTGGACCAAGGTGGCCATCGCGATCGCGCTCGTGGCCGGTTTGCTCGACTCGATCGGTTACTTTCCCCACGGTCTATCGTTCTACAGTCGCTTGATTGGCGGAGTGCGCGGCGCGACGGCGCTGGGCATGGAGCCGACCTACTACTGGGACGCGCTCGATCGGCCGGCGCTCGACTGGCTGAGGGAGCATACGACCGGAGACGAAAAGGTGGCCTTCGCAGCGGCGCCGAAACGAAATCTCGAACTGCTGAAACGCTGGGGCCTGCTGTCGCGACTGCCGAGTGATCCGGGCACGTTCCGCTGGTACGTCATCCAGCGCCGGCCGAGTGCCCTGCAAGCCGTGGACCACTGGCTGATCGAACACGAAGAGCCCGACTTCGAGCGGACACTCTCGGGCGTGCCGCTGTTGGATGTCTATTCGTACGACAAGTACGCACGGGCACTGGCGGCGACGCATTAGACTTCGATCACTTGAGCGTGTCGCGATAGATCTCGAATAGCTGCCACAAACCCAGAGGCGTCCAAAGCAGCGCCAGCGAATAGCCATACTTTTCGGTCCAGGGCGTGCTCTTTCGAAACGATTCGCGGCCTGCATGCCCGGCGAGCAGAGCCGCCAGGAGATACCAAAGGCCCAGCGGCGGCAGGACGAAGTAAAGACAGGCGGCCGCCGAGTAATCTTGCTTCGTATTGGCGGTAATTCGCAGATACCAGTTGATGAGAGCCGGGGGCAACAACAGCAACACCCCTAAACCGGCGACCAGGGCAAACATGCCGCCGGCGCCCAGGCGTCGACCTGACGAGCGGCCCGCTAGGCAGATCAACGGCGCCGGCATGGCCAGGCCAACGACCACGGCGTTGACCAGAATCCGCCAGGTTTCCGGATTTCTCGGATCACCCGTGCCCAACTCGGGGACGTACAGCGGCAAGCTCACGCCAATGCCGGCCGTCAGCAGCATCAAGCGACCGATCGTCAGTCGATCGAGCGGCTCATCAGCGGGCGTAACGGACGATGCGCTCATTGCGGGCCTTTCAAACCAGCCCGGCCATCGAGGCGTAAAGATTCAACTCGGCGCGGTCGCCGATGATCGTGAAAAGTTGGCGAATCTGCTCCAGGCCATCGGCGATCAAGAACCGCGAGTCGCGGCCGTAGCTCTTGGCGCCCAGCACGTAAAAATCGGGCTCCCCGGTCAGCAGGTTTTCGGCCCCGGGCGAGTTGGAACCGGTTGATTCAGCCGGCGCAGTGACTTGCAGTTCGCTGGTGAGACGATCGTCGGCTCGGAAGCCGACGTTGGCTACGACTCGGTCGAATTCATACTCGCCGGCGTGCTTGCCTAGCAGGCGGACGCTGAATCGCTCGAGATCGGCGTGCCAGGTGATGGCATCGACCGTGGTTCCGCTGAAGAGCGTGACGTGATTGGCGTCGTCGGCCGCCAGGCGATTAGCGACACGGGCCAGCCTGGCCCGCTCGGGCAATGGGTCGTTGGGAATTGGGCGGATGGGCTGCGGCAATTTCTCGTCGCAGGCCAGGCGCGTGATCCAAGTGATCCAGGTGTCGGTTGCTTGGGCAGCCAATTCGGCCAGCCCCACGAGGTTGCTCGCGGCCGTGTAGCCATCGCCGACGAGCAGGGTGCGTCGGCTGGCGTAGCGATCGCGGTCGGCGCCCAGCACGTCACTCAGTCCGTACTCCAGGTGCTCCTCGGCCCCCAGTTCGCCCACGGCCGGAATGCCGCCGTGGCCGAGCCAGTTGTGGTGGCCATACGTGCCCGTCGTGTCGATTACCACGTCGGCCAAGGCCACGCGTTGTCGCCCATGATCGAGCGGTCGCGTGCTGCGCAGCAGCAAACGAAAGCCGACCTCGTCGCGGTTGCCGTCGCCGTCGAGTTCGCCGACCAGCAAGCCATCGCGGCCCATCGCGATCACCTCGGTTTCCTCGTGCAGGCCATCGACCAGCAAATCGGACTGGGCGAGTGGCAGCAAATAGTCCTGGGTGAACTGGCGGCCGGTCAGCAGCGCGTCGTCGGCCGGTGGGTTCCAGGACGGATCCTGGGCCTTGAGCGCCGCCAGACCCAGCGGCGAACGATTCTGGCCGAACGGGCTGAACATCCGCGCATGGCCCCAGCGGCGAACATGGTCGGCCACGCGGCCGCGCTCGTAGATGTCGACGTCATAGCCCAAGTAGCGAGCATACAGGGCGGCTTCCAGTCCGATCGGACCAGCCCCCAGCACGGCGATTCGCGAGGGTGTTTCAATGGCCATCATGGGCTCATACCTTGCAGCAAGTTGGGTGGCGATCCCGCAGTTCGAAAAACGAATCGATCAATGGAGCGGCACTTCGTGGACGTCGCGCCGCGCCGACAGCCGAGCGTCGCTGGCGTCGCGATCGAGCCGGAAGCTGCTGATGTCGATCGCCGGCTCGAGACCGCGAATCAGTTGGCTCAAGATCACGGCCGTGCCGGTCGAGAGCTGCAGCCCGGCGCGAAAGTGCCCAGCCGCGATAAAGGCATTCTCAAGTTCCGGCACGCGTCCCAGGTAGGGCAAGCCGTCGGTCGTCGAGGGACGCAAGCCGGCCCACGAGCGCTCGATCTGCGCCGCGGCCAGATCCGGCACCAGGCCGAGCGCGAACTCCAACAGGCCCGCGATACCGCCGGCGGTCGTGCTCTTGTCGAATCCGGCGTCTTCCTCGGTCGAGCCGATCAGCAGACGGCCATCGTCGCGCGGCACCAGATAGCGGCTCCCCTCGTTGATGATCCGCGACACGATGGGCCGAACGAGCGTCAATAACAACATCTGCCCGCGAACGGGTCTGATCGCTGGCCGCGCGCCCAGCTTCGCGGCCAGCGCGGCCGTCCAGGAGCCGGACGTGAGGCAGACCACATCGGCGCTCAGAGGACCCCGATTGGTCAGCACGGCGCGCACGCGGTTGCGACGAATCTCGAAATCGTCGGCCGCCACGCCGGGCATGATTTCAACGCCCCGCTCGGTGCAAGCCATGAGCAGCGCCTTGAGGTGCCGCGGGTTACGCAGTTGACACTCGTCGGGCACCAGATAGGCCGCGGTCATGCTGCCCGTCGGCCGCAGCGCCGGCTCGATCTGACTCATGCTGGCCGGCGGCAGGCGTTCGGCCTCGATTCCGCCAAAGCGAAGCTGATCGGCCAACGCGATCAGCGATGGAAGTTCGGCGCCGCTGCGAGCGAGATAGATCGCTCCGGTGCGGCGATAGCCGTTGTCAATGCGCGTGCTGTCGCGCAATTCCGCGGACCATTGGCGATGGAGTTTGTTGCTGAGCACCGTGAGCTGATCGAGCGGATCGTCGCTGGCGACGTTGGCGGGCGGTAGGATGCCGGCCCCGGCCCAAGAGGCCTCGCGCGCCGGTTGACCCGCGTCGATCACCCGCACGGCAAGGCCGTGACCGGCCAATTCATAAGCCAGTGACAGGCCAATGATCCCGCCTCCGACGATCAAGCAATCGGACATCCGCACACCTCAAGCCCGAACCGGTCACACCCTGGCACAAACGGCCATCATTCTATCGCGCGCTGGGTATCTAGACGAGCATCGGAACAGGCAAGCGGCGGGCATTCGTGGCTGGCGGCGTCAGGCTTCGCGGCGTTGTGCAAGCAGGCGACGCAACAGCAACTCGTCGACGCGGCCACGGAAGCGCTCCCGGCCGTCGATCACGACTACGGGCACGCATTCGTTGTAGCGGGCTTGCAACTGGGGGTCCGAATCGACGTCGATGGTCCGCACGTCGAGGCCGTGGCGAGCCAGCACGGCGCCCGCGTCGTCGCACAAATGACAACCAACGCGGGTGTACAGCACGACGTCGGGCATGGCACGCTCACTTGAAAACTTACGAAAAACTCGCCAATTGAGCCATTTGGCACGTAATTTGACCGTGGAAAGTCTCGCTGCACACTGGTCCGGCCGCCAGGGCGGGAGTATTCTCAAATGAAGGCGGCTCCACGCTTTCCTGTGGAATATTGTACTCAAATCCAACGCGCCGCTGGGAGTTGGAAAGCGTCATGCTTTCTCTCGACAAATTCGTGCAGCTGGTCGAGCGCAGCAAGCTGATCGATCCGGATCGGTTGGCGCAAGTCGTCGCCGATTGGAAACGAACCGCGACGCTACGGCAACTGGACAACGCGCTGCCCTGTGCCGAACATCTGGTCGACCAGCGGCTGTTGACGGATTGGCAGGCCAAGAAACTGCTCGAAGGCCGGCACCGCGGCTTCTATCTGGGCAAATACAAGTTGCTCGACCACCTGGGCAGCGGCGGAATGAGCAGCGTCTATCTGGCCGAGCATCTGTTGATGCAGCGCCGCGTGGCCATCAAGGTGCTGCCGCAGAATCGCGTGGCCGACTCGTCGTATCTGGCTCGATTTCATCTTGAGGCCCAGGCCGCCGCGGCGCTCGACCATCGCAACATCGTGCGGGCCTACGATCTCGACAATGAAGGCAAGACCCATTATCTGGTGATGGAGTACATCGAAGGCCGGGACTTGCACGAACACGTCGCGGCCGAAGGGCCCCTCGACTATTACACGGCCGCCGAATACGTCGCGCAGGCCGCCACCGGACTGGAGCACGCCCATCAGCGCGGGCTGGTGCATCGCGACATCAAGCCAGCCAATCTGCTGGTCGACTTTCAGGGCACGGTCAAGATTCTGGACATGGGCCTGGCCAAGTTCACTGCCGAGACCCGCCCTACCCCGGGCTTTGCCAAGGAAGAGCAGGTGCTGGGCACGGCCGACTACCTGGCGCCCGAACAGGCCGTAAACAGCCAAAACGTCGATGCACGGGCCGATATTTACGCGTTGGGCTGCACGCTCTATTTCCTGCTGACGGGCCATCCTCCGTTCGCCGACGGCACGTCGCTGGAGCGGATGGCGGCCCATCAGCAGCGGGTTCCGCCCAGCGTGCTCTTGGATCGTCCTGACGCCCCGGTGGCGCTGGTGGCCATTTGCCATCGGATGATGGAGAAGTCGCCGCTGAATCGCTATCAGACGGCCAGCGAGGCGCAGCGAGCTCTGCGCGGCTGGCTGGATAATGAGGCGGCCCTGGGCCGAGCGCCTCGGGCAGCGGTGGCCGGCTTAACGCGTGGCGGTGGCGGTCCGCCGGCACGCTCTCGCGGACCGTCGAAAGCGAATCTCATCTCCGATTCGGCGGGCGACTTGCCGCTGTCTTCCTTGGACTTGAATTACGCAACGCGCGGGCTGACAGATACGGACCCCAACATGCAGCGCGCGACCGTGAAACTTCCCGCGGCCTCGGGTCGCTCGGCGCACGACTCGAAGAGCGCGGCCAGCGCGGCTTCCGAGTCGAGCACGATGCGTCCCCAACCGCCGCCGGTCGTCGCGGCGCCGCCATCCCCCCCATCGCGCGCGGAAATCGAGACCGTGGCGCCGCCTGTGCAGCTGCCCGATGCCGTGCCGATCCTGATTCATGAGCGCGCCGACGACATCGAAGTGCCAATGATCCCTGACGTCACGGAGCAGTGGCTGCAGCAAGCGCACAAGGCATCGCACGCTTCGAGCTGGCCGTGGGTCATCGTGCTGTGCACGCTGGTCGCGGCCGCGATGATTGCGGCCATCGCGCTTCTGTGAAGCTGGGCAATTGCGCTGCGCCGGGGGTCGCCAATTTTTCGCCCCGCGGCAGCCTCCTCCCTAGCCCTCAAAACCGCCCCGTCAAGACCCCCTGTTGGCTAAGTTTTTGGGGTAGGTCAAAAAATGCAAGTCATTGTCGTGTATGGTCTTGAGAAAATCCGTTGCAATCTGTCGACCAGCTTGCGTAGTATAAATGTACTGGGCCACGAGGCTCGGTGCCATGAAAACGCACGTTGCTCGCCGGGACGCGGACGCAGCAGGGTGATTTGCAACTGAAATCGCCCTCTCAAAGGATTGACTCGTGCTGCCACGAACACCTTTGAGGTCTAGCCATGCACCGCCGTGAATTGAAACTCGGGGGACGAATCCAGCAGCCGCAAAGGCACGGTGCCGTGGCCATGGACAAGTCGCGGCGGCGCGGCGTTTCGGCCAACAAGCGGACGCGCGGCGTGCAGCGCAACGAGCAGTTGCCGTTTATCCCCCCCGAAGATTGGCATGAGCCGCTCGAAGAGCGGACCGACTACCGCGTCGTGGTTCAGAATCCGGGCGCCGGCTTTCGCCACATTCTTTCGGTTGCCGACATCCGCGCTCGGCTGAGCCAATTTCCGGACGAAGTGCTCGAGGCCTTGCACGTGGTGCAACTCAGCCGCATGACGCGCAAGAAGCAGAGCTTCCCCTGTTATGGCATGCAGTGGGGCACGAGCCTGTATCTGTATCCGATCGAGGAAAACCTGGTCGAGTTCTATCACTGCCCGCCGACGCCGAACCAGATGAACGAAGCCCGGATGTATGGCGGCCGCTGGTCGCAAGATTCGCGGACGACCTGGCGGCTGGAATGGACCGAGGAGGCGGTGCGCGACTTTTACCTCAACAACATTCTGATCCACGAGTTGGGGCATCTGGTCGACTCGCGCAACACGAGCTATGTCGACCGCGAACGGTACGCCGAATGGTTTGCTTTGGAATATGGCTATAAGCCCAGCCGCGTGGATCGCGGCCCGAAGCAGGTCATGCGCCGTCACCATCGGGGCGCCGCGCGACGACTGGTCTGAGGCCCGTCGGCGAACTTCGCGCTTTTGCATCAGGGTGCGCCGTTCCGCGCTCGCCGCGAGCCATCGCTCGCGTTTATAATCGACCGGCGCGGCGCTCGGGCGATTCTTTTTGCCCCGCCGCGAGGTAAAGCACGAGGCATGGGCGCACGGGGCAAGGGCAAGATGATGTGCGGATCGCGTCCTGGCTATTGGGTCGGCATCGCGACCGTCTGGCTCGCCTGCCTGGTCCCCCCGGCGTGGTCGGCGGCTCCCAGCCCCGAGCAGCGAAAGCAGGTCCGCGCGGCCGACGCGGCGCTCAAGCGAGCAGGGAGCCTCTATCGATCGCAGAAGTTTGCCGAGGCGGGCGAGGCCTTTCGGGATGCCCAGCAGCAGCTAGGGTCGCTGGGCGAGACCGATTCGCGCGAGCTGGCTTCCCTGACGGCTCCGCTAAAGAAACAGCTCACGCGGCTGCGCGACCTGCTCGAGGCCGAGGGCGTCAAGCTGCCCGCCGCCGAGACCCCCGGGGCGGCCGACAAGGCCGGAGAAAAGTCCAACGGCAAGCAGGACGGCTTCAGCTTCACAGGGCAAGTCGCCCCGATTCTGGTGGCGCGGTGTGGCAGTTGTCACATTCAGCGCTCGCGGGGCGAGTTGAGCATGGCCACGTACGTGTCGCTGTCGAAGGGCTCGGCCGCTGGCACGGTGATCATGCCCGGCGACGCCAAGGGAAGCAGGCTGGTCGAGTTGGTTGAAAGTGGCGACATGCCGCGCGGCGGGGCCAAGGTGACCGCCGAGGAACTGGCGACGCTCATGGCTTGGATCAATGCCGGCGCCAAATTCGACGGGAGCGACAGCGCGGCGCCGCTGACCAGCTTCGCCGCCGCGAAAAAGGACGAGGCACCCGCACCGCTCAAGGTCGTTGCGGCCAGCGGTCGCGAAGAGGTGCAGTTTGCCCGCGACGTGGCCCCGATGCTTGTCTCCCATTGCCTCGATTGCCACGGCGAGCAGAATCCGCGCGCCAATTTCAGCCTCAATACATTCAGCGGTTTGCTGCGCGGTGGCGACAGCGGTGCCCCGATCGTGCCCGGCAGAGGCGACGAAAGCCTGCTGGTCAAAAAGCTGCGCGGCCTGGCCGGCCAACGGATGCCGCTAGACAAGCCGGCCCTCGACGAATCGTCGATCGCAAAGATCGACAAGTGGATTGCCCTTGGCGCTCGATTTGACGGCGGCGATCCGGCGCTCACGCTCGAGGAGCTCGTGGTGCGCAGCGTGGCCGAGCGGGCCACGCACGAGGAGCTGAGCAAACAGCGCGCGGAGTTGGCCGAGCGACATTGGCGGCTGATTCAGCCCGACGGCAAGGCGAATCATGAAGAGACCGCCAATCTGTTGGTTTACGGCACGGTGGGCTCGACCACTCTGGCCGACGTGGCGCGTGGCGGCGAAGACCAGGTTGCGAAGCTGCGTAAACTGCTCAAAGTCCCGCCGGACCAGCCATTCATCAAGGGGCGTCTGACACTGTACGTATTCGAGAAACGCTATGAGTATGGCGAAGTCGGCACGATGCTCGAACATCGCGAGATTCCGTCGGCATGGCGCGGCCACTGGCATTTTGATCCGCTCGACGCCTACGCGTGCGTGCTGTTGTCCGGCGGCGGGGTTTCGGCGGGGCTGCTCGCCCAGCAAATCGCTGGGGCCTACGTGGCCAGCTTGGGCAAAATCCCGCACTGGTTTGCCGAGGGCACGGCGCGCACGGTCGCGGCCAGGCTCGAGCCGAAGGATTCTCGCCTCAAAACCTGGGACGAGCAGGTAGGCCATATCCTGATCGCCACAGACAAGCCCGAGGGCTTTCTGACGGGCGCCCTGCAGGCCGAAGAGAACGATCTGCTCGGCTACAGCTTCGTCAAGTATCTGGCGACGCAGCCCGTGCGCCACGCGGGGCTTCTGGCGGCGCTGCAGCAAGGCACCTCGTTCGACGCGGCCTTTGGCAAAGCATACGGCGGACCGCCGCGGCAAATGATCGGAAACTGGCTCGCTCGAGCCCAGAAGCGCGGTCACTGAGGGGAAGTCACTGAGGCGAAGCTGTGGGCGTGGCGATATGGACCAATGCATTCAGGCTGCCCGAGCGAAAGCCTTCGAGGTCGATGGTCACATATTTGAAGCCTAGCGACTTGAACCGCGCGACGAGCGACTCGCGCACGCCTGCCGCACACAGGGTCGACAGCGCTTCGAGCGGCACCTCGAGCCGGGCCATGTCCCCCTTGTGGTAACGCACGCGGAGGGTTCGCAGCCCCAATTCGCGCAGAAACTGCTCGGCGGCGTCGACCATGGCCAGCCGCTCAGGAGTCACTGCCTCGCCGTACGCCACACGGCTGCTGAGGCAGGGCGTGGCCGGCTTGTCCCAAATCGGCAACCCCCAATCGGCCGCCAGGGCTCGCACGTCGGCCTTGGTGAAGCCGCACTCGGCCAGGGGACTGGCCACGCGATGTTCGCCGGCCGCCTGCATCCCTGGGCGATAGTCGCCCAGATCGTCGACGTTGGCGCCGTTGAGCACGACCGTCACGTTCAATCGCTGGGCCATGCCCTCGATCTGGGTGTAGAGTTCGGTCTTGCAGTGATAGCAGCGATCGGAATCGTTGCGCAAGTAGTCGGGATTCGCGAACTCTTCGGTCGCGATCACTTCGTGGCGAATGCCAATCAACTGGGCCAGTTCGCGGGCCTCGTCCAACTCTCCGGCCGCCAGACTGGCACTGGTGCCCGTCACGGCCACGGCGGCATCACCCAGGGCCAATTGGGCCGCTTTGGCCACGACCGTGCTGTCGATTCCGCCGGAAAACGCCACGGCGCATGTGCGATAGCCGCGGATCAGGGCGAGCAGCCGGTCGCGTTTGGCGTTCAGCTCAGACATGGTCGCGGGCCCAAGGACATTCCCAGGGACAAAAAAAGGCAAACAACCCACCGCAATGCCGTGGCGATGCGGTTTTCGAGAGCCCGCATTGATAAGGGCGGGAGCCCAGACCCCGGGTTGTGTGATCCAACCGCAAGCGGTTGGCTATACACGCGGCCGGAATCCGTAATCAGGCTCCCAACGGGCTTTCTTAAAGGCTCAGCGAAAATAGGGCATCGGCAGCACGAGCATGGCAGGAATGCTTGCCAGCGATTCATCGTATCATGGAGGCCAGTGGGCAACAAGAACAGTACGTCAGCCACCCTGGCGTCGAGCAGGCACCGCGAGTCCCGCGGATGATCGAAATACGCAAATCCGGCCGCTTTCAATTCCGTCTGCTGACGCTGTTTTGGTGTTGCACGGCGCTGGCCGTCGCGTTTGGGGCAGCCCGGTTGGCGGATGGGCACCATGCCATCGTGGTCGGCCTGGTGGTGATCTACTACGCCGTCGTCATCGCCTTGGTCGTGCGGGCCTGGCGAATGCGCGCCGCGGGCGAAACCGATCGAGGTTCCGAGAAGTGGCGCGACAACGAATGAGCAGCGATCTGATGGTCACCGCGGCCGAACGACTCCCGCCACCTGGCGGCCGATCGCGGGACGGCACGATATTGCAGCTACTTGCAACGCGAAATTTTGTATGAGATAGTTGGTGTGTCAGTCACTTCTTTCAGGCGATGGTTCCGAGGCTCGGCATGCAGATCTGGCCGGCGATTGATCTCCGCGGTGGCAAGTGCGTGCGGCTCGAGCAAGGAGATTACGCCCGCGAAACGGTGTTTGGCGCCGACCCGCCCGCCATGGCCCAGCGGTGGGCGGACGACGGCGCCGAATACCTGCACCTGGTCGACCTCGACGGCGCCCGTAGCGGTCGCGTCGAAAACTGGTCGGCGGTCGAGTCGATTCTGGCCACGGTCAAAATTCGTTGCGAGCTGGGCGGCGGAATTCGCGACGAGGCGACCATCCAGCGGCTGCTGGACATGGGGCTCGAGCGTGTCGTGATCGGCACGTTGGCCCTGCGCGAACCCGAGTGGTTCGCCAGCATGTGCCAGAAATTTCCTCGTCGTCTGGCGCTGGGTCTCGACGCCCGCAACGGCATGGTGGCGACCGAGGGCTGGTTGCAGACCAGCCGCGTATCGGCGGTCGAGTTGGCCCGGCAGTTGGCCCGCGAGCCGATTGCCGCGATCATCTACACCGATATCGAAACCGACGGCATGTTGTCGGGGCCCAACTTGTCGGCCCTGGCCGAAATGGCCGGCGCGGTCGACCTGCCGGTGATCGCCTCGGGCGGAGTGACCACGATCGACGACATTGCGCGGCTGTGCGAGATGCCCATCGCCGGCTGCATCATTGGGCGAGCTTTGTATCAAGGTAATCTGAAATTGACCGATGCGTTGGCGCGCGCGGCGGAGCACATCGGCATGAGAGGAAACCAATAACCAAAGGGAATCCAGCATGTCCCCAAGCAAGGTCCAGGATATTCGCAACATTGTGTTTTGTGGCCATGGATCGGCCGGAAAGACCACGCTGGCCGATGCCATCTTGACGCGCACCGGAGCGATCAAACGTCCGGCGAGCGTCGCCGATGGGACGAGCATCTGCGATTTTGACGACGAAGAGAAGGTCCACAAGAACACGCTGGAGTCGACGCTGGTACATTTCGATCACGCTCGCAAGCACTTCAATCTGATCGACACGCCCGGCTATCCCGATTTTATCGCCCAGGTGCTGGGGCCGATGCAAGCCGTGGACTCGGCGGCCATCGTGATCGACGCCCACGCCGGTTTGGGTGTGAACACCCGCCGCGTGTTCAACGAAGCCGGCAAGCAGGGCCTGGGCCGGGTGATCATCATCACGAAGATGGACGCCGACAACGTCGACTACCCTGCCCTGCTCGAAACCGTGCAGGAACTGTTCGGCAAGGCCTGCATCCCGCTCAATGTGCCGATTGGGCATGGCGCCGGCTTCAAGGGCGTCGTCAGCACGCTCGATCCGCCGGCCAAAGCCGACGGCGCGCTGGTCGATCCGCACTCGATCCACGACTCGCTGGTCGAGGCCATCATCGAAGTGGACGATGCCGTCACCGAGCGTTATTTCGAGGGCACGCTGCCGACGGCCGAGGAACTGTCGCGGCTGATCGGCGAATCCATTCTTGCCGGCAGCCTGATTCCGGTGTTGTGCGTCTCGGGCAAGACCGGCGTGGGTTTGAGCGAGCTGCTCGACGCGCTGGTCGTTTGTGCCCTGCCACCCGACAAGGTGCAGCGCTTTGCAACCAACGACGCGGGCGAGAACGTGCCTGTCAAAGCCGATCCGGCCGGACCGTTGGTCGCGCAGATTTTCAAAACGCGCATCGATCCCTTCCTGCACAAGCTGAGCTTCCTACGCATTTTTTCGGGAACGCTGAAGAAGGACGACAACGTCCATGTATCGGGCGCACGGAAGAACGTCAAGCTGCATCAGCTATTGGACGTGCAGGCCAACGAGACGCATACGATCGACCAGGTGAGCGCCGGCGATATCGTGGCCGTAGCCAAGGCCGACGAGTTGCACACGGGCTTGTCGCTGGGCGAGTTGGTGTTGCCGGCGATCAAATTCCCGACGCCGATGGTCGGCCTGGCCGTCACGCCCAAGAGCCGTGGCGACGAAGGCAAGCTGTCGGGCGCGTTGCACAAGATTGTCGAAGAGGACGGCACGGTGCAACTGCACCGTGATGGGCAGACGCATGAACTGGTGATGAACGGCATGAGCGAGCTGCACTTGCAGATCATTCGCGAACGACTCAAACGCCGCGACAAGGTCGAGGTCGACACCAAGGAGCCCAAGATTCCGTATCGCGAGACGGTGCAAGCGACCGCCGAGGGAAGCTATCGCCACAAAAAACAATCGGGCGGGCGCGGCCAGTTCGGCGAGGTGCACATCCGGCTGTTTCCGGTGCCAACGGGCGTCGATCCGGCAACCTACTGCACCAAGGATAGGTTCGCTCACATGCGCGAATTTCACTACGATCCATCGCACAACTTTTTGTGGGTCGATTCGATCGTCGGCGGTACGATCCCCAATAACTTTCTGCCGGCGGTCGAAAAGGGTTTCAAAGAGCGCCTGGAACGCGGCGTGATAGCCGGCTATCAGGTGCAGAACGTGGGGGTCGAGGTGTACTTCGGCAAGCACCATCCGGTCGACAGTTCGGAAGCGGCGTTCAAAACCGCCGGCTCGATGGCCTTTCGCAATGTGTTTCAGCAGGCCAAGCCGGGTTTGCTGGAACCGATCGTGGTGCTGCACGTGACGGTGCCCGGAAGCAAGCTGGGCGACATCAGCAGCGACATGTCGGGACGTCGAGGGCGGGTGCTGGGCATGGACTCGGCGGGGGGAGATCTGCAAACCGTCTCGGCCGAGGTGCCGTTGTCCGAGGTGACGACCTATGCCCGAGCCCTGTCGAGCATGACCGGCGGGCAAGGCAGCTATACCATGGAGTTCAGCCGCTACGACCTGGTGCCCGGCAACGTGCAGAAAGAGATCGTCGACAAGGCCGTGCTCAAGGAGGAGGAAGAGGAATAGTCACCGGCGGGGGGTACTCGAGCGGAGATTTGCCTAAACTCTGGCGCCTGCGCCGTCCGAAGACTATAACGGGCCTCTTGATTTTGACGGCTTTGACGCCTACGATTGCCGGCAACTGGCCTGTTTTTGCTTCGCAAGACGAGGCAAAAGACGACGAGGCGAGAAACGTTGAGATGTGTGGCACGCTGACTTCCGCTCGAACGGAAGAGGCGCGTTTGGCAGAGCGCAAAACCATGAAAACCTCGACCAAAAACCAAATGGCTCGTGGTTCTCGCTGCTCCTGTACGGTGTAGCCGCCGGGCTACTTCTACCGACAGGATCTCCGCGCTCGTTCCCACTGCCACTTTTGCCACCCCCCAGACCGCCACTCAACGTGCCAGGAGCACACCGGCCATGGCTTCGGATCTTCGCCTGAAAGAGCAACTGCCCGAGTTGACCAACCGCATCGTGCAGACCTACTGCGATTCGGGCGCGATCAGCCATTTGGGGCACTGCCCTCTGCCGAACTACGAAGTGGTGATTGCCTGCGTCGAAGATCTGAAGGAGATCATCTATCCCGGCTATCGACGTCGCGAGGGGCTGCACATCGGCAATGTGACCTATCACGTGGGCGATCTGATCGACGGGCTGCACGACCGGCTGACGACGCAGATCGCGCGGGCGTTGCGACATGACTCGGGCATTTCCGATCCCTGCGGCGAAGACCACGACTTCGAAGCGCTGGGCCAGGCCAAGGCCATCCAATTCCTGGAAGAGCTGCCCGAGCTGCGCACGAAGTTGGCGCTCGACGTGCAGGCGGCGCGCGACGGCGATCCAGCGGTCAAGACGCTCGACGAGGTAATCTTTTGCTATCCAGGCCTGGAGGCCGTCACGGTCTATCGCCTGGCGCACGCCTTGCATCTCCTCGAAGTGCCGTTGATTCCGCGGATGATGACCGAGTGGGCCCATTCGAAGACGGGCATCGACATTCATCCCGGCGCCCGCATCGGCGATCACTTCTTCATCGATCACGGCACTGGCGTGGTGATCGGCGAGACCTGCGAGATCGGCAACCACGTGAAGCTCTATCAGGGCGTGACGCTGGGAGCCTTGAGCTTTGCCATCGATGGCGACGGCAACCTGGTGCGCGGTCTGAAGCGGCACCCCACGATCGAAGATCACGTGGTGATCTATGCCAATGCCACGGTGCTGGGCGGGATGACGGTCATCGGCCACCACTCGGTCATCGGCTCCAGTGTCTGGCTCACCCGCAGCGTGCAACCGCGCACGACGGTGGTGCTGGAAAAGCCCAAGCTGAAGATGCACGCCGAAGCGGTGGATCTCAGCAACGGCTTCGACTTTCAGATCTGAACGCCAGGCGATGGGGCGGGCGAGGACTTCTTGCCGCGCCGCCGCAGCCAGTCGACAACCGCCGCGATCGCCAGCGCCAGGATTGAAATTCCACTGATCGTCGCGCCCCACACGACGCTTGCCGGACGATAGCGGTAGACGATTCGGTGCTCGCCGGCCGGCAGCGCCACCCCGCGCATCAAGCGATTGCAGCGCAAGATCGGGGCGCGCTTTTGCTGGTCGTCCGAGTGGACCGTGCATTGCCAGCCGGGATAATAAAAATCGCTCAGTACGACGAGGCCGGGGCTGGCTAGGCGCACCTCGAGCTCCACTCGAAGCGGATCGGCGTGCCGAATTTGGCAGGACTCGTCGTCGGGTTCCGTGGGCAGGGCCGGCAATGGCGAGACTGGCTCGTCGGCTTCGACCACCGCCACGTGCGACCAATTGCGCGGCGTGCCGCCGGGAAAAAGCACCTCCTGGGTGCGCTGCTTGATTCCGGCCAGCGTGTGCGCCCGCAGTGACGGAAGTTGTTCGACCTGGTGTACGATCCAGGCGCGCGGTTGGGCGGTCGCCCGCGAACAAAGCTGTGTATCCTGGGCGGGGTCGGCAAGCCGTTGGCAATGGTCGTGCAGATCGTGGCCGAACAAGACCGCGAAGCGCACCGACAGCAGGTCGAGCACCGATGCGTGAGGGAGCCGCGACACGGGGCTGCGCTCCCCCTGCTCGCGGGCGACCTGCCAAAAAAGTTGATAGTCAGAGGGCATGATCGAGCCGGATACGTCGGCCAACGGGATACCGTAGGGAAGTTGATACTTGGGCCACAGCGTTTCGCGATCCCACCGCAAGGCCTCGCTCTGCCGATCGGGAGACGACGTGTGCGCCCAGGCGTCGGGCAGGCCGTGCCCCTCGCGATAGACGCGGTAGTCGGATCGCTCGGCCGGCAAAAGACTGACCACGAGGGGCTCGAATCGCCAATCGGACTCGGGGGCGTAGGCGACCAGCCATCGTTGTGCGATCGCCAGATCAACCACGGTCAGCCCGATCGCCGCGACGCGCAGCCAACTTCGGCCGGACGGGGCCGCGGACCGAGAAAAGATTGCCAACAGAACGGTCGAGAGCACGGCGGTTTGTGCCAGCCCAGTGACGATGTCGCGCCAAGCGCCGTCGGAATCAAAGGGACCAAACAACGCGTCGGCCGGCATGGCGGACAGCCGATCGGCAACCGTTGGCCAGATCGCCATCAGGATCGCGATGCCGAGCAAGCTGACGATCGCCAGGCCGATTAGCCAGCGGCGCAATTGGCGGCCCGCTGTCTGCCACGCGTCATCCCAGCCGCGGGCCGCCAGCAGGCTCAGGCCCAGGCTGGCGAGGCCGAGCATTTTGGCCGGATAGCGGAAGTAGGCGTATCCTGGCACGACGATCGTCAGTAGCCAATAGAGCCCGCCCACTTCATCGCCCACGCCCAGCGAGTCGGAACCGCCGCACCAGGTTTTAATCTCGCGCACCGCCCAGCCGCCGCCGTAGATGCCAAGGCTCGACAGCGCGCCAATGACGACAATCCACGACCAAAGTCGGACTTCGAGGGGGGCCCGCCGACGCAGGCTCCACGTTGTGATCGCCAACAGAAACGGCAGCAAGCCCATGTAGAGCGAAGGAACCCAGACGCGGCCTTCGGCTGGTAGCGCATTGAGCCAGCGGCTCTGCGTGGGAAACTGCCGGCCGCTGAGGTTGGGCCAGAGAAACTCCCAGGCCCGCCAGGGGCCGACGCTGAACTGATAAATGTGCCGCTGATGGCCGTTGGGCGAGGTATCGAGCAGGCCTGAATACCAGGTGGCATCGGGATCGTCTGGCGGCTCGGCGTCCGTCTCTTTTGAAGTGACCAGGTAGGAGGCGAGTTCGAAAAGGCTCCGCGGGGCGTCGTACAGACCGCGGCCGCTGGCTCGCGAGACCTCGGCCGTTGGCAGCATCTGCACGGCGGCCAACAGCAAACACGTCGTCGCGGAAATAGCCAGCAGCACGGGGCGGCGCGAATGCCACGGCAGCCGCGTAGCGCGATCGGCCTGGTCAGCGCGACCCACTCGCCAGACGAAGAGGGCATAGAGCGTGGCCAGCAATCCGGCGTTATAGGCCATCTGCGGGTCGCCACCGGCGATCATCAGGGCCAACACGGCGCCAAAGCCCAGGGCGTCGCGGAGGCTCCGTTGACCGAGGGCTCGCTCGGCCAGCAGGAGTGCAAAGGGCAGCCAGGCGGCGCCGACCAGTAAAACGACGTTGCAATATTGAAAGAGCACCGAGCCCGAGAAGGCATAGGAAAGCGCGGCCATGCCCGCGGCCAAGAGGCTGACTTGCCAATGCCGGGCCAACAGGTAGGCCCCCCAGGCGGCCAAGGCGACGTGAGCGACGATGTAGCTGTTGTAGAGCAGCGCATAGTCGAGCGGCAGCAAGAAGATCAGCTTGCCGGGATAAAAGACGCTGCTCGTGTTTTCGCCCACCAGCGGCATGCCGATGTTCTCATAGGGATTCCACAGAGGGACGCGGCCGGCGAGCCATTCATCGCGAATGAACTCGAACATCGGACGATAGAAATGGGCTGCGTCGCGAAACACGAATCCATAACCGCCGCCCAGCGCCGGCGCGAAGAAGACCAGTAGCAGAATCGCCACCGAACCGACGACAATGGCGCGAGACGTCGACAAGCGAGAGTCCGGAAACAGGGATTCGGGGGCCATCGAACCGGGCCGAGCGCGGCCGCGAGCCCCACCCTATCCGCAAGCGGGCGTCAAGAATAGTCTGCCAATCGGCCAGTCCGCTGGATGCGAGTCTCGCCGGATCGGAACTCGGCTATTCGGCGGTGTTGCTGGCGGCGATTTCTCGAATTGCCGCCGTGGTGGCTACTTCCAACTCGGCGGTCAGACGCCCGATGTTGGCCGCAACTTGGGACGATCCCGACGTGACGGTCTGCGATGGCCCAGCGGCGATGGCGATCCGCCTGTTCTTGGCCACCAGCCCCTTCATGCGGCAGATTCGGCAGTCTTTGCCATCTTGAGCGGTGCTGTCAGCCAGCCGAGCCAGGGTTTGGCCCAACGTGGCGTCGTCCGCCGAGCCGACACCGCCGGCAGCGAACGCAGCGGTGCCGACGGCCGGGTAGGCTGGGGGCAACGCGTCGAGACGGATCAGTCCAAGGACATTGCCGGCATGGGGAGAGAGCATGAGCGGTCCAGACGGAGAAGATTTCCGCGCTGCTGCCACCGATTCAAACCGGCGACAGCGCGCTGCCTTACTAAAGCTCTTCGGCAGGCGTCCCACAGCCGTTTGAACCGGAATGACCGTCGCAGCGGGGAATTGCCCCCTGAGCAGTACGGTAGGTCGACGTGGTGAAGATAGTCCGGGGGGCCGAGTCCGCAAAGTCTGCGTCCCGGGTGCCCGGGGCTCTAGTGGGCGTGCGCCGCCAAACGCATCTGGGCGCGGGCTTGGCGCTCCAGCCGATCGCGCAGCGCCAGCAGCTCCTCGCCGTTGGCTTTGCGTCGTCGGGCCTGGTTCAACAGTTCGGCCGCCACCTGAGCGTCGAGCGATTCGACCGCCACCGCCCGGTTGGTGAGCACCGAGACGACGTTGCTGGCCACTTGGACAAAGCCACCGTCGACATAAAACCGGCGCGGAGTGCCGGCGACCATCAGGCGCAGCTCGCCAAAGCCCAGCCGGCCGATCATCGGGCTGTGACCGGGCGCGATGCCGATCTCGCCGTCGTCCAACGGCAGCGCGACAAAGTCAACCTGCTCGTCGAGCACGGTCGATTCGGGCGTCACGACAATACACTGCAACTGGGCCATCGGACTCTCGACTCCTTAGCTCTTGGCGAGCGACTTCTTGTGGGCTTCTTCGGCTTGCTCGACGACGCCGACGTACATGAAGGCCGTTTCGGGCAGGTGGTCCCACTTGCCGTCGGCGATTTCCTCGAAGCTGCGGATCGTTTCGGCCAGCGGCGTGATTTCACCGGGCTTGCCGGTGAACACCTCGGCGACCAAAAACGGCTGCGAGAGGAACCGCTCCATACGGCGGGCGCGATGCACGATCAACTTGTCGGCTTCGCTCAATTCGTCGACACCCAGAATCGCGATGATGTCCTGCAACTCGCGGTAGCGCTGCAGCGTGGTCTGCACGCGGCGGGCGATCGCATAGTGCCGGTCGCCCACGTACTGCGGATCGAGAATTCGGCTCGACGAGGCCAGCGGATCGACCGCCGGGTAAATACCCTTCTCGGTGATCGAACGCTCCAGATACAAAAATGCGTCCAACTGGCCGAACGCTGCCGCCGGGGCCGGATCGGTCGGGTCGTCGGCCGGCACATACACGGCCTGCACCGAGGTGATGGCCCCCTTCTTGGTCGAGGCGATCCGCTCCTGCAGGGCACCCATTTCCGTGGCCAGCGTGGGTTGATATCCCACGGCCGACGGCATGCGGCCCAACAACGCGGACACTTCGCTACCGGCTTGCGAGTAACGGAAAATATTATCGATGAACAACAGCGTGTCGGCGCCCGTCGTGTCGCGGAAGTACTCGGCCATGGTCAGCGCCGACAGGGCCACCCGCAAGCGGGCTCCCGGTGGCTCGTTCATCTGGCCGAACACCATGCAGGTCTGCTCGATGACCTTGCGGCCGGTATCGCCAATCTGGGCTTCCTGCATTTCCAGCCACAAGTCGGTGCCCTCGCGAGTTCGCTCGCCGACGCCGGCAAACACCGAGTAACCGCCGTGGGCACTGGCAATGCGGGCGATCAGCTCGGTCAAAATCACCGTCTTGCCCAAGCCGGCACCGCCGAACAGACCGGCCTTGCCACCGCGGACAAACGGTGTCAGCAGATCGATCACCTTGATACCCGTTTCGAACAACTCGGTCTTGGTCGAGAGGTCGTTCAACGGCGGAGCGTTACGATGGATCGACCAGTAATCCTCGGCATTGACCGGGCCGCGGCCATCGACCGGATCGCCCGTAACGTTGAACACCCGGCCCAGCGTGGCCTGGCCGACGGGCACCTTGACCGGCTCGCCGGTATCGAGACACTCCTGTCCGCGGACCATGCCGTCGGTGCTGCCCAGGGCCACGCATCGCACACGGCCGCCGCCCAAGTGCTGCTGCACTTCGCCGGTCAGCTGCACGCGGATGCCCTTGTGCTGCGAGGAAATCTTGACGGCGTTGTAAATGGCCGGCAGGGCCGATTCGGAAAAGTCGACGTCGAACGTCGACCCGATCACCTGGGTCACGTGTCCGATGTTGCTGGTAGTCGGATGATGATTCGTGGAAGTTGCCATGAGTCTAGGGGTTTGGGGCTTAGGGATTAGGGGCTGAGGCGGTAGCTCAATGGTTTGGCTTCGACCGATTTGTCCTTCGTCTTTGCTAGTCACCCACCACGAACTACGGACCACGATTTAATTTTTCAACGCTTCGACGCCGCCGATGATTTCCATGATCTCGCCGGTAATCTGTGACTGGCGAGCGCGGTTGTAGGCCATCGACAATTGCTGGATCCGGTCGCCGGCGCTCTTGGTGGCGGCTTTCATCGCCACCATGCGAGCCACCTGCTCGCTCACGGCCGCGTCGAGGAAGCTCTTGAACAGCTTGACCTTGAAGCTCGTGGGCACGACTTCTTCCAGGATGCTTTCGGCCGACGGCAGGAACTCGTATTGCGACTGGGTGGCTCCGGCCGCGGGCTGCGCGCCTTCGAGATTGCCCAATGGCAGCAGCGTTTCGACCGTGACGAATTGGCGACTGACGCTTTCGAACCGCATGTAGACCACGTCAAGCCGATCCAAGTTGCCGGCGATGTAGCTTTCCAGATAACGGTTGGCCAGCAGTTCGACTTCCTCGAAGCTCGGCTTGTCTTCGAAGTGCGTGTAAGCCTCGGCGACCGCGATGTTGCGAAATTTGGCCGCGGCGAGGCCTCGTTTGCCCGAAATCTCGAGCGAGACCTCGGGAACCTGGGCCTGCATCTCGGCCAAACGCAGGAAGGTGGCCCGCTGGACGTTCGAGTTGTAGCCGCCGCACAAACCGCGGTTGGCGCTGAGCACCAGCAGCACGGCCCGCTTGGTGGTTTCGCGGCCTTCCAGCAAGGGGTGCTTCACTTCCAGGCCGCTATTGGCCAAATCGGCCACCAGCTGCGTGATGCGGCGCGTGTAGGCCGTGGCCGCGTGGGCCCGATCCATCGCCTTCTTGAAGCGCGCGGTGGCGATCAACTCCATCGTCCGCGTGATCTTGCGGNNGGATGTTGCGGATGCTCTTGCGGCGCTTGTCGAGTGCGCGGGCTTTAGCCATGAATCGTACTGCTCAAAAAACGGGGATCGTCAACCGGCTGTTTCTCTTGCTCGGGTCGTCGTCTCTGTCAGGTCGTCTGTTACTTCACCAGGCGAATCGTCAACGGGTATCGGTAGGGTTCGCCGCGGCTGGCCGAAACCGCCGCGACAATCATCAGCACGATGTCCAACAACCAAAGCGCCGCAAGGATCGGTATTCCGATGAAGAACAGGCAGATCGTTGGTGACGCGATGGCCATGTAGATGACCATTGATATTTGAAAGTTAACCGCCTCTTTGCCTTGGTGATCGATAAATGGGTGTTCGTCGCGTTTCAGCATCCAGATAATCAGCGGGCCGACCACGTGTCCGGCGACCGGCAATCCGAAACCAAAAAAACCGGCCAGGTGGCAAATCATGGCCCAATTCTTGGCGTCGTTGGTCAGCTCCGGCAATTCTGGATGCGGTTGTACCTCGGAGACTTCGCTCACGTGGCAATCTCCTGGGTTGAAGAGCCGGCGCCAGTGGACGATTGGGTGGTTGTTGGTTTACACGCGGGCCGTGGCCGGCGATGGCTTGGTGGCATATTGCTGGGCAAACTCGCCAATGGCCGCGATGACCGCGGCGATCGAGGCGTCGTCCAGGTCCTTGGTCTGGGCGATCTTGTCGCGCAGGTCTGATTTCTGATCTCGCATGAATGTCAGGAAGGCACGTTCCCAGGCCGGAACCTGGTTGATGGGCACCTTGTCCAGATAGCCGCGGGTGCCGGCG
>PLYM01000145.1 GCA_003153375.1 Planctomycetaceae bacterium
ATCGCTCCGTCGTGAAGAAGCTGCCATTCAAGCCCCGTCCGACCTTCTGGCCTGACGGGGCTTTTTCCTTCGCAGCCCCTTTGCTCCCTCGGCAGTGTCATCAAGCCAACCGTTTTATCGGACGTCCCGAAATAGGACGGTTTGATGAGAGCGGTCGTTGCCGTGCATCTTCGCAAGGGTTCGCTGCCGTAATGCAAGGCCATTTTCCAGCTCGTTCGCGGGATCAGGCTTTCATCCTTCGGGCGGCCAGGACAGGATCACTTGTCAGGGCAGCTTGACGACCTCGCCGGTTTCGGCCGCTTTGTAGACGCCGAGTATGATTTCGACGGAGCGGCGCCCTCCCCGTCTGTCGACGGCCGCGGGACAGAATTCTACGCATCGGATAAAACGGAATTTCTTGCGTCGGCCGCGACCGAGGGATAACCTTATTATCGATCTGTAGGGATTACCACGCTCCGCCACTCGTCTGAGAAAGGGCACGTCGATGCCGCCAAATCAAGTCACAGCGTCCTTCGATTATCGTCGCGGCAGCCTGGACCTTGGCGTGGCCGTTTTGCTCGCGGCCATCTGGTTTCCAACAAGCGTTGCCAGGGCCGAAGAGAAAGATCCGCGAGCGATCTTCGTCATGCAGCGAGACGGCACAAACGTTCGGCAAGTGGTCAGCTTGAAGGACTTCAAATGGCTGGGCAATCCTCGCTGGTCTCACGACGGGAAACGATTGTCCTTCGATGCCAGGCAGGGTGGTAAATCACGCTTGTTCGCGATCGGCGCGGACGGCAAGGACTTGCTTGATCTGGGCGAGGGGGCCGTGCCAAGCTGGTCGCCCGACGACAAGCAATTGGCATTTCAAATGCCCGCCGCAACAGACCAGAAGGGCGCGGCCGACGTGTGGGTTGAAAATATCGATGGCAAGGGACGCGTGCGGCTGATTGAAGGACTTGCGCCACGTTGGTCACCAGACGGCAGCCAGATTATCCTCGCCGGCAAGTCTCTACGAATCTTTGACATGAGCGAGACCAGACCGCGCGACGTTTTCGAGAGCGGCCAGAAATTTGACACGACGCTTGGATTCGATTGGTCACCCGACGGCAAACAGGTGGCCGCCATTATCGAGCGCAACGACGGACGCGAGTTGGTAATCGTTAGCGCCGATGCACCAGACAAGAAAGTCAGCACTCGGTTGCGCGGGAATCTCCAGAGCGTGGCCTGGTCGCTGAGTGAAAACCTGTTGGCCGTCAGCATCCAGGATGACAAGAGCGACCGCCAGCGGTTGTATTTATTGTCGGCGGACGGAGAGGAACCTGCCCGGTTGATCGCCGGGCAAGAAGGGGACAACCGCGACGCCGCCTGGTCGCCCGACGGCAAAAACCTGGCCTTTGCCAGCTCGCGCGAGACCGGCGCCCAGTCCGCGGTGGCTGTGCAAGGCCGCCAAGCCTGGCTGGAGCTTGTGCGCACTCACGATCCGGGCACCGAAACCTATAACGTCGCGTTTCTGCCCGATGGTCGCTCGGCGCTCCTCGGAGGCGGACTGGTCAAACGGCGCATCGAACTGTGGGATATCAACACCGATGAAGTGCGTCAATTTCCAATCGGCGCCTGGTCGGTGGCCACGTCCCCCGATGGTCGCCGCGCTGCTTGTGCCCTGTCGCAAGGCAAAACCGTACAATACATCGATCTGGCGGACGGCTCGGTGATCCGCGAAATGGTGCAGGGCAGGCAAGTCGTCTCGCTCGAGTTCTCGCACGACGGCGCCAAGCTGGCCACCACCGGCGAGGACAAGGATGCCTGCATATTCAATGTCGAGTCGGGCGAGGAGCAGTTCCGCCTGCACCATCCCGATAAGCTCGCCGCACTGAAATGGTCCCCGGACGGCCGACTGCTGGCCGTCAATTGCGCCGACAAAAGACTGCGCTTGTGGGACACTGCCACGGGCAAGCTCGCCCGCGAGATCGAGCACGTCGCGGTTCCCTACGCGTTGGCTATTTCACCTGACGGACAACGAGTGGCCACAGGCGTGGGCGGAGAACCAGTAGGCCCGTTGTTGCACCTCAACTTTACACCCCGCGATGACAATCCGATCTACGAATGGGATCTGGCCACCGGCCGGCAACTGCGCGAATTGAAAGGGCATACGTATGCCGTTTTCGGTCTCGATTACTCGCCGGACGGAAAGTATCTCGTCTCGGCCAGTTTCGACGGTAGCGTCCGGTTATGGGACGCCGAGCAAGGCGTCGAGCTCGATCAGGTTATCGGAGAGGGCTTTGCCGCCCGGGCAATCTTTTCACCCGATGGCAGCCACGTGCTGGTCGCCGGGGGCTTCAAGCGCATGTTCGACGGCCAGGCAACATTTTTTGACCCCGATCTCTGGAGCGCTATTCCCAAGGAGCGAGTGCGCCTATTCAAAGTGTCTAAGGGCGCGCGGCCCGGCGGAGACAACTGAGTCATTTGCCAAGTTTTGCGAACCCCCCATAACCATGGTCACAGGTACTGTCCGATGCGGATCGCGTCCGCCCCTCGCTGATAAAAGCTGGTTCATACGTTCGACGCACCCAACCACGGTCTTGACGGCCATGCCCGTCAGCCCACCTCGAAGCGGAAACGGCGGTCCAGTTTCATTTACTCATCTGTGCGTGAGACTCCCGGAATTCGACCCATTCTTGACACGGCACCAGGTTCCCGCCCCGGTTGGGGCTGGGCATCCTGATGCCGCCGCGCTTACACCATCAATCCTCCACCAACTCATCCAGCAATTCGTCGTCCAATCCCAGCTCGTCGGCGATCTGATCGGCCTCTAAAAGAACTTCCTTGGCTCTCGCGGTGCCCTCGTGCGCCAGGTGCTCGAAGTACTTGGCGAGAGGGCTGGGGTTCGGGTCGAGGTGGGTGAGCTGATGGACGAATGGCGCGCAGGTCGAAGTCTACGGATGGAACCATAAATCTTGGGGCCGCAGTGGGCTGGAAGCCCAGATGATCTACGAGGAAGCTGACATGATTCGCTTCGCCGCCGATGGGGTTGTACAATTGCCGCCACGAGTCAGCATCGCCAACACCTGATCGGGGAGACTCATTATGCGTCCAAATCGATTTATCGTTTGCCGCCTCGCATTGCTTGTGGTCGCCGCACTGTCGCAGGTCACCATTCTTCGTGCGGCCGAAAAAGCTGAGGTGGATTACAAACCCGACATTACGTACGCGATCGTCGCTGGAGAAGAGTTGAAGCTCGACCTGGCCACTCCCATGAGCCTCGATCACGCGGTGCCCGCGGTCGTGGTCATTCACGGTGGCGGCTGGATGAGTGGGAAACGGCAGGACATGACCGGGTTTGCCAAGGAGGTCGCAGCGCGCGGCTATGTGTCCGCCACGATCAGCTATCGCCTGGCGCCCAAACACCACTTCCCCGCGCAAATCGAGGACGTCAAGTGCGCCGTGCGTTATTTGCGGGCCCATGCCAAAGAGTTGAAGATCGATCCGCAACGCGTCGGAGCCACGGGCATTTCAGCCGGAGCGCATCTGTCGATGATGCTGGGTGCCATGGACTCGGCCGACGGCATGGAGGGGGACGGCGGCAACCCAGATCTGCCGAGCAAAGTTCAGGCGGTGGTCAGCTTTGTGGGCCCGGTCAACCTGGTAAAGGAAGAGTATTCGGAGACCTCGACGCGGATTCTCGAAGCATTTTTCGGCGGCAAGCCGCAGGAGAAGCGAGAGGAATGCCGGCGCGCTTCGCCCATTGCTTACATCAACAAGGGCGACGCCCCAATGCTGTGCTTTTTCGGCACGAAGGACCCGCTTGTTTCCTACGATCAGGCATTTCAGCTCACAACGGCGTTGACCAA
>PLYM01000215.1 GCA_003153375.1 Planctomycetaceae bacterium
GCCGGCTGACGATGAGGGTGATGTTTTGGCCGCCGAAGCCGAAGCTGTTGGAGAGGGCATGGTTGCAGGGGGCCTGGCGGGCGACGTTGGGGATGTAGTCGAGATCGCACTCGGGGTCGGCGTGGTCGTAGTTGATCGTGGGCGGCAGCACGCTGTCACGCATGGCCATCAGGCAGATGATCAACTCGGTGGCGCCGGCGGCGGCGATCAGGTGGCCCATCATGCTCTTGGTGCTCGAGACGGGCGTCTTGTAGGCCTGTTCGCCGAAGGCTTGCTTGATCGAGAGGGTTTCGACCTTGTCGTTGACCGACGTGCTGGTGCCGTGGGCGTTGATGTAACCGACTTGCTCGGGCGCCAATCCGGCGTCTNNCGCTTGCGGGCGTGCTCGAACTCTTCGAGCACGAGCATGCCCGAGCCTTCGCCCAGCACGAAGCCGTCGCGATCGCGCTCGAAGGGGCGCGAGGCCTTGGTGGGCTGCTCGTTGTTGGTGCTCAAGGCGGTCAGCAGGTTGAAGCCCGTGACGCCAAAGGGGTGAATCATGCTGTGCGTGCCGCCGGAGAGCATCACGTCGGCATCGCCGCGGCGGATGATCTCGGCCGCCTCGCCAATCGCCTGGCTGCTGGCGGCGCAGGCCGTCAGGCAGTTGGCGTTGGGCCCTTGAGCGCCGAACAGTCCGGCCAGGTGCCCGGCGGGCATGTTGGGTTCTTGCTCCAGTTCGATCGTCGGGTGCAGCCACTCCATGCCGGCCTTGGTGAAGCGCGCCAGGTCGAAATCGCCTTGGGCCAGCGCCGCGGCCATCATGCGGGCGAAGCATTCGAAATCCTGCTGCCCTTCGCCGCTGCCCAGGTAGACGCCAAAGCGGGTCGGATCGAGCGGGGTATCGAGCACGCCCGAGTCACGCACGGCTTGCGTGGCGGCGCCGGCGGCGAACTTGGTGTGGCGACCGCGCAGCTTCCAGGCCTCGGGGTCGAGCCCCGCCTGGCTGACGTCCCAGTTGCGCACCTCGGCGGCGATCTTGGTCGGAAAGCGGCTGGCATCGAAGATCGACGTGTAGCCCACACCCGACGCGCCGTTCTTCAGCCCCTCCCAAACCTCGGACACGCTGGTGCCCATCGGAGTGATGCAGCCCACGCCAGTAATCACAACGCGACGTTTCATGGTAGGGGCTAGGGGTTGGGGGTTAGGGGCTAGTAAGGGCAGGCTAACGGTTCGTGGGATGGTGGTCTGATTCTTCGTTACAAACCACCAGCCACTAACCACTACCCAACGCGGCCGGCACTTCCAAGGGCGCGCCTGCGGCGTCGCGGCCGACTTCGTAAACGCCGAGCAGTTTCAGCATGGCCAGCAGATTGGCGGGGTCGAACAGCCAGCGCCCGGCGGTGGACTCGACCAGGTGGGCGAAGAACATCTGCACTTCGCCGTGCAGCCGCTCGCCCACGTGACTGGTGCCGCTGACCACGGCGCCGCTCTTGTGGATGTCTTCGATCGTGGCCCGATAGGTCAAGGTGTCGCCGGGCACGGCCGAAAAATGAAAGCGGGCCTTGGCCAGTTTGGCCAGGATCACGCGCTCCTCGAAGCCGCTGTGCTCGCCCACCAACAGGCCGCCGGTTTGGGCGATGCCCTCGATGACCAGCGAATTGGGCATCACCGGCGCGCCGGGAAAGTGGTCGTGCAGGTGCTCCTCGGCCAACGAGACATTCTTGATGGCCGTGGCCCGCCGGCCACTTTCGAACTCGGTAAAGCGATCAATCCAAAACCAACGCATGGATCCAAAGGATGAAGGATGAAGGCGGAAGGATGAAAACGAGGAACAGGCTTGGGCTCTATTCCTGGTTCATCTCTTCTGTCTTATGCATCCTTCATCCTTCCTCCTCGAGCCTTCGCTTCAGTTTCCGACCTTGGTCTCGACGTAGCGGCACATGTCCTGAACGGTGAGCAGGTTGCCGAAATCTTGCACGGCCGGATTGGCGGAGAACGTGGTCAGATCGGCAAACGGCATCCGCTCCTTGAGCCGCTTCAGCCCCTCGGGCGTCAGCTTGCCGTTCTGCACGAACTCGGCGCTGGTCAAAATATCCTCGGGGAACAACTCGCCGCGCGGAATCTTGATGTCAAACGACTTCTCCAAACGAAACACGATGTCCAAGAAGTCAATCGACTCCGCTCCCAAATCCCCCACCAACCGCGCCCCAGGAACCACCTCCTCCTCATCCACTCCCAACGCATCCACCAAGGCCGTCTGGACCTTGGTAAAGATGTCTTCTTGCGTCACAATTGCCATGGTTTGGTTACCTCCTTGTAACAGGCGTTCGAGAAGTTCTTTCCGTGCCGCTGCGATCGATTCCAAGCCGGGAAGGCGGAACCCCGGCCGATGGCTGCCGTCCATTGCGGCTCGAGAGCTTAGGCCCCGACGCCGACCGGCGCACCGTTTTGGTGGGCCAGTTGACGTGCCTCGGTACGATCCAAAACCGAAAATAGACTCTTCAAATTCTGCTTGATGTATTCGTCAGTTCCCGCCAGGTCGGGCCGGTCGTCGGCCAGGTTGCGCCGCACCAGGACCAGTCGGCCGCCAACCGCGAGATTGTCGGCGACTGAGGCTTGCACTTCGAGCTGCGTGGTTTGCTCGCGATGTTCGATGATTCGCGCCGTGACCGAGAGCACCTGACCGGGCGTGACAAAATTGCGAAACCGCATATTCCTCGCTTCGGCCAGCGTGATCATGCTGTGGGCGAAGTCCTCGGTGGCCCGAATCAGCCAGGCACCGCTTTGAGTCATGGCTTCGAGCATCATCACGCCGGGCATCACCGGGAAGCGCGGAAAGTGATCGGCCAGATACTCCTCGGCCAACGACAGCAGCTTGACCGTCGTGATCTCCACGCCGGGCTGGATCCGCGTGATCTGGTCTACGAGCGTGAAACGCATGAACCTGGTTTCCGATCGATCGGGGGGTCGCTATTCAAAGGGCGCGGCGGCACCGGCGCGCAATGACACCGCTCGCCAAGCGCATTCCGAAAATCCGTCTCTAGGAGTATCGGTCACACAATCCCTAAGATTGACTCCCACCTGAACGGGACCTAATTTGTATAATTGGGTGATCCAACGAAGTAGCGCAAAAATCGGGCGCTGCGACAACCGGCGAGAAGACGCACATGCTAGCTGTGGTGATCGCAACCTTGGTCGCGGGCCTCGCGGCCGACGCACCGGCAAGCTCCGCGCCGTCGGCAGTGGTTAAGCCCACGCCGGCCACCTTGGCCAAGATCGAAGCCTTCGTAAAGCACTGCGACACGTCGCGGCGCGGCGCAATTATGAGCCTCGAGCATACGCTGCGGGGATTGAACTCAGCCGGCGGGAAGAACCCGCAAGCGGCGCGGCAGATTGCCGCGGTCGAGGCCGAGCTGCGCGTGTTGCGCGCCAATAAGGAGCCGGTCGTGCCGCCGCTCAGCTTTCCGCCCGAGGTGGGGGCGATTGGCCGCCTGCCGCGGTTGACGTGCCACGTCGAGCAAGTCGTTTCGGATCGTGAGATGCTCGTTCGCTGCAACTTTCCGGTTAAGGTCACGACCGTGAAACGCTATCAAGCGCGTGGCGAAACCGTGACGCAAGGCATTCTGTTTCTCGTGCGCGGCTTGTCCACGCGCGAGGCCCGTGAGGGGGCCGACTTGCAGATGCTGCAAGTGCTCGAGATCACCGGCAAAGAGACCTATAAGACCGTCGATGGCAAGTCGAACACGGTCTGGGTGCTGGGCGAGTTCGATATGAAGACGGCCGAGCCGTACTTTCGCCAATTGGCTGCCGGCCAGCAATAGAGCGGCCGCCACACGCCGGCCTTCCCCCTCTTCCGGGTGCTATCGAGCCCTCGACTTCCCCTCGTTCGGCCCGGCGCGGGCTCAAATGTCCATGTTTGCTTCGTTTTGCGCGCTCGCCAAAGCCGCCGCCAAATGGAAATACGGGGATGGGGTGGCTTCTATCGGGGGGGAAGCCGCGTATGATGATTGCATGTTGGAAATTCCTGGGCGGACCGGGCAAGCGGTTTTGGAGTTCCACTCATGAGCATCAAGCTATTGATTGCCGATGACCACGAGGTGGTGCGGGCGGGTTTGAAGAGTCTGCTGGCGGGCACCGACATTCGCATCGTCGGCGAGGCGACGACCGGCGAACAAGCCATTCGACTGGTGGTGAAGCACGAGCCCAACGTGGTCTTGATGGACATTCGCATGCCCGACGGCGACGGTTTGGTGGCGCTGGGGCGCATCAAGCTCGACCATCCGAACATGCCAGTGCTGATGCTATCGACCTACGACAATCCCACCTATGTCGCTCGCGCGGTGGCGTTGGGAGCTTGCGGATTCCTGCTCAAGGGCATCACGCGCGACAAGTTGATCGAAGCCATTCACACGGCGGCGGCCGGGCAGAGCGTTTGGACACGCGACGAACTGCGGCGCGTGACCGGCGCGCTGGCCACTCCGCGATTGGCCGCCGACGTCGAAGTGCCGCTGACGCAGCGCGAAAGCGAAGTGCTGCGCCAACTGGCCTATGGTCTGACCAACAAGGAAATCGCCCTGGCGTTGCACATCAGCTATGAGACGGTCAAAGAGCACGTGCAGCACATTTTGCGCAAAATCGGTGTTTCGGACCGCACGCAGGCGGCCGTCTGGGCGGTGCGCAAAGGGCTGGTATAACTAAGGCGCGAGCTGCTCCCCCGGTAATCCTTTTTGCGCGAGACCTTAATCGCCACGGCGCGGGCCGGGGACGCGCTTCGAATGTTCCTTCCCGCCCCATTCGTTGCCGGAGCACGCCGTGTCAAAACCGTCCGACATTTGCATTGAATCGGCCGAGACGACGAGCCAGCGGATTGCCTATCGCGCGCCGATCAAGTTTGGCGGACGCGTGGTCACCGACGTGGTCCTGCTGCACGTCACGCTCGACGTGATAACTTGCGACGGGCGTCGCGGTCGAGGAGTGGGCTCGATGCCGTTGGGCAACGCCTGGGCCTGGCCGACCGCCTCGCTCAGCTCGGAACAAACCTTGGCGACGATGCACGACCTGGGGCGACGGGTGGTGACCGAGTCGGCGCGGCGGCGATTTGTCGGACATCCGCTGGATATCACCCGCAACCTGGCTGAGTCGTACGCCAGCGTGGCAGCCGAGGTGATGCGCGACGCCGGCTTGCGGGAAACGATGCCCCCGTTGGCGCAACTCGTGGCCGCCAGTCCCTGGGAAGCGGCCGTTCACGATGCTTTTGGCCAGGCCTTGGGACAGAACGCTTATAACCTGCTCGGGCCCGAGTGGGTGAGCGCCGATTTGAGCCACTATCTGTCCGCCGATTTCACCGGCGAATATCTGGACCGCTACACGCTACGGAGTCCCCAGCCTCGGATGCCGTTGTACCACCTTGTCGGGGCCCTCGATCCGCTCTCGACGGCCGACGTGCAAAAGCCGTTGAGCGATGGGCTGCCCGAGACGTTGGGCGAGTGGATCTTGGCCGACGGACTAACGCATCTGAAGATCAAGTTGGCCGGCGATGATCTGCCGTGGGATGTCGATCGTGTCGTGGCCGTCGAGGCCGCGGCGGCACCGGCGCAGCAGGCGCGAGGCCGCAAGCAGTGGAACTACTCGCTCGATTTCAACGAGAAGTGCCAGAACGTCGATTACGTGCTCGATTTTCTGGCGCAGCTCGAAAGTCGTTCGCCGGTGGCCTTCCAGCGAGTTCAATACATCGAGCAGCCGACGCATCGCGATTTGAAAGCGCACCCAGAAAACCGGATGCACAAGGCCGCGCGGATCAAGCCGGTCGTGATCGACGAATCGCTGCTGGATCTGGAGAGCCTGCTCTTGTGCCGTGAGTTAGGCTACACCGGCGTGGCGCTGAAGGCCTGCAAGGGACACTCCGAGGCGTTGCTGATGGGCGCCGCGGCACAGAAATACGGAATGTTTCTCTGCGTGCAAGACCTGACCTGTCCCGGCCGTTCGTTCCTGCACTCGGCCAGCCTGGCGGCCCGCATGCCAACGGTGGCCGCGATCGAAGGCAACGCCCGACAATATTGCCCGGCCGGCAACCGCGATTGGGCCGACCGTTATCCAACGATGTTCCGGGTCACCGACGGCACCCTGGGCACGTCCGTCCTGGATGGCGTGGGCTTGGGCTATTGAATCGCTGCCGGCCGACTCTCGCTTTGGCTGTGCACCTAAGCCCGGCGGCGGGCTTCCTTGCGGCGGGCCTGCTCGGAGAGCAAGATTTTGCGCAGGCGGATGCTGCCAGGGGTGATTTCCACCAGCTCGTCGTCGTCGATGTACTCCAAGGCGGCTTCGAGCGTGAGCAGGCGGGGCGGCTTGAGCAGGATGTTGCGATCGCTGCCACTGGCCCGCATGTTCGTGAGCTTCTTTTCCTTGGTGGGATTGACCGTCATGTCGCCGGTGCGACTATTCTCGCCGACGATCATTCCCTCGTAGACGACGTCGCCGGGGCCGACGAACATTTCGGCCCGTTCCTGCAAACCGTCGAGTCCGAAAGCCACGGCCTTGCCGCCGGCCATCGAAACCAGCACGCCGTTGGGCCGGCCGTTGAGTTCGCCTTCCATCGGGCGATAGACTTCGAAGCGATGGTGCATGATCGCGGTGCCCTGCGTGGCATTGAGCAGCCGTGTGCGGAGCCCGATCAGGCCCCGGGCGGGAATGCTAAAGGCGGCGTGCGTGTATTCGCCGCGATTGTTCATCTCGACCAACTGCCCGCGGCGGGCGCCCACCAGTTCCATCACGACGCCCAACTTATCGAGCGGCACCTCGACGATGAGCGACTCGAACGGTTCTTCGGTCACCCCTTTGCGCTCGCGCAAGATCACTTGCGGCTTGCCAACCGATAGCTCAAAGCCTTCACGGCGCATGGTCTCGATCAGCACGCCGAGGTGCAACAAACCGCGACCCGAGACGCGATAGGCATCGCTGCCCGACACCGGCTCGACTTGCAGGGCCACATTGCGTTCGAGTTCCTTCATCAGCCGATCGCGCAGATGGCGGCTGGTGACGTACTTGCCTTCGCGACCGGCCAGCGGCGAGCTGTTGATGCTGAAGATCATTTGCAGCGTCGGCTCGTCGACCGCCACGCGCGGCAGGGCGCGGCGCACCTCGGTGTCGGAGATCGTGTCGCCAATCTCGACTCCCTCGAGCCCCACGACTGCGACGATCTCGCCGGCGGCGGCCTCGGGCACTTCGGTGCGGCCCAGCTTGTCGAACATGTAAACCGAGGTCACCTTCGAAACGGTGACGCGATCGTCCGATTGCATCAGGGCGATTTGCTGCCCCTTGGCAATCTTGCCCGAGAAGATGCGTCCCACGGCGATGCGGCCCACGTAGTCGGACCAGTCGAGGGTGTTCACGAGCATCTGCAACGGCGCCCCCTCCTCGACCTCGGGGCCGGGGATCTTTTCGAGCACCATGTCGAGCAAGGGCTGCATCGACGTGCCGCGTTCGGCCGGATCGTGCGTCGTGTAGCCGTCGCGGCCGCTGCAATAAATGTGAGGAAAATCGGTCAGCTTGTCGTCGGCGCCCAGCTCCATGAACAACTCGAAGACTTCGTCGAGCACTTCGCGGGCTCGGGCGTCGGGGCGGTCGATCTTGTTGATCACGACCAACGGCTGCAAGCCACACTCGAGGGCCTTGGTCAGCACGAAGCGAGTCTGAGGCATGGGGCCTTCGGCTGCATCGACCAGCACTAAGGCGCCGTTGGCCATCCGCAATACGCGTTCGACCTCGCCGCCAAAGTCGGCATGGCCCGGAGTGTCGATGATGTTGATCTTCACGCCGTGATAGGGGATGGCAATGTTCTTGGCCAGGATCGTGATGCCCCGCTCGCGCTCCAGCTCGTTCGAATCGAGGATGCAGTCGCCGACCAGCTGGCTTTCGCGAAACTCGCCGCTTTGGCGCAGCAAGCAGTCGACCAGCGTCGTCTTGCCGTGATCNNCGACGTGGGCAATGATGGCGATATTACGAATGTCGTTGCGTCGCATAGGCTTTCAGCGTTGTGCCGCGCGTCAAAGGCAGGCAGGCGAGGGGCAGGGGGGGCGGAAGAATATCGCATTATAGGGCAGAGTCGCCCCAAGTTATAGGGCGATGCGCAGGCCGAATCACGAAGCAAAACATGTCCCTAACGTTCGCGACGCCTCCGCGCACGGGGCGAAACGGCATCCGTTTAGCCTTACCTGCCTGGCTTTCGCAGCCCACCCGTTATGAGCGTCTCGTTTGTGTGAATCTGAAAGTCGAGCGAAGTCTTCTCAATCGACAAAGTCCAACGGTCGATAAATGGGTCGAAGTCCCCCCGAAATTTCTCGTCAGGACGACGCCCATGTTTCGCCAAATTACCTTGTTTGCCGCTGCGGCGGTGACCGGCACACTACTGGTAGGGCAAGCCGTTGCCCAGGACGGTGACAGCCAGTCAAAGCGGGCGCCGAGTCTGAGCGAGCGGTTGCAACAGTTCCGCGAAGATCTTTTTGGGGACAGTCCACAACAGAACGTCCAACGCGCGCCGCAACCTTCGGGAAAGCCGACCCCGGCCGCGTCGCGCCTCGCCAAGCCTGACGCGGGGACCCCAGCACCAGCAACGCAAATCAAGATCGCTCCCCCGCAGCTCAAAGCACAATCGGCTCGCCGCGCGCAGCCAAGCGCCGCGATTCCGGACGCGGCGGATGAAGCCGACGACGACAGCGACAGCGAACGTGACGACGAGGCGCCGGCGAAATCCGCCAGCAGTCCCACGGTTGCCGGACCGCACCGTGGCCACGACCACGGCGACAAGCCCAAGGACGAACCGCGCGTGGCCAACCGCAGCGGCGTTTCGCCCTCCAAGGAAGCCAAGGAATCGGCGGACAGCGAGTCGGAAGAAACGCGCGCTCGCCTCAATGCCCGGGCCGTGGGCGGCGTGCTGTTCTCGACTGAGAGCCCGGTGTTGAGCGTCGAGGCCACGGGCCCCCGCAAGGTGCTGATCGGCAAGGAATCGCAGTTCGTCGTCAAGATTCGCAACTCGGGCGCGGCGGCCAATAATGTGGTCGTGTCGGTGGCGATTCCGAGCTTCGCCGAAGTCATTTCCGCTCAGGCGACGGTGGGCGCCGCGCACATGTCGGCCGTGGCCGATCGTCGCCAGCCGCTGGAATGGAAGATCGACCGCCTCGACGCCAAGAGCGGCGCGACGTTGACCTTGAAACTGGTGCCGCGCAAGAGCACGCCGTTCGACCTGGCCGTGCAGTGGACCTTTACGCCGGACTCGACGCAAACACTGGTCGAAGTGCAGGAGCCGAAGCTGGCCATGGCAATCGCCGGGCCCGAGGACGTGCTGTTTGGCGAATCGAAGGTCTATAAGCTAACCGTCTCGAATCCGGGCAACGGCGACACCGAAAACGTCACCGTGGGGTTGTTGCCGCTCGGCCACTCGTCCGACAGCGCCGCCAATCATCGGCTGGGCACGCTCAAGGCCGGCGAGGCCCGCAACATCGACAT
The DNA here is from genome assembly GCA_003153375.1 of Planctomycetaceae bacterium. Taxonomy (GTDB): domain Bacteria; phylum Planctomycetota; class Planctomycetia; order Pirellulales; family PALSA-1355; genus PALSA-1355. Next base: position 9,481 of record PLYM01000215.1, read on the forward strand.
CGAGTTAACGGCTCGCCAGGCCGGCGTGATCGCGATCAAGGCCCAGGCTTTCGCCGAAGGCGGGCTGCGGGCCGAGGCCGTGCAGCAAGTCCTGGTGCGCCGCGCCAGCCTGCGAGTCGACGTCGAAGCACCCAAGGTGAAATATGCCGGCACCGTGGCCACGTTCCACGTCAAAGTCGTAAATGCCGGTAATGCGACGGCCGACGACGTACAGGTTTCGGCCGTGTTGCCGCCCGATGCCAAGTACGGCTCGAGCAACAACAATGGCCGGTTCGACGAACAGCAAGGCAAAGTCAATTGGAGCGTCGGCACCTTGCAGCCCGGCGCGCAGCGGGTGTTCGAAGTCCAGTGCTCGCTGGTCATGCCCGGCGAGAACCGAATGCAGTTCGTGGCCGTTGCCGCCGGCGACCTGAGCGCCGCCTACACGTCGAACACGCGTGTCGATGCAATCGCTGATTTGAAGCTCGAAGTTCGCGACCCCCAGGGGCCGGTGGCGGTGGGCGAAGACGCGATCTATGAAGTACACATTCGCAATCGCGGCAGCAAGTCGGCCGACAACGTCGAAGTGGCCGTGTTCTTCTCCGAGGGTCTCGAGGCCGTTTCGGTCGAGGGGGGCCCCAACGACATTTCGCCGGGCCAGGTGATCTTCAAGCCCATTGCGCAGCTGATCGCAGGCGATACGATTGTCTACCGAGTTCGCTCGCGGGCCGAAAAGCCGGGCCACCATCGCTTCCGCGCCGAAGTGGTTTGCCAATCGTTGCAGACCAAGCTGGCGGCCGAAGAGGCCACGCAGTTCTACGGCGACGAGAAGGCAGCCTCGGGCGATATCAGCGAGTCGTCGGCCGAAGAGTCGCCATTGCGCGAGCGACCCGTGCCGCAGCCCAAACAGCCTGCAGCGGGTGGTGAGGCCGTGCCGCTGCCTCAGTCGCCGGCTTCCGAATAGGTTCATCGGGGGCCTGCTCAACTGAAGTGCTGGCAATGCAACCGTGCTCAGCCACAGCAGTTATTAGTGCCGTTCAGTGGTTGCTATCGCTCCCATAAACAACTGTTTGTGGGTCCGGGCGCTTCCGCTATAATCCGCCGCCTTTCGGTCCCTGGGCGCCAGGGACCTCGTTGATCGGACGCGCGGAATCCTTGATGCCACGTTTTGCCTTACTAACCCGACCGCGGTTCGCGCTGGTTTCGCTCTGCGCGCTGCTAGCGGGTTGCGGCACGACCAAGTGGTCTGATTCGCCGCGCACGGCCACCGAGCAACTGCTGATTTCCGACGCCGTCGATCGGGCGATCAGCGAGATCGACTTCAGCGTGCTGGCCGACAAGAAGGTCTATCTCGATACACGGTTTATCGTGACCGCCCTCGACCAGAACTATGTCGTGAGCACGCTACGGCAGCACATGCTGGCCAGCGGCTGCATCGTGATGGACAAGGCCGATGAAGCGACCTACGTCGTCGAAGTGAGGACCGGGTCGCTGGGCACGAATCGCCAGGACTTGCTGTTCGGCGTGCCATCGACCACGCTGCCGACAGTTGGCCTGTTGCCGACCGGGGCGGCCACGATTCCGGAAATCGCGCTGGTCAAGCGCACCAACCAGCAGGGCGTGTGCAAGCTGGCGGTGTTTGCCTACGACCGAATGTCGGGCCGTCCGGTGTGGCAATCAGGGAATCGCAAAGTGGCCAGCCGCGCCAAGGATATCTGGGTCATGGGCGCCGGACCATTCCAGAAGGGCACAATTTACGATGGCACCGCGTTCGCCGGCGAGCATTTTTCGGTGCCGCTGGTCAGCAAGACACAGTCGGAATCGGTCAGCGTGGCCGGCGAGAAGATGTTCGCGGAGCATGAGAAGGTCGAGGGCCAGCCCGGCGAACTCAATCCGGTCAACAATGCCGGCTACAACGCGCCGCTCGCCGCGGCCAACGGTGACAAGGCTGCCGCGCCGCCCGCCACCCCGCTGCCGAGCGCCACACCAGCTGCCGCCCCTGCTGCTGCCGGGACCACAGCGGCTGCGGCGCCGCCCCCCAAAGCTGCTTACACACCCCCACCGCCGGTTGCCGTGGCCGCGCCGCCACCCGTTCCGGGCACGGGACCTCAGGGCAACTTGACGACGCAGCCCGTGCTCCAACCGACCGCCAACCCGGCCACGACCGCCTCGGGAGCGATCCAGACCTATAGCTGGGCCCGCGACATCATGGATCGGCCAAAAGCGACGACTACGACGTCACCGTAACGGAGAGCGTTCGCGCAATCGGCCAGCGGCAAACCTCGCTCATCTGGACGGTCAGGCCACGGGTTCAAACGACAGCGGCTCGTTCGAGCGGGGATCGCGAATGCGGATCGCAAGCTTGCCGGCCAGCAGGTCGTCGATCAGTCGGCCGACGACTTCGGCCCGCCATCCGCGCCCCAGCAGCGGCGGTTCCTGACTCCCGTTGCCTTCGGCCACTTCGAGTCGATAGGCCACCAGGTCGCGCACGTCGCTGGCCGTGCCCACGATGCTGGGCGCCAATTCGGCAGCGCGGCAAATGCTGCCCAGGGCAGACGAAAGGAATTGGCCGAGAATGGCCAGTTGGGCCGGACCCTCGCGCTGTGCGGGCACCGGACACTGGTCATCGGAAATCGTCAGCCCGCGCTCCACGGCCGCGGCCAACTGGGGTAAGGCCCGCTGCAAGTCGCCGCGTTCCATGCCGCGCAGGGCGCGGATTTGTTTGGCGTCGGAACTGCGCCGCTTGGCTAGCTCGATGATCAGGTCGTCGCGCAGCACGCGCCGCGTGGGGCAGTCGCGTTGCTCGGCCTCGCGCTCGCGCCACCGCCAGAGCTCGCGGACGACGGCCAGACTGCGTCGCGACAGGCCGGTCGTGCCCGAGACTTTCCACCAGCGTTCATTCGACCGCGTGGCTTCGACGTCGCGCTTCCAGGCTTTCATTTCATCGTCCATCCAGGCGGAGCGGCCCAGTTGCTCGAGCCGAGACTGTAGCTTATGGGCCATGGCCCCTAGATGCCGTACGTCGTCGAGTGCGTATTCGATCTGGCCGCTCGACAGCGGGCGACGGCGCCAGTCGGTGCGCGTCTCGCCTTTTTGCAAGCGCTGGCCCATGAGTTTGGCCAGCAGCGAGCCATAGCCGGCCGGATACTCAAAACCGACCAGCCCTGCGGCGATCTGCACATCGAATAATTGATTCGGCGGAGCGCCGACGGCGCCCAGGCAAAACAGCAGCTCTTCGCGGCCGGCGTGCACGACCGTTTCGTGTCCGGGCGCGGCCAGAAGTCGCCAGAAGGCGTCGACATTGCGGAGCTGCTGCGGATCGATGACCGCCAGGCGATCGCCGGCCGCCACTTGTATCAGGCACAACTCAGGGCGATAGGTGTGTTCCGAGACGAACTCGGTGTCGAAGGCAATCGTCGGCGCGTCGCTCAGGTCCTGGCAGAACTTCTCCAGTTCGAGGTCCGTGGTGATATGGTCGTGAGTCACGCGCGAGAAGGCCTGTCGCGGGATTTCGGAGGGTGCCGTCGCCGGTAAGATCGCTGAATTGTATCAACCGCTTGGGAATTGGCTACTAGCCCGCGGAGTCGAGAGAATGCAGGTGGCGTCGTGGGAGCTCATTCGAGCAGCAACCACGCGTCGAGGGCCAGGATGGGCAATAGATACAGGCTGCTGTAGAGGACATAGCGGAAGAAGCTGGGCATGGCCACGCCCGCGCGCTCGGCGATGGTTTTGACCATGAAATTAGGGCCATTGCCGATGTAGCTCATGGCTCCCATGTTGACTGCTCCCAGGGCAATGCCCACCAGCAGCGGCTCACCGACGCCCGCCACGCGTGGCATTCCTTCGGCTGGTACAGCCTGGGCAGCCTGAAAGAACACCAGGTAGGTCGGGGCGTTGTCGAGCACCGCCGACAGCCAGCCGGTGGCCCAAAACAGCTTGTGCGGCGTATCGAGTCCCAAATCGCCGCCGCGAGCCGCGAGGATCTCAAGCGCCGGCTGCATGGCCACGAAGATTCCAATGAACAGCACGGCCACTTCGACGATCGGGGCATAGTCGAACTGGTTGGCCGCGCGCAAGCGTGGGCTGCCCGTTGTCAGCGAAATCGCGACCAGCGCCAATTGCGTTGCCTCGCGCAAAAATAGCCAAGGATGCCAGGTGGTCAACGGCAGTGGCTTGCCGGGATCGAGTAACGCCACCGAAAGCACCACGCCGACCAGCAACGGCACGTTGGGCCACAGGCCCTGAAAGCTGAGCGGACGCAATCGCGATTCATCGGCCGCGACGTCGGCCTTGGTTTCACGCGGGTAGTGATAGAAATGATCGAGAACAAAGTAAACGGCGAGCAACAGACTGTTGACCAGCACCCAGTGCTTCCAAAGCGATAACGTCCAGAAGAAGTCGACACCTTCCAGATAGCCCAAGAACAGCGGCGGATCGCCGATCGGCAAGAGCAGGCCGCCACAATTGCAGACCACGAAGATGAAGAATACGACCGTGTGGGCCACGTGCCGCCGTTCGCTGTTCGTCTCGAGCACGGGCCGGATGAGCAGCATGGCGGCGCCGGTGGTGCCGACGAAACTGGCCAACAGTCCGCCGGCGGCAATCAGCGACGTGTTGGTCAGGGCGTGGGCCGGCAGATCGCCCTCAATGCGGACGCCGCCGCTGATGGTGAACAGGCTGAACAGCAGCACGATAAAGGGAACATAGTCGCGGACCACGACGTGTTCGACGGCGTGCGTCATCAGGTTCAGGCCCCCACTGGGGTGCAGCACGGCGAGGTACAGCAGGGTGGCGAGCGCGAGTCCCCCGGCTACGTAGAGCTTGTGCAAATTGCTCTCCCACCAATGCTCGGCCCACCGCCAAAGCGGCAACACGGCAATGGCGGCCAGCAATAGGACGAAGGGAATGACCGCCCACCAATCGGGAGTCTCGGGCTGCGCCCCGTGAGCCGCCACCGGGGCGACGTGCTGTGGACGCGTCCAACCGAGGAGCGTGCTGACGGCATAGGCCAGCAGGATCAGGCCGATGGCCCTCACGACCCAATTTCGAGAGCTTACGGTCGGTCCTGGCAGCATGGTGACTCGAGCCTGAAGCAAAACACGGTGAGTTGATGACAAGTGCGGCCAAGAGAGCCCATCGTCCGGGCAAAATCAAGGTCAGCCATGACGCCATGCGTCGGAGCCTGCGCGTGCCACCCGCACTAACGTGCTGGGCCCGCATTTGTTACATTGGCGCGAGAGGTGGTGAGAACAAAACGAGCGGGTTTGCCAGGGTAGATCGTGGAGATTTGGCTGCGGACGAATACGCGAGCGGTGTGGTTCGGCACCGTGTTGCCCGCTGCGCTGGGGCTATTGGGCTTACTACTCTTGGTTGGCCTGCCTGATTCACCCCTTTGGGTGCGCATCGTGGGCGGGGTGCTGTTGGCGATCTCTCTGGCGGGCATTCTGGGACTGATGGTGCTGTTGCGCAAGCCGCGTTTGGCTTATGCCGACGAGCACCTGCTGGTCTGGCTCGGATGGGGCGCGCCATTTCGGGTGCCGATTCAAGTGGTCGAGTGTTTTTGGCTGGGGCAGTCAGACAGTCTGCTGCCGCTGGCGCGGAATCAGAAAACGGAAACGTCTTCGGTCGTGGTGCGGATCGCCGAGCGGGCCACCGAATGGCACCACCACCAGGTCAAGCCGCAGTTCGGCCTGTGGTGCGACGGCTACATCACGATTCGCGGCACGTGGTGCGAGCCGTTGAGCGTCAAGAAAGTGAACAGCCTCAATCAGCGTTTGGCCGAAGTCACACGTGCCGCCGCACGCTAGGGACCCGCGATGACCCGATTGCTCGTCAGCGTGCGCAATGAGGCGGAGGCCGAGGTGGCCTGTCAGCAGGGGGCCGATCTGGTTGACGTCAAGGAACCGGCGCACGGCTCGCTGGGGGCCGCGGACCCGGCCACACTGGCAGCGATCGTCGAGCGTCTGGCGGGGCGTGTGCCCGTGAGCGTCGCGCTCGGCGAATTGCTCGAGGGGAGAAGTTTGAGCCCCTCGATGGCCGACCGGTTGCAATATGCAAAGTTTGGCCTGGCCGATTGCCGCAAGCAGGCGGATTGGATTGGCTGCTGGACGCGCGCCCTTGAGGCTCTGCCCGCCGGAGTGCGGAGCGTGGCCGTGGCCTATGCCGACTGGCAATCGGCCGGCGCGCCCGATCCCTGGACAGTGCTCGCCGAGGCGGCGCGCTTGGGGTGTGCGGCTGTGCTGGTCGACACGTGGGACAAACGCAAGGGATCGCTCATGGCCCACTTGAACCTGGCCGAGCTGACTCGCTGGATCGCGGCGGCCCACGAGACCGGGCTCACCACGGCGCTGGCGGGCAGCTTGAGCTGGACCGAGATGGATGAAGTGCTCTCCCTAGCGCCCCATTTTGTCGCCGTGCGCGGGGCCGTTTGCACGGGCGGTCGCGCCGGGAAACTGGACGGCGCACTCGTACACCGTCTGGCACGCAGGGTGCAACAGACCGCGGGGCGCGCCCACGCCGCGGCACTCGAACTCACCTGAAAGGCTGCTGGCATCGGAGGCCTGTTGGCCGGGGGCCAATAGGCCGGGTGCGGGGGGGACCGCTGGACGCGGCGGCGTGGTGAGCGATAATCGATGTTTCGGTCGGACGGTGGCGAACCTTTCGCACGCCGCCGATCGACTCTCAAGCAAGACGGAGATTTAATGGCCCGTGATATCGACTACGCTGCAATCGCCGTGAAGACGGCGATCCTGGAGAAATTTGGCCGCCAGGCCGAGTTGCAGGAGCTGACTGTGACTGCGAACGAGAAAATGATCGCTCTGGCCCACGAGGGCCGTAGTGCCGAGGGAACTCGGGATGATCTGCTGGCCGCGGTTCGCGCGGCCGATTCGTATCCCAACCTCTGGGAGGTGCTGCACGCGACTGGGAAAACGCATCGCTCGTCCTGACGCCCGGCGACTGTCGGTTGGCCAAGGCGCAGGCATTGTCCACTGGTTTTTTTCCGCTCGGCGGGTGCGCGCTTCAAGTCTCGAACGAAACGACCTCAAACGTCGGCTGCCATGATGGCGGAAGACGGCGACGGTTGTAGCGAATCGTTCGTGCAGCCAGCGGAATTGCGGCGGTTCGGCGTCGATGTTTTGCCACGTTCTCCCGTCGACGTGGTGCCAGGAAACCACGCTGACAGCGGGTTTTCCTCGTCCGTGCCCTTGGGCACGCAACCTGCATTGGGCTACGGACGCGGCGACCCGCCGCCTCAGTTCCTTACCGAGCTCCGTGGAGCAACCTTGATGCACAAGATCTCGAATAAAGCGGTGCGATTCATTCGCTCGGAAGACGGTCCCACGTCGGTCGAGTATGCGGTCATGTTGGGGCTGATTATCGCCGTCTGCCTGGTGAGCATTCGCACCTTCGGCTCGGGCGTGTCCACCTCGTTCAAGACCAGCGCCAACTCGATTGCCAGTTAAGTCGGGCGCTGACGAACGAAATCGCCCGTCGGATGACAACTCGCTCAATTGACAAAGAAGCACCGTGGGCCGCGCTGGCTCAGGGTGCTTCTTTTCGCGCCGGGTCGGTCGCGTTGTGACAACCGGCGCCACGATAACGGCCGTTTAATGGCGGTTGTAGTAGAGCGTGGCATCGTCGATGATCCACGGAGTCGACAGGCTGCCGTTATCGCCACTGATGATGTCAAAAAAGAAGGTGTCGACCCGCTCGGCGTGATAGCCGTAAGGGAACTGCGACGAGAGGCGGTCCTTTTCGCTCAAATCCTCGACTCCTTCATGGCCATAGTAGTGCACCTGGCCGTCGGGCGTGACCGACAGACCCAGCGTCCACCAGGCGGGCACGTTGGTTATCTTGGCGCCGGCGAAATCGTGGCCCGATGGCCCACCTCGCAGCAACAACGTGGCCGAGTCCTTGACCTTTTGGCCGTCGCCCTTGTTGAACTGCATGAACATGCCCGGCCAGTACTGCTCTTCCTCGTTGATCATCCGTCCGCGGCGGCCCCCGCTACGGCCCATCTTGTGGGTCATGCAACTTATGCGGAAGCCGAACGAGGTCCCCGTGCGCTGTTCCCATTGATCCCACGTCGGCATGTAAACGCGAACGACGACGCTGGGCGACCAAGACACCGGCAGCGCGCCTCGTTCCAACTGGATGACGTTGGCAATCAAATCGTCCTGCTGAAATTTATAACTATAAGAACCGGGAACACCGGTATCGCGCGATTGCATCAAGAGCGAGCCGGTGCTGCCGGGCAATCCGCCCGGCGGCGTGTCGACGCGTTTGACGACGTCGGGCTGACCGCGCAGACCGCCTTCGAACCAGCGATTGTTGGCCGACAAGCCCGCGGGCGTCCGCTGATCCTTGTCATTCTCGTAGCTGCCTTTCGGCAGGTTGTATTTATAGGCCCATTTCGGATCCTCGAAGTCGTCGCTCGACTTCGTGGCCTTCTGGCCGGTGCCGGGCACCAAGGGTTGAGCCGACAGCCGCGCCGACGACAGGCACAGTAAGCACAGGCCGCCGGCCCAGGCTCTCGTCCAAAGGAAGGAATGCAATATCCGACAACGGTCTGCTCGTTTCACGATGAATTCCCTCGACTGTGGGAAGTAAAAAATGGCAACCTGGCAAATCGTCACGGGCACGGTCGACGATTTCGGGCGGACAGCGACGCGCTGCACCCGGACGGTTACCAGCGGTATTCGAAGCCGGCGTTGATGCCGTGCATCCAGATCGACGTGTCGTGGAAGGCGAACGTGGGACTCGATTGGCCCACCAGCGTGCCGCCATTAATCTGGGTCGGGTTGAGCGTGGTATCGATCGCATCACCCGAGCGCTGAGCCCGGTTGATGTAGATGAACGAATAGCCCGCGGTCAGACGCAGGTTGCGGGTTACGTCGAACCGCAAGTTGGCGTTTGCTTCGGGCAGGATGGCAAAGACGTCTCGCGTGCGCAGACCCATGTTGCTGGCCTGCGTGAGCAATCCACCGGCGTTGGTCACAGTCGTTCCGAGCGTGGTGAGCGTGTTCGAGCCGGTGATGAAAACCTGCTCGGCGTTCATGCCGAAGGCCACCTTGCCGATCAGCTCGCCCGAAAAGCGACCGCAGCAGTATTGCTGAAACTTGAGCCCGATGTCGCCGCCATGAAACTGGTTGCGAGCGCTGAACAAGTCCTGGCTGGTCGTGGTGCTGGGGGCGAAAAAGCCGCCGCCACTGTTATTCGAGACGTCGTTGATCGTCACGCTGTCGTCGAACCGGAAGAACCGGTAACCGAACAGGAAGTCGAGCCGGCGCTGTGACGTGAAGTCGATCCAAATCAACTTGCGCAACAGAGCGCCCGCGCCCTGCACGCTGCTGGTTGTGCGGACGTCGACGGTACCGGTCAGGTTGACGGGCGTGCCCAGAAGGAAGAAGTTCGGAAAACCCAGCAGCGCGGCGCCCTGCTGTGGCGTGAGCAGGATTGGGTTGACGTCGAGGAACGGCCGCGCCAGGATACCGCCGGGAATCTGAGTCGAGTCGGCGTGAAACGTCGAGACGCCTTGCTGCAGGGCGAAATATTGGCCTTCAATTCCCAGGAATTCGCCGTCTACTAGCCAATAGCCAATGTTGAGCCGGCCCCCTGGACGTTGCGTGGTGTCGACGCGGTCGTTGCCGTAGAGGATCGACGTGGTGGCGCTTTCGGGTAGCACGCCGGCAGTCGTTTGGGGCGTGCCCGGCGGGCTGGAGGTTGCCAGCGGCGGCAGCGGGTTGCCTTTGACAAACCATTGGACATATTCGGGCGTGACCCAAATGCGGCGGTGCGACTGGGTGTCGGTATAGAAATCGTTGGTGGAGAACAAGTCGCAGAGTCCGCCACGGCGGCGTCGACAGCCGTCACCTGGTTGGCAGCTTGGGTCGTCGCCTTCCCAACTGCACGAGCCGGGCACGGCCATGGCTTCGCCAAAGTTCTGCGGACCCGGACCGGGCTGACCGGGAAAGGGCTGGCCGCCGCCCGGTTGCCCCATCCCTGGCTGGCCCTGCGCTCCGGGGTACATGCCCGGTGGCGGATAACCGGCCGGCTGGCCATACATGCCTTGCGGCATTGGCTGACCCATGCCTTGGGGCACCATCGTGGGCCCGGCGGGTTGTCCCTTGTCGCTGACCCAGGCGCCTTCGATCGATTCGGGTGCCACGGGGCCAGCGCGCAACGGCGCGGGCGCTGAATCCGACGCGACCGCGGCTGGCGCGGCGCCGGTATAGGTTGGCAACTGCGACTGGCCCTGACCAACCTCTGTCCACGACAGCACGGCTGCTAATGCGATGAAACTCTTGGCGACAAATCTCACGGTCACTCCCCCTGTTCGCACCGTCCAATTGCGCCGCTAACGAATCTCTGGCTTATGACGCCCTTAACGGACGTATTGCTTCGGCTACCTGTATCGATTCGACCAATTGCGCAGATAATTCCACACAAAGCGGAAAAATTGGCACTCTTGACGCAGCTTGCGGACAGTTCGCAAGGGCCCCACTCGTGTTGTAGCTGGACGTCTTGGGCAAGCTGTGCCGCCGCGGCGGGGTGAATTCTTGAGGAATTCGTTTTGAGCCCGCCGACTTCTGCGGTAAGGTAGATGTTTTGAGAAGTCTTGGCGTTCGCGATCCGCCACATCACGGCCGCCCCGTCGAATGGTAAACTGCTAGCCAAGGGGCGCCACCGCGTGCTGGCAGGGCCGAAAGTGCCTGCTCGGCCGGCGAATCGATGCTGTCGATTGCGGCGGAGGGCAACGGGCCCACACGCAATAGCGCCGTACCTTTGAGCGGAGAAACGCCGGACGTTGAGGCGATTGACCAATTCACTTTGAAAGGAGCCAGGTTCGTGGCTAAAGACATCGAAATCGAGGATTTGAAACCGCAGGCAGCCCCCGCTGATCCGCAACGCCAGCAGGTGACGGTCGATGCGAGCAAGGCCCATGCGGCTTATACGAATTTTTGTCGTGTGACAGGCACACCCGAAGAGTTGATTATCGATTTTGGTCTCAACGCGCAGCCGATGGGCGTGCCGACTGAGCCGATTGAAATCAGCGAACGGATTGTGATGAATTATTTCACCGCCAAGCGCATGATGGGAGCCTTGCAAATGTCGCTCCAGCGGCATGAGGCGGCCTTTGGCGTCTTGGAGACCGACGTGCAGAAGCGCGTGATGCCCGGTATTATGCGACCGGGAACCGCCCCGACCCAGCGATAAGCTCGCTTCCGGTCATCGCCGGGGGGCCCGGGTGCTGAATCAGCGACGGCAGGGAGCCGAAAACCGTCCTTTCGAGACCCTCACAGCCGCCCAATTTCGGGTGGCTGTTTTTTTGCGCGCAGACGTTAATTCGTGCGCGACTGGTAGATTTATTCCATTCCTCCAGAGACTGCCCTATTCGTCAAAAAGATTGCACGGAGAAGACTTTGCGCTGATTGAATTGTCTTCCTGCTTCGTGTAATCTGAACCCCAGGGCAGGATCGTCTGGCACTTGAGGCGCAGTGGTTCTCGCGGGGCAACTTCTCTCGATTTCGGGAGCGGGCCGCCGCGTTGAACGAGCAAGCCCGGCGACCGTAACAGAGTTAGCTCGTCATTTCGCACGGACTCCGCGGCTGGGTTCCCCAGCCACGCCAGCTTAACGCCGCCAGGGAGGATCGCTCTCTACTTGGCGCATGGTGCATCAGTCACGCTCGAGCAGCAGCCACAGGCAACGCGGCAACCACAGGCAACATCGAAGAGACTTCGGGAACCAGCAACAACCATGAAGAACTATCGAAATCGCTTCAGCGGCAAAAAACGTTCATTCCGCAAGGGTTCGCGGATTGGCACGAAAACCCTCCAACGCTTTCCGCTGATCACCTTCGAAGAGCTCGAACGGCGCGCCCTGTTGACCGCCAGCCCCCTGGGATCGAGCGCGTACTATAGCTCGGCCGAAGTCTCGCTGCGTTCGCTGCTCGGCTCGCAGCTCTCGCACGTCAACGTCAGCGCGTCGGCCGGCACGTCGACGCCCGCCGCGACGCCCAGCGCCAATGCCGCCGCCAACTCGGCTTCGGCCAACGCGTCCGCTGCCAACACCGTCGCGTCCACGAGTCATGACAACTCGACCGCTCCCCAGGTCAGCGCCCTGTCGGCGCCGGTGGTCACGCCGTTGGCTACGCCCGGCGTGGCGACCCAGGTGGTGATCACCACTCCGCCGCCGAGCACGACCACGAGCTTTACCGGTTTCTCGCTGGCTGTCTCGGTCGAGGACGGCAATAACGCCGTCGTCACGACTGCCACGGGCACCATGACGTTGACGATCCTCACGGGGCCGGCCGGAGGAACCTTTAATCGAACTTCGCTCGCGGGCACCACCAGTGTGACGGCGACGATCACGAACGGTGTGGCCACGTTTTCGAACCTGACGCTCGACAAGAAAGGCAGCTACACGCTGCAGGCGACCGACGGCGCGCTTACTGCCGCGACCACGAACGGCATTGCGATTACGCCGGCTGAATCGATCAGTGTCGTCGCCGAAGACCCGAATTCAGGTTTGCCGCTGGCGTCGAACACGATCACCGTCGGACAGAATTTCATCCTGGCCGTCATCGCCAAAGACATCCGCTCCACCGTGAACGCCAACCCGGGCGTGTTTTCGGCCTACGTCAACGTCGCTTATCCCCCGACGTTGGCTTCGGTGAGTACTGCTACGGGGATCATTTATGGCAACGGTTCCTTGGATGGCCAAACCGCCAGCACGAGCTTCAGCATTGCCAAGACCGGCGACTTGAGCACGCCCGGGCTGATCAATGAGGCAGGAGCGTCCTATCAGGCCGAGCCAAGCACCACAGCCAACCAGGTGCTCTTCCGCGTGCTCGTGCAAGCCAATGCCACCGGGCCGGCCATTTTCGCTCCGTCGTTCGATGGCACATCGGGCCACGACAACCTGCTGGCCAGCCCGATTGGCGATCTGACCGCCGATCAGATTCAGTACGGTTCGCAGTTGCTGACCATCGTGTCCGCCGCCAACCACGCGCCGTCCGGGACCGACGGCACGCTGCACGTCACCGAAAACACGGACTATGTGTTCGCGGCTAGCGATTTTGGCTTCACCGACCCGGGTGACGCCACGCCGAACAACCTGTTGGCTGTCGAAATGACGACCCTGCCCGCCACGGGCACGGTGACCGACAACGGTGCCTCGGTGACGGCTGGACAATTCATTCCGGTGGCCGACATCACCAACGGCAAGTTGAAGTACTCCCCGCCGAACGGTGTGACGGGCACCGGCGTGGCCTCATTCACCTTCCAGGTTCAAGACGATGGCGGCACGGCCAATGGCGGCGTCGATACCGACCCGACTCCCAACACGCTCTCGATCAATATCACGGTGCCGAACCACGCCCCCGTCGGCGCCAGCAATACCGTGACCACGCTTGAAGACGTGCAGCACGTCTTCACCACCGCCGAGTTCGGCTTCAGCGACCCGAACGATACGCCGGCCAACACTCTGAAGGCCGTGGAGATCACGACCCCGCCGGCCGTTGGAGGAAGCTTGACGGACAACGGCGCGGCCGTGACCGCGGGGCAGTTCATCGCGTCCACGGACATCGTGGCCGGCCTGCTGATCTATACGCCGACCGCCAATGCCAACGGCGCGGCCAACTCGACCTTTACCTTCCAGGTGCAGGACAATGGCGGCACGGCCGGCGGTGGCATCGATACCGACCCGACGGCCAAAACGATGACGGTCAATGTGACGTCCGTTAACGACGCGCCGTCAGGGAAAGACAAGACCATCGGGGTGACACAAGACAGTGTCTACACGATGACGGTGGCTGATTTTGGCTATACCGATCCCAACGATAACCCAGCCAATAATTTGCTGGCCGTGAAAATCACCACCCTGCCGGCCGCTGGCAGCTTGAAGGACAACGGCCTGGCCGTGACCGCCGGCCAGTTTGTCGCCGTGGCCGACATCACGGGCGGCTTGCTCAAGTTCACTCCGACCGCCGGCCTGACAGGCACGCCGTTCACTACCTTCACGTTCCAGGTGCAGGACGACGGTGGTACCGCCAATGGCGGCGTCGATACCGATCCGTCGCCCAACACGATTACGTTCAATGTCGTGCCGGCCAACCACGCGCCGCAAGGGACCGATAAGACGATCAGCCTGGTCGAGAACACGACCCATCCGTTTGTCGTTGCCGATTTCGGCTTTAGCGATCCGAGCGATACACCGGCCAATAATTTGTTGGCGGTCAAGATTACGACGTTGCCAGCCAACGGTTCGCTGGCCGACAACCTCGTCGCGGTGACGGCCGGTCAGTTGATCCCCGTGGCCGACATCACGGGCGGAAAGCTGGTGTTCACTCCGGCGGCCAACACGACCGGGACACCTCTAAGCTCATTTACCTTCCAAGTTCAGGACGACGGTGGTACGGCCAATGGCGGTGTTGATACCGACCCGACGCCCAATACTTTCACGATCAATGCCACGTCGAATAACCATGCCCCCAGCGGCGCCAACAACACGGTTACCACGCTCGAGGATTTAGCCCACACCTTCACGGCTGCGGAATTCAACTTCAGCGACGCTGGCGACACGCCCCCCAACACGTTGCTGGCAGTCAAGATCACGACCTTGCCAGCCTCGGGCAGCCTGACCGATAACGGCAGTGCCGTGACCGCTGGTCAGATGGTGTCGGTAACCGACATCAATGCCGGCCTGCTCAAGTTCACTCCGGCGGCCGACTCCAACGGGGCCGGCAATGCCAGCTTCACGTTCCAAGTGCAGGACAACGGCGGCACCGCCGGGGGCGGCGCGGATACCGATCCGACGCCCAAGACGATGACGATCAACGTCACGAGCGTCAACGACGCGCCCCAGGGGGCGAACAAGACGGTCACCACGGTGCAAAACAACGACTATACGTTCCTCACCAGCGACTTCGGCTTCAGCGATCCTCACGACTCGCCGCCCAACACGCTGCTGGCGGTGAAGATTTCGTCATTGCCTGCCAGCGGGAGCTTGAAGGACAACGGCGTGGCCGTGACGGCCGGTCAGTTCGTGGCCGTGGCCGACATCGCCGGCGGGTTGCTCAAGTTCACCCCGACCACAGGCAGCACGGGGACACCGTTTGCAACCTTCACCTTCCAGGTGCAGGACAACGGCGGCACAGCCAATGGCGGCGTCGATACCGATCCGACTGCCAGGACGATTTCGGTCAACGTGGTGTTGGCCAACCACGCGCCGCAGGGCACCGATGCGACGATCTCGACCGTCGAGAACGTGGCTCACCCCTTCACGGTCGCCGATTTCGGCTTCAGCGATCCGAACGACACGCCGGCCAATAACCTGCTGGCCGTCAAGATCTCGACGTTGCCCGCGACCGGCACTTTGAACGACAACAGCGTCGCCGTGACGGCCGGCCAGTTCATTCCGGTGGCCGACATTATCGCCGGCAAGTTGATATACACCCCCCCGCTCAACACGACCGGGACCGCGTTGGACTCGTTCACGTTCCAGGTGCAGGACGACGGCGGCACGGTCAACGGCGGCGTCGACACCGATCCGTCGCCCAACACGCTGACGTTCAACGTAGTTCCACCGAACCATGCGCCGCAAGGCGCCGACAAGACGATCACGTCGCTCGAGGATACGGCCTATACGTTCCTCACGGGCGACTTCGGCTTTAGCGATCTGAATGACATCCCGCCGAACACCTTGCTGGCCGTCGAGGTCTCGTCGCTGCCCGCCCTGGGCACCGGCACGTTGACGGATCATGGCGTTGCCGTGACGGCCGGGCAGTTTATTGCCGTGGCCGATATCACGGGCGGCTTGTTCAAGTTCACTCCAGCGACCGACGTTGCCGGGACGGGAGCGGCCAGCTTCACCTTCCAGGTGCAAGACAATGGCGGCACCCTCGGCACCGGCGTCGACACCGATCCGACTCCCAAGACGATCACGTTCAACATTACGAACGTGAACGACGCTCCGCAAGGCACGAGCAACACGATCACGATGTTGGAGGACACGGCCCACACCTTCACCGTCGCGGAGTTCGGCTTCTCGGATCCCAAGGACACCCCGGCGAACTCGCTGTTGGCGGTGAAGATTGCCACGCTGCCGGCCACCGGCAGCCTGACCGACAACGGTATCGCGGTGACGGCCGGTCAATTCGTGAGCGTGGCCGACATCTCGGGCGGCCTGCTCAAGTTCACGCCCGCCTTGAATGCCAACGGCGCGGCCAATGCCGCCTTCACGTTCCAAGTGCAAGACGACGGCGGCACAGCCAATGGCGGCGTGGATCTCGATCCGACGGCCCGGACGATGACCGTCAACGTCACGGCGGTCAACGACGCGCCGCAGGGCACGAACAATACGATCTCGACGATCGAGAACGTGGCCCATACATTTACGGCCGCCGATTTTGGCTTCAGCGACCCGAACGACACGCCGCCCAACACCCTGTTGGCCGTCGAAATCACGACCCTGCCCGCGACGGGCACGGTGACCGACAACGGCGTGGCCGTGACGGCCGGACAATTCGTTCCGCTGGCCGACATCACCGGCGGCTTGCTCAAGTTCACGCCGGCGACGGGCTCGACCAACACGGCCACGTTCACCTTCCAGGTGCAGGACAACGGCGGCACGGCCAACGGGGGAGTGGACACCGATCCGACCCCGCGGACGATGACGGTGAACATCACCCCGCCCAATAGCGCGCCGCAAGGCACAAGCAATACGGTCACCACTCTGGAAGACACGGCCCACACCTTCACGGTGGCCGATTTTGGCTTCAGCGACCCGAGCGATACGCCGCCCAACACCTTGCTGGCGGTGAAGATCTCGACCTTGCCCGCCACGGGCAGTCTGACTGATAACGGCGTGGCCGTGACGGCGGGCCAATTCGTGGCCGTGGCTGACATCACCGGCGGCTTGCTCAAGTTCACTCCGGCGGCCAACAGCAACGGCGCCACGAACGCCAGCTTCACCTTCCAAGTGCAAGACAATGGCGGCACCGTCGCAGGTGGCGTGGATCTCGACCCAACGCCCAAGACCATGACGGTCAGCGTGACGGCGGTCAACGACGCTCCCTCGGGCACGAGCACCACGATCACGACGCTCGAAGACACGGCTCACGTGTTCGCGGTGGCCGATTTTGGCTTCACCGATGCAAATGACAATCCGGCCAACACCCTGTTGGCCGTCGAGATCACGACGTTGCCCGCCACGGGCAGTCTGACTGATAACGGCGTGGCCGTGACGGCGGGCCAATTCGTGGCCGTGGCTGACATCACCGGCGGTTTGCTCAAGTTCACCCCGGCGCTCAATAGCAACGGCGCCACGAACGCCAGCTTCACGTTCCAGGTGCAGGACAACGGCGGCACGGCCAACGGTGGCATCGATACCGATCCCTCCGCCAAGACCATGACGATCAGCGTCACGGCCGTCAACGACGCCCCCCAAGGCACCAGCACCACGGTGACCACGGCTCAAAACACGGCTCGCGCGTTTACGACCGCCGATTTCGGGTTCAGCGATCCGAACGACAATCCGGCCAACACGCTGCTGGCCGTGGAGATCACGACGCTGCCCTCGAGCGGCACGATCACCGACAACGGCGTGGCCGTGACGGCCGGTCAATTCGTGGCGGTGGCCGACATCACGGGCGGCCTGCTCAAGTTCACGCCCGCCACGGGCGCCACCGGCAATTCGACCTTCACGTTCCAGGTGCAGGACAACGGCGGCACGGCCAACGGCGGCGTCGACACCGATCCGACAGCCCGCACGCTGACGATCAGCGTGACCCAGAACAATTCCACGATCACCGGCCACGTGTTCATGGATCCGACCGGCAAGGCGGCCAAGAATAACGGCGTCTTTACGGACCAGGCTGCCCTGGAAGGCACGCAAGTCGTGCTGTTGGGATTCGATTCGTCGGGCAACCCGATCGGCGCACCGCAGCAGTTCACGATCGGCACCGCGGGCGTTCCGGACGGCACGTTCTCGTTCACGGTCTCGCAGGCCGGCAGTTACGAATTGCTGTTCACCCCGCCGGCTGGATTCATTGCCGGCGTACCGGTTCCGGGCAACTCGGCCGACAGCATTTTGCCGGCGCAACAGGGCACGTCGGGCATCCTGGTCAACATTCCGGCCGGCGGTGTGACACGCACTGAAAACTTCTATACGCCCGGCCGGGCCTCGACCGGCGTCTCGTTGCGTAACCTGCAGGGCTCGGTGCTGCACGCCAACGGCGTGGCTGCCGTGACCGCGACGGCCTCGGCCGCGGTGGCGTCGTCCGCGGTCGCGAATAACGCGGCCGATGGCTTCACGCAGAGTGGCAGCACAGTGACGGTTAACGGCACGTCGGGTGACGACTCCTTCTCGTTCACCGGTGGCACGACCAAGACCGTCACCCTCAATGGCGTGACGCGGCAATTCGGTGCCGACGTGACCAACTTCATCTTCAACGGCAACGGTGGCAACGACTCCGCTACGTTGACCGGTTCGGATGGCAACGACACGGCCAACCTGGGCCTGGGCGCGGGCACGCTGACCGGCAACGGCTACGCCGTCTCGGTCAATGGGGTGACGACGCTGAACGTTGCTGGCGGTGCCGGACAGAACGCCGCTACGTTGGCCGACTCGGCAATCAACGACTTGTTGAGCGGCAGCGGCGACAGCCTGCTGCTGACTAACGACGCCGGGCTGTCGACAGCCATTTCGGCGTTCGCGACGGTGCAGGCCAACTCGACCCACGGTGGCGTCGATCATGCCCAAGTAGGAGCCATCGACTTCACCCTGACCAAGCAGGGCAACTGGATCAACAACTAGCCCAGATCCGACGAGCCCAGGATCCCATGTGACATCGCCGCGACCAGGATTACTCCTGCTCGCGGCGATTTTTTTTCCTGACGATCGTCCCGCGAGGGCCGGACGGCTGTTTGGCCGCCGCGAGTGGCCGACTAGAATTCGTGAACCAGGCCCACGTTGATGCCTTGCACCAGGATGTCGGAGTTATGGAAGGCAAAGGCCGGCGAGGTGAAGGGGCCCGTGCCTTGCGCCGGCGGAATCTGATTGGTGTCGATTCGGGTATCAATCTGGTCGCCCGGCCGCACGACGTTGGTCAGGGCAAAGATCGTGTAGCCGACATTCACTTTCCAGCAGGGATTGATCTGGTAGTGCAGATTGACGTTGAACTCCGGCAGCGCGCCGAACTGATTGCGGTTGTAGTTGCCGATGTTCGAAGGCAGTGCCAACAGGCCACCCACCGATTGGGTCGTTCCGCCGCCGGGAACATTGACGTCGGTACTGCCGTTGATCGAAACGCGTTGCGACACGGCGCCCAGCGCGATCTTGCCTCGCAATTCGAGGGTCCAACGTCCGCGGTAGTACTCCGAGACCAATCCCAGTTGACCGCCGTTGAAGTTGTTCCGGGTCAGGAAGTTGTCCGAAGCCGCGACCGTGGTGCCCACCACGATGCCGCTACCGGGCGGCGAGCTGGTGAACATGCTGTTCGAGTTGATGGCCAGGTTTTCGCTCAGCAGCAGGTAGCGATAGCCGGCCAGAGCGTCGATCCGATGGCAGCAGTCCGAATACAAGCAGCGTCGCAGATTGACTTCGTTGCCCACCATCTTGCTCGTGGCGTCGATCGTGATCGAACCGCTGCTCGTGCCGGGCAAGGCGACGTAAATGACGTCCTGGGCTCCGGCCACGGTGTTGAAGAACGGGCGAGCCAGCACGCCGGTGGTGTCGGACGAGCCCCCGAAGGATTGGGTGTTGCTGCCGAGGAAGAAAAAAGTGTCCTCGATCGCCAGGTTTTCGCAGTCACCCAACCAGTAGCCCAACGTGAAACGACCGCCCGGCCGCCCGTCGGCGTTGACCCGGTCGTTGCCAAATAAGACCTGGGCGCCGGGTAGCAAGCCGGCCGTGCCCGCGGGGGTTCCGTTGGGACTCGTGGTTACAAGCGCCGGCGTATTGGCGCCGCGGACCCACCAATTGATGTAGTCGGCACGGCCGTAGAAATTTCGCGGCAGACCGCAGGACCCATCGCAGCCGCCGTCGTCGCAACCGCAGCTGCCGCACGCGCAACCATTGCCCGAACATCCGCCGCCGGAGCAGCTTCCGCCTGAGCAACCGCCACTTGAGCAGCCGCCGCCGGAGCAACCAGACGGCATCTCCCAGTGAGGATCGGGGTAAGCGGGGTCTCCGGTCACGACATTTTCAGGGTAGGTGGCCGAATTGGTCCGTACTTGGACCTGGCGGCCCGACGGGGTCTCGTCGTCATATTGCTTTAGCCGACTCGAAAGCTGGTCCACCGCTGCTGCGGCGGCCACCGAGGAGCACAGCACGCCGATTGCGATTGTCAAAACGAAACGCCGCATGATCCTGTCCTCAGGTTCCATGACCGCCATCCAATTCCGGCGACCCGACAGTGCCGCCGAAGCGCCCCCCCTTTGCGTCACGGGCGCTACCCAAAAACATTGTCGGTCGTATCGGACGTAGCAGTTGAAACGAAACTAGGGGTCGTTCGGAATTCGCGGGGCCGAGCAAATGAGAAGACTGGGGTGTTCGCTGCCAAGCCCAGAGACGCCGGAAGGGAGGTCGCCCAGAAATCTCGTAAGCGGCCGTTGGCTGCGGGTTTGCGACCTGTGAAGGACGGGCAGCCGAAGCCTCCAGCCGCGCTACCCCGGGCCGGCCAGGTGGCCGGCTCAGTCTCCAGTGCGTGGGAAGTTTTGTATCCAGAGTGGTTAGCTGGCGGCCGGATGAATTCTGCCACCGCCCAGGTTTTAAGCAACCTGCCGCAGCGCTGCCACTGGGGCTGGCACGGCCGTGCCGAGCAGCGAGGGCTTTTGGATCCCGTCAACTAACAGGCAGCACCTGCTTGCATTTGCGACAAAACTCGCCCGTTCGCGCCCTTTCGTGGCAGGTGGAGACGGGTCTTGGCGATGCCCAGTTGTTGGCAGTTGCATGCTTTGCCTAGGGCTAACAGTCGGGCTGGCCCAGGATTTGCAATTCACCGCAGCCTTGGTGGCCGGCCCGGTCGCGTTCGGGGCTCGAAATGTCCTGTGGGGTCGTGGGCCGAGGCCCTGCAAGTACAAGGAACTTTGTGATGATCGCTCGTAATCAATCGGTGAGCCGGCGACGCTCGCGGGGCGCGCCGAAGCCAGACAACTCGCCCAGCCCGGAAAGAATTCGCGAACTGACCGAGGAAATTCGTCAGGGCTGGTCGCCCCGCGAACTCTGCCGGCGTTCCAATGCGGTTGAACACGTCGAACTGTATCAACTGCCGCTGGAGCCACACCGTCGCGGATCATTCGGCGATTGAACAAACCAGCGGCGTGGCGTTTCGATTGCAGGCGGCCGGCCGGCAAGGGGCTCGTCCGACGGACGCAGCCTGTCCCTGGGGACTGATGCCACCGTTCCGCCGGCAAAACGACGACCGATTTGCCGTTTTACCGGACTCCCTCGACGATCGCATCTTGCGAACCGATAGAGATCAAATAGAATCTTTAAGGTCGCCGCGCCGGGCGTCGAAGCCCGGTTGCGCGTCGGGAGAGGTGGCTGAGTGGTCGAAAGCGCCGGTTTGCTAAATCGGTGACCGGGTAACTGGTCCGCAGGTTCGAATCCTGTCCTCTCCGCTCTGCTCGCTGCCCTGGAGCTGTAAGCCAATAGCTCCGGGGCATTTGCGTTTTGGGGCTGCTCCCCAAATCGTCCCTTCGTAGTGCTTTTGTAGCAATTTGTAGCGCAAAGCCTCTCCGGGGAACACGCGAGCTATGACCAAACCCAACGCAACCGCACGCGCATTTCGCGTGGGCCGCGTCGCAGCCTATCTGCGCGGCCACGTCTGGTACCTGCGGTATTCCGACCGCGGCCAACGCATCCAACGCAAAGTCGGCCCGGACCTAAAACAGGCCCGCCAACTGGCGGCCCAGATCAACGGGCAACTCGAATCCGGCGCGCCGAGCATGCTGGGCTTTCAGCCGATCACGATCGCGGAACTGCGCGAGCGCTGGCTGGCGCATCATGAACACGTCCGCCGCTCCTCGCTGCAGACCATTCACCGCTATCGGACGGCCACCGAACACCTGCTGGATTTCACGAGCGGCACCCGACCGCTGAGCAAGGCGGCGGAATTCGGCAGCCGCGAGGCGGAAGAATTCGTGCGCTACTTGCGCAACAAACGCGTGGCTCCCAACGGCCACGCCCGTGCGCGGCAGCGGCCACTGCGGGATGCCGGCGTCAAATACATTCTGGAAACGTGCTGTTCGCTGTTCAACTATGCGGCCAAGCACCGGCACCTGCCCCCCTATGCCGAAAACCCGTTCCTGGTGATCGAGGTGCGTCGGCTGCCGATCGAAGATGCCCGCCCGGTGATCGCCTTTACCGACGAGCAGAGCCAACGATTCCTGGCAGCCTGCGATGATTGGCAATTCCCCGTCTTCTTGACCTTGATGCTCACCGGCTTGCGACCCGGCGAGCTGGTGCACTTGTTACTGCCCGCTGACCTCGATCTCGAATCGGGTTGGCTCCGCATCCGCAATAAGCCGCAACTGGGTTGGCAGGTCAAGACGCGCAACGAACGGGACATCCCCCTGGTTCCGGTTCTGCTGGACGTACTCCAAAAACTGGTCGGCAAGCGAAGTGCCGGCCCGTTGTTTCTGCAGCGGCGGGCAGTCTGCGAAGGCTATGGTCCACCACTTGCCGGGCATTCCACCAGCGAGTTGCAGCAGGAGGTGCTGCGACGCGTGGTGCAGGAGGAGGGCAGGGGGCTGGTGGATCGCGCCGCTCGCCAACAGGTGGCCACCAGCGTGTGGCGCGACTTGGGGGCACTCAAGGAGGACTGGGTTCGCGTGGAGTTTAAACGCGTCACCAAGCGCATGGGACTGGCCGAGATTACCGCTCCCAAGACACTGCGGCACACTTTTGCCACGGTCCTACAAGACGCCAACGTCGATCCGCTGGTGCGCAATGAGCTGATGGGCCATGCCCCCGCCTACGGCAGCGCGCTGGGCATGACCGCGGTCTACACGCACACTCGCCCCGAAACCAAACGGCGCCAGCTGGAGGCAGCCTTCGCGGGCCGCGCCGCCACTGTCTACGCGGAGCAGCGAAATCCCACAGCCTGAACATGGATGCGGCTGGCTCTCCGTCGACCGACTTTCACCCGGCTTACTTTTAACCGCTGGTCCAGAAGTCTAACCGGATCCCAAATTGCCGTGGCGGGCCTTGAGCAGGGCCAGCAGATCGGCCAGGGGGGCTGAAATCTCAGGAGCTGGGGGCTTGAGCTCCAGCCGCGGGATGTCGAGCTTGGCCGGCAGCTTTTTGGCCAAGTTGAAGTAGGTGGCACGACAGCCATGGCCGGCGGCTACGAACGCCTCCACGCGTTGTTTTTCGTTGGCGAATTGATCGCTGGCCTTAAGCTGGGCCACGACCAGCAGCTTGTCGGAGGTGAAGCGGGCCAGGATCAAGAGTTTCCAGTCAAGATCGGCGTCCTTCAATTCGGCGGCCAGCAGATAATGCCGAAGCGAGGGCTGCGTGATGAGCGACATCGCCTTCGTGTTGTTTAACTGCTTGCAAATCGCGACGCAACCAGTTCCAGGACCTGGCGAGTGATCTCGCCTTGGCGCTCGCGTCGCTCCAAGTCCAGAATCGAATTCAGCATCTTCTCGGTGTTGCGTGTTGCGGCATCCATGGCCGTCAGCCGACTAGCCTGTTCGCTGGCAAATGAATCTGCGGCGATCCGGCAGAGGCGGATAAATGCATATTGGCTGATTAGTCCGGCCAAGAGGACCGGATCGGGAAGTTGCCGATCGTAGTTCTTCTTCACTGGCAACGCGAACTCTCGGATCTTCGTCAGATCAATCGGCAGAATCTGCTCGTCGGTCGGCACCTGTTCGCTGATCGACTTGTATCTGCTGTAAACCGCACGAAGCGTCCCAAGTTGTCCTGCTGCGACACGTTGATCAACGAATGCGCCCAAATGGTTGACGACGTCTCGCAAACCATGCACCGATGTCGCAGCTGATTCGGCAGCGTCGGAGACAATGCCATGCGTCGCCAACTGGCGCGCTCCTCTATGTCCGACGACCATCAGGCGCACTTCGCCCTTCGCGCGCAGCTCATGCAAACGTCGCTCGGCCAGGGAGAGAACGTCTTGATTGAAGGTGCCACACAATGGCTGCTCCGACGTCATTACAATCAGCAGCGTCGGCTGTCCATGCGCTGCGCGCAACGGAATCCTGTCATAGCCTTCTGTCAATGTAAGAATTGCGCGCAGGACCACGTCTTCATAGCGATGTGAACTCGCAAGCGCCCGCTGGGCCCCCTGAATTCGACCGGCAGCGATTGCGCGCATGGCGCCAACAATGTCATGAATCGTGGCGATCGCCTGCCGTCGTCGTTTCGTCTGCTCAAGAGTCATGATTGGCTTGGCGATTGAAAGGTTCGGCGGACCGCATAAATGGTTTGGCGCAAAGCGTCGCGGATTGGGTCACTCAGTTCGCTCTCCCCTTCTAACGCCTTGAGAACCTTCGGGGCGAGTTCTTCCAATCGCTTACACACGCGATCTAAGAAGTGGCCGACTTGCGCGACTGGCACTTCGTCGAGAGCGCCTTCCTGAATCGCGAACAGCGTCGCGATCTCGTACCCTAAACGGAATGGTTGCAGGCGCGGTTGCTTTAAGGATTCGCGCAGACGGCGACCCCGCTCCAGCCGTCGGCGTGTTTCGGGTTCTAGTTCCGCTCCGAATCTGGCAAAGGTTTCCAATTCGTGCAGCTGTGCGTAGAGCAGTCGCAAATCGCCGGCGATCGTACGCAGCAGGCGAGGTTGAGCTTTGCCACCAACACGCGATACGCTCAAGCCAACATCCACGGCAGGACGTTGCCCTTCGTTGAACAGCCTTGTATCGAGGTAGATTTGCCCATCCGTGATCGAAATCAGATTCGTGGGAATATAGGACGAGATGTTGCCTGCCTGGGTCGAAGCAATCGGCAATGCGGTCAGACTTCCGCCCCCCAGGCTATCGTGCAACCTCGTCGCCCGTTCCAGCAGTCGAGCGTGGAGATAGAACACGTCGGCTGGGTACGCTTCGCGTCCCGGTGGCCTGTTCAGGAGCAAGGAAATCCGGCGATAGGAGTCCGCATGTTTAGTGAGGTCGTCGAAGACTACTAATGCATGCCGTCCTTGTCGCATGAAGTATTCACCGATCGTGCAGGCGGCGTAAGGAGCAAGGTATTGTTGCCCGGCTGGCGAATCCGCAGAGGCGACTACCACCACCGTGTGTCGCAGGGCGTCGTACTTTTTCAACAAACCAACCGTTTCGGCGATGCTAGCCTGTCGTTGGCCAATCGCGGCATAAACGCATACCACTTCGCTATCGCGCTGCGCCAGGATCGCGTCCAGTGCAATCGCAGTCTTGCCGGTAGCACGGTCACCGAGGATCAGTTCTCGCTGGCCACGACCCAGCGGCAACAACATGTCAATTACCTTGGTGCCAGTGTGCATCGGCTCTCGGACAGGTTGTCGCTCAATGACTCCCGGCGCCTCGCGTTCGACGGGCCAATAATTCGTCGATTGTAGCGGCGGACCACCATCGACCGGCCTGCCCAAAGCATCGACCACGCGGCCCAGCAATTCGTCGCTGGCGACCACGCTGGCGACGCGCCCCGTGGCCCTCAATTCATCTCCTGCCCCGACATGTTCACTACGATCCAAAAACAAAACGCCTACTTCCTGCGGACGAAGATCGAAGGCCAAGGCTGTCAGGCCATCCGCTCGCTGGAGTAGTTCGCCATATCGCACCGAAGGGCATCCGCGCACATAGGCCACACCATCTCCTACACGCGTTACCCAGCCAACCTCATGGTGACGGACCGCCCAATGAACCTTCTCAACGTCTTGTTGTAGCTGCTTCGATAATTCCTCGACTGCATCAGACATTGGCTGGTCCTCCCATTCCATTGGACCGAAGTGCTTCAAATTGGCCAGCCAATGACGCATCCCACACGTGCCCTCCGATTCGCAAGCGGGCCCCGGCCAAGAGAGCCGGCTGCGCTCGCACCGTCAGCTTCACCACTTGGCCCACGATGGCGTTCACCGCCAGGTTGATCTGCTGTAGTGACGTTGCGTCCAAGGTCGTGGCTGTTTCCACCATGGCGCCGTCTATGTCGCTCCAGTCCTCGCGCACCTGGACACGCTCGGTTTCGGGGAGTTGGGACAAAGTGTCGACGAGGCGCTCCGCCAATTGTTGCTGAATCGTGCTGCAGGGCGATTGCGTCATAAGCCGTAAGGTGTTGCACCTGAACATTATGCGGAAATCACGCTAGCTGCTGGCAAAAAATCGCAACACATTACGGCTTCGTGACTTTGGATTTACACGTGCGATTGCCCTG
>PLYM01000142.1 GCA_003153375.1 Planctomycetaceae bacterium
TTGCCGTTGGCAGCCGTCGTGCCGGTGCCCTTGCCACCCTTGCTGGTGTTGCCGTTGGCGTTGCCGGTGTTGCTCGTGTTACCCGAGTTACCAATGCCGTTGCCGGTCTGGCTGACGTTGCCATTGCCGTTGCCGATGCCGCCATTACCATTGCTGGCCAGCAGCGTCTGCTTTTGAGTCTTGCTGCTCTTGGTCAACTGGTTCTTGGACGACGCCTGGCTGAAGAGAGACTGCGGGCTCGAGGATGTCTTGCTTGATTTCTGCGAGAACTTCTGGGCGAAACTGCCGCTGCTGAGCTTGTTGCTGGTCAGCTTATTGCTCTGCTTGAAGCTCTGCATCTTATTGCTTTGCATTTTCTGGACGGGATGACTCATCTGGCGGGGGGCGCTGCTGTGGGAATGCGCATGACTCATTCCACCCTTGGCGAACGCCGCCTGGGGGACCAACATGCCGAGGGCTGCCGCGACTGCGAGTTTCTTCTGCAATTTGCTCATGAAAGAGGCCATCGTACACACTCACTTTCCTTGTTCTGGAGAAGGTTTGGGCCCGGCGACCATCGCACAGGTCCCGCTCTACCAGGCCAAGCGTGAGGGCCTCCGAACTGTTACAACCGCGCGCGAAAAAATCTTGGACCGGCGGCCACAAGACAGGACGGGCAGTGGGGGGACGGACGAAGAGGGGTGCCAGCCAGCACCGCGAGCAAGAGCCGAATACAAAGCCCTGCCGAAAAACAGCTTAGCGAGAGACCAGGGCGAACCCCTGAACCGATTCAAGGCTGGCTGGTGAAGCCGGCGACCGCTAGGCGGCACGGCTTTCCTTGAAGACGGTCGGCTGATTGCGGGCCGTGAGCAGGTGGATCGCCGCTGTCAGACCATGCAGGGCCTGATCGATCTGTTGCGTCTCGCGTAGCAGGCGGAGATTGTCCGAGAGGGCCGTTTGCACCTGGACCAGTTCGTTTTCGCCCTGGGCGATGCCCGAGAGCGCCTCGACAAGCTGCGAGAAGTCGGCCTTTACGCTGGTCACCTGGTCGACGGTTTCCTGCATCTGGCCACGGTGTTCCTTACGCTGCTTCTCCATCGAGTCGAGAATGCGCACCAGCCGGGTTTCGCGCTCCTGATCGTTGGTCTCAAACCGTTCCTGCAACTTCTCGAGCGATTCGACCCACAGTTGCGCTTGCCACTGCTGCTGCTTCGACCAGATCTCCATCTGACGCTCGATGGTCGTGTCCATGGCTTGCAGGTTCGCCTGACTAGCGGTCTGCAGAGCATTTAGAAACGGAGCCAGGTTGGCGTCGGCGTTTTCAAAGCGGTGCAGCAGCTCGCGCTCGACTCTGCGATCGATCGAGTTCAGCATTTCGCGCTCGGTGCGTTCCGAGAGGAACAAGCAAAACATCATGCTCGTGGCCGCCAACAGTGCGACCGTGGTGGTGTTGAACGCGGTTCCCATCTCGGCAACCACGGTCGGCAGCTTGTCGCCGATGTCGCCGGCCGTGTGACCGCCCAGGGCCGTGCCGAAGTGGACTACGGTGCCCAAGAAGCCGAGCATCGGCGTGACCCAGGTAATAAAACGCACCAGGCCATAATTGGCGTGCGTGCGCTGCTCGTCCTGGTCGCCCAGAAAGCGCAGGTAGTCGCTAAACCCGTCGGCCGAGCCCTGCTCTTGCAGATAGGCCAGCGCGTGCAGTATCCGCTGCCCGAGCCGCGAATCCTGCAGCCACTGCGGTTTCTTTTGAAACTGCTTGCTCAGTTCGCCCGCATAGCTGGCCGGCTCGCGCCCCGTGCGGCGCGGCAAGCAATCTTGCCGCAGGGCCAGCAATTGCTTGGGAAAGGCCAGGGCACGGGCCACGGTGTCGGTGATGCCCCAAATGAAGAACGCGACGATCACGTACTCGACCGCATGCTCGGTCGTGTAGCGATTCAGCATGCTCTCCTTCATCGACTCCTGGGTCACGAACCAATACCAGGCAAACGTCAACCCGGCCGCGACCAGCAGCGGAAGATCGAGAATCTTGGGAGCCGAGGCTTTGCGTGTACCAGACATAAACTTCACCGCGCGTGTGAGGAATCGAGAACCGCCAGGACCACAAATGGCGCCACCGACACAGCCGGCAGCCGGGTCCGAGCTAGCTGAGGGCTGCGAATAAGACGGTTTTGCGCGCTTTCTGTCAAGGTCAAGGCTCGCCTCGAGGTGGCAAGCACGACGACTGCCGGCAATGCTGGCGATGTCCCAATCGGTTTCGCGACGCTCAATCGTCAAGGCAACGGGTATCCGCCGGTGCGCGGCGGTTCGAGACCGGTGGGCATCGACTCGGAAATCACGGGCAACCCCGGTGCGCCAGACGCCGAAATGGGCGGGTTGGGCGAACGCACCACGCCGCGGTTCCACGGCGCGTTGGCGGTCGACGCGGTCATTGGCAGTCGTTCGATGCGACGTCGCGGTCGTTGATCGATTTCGGCCAGATGCTCCAACAGAATCCGATGCACCTCGAGCACCGTCAGCGGGTGGCGGTTGATCGCCAGATGGTCGGCATTGACCACGATTTCCGAATCGACGTGTTCCAAGTGGGCGCTGTCGAACGACACGGCGCCGTCGCTTCCGCCCACGACCTTGCCGATCAGGCCCTTGTCGGGAATGCGGCCGACGATGTTGTGATACTTGACCCACGGCCCGCGCCGGGCCTCGAGCATGACGGGCAGGATGGGCGAATCCGACGCCAGCGAGTCGATGCTCGTCTCGACGTCGAGAATGCTCGGCTTGCGGAAGATGTCGGGGTTGTCTTGGCGCAATTGCTGGCGGTCATTGACCACCATCTGCGGCAGCTTGATCAGTTTGCTGCCCAGCCAGCGGATGGTCGAATTGGCCACCGGGCTGCCACGGAACGGCGTGGCGATCGTAATCACGCGACGGACTGACGGGTTCGGCCGGAAGAAGAAGGTCTCTTGCAGGTCGTGCCGCGCCTCGTTCGACGCCTTGACCTCGGGAAATGGTCGCTCGCTGACGATGTTCCAAAAGTCGCCGCGGCTGTCGAGCGTCTGCAACTCAGAGACCAGCCCGCCCATGCTGTGACCCACGAGCACCATCTGATCCAAGGCCTTTTGCTGGCCGCGCGGATCGATGATCTGCCGGGCCTCGGCCAGGTCGTCGCGCAATTGCGCCGCGCTATACCAGAACGGCTGACCGCTGGGGTAGAGATAGAACCAGAACTGGTAGCGATCGCGAATCTCGGGCGCGCCGCGCAGGTCGTTGAACATTTCCATCCACGTGATCGGGCTCGACCACACGCCGTGCACCATCAGCACCGGAATCTTGCCGGGCTGGTAGGGCTCGAGCATGTACAACCCGCGCAGTTTCTCGGTCTTATCGGGGTTCAGCAAGCCGGCCGTCGACGAGTCGAGATCGCGCAACTGCTTCTGATTCAGGGCAAAGGCCAAGGGCGTCGTCAGGTCGCTCTCCAACGGCACGCGGCGGCCGTCGACCGCTACGTCCGAGGTGTTGAGCGGATCGTGCAACTCGATGTGCACGACGTGCTGGCTGGTGGTGCCCTGGTTCGGCAATACGCGCAGGAACGCCGTGACGGGAAAGCTGAGCCCGGGCGGATAGAACTTTTCCTCGGCGGACGGCTTGTCGTGATGCTTGCGAATCGCGATCAGCGGCACGCCCAGCCCGTAGTTGTGGTACTGGTTCTGCAGGCCGCGGATGTCGTAGTCGGAAACGAAGCGGAAGCCCTCGAAATCCTCGGCCCGCCAGCCGTTGCCGCGCAGCACGATCGTGGCTTCCACGGTCTGATTGGCCAGTCGCACCGAGTAGGTCGCGCCGGGCACCATGCCGCCCTGCTTCTTGACGATCCGCAGCGAACTTTCGAGCGCCCCATTGTAGAGCTCGCAGGCGCCGCGAAACTCCGGATCGTAGGGATTGCGATAACGTCCAAAGCGCGCGTCGAACAGGTAGTGATAGGCGTGTACGACGGCCAGCCCGTGCAAGTCGAGCGCGCGGCGGCGATCGGTCGCTTCAGCCCGCTTGCCGGCCAGATAGGCCAGCTCGGAAAGCGAATAGAGCTTGTCGGCCGAAGGCTCCTGCTTGTTGATTTCGTGCAGCTTGACCAACAGGTCGGTGCTGTGATGCTTCAGGTCTTCTTCCAGGTTATAACGCCGCACCAGCAGCATCGTGCGGGCGGTCGGCTGCGGGCCACCCGGTGAGAGGAGTTTGAGCGGTCCGGCCAGCGGATTGACGGGCGCCTCGCGCACCTTCACCCACGCGGTCTGCGCGCAGCCCGAGCCCCACACCCCGGCGAGCAGCAATAGGATTGCCGCCGGCCATCGGGCGCGCGAGCGAATTCGCAAGCCGCGTGGTCGAGCTTCTGGCCGCATGGACTGTTTCAGGTTACGCTAGGAACTTTCGTCGAGTGTTGCACTTAGCGAGCTCACCGTGAGCGCAGGGAGAGTCCCAGTTCGGGGCCAAACAATAGGAGCTCCAAGGCCAACGAGCAACGTCGCTTTGCCTGTCCGGGGTCGCCAAACCGCGCAATCTACCGGCGCGAACATCGAGCTACGCTGAAGCCTCACCCTCAGTGAAATCGCTGGGCGACGCTAGCGGACCCAACCCGGACGGCCGACGCGGCCTTGGGCGCCAATGGGATTGGCAGCGTTTGGGGTGAGTAAGAACGATGAGTGCAGGTGATTGCGATGACTGCGGGCGACCGTGAGATGAGCGGAACTGACCACGAGATGAGCGCGGGTGACCACGACGTTGAACTGGCCGGCGAGGCCATTTGCCTGCGGCCCTTTCGCGTCGACGACGCCGAGGAGATCTGCACGGCCGTGCGGCAATCGATGCGCGAGTTGGGCGAGTGGCTCTCCTGGTGCCATCCCGACTACTGCATTCAGGATACGATGCAATTTCTGTCGGCCCGGGCCGACGCTTTTCAGCACGAAGGAGAGCACTCGTTTGCCATCGTCGCCCGCGATAGCGGCCGGTTTCTTGGCGCCTGTGGTCTGAACCAGATCGACTCGACGACCTTGCGGGCCAATTTGGGATATTGGCTCCGGACCAGCGCCACGGGGCAGGGCCATGCAACACAAGCCGTGCGGCTGCTGGCACGCTGGGCATTCGCCAATCTAGGTCTGCAACGCATCGAGATCGTCGCCGCCACCGGCAACCTTGCCAGCCAACGCGTTGCCGGCCGCGTCGGTGCCGTGCGCGAGGGAATTGCCCGGAACCGATTGCGCGTTCACGGAGTGCAGCACGATGCAGTGGTCTTCTCGTTCGTGCCGAGCGACAAAGTGAAATAGCGACACAGTGAAAAATAGACGCAGTGAAATTGACGCAGTGAAATTGGGACCTGATCGAGACGTGAACAGAGATTGCGGTGGCGAGATCAATTCCAGAATTGAGGCGCGATGAGCTTAAGCTTCCTGCTCACCAACGATGATGGCATTGATGCTCCGGGCCTGGCCGTACTGCGACGAGCGATTGCGCCCTGGGGCTCGGCGGTCGTGCTGGCTCCGGATCGCCACCTGTCGGGCTGCAGCCATCAGGCCACCACGTCGCGTCCGCTCGAACTGAATCAGGTGGCCGCGGGCTGCTATTCGCTCGACGGTTCGCCGGTCGACTGCACCCGGGTGGGACTCGTCCACCTGGCACCCCAAACCCAATGGGTTGTGTCGGGGGTAAACGAAGGCGGAAACCTGGGGGCCGACATTTATCTGTCAGGCACCGTAGCCGCGGCGCGTGAAGCCAGCTTGCTGGGCAAGCCGGGCATCGCGATCAGCCAATATGTGCGCCGCAGGCCGATCGATTGGCCGCAAACCGAGCGTTGGACGCGGCACGTGCTCGAGCTGCTGCTCACCCGACCCTGGGAGCCGCGCACGTTCTGGAACGTGAACCTGCCGCACCCCGATCCCGGCGCGCCGGAAGTTCCCGAGTGCGTATTCTGCCACGTCGATCCGCATCCACTGCCGGTCAACTTCGAGGTCCTTGACGGCAAGCTCCACTATCGGGCTCGCTATCAAGACCGGTTGCGCACGCCTGGGCACGACGTCGAGCATTGCTTCGCTGGCTCGATCACGGTGAGCCTGATGCATCTGGTGCCATCGGCCGGGCGGACGGCCCGCGGGGTGGAGGATCCGCGGGCCGATGCGCCGGGCTAACGGGGTCGCGCGGGCCACAGGGGGTTTCGGTCGCCGACCTGGCTGGGCACTGTCTTCCCGACCGGGTCGTCGTAACGCGGCAATTCCGCGCGGACGATCCGCACGTTTTCGGGAGCTTCGATCCCGAAGGTGACGCGTTGCCCCAAGATCCGTTTGACCACCAAGACAATCTCATCGCCGATCACCACTTTCTCGCCAATCTTGCGGCTGAGTACGAGCATGGCTGTCTCCTTCCCTGAGTAAGTTCACTTTTCATAAGTGCCGCCTGCATCTCAGTTGAAACGCCATGCGGTTTGAGTGTTCGGCCCTTGATGCAAGGCCGATGCCAGAGCGCTCGCACGGGCAGAGAATCTTTCGCTGAGCGATCCAAACCACGACTAAATAATTACTTAAGATTTTTGTCGACGGAACCGACCGCTCGGCCAGCACGACGGAAAACGTCCCGAATTCAGAATGCAGTCCGAATTTAAGACGGTCGACGGTCTCCACAGTCACTCGTTGGCTGGCCCGGCGGCTTGAGCCCGCGCAGTTTTCGTAATCCGCGCAATGCCACTTCGCGCAATCACGTCGATTAAGTATACAACTGTATATTATGTGTATTTGCACATTGCTGGGCCGTACTTATAATAGAGTTCATGGAAACCAGAGAAGTAGAGTGCGTGCAACTGCATGAGTGTTGCGTGGTTCCGTATCGGAGAACCCAATTCGGCGTCGAGTTCTGTCTCGTCACACCTGTCGCTGAGAACCGTTGGGAGTTTCCCAAAATCGCGCTCGATCCCGATGCGGTTCCGTCGTTGGAGGTGCTCAGCGAAGCCGCCTCGAGCGCGGGCCTGCAAGGCCGGATCGAAGCCGAGCGTTTGGGGGACTTTGCGGCTCGGCGCGGCAACGAATTGCGGTCGATGATCGGCTACCTGATGCACGTCGACAGTGCCGCCGAAGCCTGGCCTCGGCAACACAGTCACAAGCGTCAGTGGTGCCTGGCCGAAGAGTGCCGGGTGCGAATTCGCCGTAAGCCCTTGCGGCAATTCATCGACCTGGCGCTGCATGCCGTCGCTGTCCTGCCCCACCCCGTGACGAATGGCAATGGCCACTCGCACGCCAACGGGCACACCAACGGCAACGGTCAATCGGCCCACCACGCTTAATCGACTCGGCAGATGTCCTTCTGGCACAAGCGCTCGGTCGCTTGAATCCTTGGGCTGCGCCCGTGGGGGCCATTTGGCTCGCAGCCCCTCTCGCTTACAATGCGGCTTTTGCCCAGCCCCTCGGGCTTCGCTGATGTCGACCCTGCCAGTGCTTTCATCTCGCCCGCGCCTCGCGGCCGTTGTCTGCCTTCTGCTTATCGCAGGCAGCCTGCACGGCGCCACGCAAGATTCTCCACCTCAATCGCAGACGCCCCGCCAGGCGACCGCCGAGCGGCTGCGGGCCGTCACGGCTGCCATCGCCGCCGATCCGAAGAACGCCACGGCCTGGGCAACGCGGGCCGCACTGCACGCCGAGTCGGGCGAACACGCATTGGCCATCGCCGATTACGATGCGCTGCTGAAGCTGGAGCCCGAGCGGGCCGAAGCCTATGACGCGCGGGGCAGCCAGCACTTCATGCTCGGCCACATCGGGCCCTCGATTGACGACTTCGATCGCTTCATCCGGCTCAAGCCCCAGCAGGAACCATGGCACTGGAAGCGAGGCATTTCCTACTACTACGCCGGCCGGTTTGACGAGGGCCGCCGGCAGTTCGAGGGCTATCAGACGGTCGACGACAACGACGTCGAAAACGCCGTGTGGCGGTATCTGTGTATGGCCCGGGACGTGGGCGTGGCCAAGGCACGCGACGCGATGTTGACCGTTCGCCGCGACATCCGCGTGCCGATGAAGGAAGTCTATGACCTGTACAGCGGCCAACTGAAGCCGGACGACGTGCTGGCCGCCGCGCGGTCCGGATCGCCCTCGCCCGAGGCCTTGAACGCCCGACTGTTTTACGCCCACCTGTACCTGGGCCTGTACTATGAAGTCGCCGGCGACGCCGGGCGGGCCCGCGAGCACATTACGATCGCCCAGCAACATAAAATCGGCCATTACATGTGGAACGTGGCCGACGTCCACGCTCAGCGGCTGAGAGCCGCCGCCGAACAGAAACCGCAGGAACCGAATTGATGCCCACTTCCGCCGCGAAAGATCCCTACGGAATCGACGTCGCCGCTTGCCGTGCCCGACAGAAACGGCTGTTGGCGGTGATGCAAGAGTTGCGGCTCGACCTGGTGATCGTGACGCAAATCGAGCATATCCAGTATTTGGTCGGGCCGCGGTTCGCCTGGGTTTTTTCGCCCGCCGCGGCGATCACGGCCGACGGACACGTGACGCTGGTCGCGCCGCACGAACCCGACGAGCCGGTGGCGGCCGACGAAATTCGCACGTATCAGGCCAAGTCGTTCTCCACGCTCCGCAACGATCAGCGGCACAAATCGTCGGACGTGTTGGTCGGGGCGCTAGCGGGCCACGCGCGGCCGAATCGGCTGGGACTCGAGTTTTCCAGTTGCGGGCCGCATCTGTCGACCCGTTTTGGCACCGAGCTGGTCAATGTCGAGCCGGCACTCTATGACTTGCGTCGCCGCAAGGACCCGGACGAGTTGGCCCGGCTGCGCAAGGCGATCGCCGGCACAGCTGCCATGCACCGCCGGGCTCGCGAAATCATCGCACCAGATGTGAACGAACTCGATGTCTTCAATGAGTTGCAAGCCGCGGCGGTACGCGAGTATGGCGAGATGATGACCGGCACCGGCAACGACTACGCTTCGGGCGAACTGGGCGGGCCGCCACGCGACCGCAAGATCGTGGCCGGAGAACTCTATATCCTCGACCTGGGGCCGGCCTTCCGCGGATACTTTGCCGACAACACGCGGGTCACGGCCGTCAATCGCCAGCCAACTGACGAGCAACACCGCGCATGGGAACACATTCTCCAGGTGTTCGCGCTCATTGAACGCACCGTCAAACCCGGCAAGAGCTGCCGCGAGCTGTTTCACGAGTCGCACCAGTTGCTCAACCAGGCCAGGCCCTGGTCGTTCGAGCATCACCTGGGGCACGGCATCGGCCTGTTCCCGCACGAGGCGCCGCACCTGAATCCCGAGTGGGACGACACGTTTCAGGCCGGCGAGGTTTTTGCCGCCGAGCCGGCGCTGTACGGCGAGGGCTTGCGGGCCGGCATTCGCCTGGAGAACGACTACCTGGTGACCGAGACCGGCGTCGAACTGCTGACGCCGTTTCCGATCGAACTGTGAGCGGCAGCGAGAGGCCCAAACTCAAATCGTCCGGACTTCAAGCGCTCCGCTTCGAGAGGCTCATCGCGACCAGGTCGAGCTGGCCCTTGAGATCGGCCAGCAGCATGTGCGGATCGGCCTCGTCGGCCATGTGGGCGTAAAACGCCTGGGCGGCCGAACCGTGCGTGGCGGTGAGCATCGTGGCGGTCTGCTGCAATTCGTGCAATCGCGAGTCGAACTGTTCGAGCTTGCGCCGAGCATGACGGCTGTTTTGCCAGATGCGCTCGACTTGCAGCATCAGCCCCAGCAGCACGCTGGCCTGCCCCGCCACTTCGATCGGCACGCCCAGGGTCCACATCTCGGCGTGCAAACCGACGAACGACCAGGCCAACAGCAAGCCGCCGCAGGCATAGGCCAGGATCTCGAGCGCAAAGACAAAGCGGTCCATGGGCGTCGTCCGGCGGCGCGCGATCGGCTTTGGCCGATGGGGCCGCGGCATCGCGGCATGCGGCGCATGAAACTGACGCACGGGCTTGCGAGCCGGCGCCGGCTTCGAGGCACGGGCACGCTCGGGCTGTTCGGGCCGTTGACGGCGACCAACTCGGGCCTGCAGCTGGCGAAGGTTTTGCTCAACCTCCCAGTCATCGAAGCTGGGATAAGCGGCGAATGGCGATTGCGGGGCCTCGAAATCGAAGTTGCCGCTAGCCGCCGCGGCCGCGCTGATCGGCGGCGCCATGGCTTCATCTTCCGCGTTGGTGAGCGGGAAGCCGCAACGGCTGCAACTCATCTTGGAATTGGTCGCCGATGCAATTCCCGGCACGTCTTGGCGGCAGCTCTTACACCACATCAGTGCACTCGATGTCAGATCCATGTTGCTATCGCTTCTTGCCGCGCGGCAGGACCGAGCAATAAATGGATCGTCCTCGAGGGGCCGGAAACTGTACGGAATTCGCAAAGATTGCCGGTCTGGCAGGGCCTAACGCGAATCCAACGAGCGACCGCGCAACGTGTCGGTCGCAATTCGGCAGTTGGGCGTGGGGCGTGGGGCAGCGACGAAATGCCAGCAGTTACTTGCCAGCAGCCGGCGCGGCTTCGGCCGGCGCCGCGACGGGCGGTTGATCGGCGGCCGGCTTCTCGGCTGCTGACGGTTCCACCGGCGCCTTCGCTTCGGCCGGCTCGTCGGCTGCGGGTTCGTACCATTCGCCGCGCAGCCAGTCGACGATCAGCGCGATCGTCCGCGCGCTGAGCATGTTTTTTGCCGGATCGTGGGGAAACTCGGCAAACGCTGGCATGCGGTCATTGGCTTCACGATAGAACCGCTTGTGGCGAGGA
Organism: Planctomycetaceae bacterium; assembly: GCA_003153375.1. Taxonomy (GTDB): domain Bacteria; phylum Planctomycetota; class Planctomycetia; order Pirellulales; family PALSA-1355; genus PALSA-1355. The sequence continues at coordinate 10,736 of PLYM01000142.1, forward strand.
TCGTCGATCATGCCGGTCAGCCACTCGCGCGAACCATAGTCCGTCAGATCGGGCGCCGATCCCAATTCGCCGGCCTCATGAAACTTGTGGCAACTGGCGCAGCGATCGCCGTCGGCGATCAGTTTGCGACCCGCTTCGATGCGAGCGGCATCCGTCTGGTCGGCCGCGGCCTGACTCTTCAGCTTCGCTTCGGCCGAGAGAGCCATCACCGCGTTTTGCACCTCTTCAGCCGGCCAACCGGCGAGGGTCTCTTTGACAAAGCCCGCCATTTCGCCCTCTCGGTGTGCCGTGTTGCCAAAATACTCTGGACCGGCGATTTTCTCGGGGTTGAGCAACCCGGCGATCCAGGGCCGGCTGGCAAACCCGGCCAGATCGGCCGCGGTTGAACGCTTGGCAGGCGCCGGCTCTTCCGTGCCAGAAGCGGCCGGAGTAAACGTGTGGCAGCTGGCACAGTTGAGGGCGAAGAGCCTGGGGCCCTGGGTCTTCGGATCATCGCGCAGCAGCGTGATCGCCCCGGTCGGCGGAATGCGCTCGGGCGAGGAAGCCAGCGTGACAATCCGCTCGGCTTCGCGCTCGGCCCCTTTGACGGCCTGCAAGTAGTCCTTCGACTTGGTGTACTTTTCGTAGGCGGCCAGTTGCGTCGTGAACTGTTGGATCTTCTCGGTGTCGTTTCCAAAGTGACTGGCGATTTTCTCCGGATCGGTGCCGATTTCGGCGACGACCTGCGCGACCTCGGCAAACGTGTCGCTGGTCCACTTGGCGCGATAGTCCTCGTTGACCGCCGCGGTCGTCAGCCAGCCGATGCCGGCCAGCAGGATGAAGAGCAGGCCAATGTTGAAGCGATGCCCCAGGTTCCAACGGCCAATCAGCGGCATCAGGAACAGGGCCGCCATCACGGCCCCGGGAATCACGATCGCGCCCAACAATTCGCCCTGCTCTCCCCAGCCTTCGAACAGTTTGAGGAACTGAAACAGAAACAGGAAGTACCACTCGGGCCGGGCCGCGGCATATTGATTCGAAGAATCGGCCGGCGCGCCCAACTCGGCGCCCAGCGGCGACACGGCGTGCCCTGCCCCGCCGCTCGACATGAACAAATTTAGCGGATGCACGACCAGCAGCAGCACCACAATGAGCACGGCCAGGCAGGCCACGGCGTCCTTGAGCACCTGGTCGGGCCAGAACGACATCTCGGGACAACGTTCCGGTTTTTTCGTGCAGATGCCGTGCCGGCGAAAGAGCGCGACGTGAATGATGAGAAAGAACACCAGCAAGCCCGGCAACACGCCAGCGTGCAACGCAAAGAAACGCGTCAGCGTAAGATGCCCATAGTCGGCGCCGCCCACGACGAGCTGTTGCAATTGTGGTCCCACCAGCGGCACGATGCTCAACAGGTTCGTGGCCACGCGCGTGGCCCAGTAGCCCTTCTGGTCCCAGGGCAGCAAATAGCCGGTGAGCGACAGGCCGAGCACGATTTGCATCAGGATCAGCCCCAGCCAGAAATTCACCTCGCGCGGCGCCCGATAGGCGCCGTCGATCACGACTTGCATCAGGTGCAGCGCCATCAGCACGACCATGGCCTGGGCCATGAAATGGTGCAGCCCGCGCAGCAGCCATCCGCCCGACATCTGATATTGAATGAAGTAAACGCTCTCCCAGGCCGTTTGCGCGCTGGGGCTGTAGCACATCCACAGAAAGACGCCGGTGATCACCTGCGTGACGAAGGCAAACACCAGCGTGCTGCCCCACACATAGCGCCAGCGCGAGCCGCCGGGAATGCGCTCGTAGAGGGCCTCGTGAACCAGGTCGCGCACGCCGGTGCGGCTGTCCAACCAGTCGATGAGCGCTTTCATTCCTTGACCACTTTTTCGGTCTTGCCGGTGTAATAATTCTGGAACTTGACCAGAATCTCCTGATCCTTTACTTCACACTCCATCGTATCCATCGCCCGCGGGCTCGGGCTGGGCTCGATAATCTGGCCGTCCACCGTGAACGTGCTGTTGTGGCAAGGGCACTTGAACGAGTTGGTGGGCGCGTCGTAATTGACAAAACAACCGGCGTGCGGGCAGGTGGCCGTCAGACACTGGGGCGTCGCTTCGCCTTTATTGCGTCGCAGATAAACCGCGCCGACCGGTTCGAGCGAGCGATTCCAGGCATCGACGTGCTCGGCGATCACGGCAAATTGCCGCGGAATTCCGTCGTCCGGCAGCGCGTCGAGGGTCGTCACGCGCAGTAGTTTCTCGGCGCTCGACTTGCGGCGCAACGGGTCGAGAAACACCGCCAGACCGCTGAGCGCCGGCACCAGGCCCACGATGCCGCCGATCACCACCGCGCTCGTTTCGACCATGAATCCTCGCCGCGCGGCGGGCGATGACGGAGGAGACGTCGCGGACGACTTGCCCGTCGGTCCGCCCGGCTTGCCAGCAGGCAGGCTCGGTTTGCCAAAGGGCTGAGGAGGGGGTGGGTTTGCCATGCTCGTCTCCGAGTTCGTCAGCCGGAAACTCGACGCGGGCTGTTTCCGGTCAAGCCATCCGTGCGGTCAGGCGTGAGGCGCCGAGGCGCCCGAAAAGTCTGTCAGGCGGGTTATCGTTGCAGGCGGGATTTCTTCGCGGTGACCGAATTATCGCATGGCGTTGCGCACAACGTCAAGCACCTTGGACTCGGCCTCGGGCCAGGGAATATTGATGAACGCGCCGGCGGCCGCCTTGTGTCCGCCGCCACCGAAGAGCTTCGCGATTTCGTTGCAATCGAAACTCGTGGTGCGGCTGCGGAAGCTGAGCTTGAAACCGCCACCGGCTTGCTCGACAAAAATCACGGCCACTTGCGTCCCCGCCACGGCGAGCGTCATGTTGATCACGTCTTCCGTGTCGGACGGCAGCGCCGAGGTCGCGTCGAAGTCTTCCTTCAGTGCCGAGGTATAGGCCAACCGGCCATTGAGATCGGTCTTCGTGCGCGCCAGGATCCGCCCGCGCAGTTGCAACCGCGGCAGCGTGTCTTGCTCGTAGAGACCGGCATAAATTTGGCTGGGCACGGCGCCGGCCTCGATCAATTCGGCCGCGTAGCGCAACGTGGCGCCCGTCGTCGAGCCGAAACGAAACCAACCGGTGTCGGTGGCGATGGCCGCGAACAAGGGCGTTGCCATCTCGGCCGTGATTCGCACGCCCAGATGATGAGCGGCTTCGACCACCAGCCGGCCCGTGGCTTCGGCCTGCGAGTTCTTGAACAGTTCGGCCCCCATGTCGTCTTCGCCGACGTGGTGGTCGAGGATCAGTTTGTGCGCCTTGGCCGCCCGCACGACCTCGGCCATGGTTCCCAATTGGGCCCAGGCGCTCGTATCGAGCACCATCAGCACTTCAAAGCCCTCGAGATCGTGCGGCTGCACGTCGACGCCCAGGGTTTGCAGCCGTTTTTGGGGATCGATGAATTCGAGATTTGGGGGCGTTTTCTGGGCGTTGACGATCGCCACCTTCTTGCCGAGCTTTTCCAGTACGCCGTACATGCCCAGTTCGCTGCCCAGGGCATCGCAGTCGGGCCGGATGTGGCTGGTGAGCAAGAAGCTGTCGTGGCTGCGCACGACTTCGGTAAAGCGGGGCCAGGGAATCGGCATCGTGGCGTTCGCTCGGGTTCCTGTGTTCGCAAATCTCATGGCCCGCGCCGCGCGAAGGGCAACTAACTGCCGTTGCCGGCGTCGGGTCGTGCCGCAAGTTTATCGGCCAGCTCGTAACTTTGAAACGCCTGGCGCGCGGCCAAAATATCCTGGCGTAGTTGTTCCTTCAGCGCATCGACGCCGGCAAATTGCTTAACGCCGCGCAGCGGGACGAGGAAATCGACCTCCAGCACCTCGCCATACAACGGCGCCCCGCTCCAACCAGCCAGGTGTACTTCGACCTTCAGCGCGTGATCGCCGAACGTGGGATTGGGGCCGATGTTGATGGCCGCCGGCCAGCGGGTCTGGTTCACGAATCCGCGCCCAGCGTAAACGCCCGGCCCCGGCAGCAGCGTGTCGATGGCGTCGAGGTTGGCGGTGCCAAAGCCCAACTTCGCCCCGCGTCCGGCGCCGTGTACGACCATGCCGCGAATGCGATAGGGCTCGGTCAGCAGCGCGCGGGCCGTGTCGACGCGGCCTTGCGCCAACAATTTTCGGATCCGCGAGCTGGAGACATATTCGCCGTCGACCTTCAGCGGCTCAACGACGTCCAGCGCGATTCCGGCCGAGGCCGTCAAACCCCTCAGTACTTCGATCGTGCCTTGACGATCGTGGCCGAAATAGAAATTCGGTCCCTCGACCATCGCACAGGCGTCGAGTTGTTCGCGCACGATACGATCAAAAAACTCGCGCGCCTCGAGCCGCAGCAGCTCCTCGTCCGTCGGATAGGCGATCACGGCATCAATGCCCAGCCGCGACAACAGCGCGGCTTTGCGATCGGTCCAGGTGAGCGGCGGCGGAGCTTCGAGCGGGCGCAGCACGCGCACCGGGTGAGGATCGAACGTGAAGACCAGCGCGGGCCCCCCTGCTTCGCGAGCCTTTTCGATCACGCGCTCGACGATCCGCGCATGGCCTCGGTGCACGCCGTCGAAGTTTCCGATCGTCACCGCTCCACGGCGCAACTCGCTCGGCAGTTCGGATAATTCTCGCAGCAGCTTCACGTTCGCGCCGGCCGAGACGAAAGATGGCAAAACCTTGGGACTGACCAAATTATGGGGCCAATGCGCCGCGGCGGTCAACCTGCCCCGGGCGGGCGCGACTCGCCACTGGAGGGCCCCGTATGCTATCCTTTGCTAGTTCAGCCGGCGACTTTGCAGCTTTGGGAATTCCATGGAAGACAAGCAGTTTTTCCTCTCTCCCGACCTCGCCTACCGGTTGGCCGCGATTGACATCGGCACCAACAGCATTCGGCTGATCGTGGCCGAACCGTTGCGTGGCGGCAACTATCGCATTCTGGACGAGGAAAAAGAGTCGACCCGGCTGGGCGAAAATCTCAGCAAGACCGGTCAGCTCGACGAGCGCGCGATCGAGAAATCATTGGGCGCCTTGCGACGCATGAAGCAGATCGCCGAGGGCTTTCAGATCACGGAGCTGAAGACGATCGCCACCTGCGCGGTTCGCGAGGCAATCAATGGCGATGCCTTCCGCCGCCGCGCCCGCGAGGAGTTGGGCATCGACATCGAGGTGATCACTGCCGAGCGCGAGGCGCTATTGGCCTTTGCCAGCGTGCAACGCGCCTTCGACTTGACGAATCAACACGTGGCCGTGGCCGACATTGGCGGCGGCAGCACCGAGATCGTGCTGGCCTACGGCAACCTGGTCGAAGCCGTCTACACGACGCAACTGGGCGCCGTGCGGATGAGTGAGGTCTATAGCGAGACGGCCTCGAACGAAGGCTTCGAGGCGCTGCTGGCCGGCATCGATCGCCATCTGCGCAAACACACCAAGAACCCGCTCTTCGTGCCGCACACGCTGTTTGGTTCCGGCGGAACCTTTACGAACCTGGCGGCGATGGCCATGGCCGCCCGCGGACAAGACCGCACGCCGGTTCGCGGATACCAGGTCACACGCGCCGAAGTGCGGCACCTGCTGGAACGGCTGCGCAAGATGCCGCTCAAGGAACGCGCCGGCGTGCCCGGACTCAGCCCCGATCGGGCCGACATCATCGTGGCCGGACTGGCGATCGTCGATCGGGTGATGAATCGCTTCGATGTCAATGCCGTGCAGGTTCACAATCGGGGCGTGCGCGATGGCCTGCTGTTGACCATGATCGATCAGCAATTGGGCACCCAGGTGGAACAGCCGCGCGATCGCGACGCGGCGCTCGAACGGCTGGCCGCCAGTTGCGGGTGCGAGATGGCCCACAGCCGGCACGTCGCCAGGCTGGCCGGCTCGATCTATGACCAATTAGCCAAGTCCTACGAACTGAATCCGCAGGATCGCTCGTTGCTCGAAGCGGCCGCCAAGCTGCAAGACGTCGGCTATCTGATCAACTACGACCAGCACCACAAGCACAGCTACCACTTGATCATGCATAGCCGCCTGGAAGGATTTCAGCCGCACGAGTTGGAGCTGATTGCCAACGTCGCCCGTTACCATCGCGGCGCCGATCCGAAGCGCAAGCACAGCAACTTTCGCCAGCTCTCCGAGCGCGATCAGCGGCGGGTGCGCCAGATGGCCGCCATTCTGCGGGTCGCCGGCGGGCTCGACCGCAGTAACACGCAACAGGTGACCGACGTGGTGGTCGAGGTGGGGCATGACGACGCGATCACGCTGCGAATCGCCGCGCGCCAATTTCCGGAAGTGGACATTTGGGGCGCCCGCAAGCGCAGCCATCTGTTCGAAAAAATCTTTGATGCCTCGCTGATCGTCGAGTGGGACGACCGCTCGCACGCTGCCGAGCCGCCGACCAATGGCAAGTCGTCCGCGGGACACGATCTCGCGTCTCCGCTGAACGAGCAGGGTTCGTAGTGCCGGGTCAGTTCGTAGCGCGATCAGGCCAGGCTTCCCCGCCTCATGCCTCGGGACCTTCGCCCACCTGTTGCCAGGCTCGCGGCAGATGCTTGATCAAGTCGCTGGCAATCATCGAAACTTCGCCCAACTCGGCCGCGGCCAGGTCGCCCGCCAGGCCGTGCACATAGACGCCCAAGCGCGCGGCGTCGAGCGGCGACAGATGCTGACCGACCAGCGCCGTGATGATGCCCGTCAGCACGTCGCCGGTGCCGCCGGTGGCCATGCCCGGATTGCCTGTGGAATTGAGCGACAGCGATCGGCCGTCGGTGACCACCGTGTGATGCCCTTTGAGCACGACCACACCACCGGTTTGCTCGGCGAACCGGCGAGCTAATTTTTCTCGCTGGTTGGCGGAGATCGAGTCTTGCCCAATCAGGCGGCCGAACTCGCCGGGATGGGGCGTAAAGATGCGCGGTCCGCCAGGTTTGGCAAGAATGTCGGGCTGCTGTGCCAGGGCGTTGAGCGCGTCGGCGTCGACCACCAGCGGCTGCGTCAGGCTCTTATAGAGCCATCCGACCAGCTCGACCAGTTCGTGCGAACGGCCCAAGCCGGGCCCGCAGGCCACGACGGTCGCTTCGCGCGCCATCTCGGATAACTGCGACCAGGCTGAGCCGGCGATCTTGCCATGGGCGTCGGCCGGCAAGCTTACCGTCATCAAGCTCGGCTCGAAGGACGCGACCGTGGCCTGGCAGGCGGCCGACGTAGCCAGTTTCACCAGACCTGCGCCGCTACGGGCCGCAGCCATGCCGGTCAGGGCGATCGCGCCGGCCATGCCTTGCGATCCGCCGATCAACAGCGCCCGGCCAAAGTCGCCCTTGTGACTATCGGGGCGACGGCGGGGCAAACGCGGCAAGAACGACGGGACTCCATCCGGCCGTGTCATGGTTTTCCTAGGTGGTTGATTTTCCCTGGGCGTGGGCCCGCGAGGCGATGAGTCCGGCGACGTACGCGCCCTTGAAACCCGCGTCGATGTTGACCACCGTCACGTTCGCCGCGCAACTGTTGAGCATGCTCAACAGCGCCGCAAAGCCGCCCAGGCTGGCGCCATAGCCCACGCTCGTCGGCACCGCGATCACGGGACACGACACGTGCCCCCCCACCACGCTCGGCAGCGCGCCTTCCATGCCGGCGATCACGACCACGGCGTCGGCGTCACGAAATTTATGTAGTTGTTCGGGCAGCCGGTGCGGACCCGCCACGCCGACGTCAAAAACCATCGTCACGCGGGCGCCCATCCATAACAGCGTTTCGCGGGCCTCTTCGGCCACGGGCAAGTCGCTCGTGCCGGCCGTGATGATCGCCACATGGCCGCCGCGCTCAGCGGACTTGCCATTCGACGGGGCCACGGCAATACGAATCGTGCGAGCTGCCGGGTTGTAGCGCGCGGCGGGAAACTTGGGTGCCAACTCCGCCGCCTGTTCTCCCGAGATCCGCGTGGCCAACACATCGACGCCCGCGGTTAGCAGCCGCTCGAAGATCTTCTCCAAAGTCGGCACCGACTTGCCGGAGCCATAAACGACCTCGGGAAAACCGCAACGTCGCTGGCGATCGAGATCGATTTGCGCTTCGGCCAGATCGGCCGTCACGGGATGCGACGCCGCCTGGACGAAATCGTCCAGCGGCAACGTGCCGTCGAGAAGCTGTTTGGCCAGTTGTTCGAGCTGTCGGGGGTTCATCCTTGTATCGTACCGCCACGACCAGCCGCTTGCGACGCCCGAGCGGCCAGCCGCGGCCCGCGGGGCCGTTGCTCGCTGGAATGCACGGTCGGTCAGGCGGATTTTGGCCGTCGAAAAGTGGTCTGGCTTCGGCCAGCGCGAAGCCCCAGGGCGGTCCATTCACCCTTGCCAGAAACCCTGGGCAATGTTAGCAATTGGCTACCGAAACACGTCCGCTTTCCCAGATAGCCCAGACATTTCATGAGCCGATACGCTGCCCGACGCGACAAACTGCGGCGCGCCTTTCGCAAGGCCGGGGCCGACGCACTGCTGGTCACGAATTTCACGAACGTCACGTACCTAACCGGTTTCAGCGGCGACGACAGCTACTTACTGCTGTTGGGCTCCGATGACATCCTGATCAGCGATCCACGTTACACGACGCAGCTCGAGCAGGAATGCCCCGACCTTGAGACCGAAATCCGCCCCCCGGGCGTCGGCATGGTCGAAACCGTGGCCGCCCTGGCCGGCAAAGGTCACGTGAACAAGTTGGGCGTCGAGGGCAACTCGATGACCGTGGCGCTCGGCGAACAGATTGCCGGGGGGCTGCCCAAGTCGCAACTGGTCACGACGGTCAACCTGGTCGAAGACTTGCGGATGATCAAAGACCGCGAGGAAGTGGCCGAGATTCGCCGCGCCATCTGGCAAGCCGAGCGGGCCTTTAACGTCATCCGCGCATCGCTCCGCCCCGAGCGCACCGAAAAGGAAGTCGCCGACGAGTTGGAGCATCAGATTCGGCTCTATGGCGCCAAGTGTTGCAGCTTTCCGTCGATCATCGCCGTCGGCGCGCGGGCGGCCCTGCCCCACGCGCGGCCGACCGATCAGAAAATCGGCGCCGATGACTTTGTGCTCATCGACTGGGGTGCCGATGGCGGGCCGTACAAGAGCGACTTGACGCGGGTGCTAGTGACCGGTAAAATCCCGCCCAAACTTGAACGGGTGTATAGAGTTGTGTTATCGGCGCAAGAGCAGGCGATTGCCGCGATTCGCCCGGGCGTCACCTGCCACGACGTGGATCAGGTGGCCCGCGGAATCATCGGCAAGGCCGGCTATGCGAAGAACTTCGGTCACGGCCTGGGGCACGGAATCGGCCTCGACATTCACGAGGCCCCGCGTCTGGCCGCCAAAGTGCACCTCAAGCTTGAGCCCGGCATGGTTGTGACCGTGGAACCGGGAATCTATCTGCCCGGTTGGGGTGGCGTGCGAATCGAGGATGACGTGCTGGTCACCAAGACCGGCTGCGAAGTCCTGACCACGCTGGGAAAACAGTGGGAAGACGCTCTGGTTCGTTAGCCAAGGGAGGCACGGCATCTCATGCCACCAAAACAGCCCGCGCCGAAACATGCCGGGACCAAAGACGCGGGAGACGACAGCAGCTCCGGCAATCAAGGCGACATCTTCGACGTCAAGCGGATTCGCCGCCTGGTCGAATTGATGAACGAGCACGATCTGGCCGAGGTCGATTTGCGGCAGTCCGATCAGCGAATTCGCATTCGCAAGGGTGGCGATCCAATCCTCACCACGGCTCCGGCCCGCGCCGCCGCGGCACCCGCCGCCCCGGCAGTCGGCGAACCAACCGCCGCGGCCCCCAAGAGCGACGAGGGGATGCTGCTGGTCAAGAGTCCCATGATCGGCACCTTCTTTGCCTCGCCGAGCCCCGAAGCCGCGGCGTTCGTCAAGATTGGCGACCACGTCGGCCCGACCACCACGGTGTGCATCATCGAAGCCATGAAGGTCTTCAACGAGATCCCAGCCGAGGTCTCGGGCAAAATCGTGGCCCAGTTGGTCGAAAATGGCGAGCCTGTCGAATTTGGCCAGCCGCTGTACAAAGTCGATCCTCGCAAGTAGCCGGCCGCCGTCTCGAGGGTGCCGCTTGCGCGCGTGCCCGCAGGCTTTGCATCGGAAACGAGTGGTTTGATGTACAAGAGAATCCTGGTTGCGAATCGTGGCGAAATCGCGCTGCGCATCATCCGCGCTTGCCGCGAGCTGGGCATCGAAACGGTGGCCATCTTCAGCGAGGCCGACCGCGGGGCCGCTTATCTCGAATTGGCCAACGAGGCCTTTTGCGTCGGGCCGCCCAAAGGCGCCGACAGCTATCGTAAGATCGACCGCGTGATCAGCGCCGCCGAGATCGGCAACGTGCAGGCGATTCATCCCGGTTATGGCTTTCTCTCGGAGAACGCGCACTTCAACGAAGTCTGCCGCAGTTGCAATATCGACTTCATCGGCCCCACGCCCGAGGCCATGGCCCGGCTGGGCGACAAGAACACGGCCCGCAAGCTGGCCCGCGAGGCCAAGGTGCCCGTGGTGCCCGGCAGTGCCGGCCTGATCTCCGAGGAGTCCGAGGCCATGCGCGTGGCCCACGAGATCGGCTTTCCGGTGCTGGTCAAGGCATCGGCCGGCGGCGGCGGTCGCGGCATGCGCGTGGCGCTGAACGATCTGGCGCTCAAGGCGGCCTTGCAACAAGCCGCGGCCGAGGCTGAGGCGGCTTTTGGCGATGGCAGCATCTATCTGGAAAAATACATCGAGCACCCGCGGCACGTCGAGGTGCAGGTGCTGGCCGATCTGCACGGCAACGCGGTTCACCTTTGGGAGCGCGACTGTTCGACGCAGCGGCGGCACCAGAAACTAATCGAGGAGAGCCCGTCGCCGCACCTGTCGCAAGCGACGCGGGTCGAAATGTGCGAAGCGGCCGTGCGCCTGATCAAGACCGCTGGATATACCAATGCCGGCACGGTCGAGTTCATCGTCGACGGCTCGGGCAACTACTACTTCATCGAAGTCAACGCGCGGATCCAGGTCGAACATCCGGTCACCGAGATGATCGCGGGCGTCGATCTAATCAAGGCGCAAATTCGCGTCGCCTCGGGCGAGCCGCTGCCATTCCAGCAGTCGGACATCGTGGCCCGTGGCGCGGCCATCGAGTGCCGGATCAACGCCGAGGATCCGAAGCGCAATTTCCAGCCCTCGCCTGGCAAGATCACGCGGATGATGATTCCCGGCGGCTATGGCGTGCGTTTCGATTCGCACGCCCACGCGGGCTACACGGTCTCGCCCCACTATGACTCGATGATCGGCAAATTGATCGTACACCAGGCCACGCGCGGCGAAGCAATCGATTGCATGCTGCGGGCCCTGGCCGAGCTCAGGATCGAAGGCATCCAGACCACGATCCCCCTGTATCGCGAGATTCTCCAGCACGCCGCGTTCGTCGAAGGTCGCATCGACACCACGTTCGTCGAGCGCAGCGGTCTGACACAATAAAGGCAGTCAAGCTTCAAGCGACGTCTGCCGCCGAGGGATCGGCCGGCGACGATTGCCAGGGCGGCTGGCAAAACATGAGCTTATCGCGTCCCCCCAAGACCGAAACCACGATTCGCCGCGCGGCGATCCTGTTTGCCGGCGGTCCGGCCCCGGCAGCCAACGCCGTGATCTCGACGGCCGCCAATTCGTTCCTGCGGAACGACATTCAAGTAATCGGCATCATGAACGGCTACTCGCGGCTGGTCGAGTTTTCCGAAACGCGACCGCTGGAGCTGGGCCGCGACTACATCATGCTCGATCAGAAGGTGCTGCGCCGCACGCGCAACTCGCAGGGCATTTTGATCGGCACCGCCCGCAGCAATCCCGGACGCAACGTTTCGCACCCGTCGCACCTGACCGATCCAGAGAAAGTAGCGCCGCTCAAGACCGTCTACCAGGCCCTGCGTTCGCTCGATGTCGACGCGCTGATCTCGATCGGCGGCGACGACACGCTCAAGACGGCCAACAAGTTTCGTCTGTTCCAGGACTATCAGCCCGACAGCCAGCCACGCATCCCCGTGGTACACCTGCCCAAGACGATCGACAACGACTACTCGGGCATCGATTTCACGTTTGGCTATTTCACCGCCGTCCATACGCTGGGCACCGAAATCCGCAACCTGCTGGCCGATGCCGAAGCCACGCGAGCCTACTACCTGACCGAGACCATGGGCCGCAGCGCCGGCTGGCTGGCCTATGGCGCCGCCATCTCGGGCGAGGCCAGCTTCGTGATGAGCGTCGAAGATTTGACCGGACCCTATCGCGACAGCGAGGAAGTCGTCGACCCAATCACCGGCGAGAAGAGCATCCGCCCGATTATGAACGTCGAGGAAGTGGTCAAGCGAATCGTGGCCACGATCCGCGTGCGCGAGGAGTCGGAAGGCAAGGAGTTCGGCGTGATCGTGATGGCCGAGGGCCTGGCCGAATACCTGCCGATGAACTACTTGCAGGGCGTCTCACGCGACGAGCACGGCCACATCGCCATCGCGCAAGTCAACCTCAGCCGCTTGTTCTCGCGGCTGGTCGCCGAAAAATACCAGGCGCAAACCGGCAAGAATCGCAAGATCACGGGCCTGCAAATCGGCTACGAAGCCCGCTGCGCGCAGCCCCACGCCTTCGATGTCTTGCTGGGCAGCCAGCTCGGCGTGGGCGCGTTTCGCGCCCTGGTCGAAGAGGGGCTCGACGGCGTGATGGTCTCCGTCTCCGGCCAGTTGGAACTGAACTACGTCCCCTTCGAGCAACTGGTCGACCCCGAAACCCTAGTCACGATGGTCCGCTACGTCGACCCCGATTCCGACTTCCACCGCCTGACGCGGTTTCTGGAAACGTACGTCAACAAGTGACGCACGACGCCAGACGTTCTGGTCGCGATGATCACTCCCCCACCAACCCGACGCGCAAGCGAGGGCAACTCAGCCATGCCCTCGCTTGCGCGTCGGGTTAGTGATGGAAGGAATGCCACAGGCGTTTAACTCGTCAACGTGCCCTTGCTGCTCGGCACGCCGGGCATGCGAGGATCGGGCTCGACGGCCATGCGCAACGCGCGGGCCGTGGCTTTGAAGATGGCTTCGCCGATGTGGTGGCTGTTGCGGCTGTGGTGTACGAGCACGTGCAGGTTGCACAGGCAATTGGCCGCCATGGCTTGCCAAAAGTCCTCGACCAGTTCGCTGTCGAAGTCGCCGATCTTGGGCGTCGGAAACGCGGCCTCGAACACCAGGTAGTAGCGCCCGCTCAGATCGAGGGCCACGGTGGCCAGCGTCTCTTCCATGGGCAGCGTGAAGTGCCCGTAGCGGCGAATGCCGGCCTTGTCGCCCAGCGCCTGCTTGAGCGCCTGGCCGAAACAGATGCCGACGTCCTCGACCGTGTGGTGTTGATCGACGTGCAGGTCGCCGACAGCTTTGACTGTCAGATCCAAGGCCCCGTGCTTGGCCAGCAAGGTGAGCATGTGGTCGAAGAAGCCGACGCCCGTGTCGATTTGCGCTTGCCCCGAGCCGTCGAGGTTCAATTGCAAGTCGATGTCGGTTTCGTTCGTTTTACGCTGAATGCGGGCGGTGCGGGGCATAGCTAAATCATCGTCTTTAACAAAGTCAGGCAGGCGTCGATTTGGTCGTCGGTGCCGACGGAAATTCGCAGCCCGTCCCCCCAGCCCGAATAATCCATGTATCGCACCAGGATGCCGTTGGCTTTTAACTGCTCATACAACGGCCGAAGCGGCACCTCGGGATGCGGGTTCCAGACAAAGTTAGCTTGCGATTCGACCGTGGCAAAACCCAGCCGCCGCATGCCCTCGGCCAGCCGGCCGCGAGTTTTCAGGATTTGGGCCCGATTGGCCGCCAGCCAGGCCTGGTCGTCGATGGCCGCCGTAGCCCCCGCGATCGCCAGGGCATCGACGTTGTAGGAATCCTTCACTTTCACAAACTCGCGAATCAGTTGCGGCTGAGCCACCAGGAACCCGAACCGCAGGCCGGCCAGCGCGTACGATTTGCTCAGCGTGCGCGAGACCATTATCTTTTCACTGCGCGCCACCAGCGACAGGCAATTCCACTCGGCAAAGTCGGCGTAAGCCTCGTCGACCAACAGCGGACACGGCAACCGTTCGGCCAGTTCCAAGATGCGCTCGGGCCGCAGGATCGTGCCCGAGGGACTGTTGGGATTGGGCAGAAACGCCAGCTTCAAATCGGCGCGCGGCGCCGCGAACTTTTCAGACAGCGACCAGTCGCGCTCGAACGCCACTTCCTCGGCACTCGCCCCCTGCAATTGGCCGAGGGTCTTATAGAGGATGTAACTGGGATAAGGCAGCCGCAGCCACTCGTGCTCGCCGACCAGGGCCCGGGTGACGATGGTCAGGATATCATCGCTGCCATTGCCACACAAAATCCAATCGGGATCGACTCCCAGCACCTCACCCGCCCGGCGGCGAAAGGCCCCGCCCAGCGGATCGGGATAGCGGGCCAGCCCGCGTTCGAGCACGGCGCCGATCGCTTGCTTGACCGCCGGCGAGGCCGGGTAGGGATTCTCGTTGGTGTTCAATTTAATGAATTTGCCACCCTGCGGCTGTTCGCCCGGCACATAGCCCTGCATCCGCTCAATTTCGGGTCGAAAATATGCCATTCAAGACTGACCCCTTGAGCTGGCCGGCGGTTCGCCGTGTGGGTGCAAGCGGACGTCGATGCTGACCCGGTGGGCGGTGAGCCCTTCCTTGTCGGCCATCGTGCGGACGTCGTCGGCCAGGGCGGCCAACCCCTCGCGCGAATAGTGCAACACGCTGTTGGATCGCAAAAAATCGCGGGCCGAAAGTCCGCTGGCAAAACGGGCCGTGCCGCCGGTTGGCAGCACGTGCGAAGGCCCGGCCGCGTAATCGCCCACGGCCACCGGGGTGTAAGGCCCCAGAAAGATCGCCCCGGCATTGCGAATGTGCGCCAGCCAGCTCTCGGCATCGTCCGTGGCAATGTGCAAATGCTCGGGCGCCAACTCGTTGGTCAGCGCGGCCGCTTCGCGCGGATCGGCCACCAGCACCAGCGCGCCGAATTGCTCCAAACTCTGGCGAGCCAGGTCGCCGCGCTCGAGATGAGCCGTCTGCCGCTCCAGTTCAACGGCCGTGGCGTCGAGCATCTTGGCGTCCCAAGTGATCAGAATGCTGGCCCCCGGTGCGTGCTCGGCCTGCGCCAGCAAGTCGGCGGCCGCGAAATCGGCCCGGGTCTTGGCGTCGGCGATCACGATCACTTCGCTGGGCCCGGCAATCGAGTCGATATCGACGTCGCCATAGACCGTTTTCTTGGCCAGCGCGACAAAAATATTTCCCGGCCCGACGATCTTATCAACTCGCGGCACTCCCTCGACGCCATAGGCCAGCGCGGCCACGGCCTGGGCCCCCCCCATGCGATAAACTTCGGTGATGCCCAACTCATGACACGTCGCCAACAAGTCATCGTTGTAAGCGCCGAACTTCGTGGGCGGAGCGACGATCGCCAGCTGCTTCACTCCGGCCGCTTGTGCCGGCACGGCAGTCATCAGCACCGTCGACGGATAGGCCGCCGCGCCACCCGGCACGCAAATGCCCACGCGATCGAGGCTCACATAACGCTGCCGTAGATAGGCACCATGCGGACGAGCGATCATCACGTCCTCGGGAACAACCGCCGCTTGAAACTCGTGAATGTTGGCCCGAATGCGGCGAATCGCCGCTAGAAAATCCGGCTCCGCCTGGCCGTGTGCGTCGCGCAGCTCCTCGGCGGTGACTCGCAACGTCTCGGCCGTGATCTGGGCCTTATCGATGCGGGCCGAATAGTCGAGCAAGGCCGACAGACCCTTGCTGCGCACGTCAGCGCAAATGCGTTCGACAATCGCCAGCGGCGTCAACGGCTCGCCAAAGACCTCGATCGTTCGCTGCCGCCCAGCCTCGCTGACCACGTTGCCCCGCAGGCTGAGCCCCTCGCGCAATTTCCGCAGAGCCGCGGCGGCATCCGACTGCCGGCTGTCGATTCGCAAGATTTTGATTCCAGCCGTCATCGCAACATTTCCACGAACACCATGACCCAGCTCCTGCTCACCGCCTCATGCCGCATGCTTGCGAAGCGCAAGCATGGCACCCTAACCCAACTCCCGTTCTTCCCCGTCGTTTTCATCCTTCATCCTTCCGCCTTCATCCTTTCCCCCCGTCTCTTCCCCCGCGGTCGCCGGCGAGATACGATTTCTTCAAGCAATGCCCGCGATTTGGCGAAACATCTATTTTGTCTGCCCTGCTGGTCGAGGAAAAGCCCAGAAGCGCGCGACGGGGAGCCTGGAATGCCGGACAAAGTTCTCGATTTTCGCAGTGATACCGTCACGCGACCCACGCCGGCCATGCGAGCCGCCATGGCCGCGGCCGAAGTGGGCGACGATGTTTTTGATGAAGATCCCTCGGTCCATGCCCTGCAACGGCGGATCGCCGAGCTGCTGGGCAAAGAGGCCGCCGTGCTCGTGCCCTCGGGTTCGATGTCGAATCAGATCGGCGTCCGCATTCATTGCCAGCCTGGCGATGAGATCATCTGCGACTCGGGCTGCCATATCTACAACTACGAGCAAGGGGCCTATGCCCAACTCAGCCAACTGACCACGCGTACCGTCGACGGCCCTGGCGGTGTGATGCAGCTGGCACAATTGACCGGTCTCATCCGCGGCGACAACGAGCACCTGGTTCGCACCCGATTGGTGTGCCTCGAGAACACACACAACCGCGGCGCGGGCCGCATCCAGCCCATCGACGTCGTCGAGTCGATTTGCAACTGGGCCCACGCCAACCGACTGGCCACTCACCTGGACGGCGCGCGACTGTTCAACTCCGTGGTGGCCTCAGGCATCGCGGCCGATCGCTGGGCTCGGCACTTCGATACCGTCAGCGTTTGCTTTTCCAAGGGACTCGGCGCGCCCGTGGGTTCGGCACTCGTCGGTCCCAAGGAGCTGATGCAAAAAGCCCGTCGCGTGCGCAAGCTGTTCGGCGGTGGCATGCGGCAGGCCGGCGTGTTGGCGGCTGCCGCGTTGTATGCGCTCGATCATCACATCGACCGCCTGGCCAATGACCATGCCAACGCCCAACGCCTGGCCGACGCCGTGCGCCATGCCGATGGCCTGCAACTGGCCACCGACACCGTCGACACCAACATCGTCATCTTCCGCATCGAGCCCTCGCAAGGCACGCCCGAAGAATTCTGCTCACGCTTGAAAGATCGCGGGCTGCTGATGTTGGCGATTGGCCCACAACAAGTCCGCGCGGTCACGCACCTGGACGTCAGCGAAGCCGACACGATTCGGGCCGCCGAGATTCTGACCGAAGTGGCCGGCGCCACGCCGCGCACCAAGGTCAAGGCGGCGGCGGGAATGAAGTACGCCTGAGCGGCGACTCCGTCCTACAAATTCCAATCCTCGAACAGTTTCTCGCGAAACTGGCGCCACTCCGGACGCTTTTCGTTCGCCGGCGGCGGATTGGATTGTTTCTTGGCGGATAGTGCAGGCGGAAGCGCGGGCTCGGCCGTTGAGGTGGGCTCGGGCTGCTCCCACAGTTCGGCGATGCGTTCGTCCATGCGGCGCAAGCGGTTGGCGACGCTTTCGACGGCGTTGTAGGCCAGCTTATAGGCCACCATCACGCCGTCGTGAATCAGGTCGTCGTAATCGGGGCGCGAAATGCTCAGCAACTTCACCGGAGTTTTCGCCACGACGCTCGCCGAGTGGGGCGCGGGACTGAAAAATGACATCTCGCCAAACAGGCTGTAGGGCTCGAGCGTGGCCAGCACCACCGGACCGTCGTGCAGGCTCGCGCGGCTGACGTCGCACTGGCCTTCGAGCACGATCCACAGATGCTGGCTGCGTTTGCCCTGCTCGATGACCTTCTCGCCCGGCGCAAAGGTGCGCTGCTGCACGACGTCGGCGATCTGATGGCATTCGCTTTCGTTGAAAGTGCGAAACGCCGGAATCTGCTTGATCGTTCGAAAATCAACCCGCGGCTCGCTCACGTGATGCCCCCCAAGATCGTCGCTCGTCCGACCCGGCCGATCCCCAGGATGTAGGCCGCCGTGCGCAGACTGACTTTGCGCTCCGAAGCCACGGTCCACACGCGTTCGAAACTGTCCGAAAGCACCCGGTCCAGCTCCTGACGCACGCGGTTCAGCCCCCATTGATAGTGCTGCCGGTTCTGCACCCATTCGAAATAGCTGACCGTCACGCCACCGGCGTTGGCCAGAATGTCGGGCAGCACCACGGTGCCTTGCTGATCGAAGATGTGGTCGGCATCGGGCCAGACCGGCTGGTTGGCCGCCTCGATGATCACGGGGGCTTTGACGCGCGGCGCGTTCTGGGCCGTAATCACGCCGCCCAGCGCGGCCGGCACCAGCAACTCGACGTCGAGCTCGAGCAACTGTTCGTTCGAAATCCGCTCGGCCTCCGTGTAGCCTTGCAGCGACGACTGGTGTTCGCGCGCATATTGCAACATCTTGGGAATATCGAGCCCCTCGGGCCGATAGTATCCGCCCGACACGTCACTGACCGCGACGACTTTAAACTCGGCCTCGCTCAGGAACTTGGCCGCGTGGGAACCCACGTTGCCGAAGCCTTGCAGGGCCACGCGGGTTTGTTGTGCCTTGCGGCCCAGCCGACTCATCAGCTTAAAGGCCAGGTGCCCCACGCCGCGGCCGGTGGCTTCCTCGCGACCCGGAATGCCGTGCAGCTCGACCGGCTTGCCGGTGACCACGCCGGGATTGAAGCCGTGATACTTTTGATACTGGTTCATGATCCAGGCCATCACTTCAGCATTCGTTCCCATGTCGGGAGCCGGAATGTCGACGTCGGGCCCGATGACGTCGTGAATGCCGTCGATGAACTTGCGCGTGATGCGTTCCATTTCGCGCGGGCTGAGTTTGGCCGGATCGACGGCAATACCCCCTTTGGCGCCGCCAAAGGGAATGTCGACCACCGCGGTTTTCCAAGTCATCAGCGCGGCCAGCGAGCGGACCTCGCCCAAGTCGACCTCGGGATGGTAGCGCAACCCCCCCTTCATCGGTCCCCGCGCGTCGTCGTGCTGCACGCGATAGCCGATGAACGTGGCAATCTCTCCGTTGTCCAATTCGACGGCGATTTGCACCGAGATCTCGCGCTTGGCCGTCAGCAACAGCTGGCGCATGTTCTCACTGAGATCGATCCGATCGGCGGCCCGGTCGAAGTAAAGCCGGGTAGCGTCAATAGCTCTCATGCCGAATCCTCGATGATTAGCCGGCCGCTGGACTGGCGTCGGCCCGGTCTGTTCCGTGAGCTCGCAGTGCGTTCGCTACGTCGCTGGCGAAATGCGCCAAGCAGGAAGGGAGCCGCCTGGAAAAATCATAGCCAGCGAGGTCCACAGGCTCAAGCGAAGACGGTTTGGCATCAAATTCACTCGACAATCGGCCGCCAGCTGTCGACGGACAGTTCGCCATCGACGATGGCCACGCAAATCGCGCCCAATTCGGCGGTGTGCAACACGCGGCTGCCGCGCTCGCGATAGGTCGTGGCCACGAACTCCAAGCGGTCGCGCTGGCCGCCGCTGACGATTGCCTGGCGGCTGGGGATATTCTAAATAATGTGGTGATCGTCGTTTTTCGGAATTCTTGGCGGTGGTGGCGGCGGAAACTTCTTGTCCAACCAATAGAGCGTTCCAACTGTGGTCAGGACGATGGCCGTTAGGGCCGCCAGCATGGGCCGAAATTTGCCGGCTGCCCGCCATGCCGCGCAGTACACGGCAACGGCGAACACGATGCCCATTAATCGTCGGACTGAGAATTGTCGGGGCTTTGATTCAGCCATCGCGACAGCTAGTACGTCTTCCCTGAATTTGTCGCCGCTGGTATAAGTCGCGGCATGAAGGAACATATTGTACGCCTCACGGACGAGGCCCGACAGCAATCAGCAACCACCGGCAGAGCCGGTGGTATGAGGAAGGCCCCTAAAAGGGGCCATGTTGTTGGTGGTGACTCTACTCCAGACAAACCGTTTCTTGGTCACGCTTCTGCTCCCCGTTGCCATTGGCGGTTTAGGATCGCTCGGCCGTGGCTTGCCCGGCCGACGTCCACCGTGTGATTAGGGATCGGCGTGACTGGAACGTCCTTCCGAATTCGTTTCCTCTGGTTCTCAGCAATTTCCTGATTGATCCGTCCCAGTTGCTGCCGCTGTCACACGCAGGAAACGGCAGAGCCTTTTCAATTCTCACCGCCAGAGGCGGTGGATTAACTTGGATTTACAGCAGTTGACGCGGTCAGG
>PLYM01000174.1:0-129 GCA_003153375.1 Planctomycetaceae bacterium
CGCCCACCAGCACGACCTCGTCGATTTCGCTGGGCTGCATCTTGGCATCTTTCAACGCGTGCGTGAGCGGTTCCCGGCAGCGCTCGATCAAATGGTCGACCAGCCGTTCGAATTCGGCACGGGTGATCG
>PLYM01000174.1:168-5038 GCA_003153375.1 Planctomycetaceae bacterium
CGCTTGAATTCGTCGGCCACGTAGTCGATCAAGACTTTGTCAAAGTCGTCACCACCCAAATGCCCATCGCCTTTGGTGCTGATGACGCGGAAGACGCCGTCAGCCACCTCGAGCACCGAGACGTCGAACGTGNNGCTCGTTGAGGATGCGGACGACTTCCAATCCCGCCAGCTCGCCGGCTTCGCGGGTGGCCTGCCGCTGGGCATCGTTGAAGTATGCCGGCACGGTGATCACGGCTTTGTTGACCTTGTGACCCAAATAGGACTCGGCCGCTTCCTTCAGCTTGCGGAGAATGAGGGCGGAAATTTCGGGCGGAGTATATTCCTTGTCGCCGATGCGAACTTTGACGTAATCCTCCGCTCCGCCCACGATCTTGTAGGGGACGATCTTCTCTTCGCCTTCGACTTCGCTGTGCCGGCGGCCCATGAAGCGCTTGATCGAGTAGATCGTCTTCGTGGGATTGGTCACGGCCTGGCGGCGCGCCAAATCGCCGACCAGCACGTCGCCTTTGTCGGTGAAGGCCACGACGCTGGGCGTCAGGCGATTCCCTTCCTGATTCGGAATCACCTTCGCCTCCTTGCCTTCCATCACGGCCACCACCGAGTTGGTCGTGCCCAAATCAATTCCAATGATCTTTTCACCACGAGCCATGTAAATGCTCCTTTCGCGTTTATTCGCCTATCAAGCGGCCGGCGTGAGCCTTTCGAGGGGCCACTTTTTGCGCAACTGGTTGATCGCTGTTGGCTTTCATTGAATCTTCCGAGCCGGCGCGATCGTTCTCGTGAATCGCACCGTTCAGCTAGCCGCTCAGCACTCAGCAAAGGATATGCCGCCGTCTTGCCCGGCATTGGGTCATTTTCACAAGTCCATGCCGATATACAATTTACGGAATTCCATTCGCCCCGGGTCGGCGACTGGGCCGGAAATCAGAAGGGACCGCCTGCCTTTTTGGCACGGTTAAAAACGCACACTTTGGGCTTCTGCCAAATTGACAGCACCCGAGATGATTCCGCGGCCCCGCGCTCTCAGAAGGCCCCCCCTCGCTCGCCGGCCCGCGCGGGCGAGCCAGCAAAAGGTAACTTGCCCCCACGGACCGCCCGCTTGGAAAACCAAAGCGGTGCGCGCCTGCGCACCGATGGCTGCGGCGCGGTTGGTGGACTTCGAGAGCGGCGCCGCTTGACACCTGGATTTGACCCAAGTACAAGGTGTGTCAACTCTTTACCTAGCCCGGCGCAGCGGCGGGACGGTCTCTGGGAGCATCTATCGAGATTCATAAGCCTATGGCAAAGGAGAAAGCTGGAAAAAAGGGCGCCACCACTGCTAGCTCGCGCGCGCCCTCGATCGCCGCCCTGCGGACCAAAATCGACCGGGTCGATCAGGAACTGGTCAAGCTGATGAATGAGCGCGCTAAAATCGCTCTGGAGATTGGCAAAATCAAGAATGATAGCGGGATTTGCGCTTATGCGCCGGCGCGCGAGGACGAGGTGCTGAGTCGCGTGCTGGCGCTGAGCAAGGGCCCGCTATCGGATCGCTGCGTGCGGGCCGTGTTTCGCGAGTTGATCAGCGGCTCGCGGTCGCTCGAGAAGGACTTGCGGGTTGCGTACCTGGGTCCGGCCTATAGCTACAGCCATCTGGCCGCCATCCACCGTTTTGGGCAGAGCGTGGAGCTCGTGCCCGTGAACAGCATCCCGGCGGTGTTTGAGGAGATCAATCGCCGCCATGCCGATTTTGGGATCGTGCCGATCGAAAACTCGACCGATGGCCGCGTGGGCGATACGCTGGACATGTTCGCCCGGCTGCCGGCCCACATTTGCGGCGAAGTGCAACTGCGCATTCACCATAATTTGCTTGGCAAGTGCGCCCGCGCGGAAGTCGAAGAAGTCTACAGCAAACCGCAGGCGCTTTCGCAATGCCGCAACTGGCTGGCCCGGCATCTGCCGGGCGCGCGAACGATCGAAGTCACGAGCACGTCGACCGCGGCGCAGCTCGCGCAAGACAAGCCCGGCGCGGCGGCGATTGCCAGCTTGCAAGCCGGCGTGCATTATGGGCTGGATGTGCTGGCGGCCGACATTGAAGACAACAAGGGCAACCTGACTCGGTTTGCCGTGATCGGCGACGATACGGGTCCCCGCAGCGGCAACGACAAATGCGCGCTGATGTTCGAGGTTGCGCATCAGCCGGGCGCGTTGGCCGACGCGATGAACGTCTTCAAGCGGAATCGTTTGAATCTCACGTGGATCGAATCGTTCCCGATCGCCCGCCCGGAAGGCGGCTACCTGTTTTTCGTGGAACTCGAGGGGCACGAAGTCGATGCCCGCGTGCGACGGGCCATCACCGCGTTGGAGCGCAAGACGGTCCGTTTGGAAGTGTTGGGTTCCTACGCAAGGATGACCCCCGTAGAATAAGAGCCTATCCGAGAACCGCTCCGGAGAAGGGGACCCAACGGTTCTCGGTCAGGATCTAAGCTGCCGAGTAAACTTTCTGAATACCCGCTTCCTCGTTTTGATCGCGACCCATCGGCCCGCGGGGCTCGTCGTGGAAAGAGTCATTGAACCGTGATTATCATCCTCAAATCGGGCGTCACCGATGCTCAGATCAAGCATGTCATCGAGCGCGTCGAATCGTTGGGACTGCGTGCTCATTTGAGCTGCGGCACGCACCGCACGATCATCGGCGTGATCGGCGACAAGTCGCAATTGCAGCCCGCGCGGTTTCAAGCGATTCCCGGCGTGGCCGACGTCATTTCGGTGTTGCCGTCTTACAAGCTGGCGAGCCTCGACGCCCACCCCGAACCGAGCATCGTGAACGTCAAGGGCGTGAAGATCGGCGGCGGCAATCTGGCGATGATCGCCGGGCCTTGTGCCGTCGAGAGCGCCGAGCGGATGGACGCCATCGCCAAGTCGGTGCGGGCCTCGGGCGCCAATATTCTCCGCGGCGGCGCCTTCAAGCCGCGCACCAGCCCCTATGCGTATCAGGGCATGGGCGAGGAGGGCCTCAAAATCTTGCGCGAAACCGGCGACAAGCACGGCCTGCCGGTCGTCACCGAAGTGATGGATCCGCGCCGCGTCGAAATGGTCGAGCGTTACGCTGACATGATCCAGATCGGGGCCCGCAACATGCAGAATTTCGTCTTGCTCACCGAAGTGGGCAGTACGAAAAAGCCCGTGCTCCTCAAGCGCGGGATGAGCGCCACGATTGTCGACTTGCTGATGAGTGCCGAGTACATCCTTTCTCAGGGCAATCCAGACGTGGTCTTGTGCGAGCGGGGAGTGAAGGGATTCGATCCCGCGACGCGCAATCTGTTCGACGTGGCGGCCGTGCCCGCCTGCAAGGTGCTTTCGCATTTGCCGATCATCGTCGACCCGAGCCATGCCACGGGCCGTCCGGACTTGATCGGGCCATGTGCCCTGGCCGGCGTGGCCGCGGGGGCCGACGGCGTGCATATCGAAGTCCACAATTGTCCGGAGGAGGCCATGTCCGACGGCCCGCAAGCCTTGCTTCCCGAGCAGTATCAGCAATTGGCCGGCCAGATCCGGGCCCTGGCGGCCTTGTTGGGAAAAACGATTTCTCCCGCGGCAGGATGCAAATCATGAGACGTGCGTTGATTGCCGGAAACTGGAAGATGAACCTCGACCGCGCGGAAGCCGTGGCGCTGGCTGCGGCCATCGCCGAGCGGTCCGGCGCGGCCCAAGAGGTCGACCTGGCTGTCTTTCCCCCCAGCGTTTACCTGGACGCGGTCCGCGACGCCGTCCGCGGGTCGCGGCTGGCCTATGGGGCCCAGAACATGTGCCACCAACCCAACGGGGCTTTTACCGGGGAGATCAGTGCCGCCATGCTGGTCGATCTGGGATGCCGCTATGTGATCCTCGGTCATAGCGAGCGGCGGCACATCCTGGGCGAGACCAACGCCGAGGTCAATCAAAAAACGATCGCGGCGCTGGCGGCCGGCCTGGTGCCGATCGTCTGCGTCGGCGAGCTCTTGGCCGAGCGCGAGGCGGGACGGACCGGCGAGGTCATTCGCCAGCAGTTTGACGGCTCGCTCGCCGGTTTGTCGGCCGAACAGACCGCCCGCTTGGTGATCGCCTATGAGCCGGTCTGGGCCATCGGAACCGGGAAAGTGGCCACGCCTCAGCAGGCCGAAGCGGTCCATATGGATCTTCGCAAGATCTTGAAGGATCGCTACAATGCGACGATTGCCGACGGCGTCCGCATTTTGTACGGCGGGAGCGTGAAAGCCAGTAACGCGGCCGAGTTGCTGACCCAGCCCAATGTCGACGGCGCGTTGGTGGGCGGAGCCAGTCTGAAAGCCGATGAGTTTTTGGGCATCGCGGCTGGGGTGAGCCGCAAGTAAGAAAACTTAACTCACGGATATTCCGCTTCACTCGCGGACGTTTTTAACGAAATGGGGATGTGACAAACCAATGATCAACGCGCTGGTAATGGTATTGCTGTTGCTGACTTCCGTGTTCTTGATTTTGCTGGTTTTGATTCAGCGAGGTCGAGGGGGCGGATTGGCCGGGGCCTTTGGCGGATTGGGAGGCCAAAGCGCCTTTGGCACCAAGGCAGGCGACTTGTTCACGCGGATCACGATTGGCGTGGCCGCCTTCTGGATCATCTTGTGCGCCGCTTCGGTCAAACTCCTCAACGATAGCAGTCGCGGCATCATCGACCCGAGTCTCGGAGGAAGCAGCTCGTCGGCGCCCGAACGCCCGGGCGAGGCGCCAAAAGCCTCGGGCTCGAAGTCGGGCGAAGCCGGCACCAGCAAGGCCGCGCCGCCCGCGGACTCGCCGGGCGCGAAGGCCCCGGCCAGCAATCCTACCCCCGAAAAAGCCCCGTAGACGCCGCTCCCTAGTGGCAGTGCCACGAACAT
>PLYM01000174.1:5074-122608 GCA_003153375.1 Planctomycetaceae bacterium
GTGCGCACGATCAATAGCCGCTATTTCAAGCTCGTGATTCGCTGTGGCGAGGGTTACAGCACGCTTGAACCGCAGGTCGAAAGCCTCGTCCGCCAAACTATCAAGCGGGGCACGGTCCAGGTCTCGTTGCGCATCGAGCGGGCCTGCGCCAGCGATTTTCGATTCAACGCGGCCGTGCTTTCCGGGTATCGCCAACAGCTCGAAGAATTGCGCAAGGGCTGGAAGTTGACCGAACCGGTCGGCGTCGAGGCTTTGTTGGCGCTACCGGGCGTCGTCAATCAGAACGCGGCCAGCGAGCTCGACGCGGCGGTCGACTGGCCGATGATCAGCGATACCTTGAAGGCGGCCATCAGCGGCATGACCGCCATGCGCGTCGAGGAAGGCCGAGCCATGGCGGCGGACCTGGCCGCCAATTGCCAGTTGGTGTCGAGGGAATTGGACTTGATCGAAGCCCGCGCGCCGTTGGTGGCCGACTCCTATCGGACCCGGCTCGCCGAGCGGCTAACCAAGACGCTGGCCGAATATCAAATCACGCTGGAGCCCGGCGATTTGATTCGCGAAATCAGCATCTACGCCGAGCGCAGCGACATCTCCGAGGAAATCGTGCGATTGCGCAGCCACTTGGAGCAGTTTGCCGCCACGCTCGAACTACCGGAAAGTTCGGGCCGGAAGCTCGAATTCTTGACCCAGGAAATGTTCCGCGAGACCAACACGATCGGATCGAAAGCCAACGACGTGCAGATTGCACGGCACGTCATCGAGATCAAAGCTGCGATCGAGCGGATTCGCGAGATGATCCAAAATGTGGAGTGAGGGCCCGGCCGGCTTGCTAGCACCTGGCGGGCCTGACCATCTTTTGACGATTCTGGGTCGCACAAGGTCATGAACGCACCGAGCCGTGGCAGGTTGATCGTCATTTCCGGACCCTCGGGTGCCGGCAAGTCGACCCTGCTCAAAAAACTGTTTGAGTGTTGTGCGGGCCTTGCTGTCAGCATTTCGGCGACGACGCGGCCCCCGCGGCCGGGCGAACGACACGCAGTGGATTACTATTTTCTCACGCCCGAGGAGTTTCAACGGCGGCGCAACGCCGGCGAATTCCTGGAATGCTACGAGGTTTTCGGCCGCGGATACTGGTATGGGACGCTCGTGAGCGAGGTGGCCCCTAGCCTCGAGGCCGGCAAGTCGATAGTCTTAGAGATTGACGTACAAGGGGCCATGGCCGTTCTCGAGCGGTACCATGCGGCGATTACCATCTTTGTGCATCCCAGTTCCACCGAAGAGTTGGAGCGGCGCTTGCGCGGCCGCGGCACCGAAAGCGAAGATTCAATTCAGCGGCGGCTCGAAGTAGCCCGTCGCGAGCTGGCCTGCGCCGATCGTTATCAACATCAAGTGGTCAACGACGACGTGGACCAGGCCGTTCAGGAAATCTGCGATATCATCCGATCGAAAGAAGTGTGAACCCATGCTCGATGAGTTGCGCGAAGAAGCGATTGTCAACAAAGTGGGCGGTCGATTCAAGTTGTCGACCCTGATCCAAAAACGGCTGGTGGCGCTCAACGCCGGCAGCCGGCCCCTGGTCGACTTGAAATCTGACAACAAGTTGGAAATCGTGATCCAGGAGATCATCCAGGACAAAATCTATCTCGACTCGTCCAAGCAGTTGAAAATCACCGGCGCCGACGCGGGTGGTGGACCACCGGAGTTGGATCTGACCAATCTATGACCGGGCGCGAGTCTATGACGGGGCGCGAAATAGTGATCGGCGTCAGCGGCGGCATTGCGGCCTATAAGACGGCCGCGCTGGTGAGCCAACTGGTTCAGTCCGGCGCCGGCGTGTCGGTCGTGATGACCGCGTCGGCCCGTCAGTTCATCGGCCCCGCCACCTTTGCCGCGCTCACCGGGCGAGCGGTGCTCGAACACGCCTTCGACGAACACCAACACCCGTTGGGGGCCCACATCGAGTTGGCCCAGCGCGGCGAACTGTTGTGCATCGCGCCGGCCACGGCAAATCTGTTGGCCAAAGCCGCTCATGGCCTGGCCGACGATTTGTTGAGCACGCTGCTGTTGAGCTTCAGCGGCCCGGTGCTGATGGCCCCGGCCATGAACTGCGAGATGTGGGAAAAGCCGGTCGTGCAGCGCAATGTCGCCCAACTGCGCCACGACGGTGTTCATTTCGTCGACCCCGAAGAGGGCTGGCTCAGTTGCCGCCAACGGGGCCTCGGCCGCATGGCCGCTGCGGAAAAGATCTTCACCGCGATTGGGGAATTGCTCGGGCAGCCGAAAAAAGCGTGAACGGCTGGCCGAGGGCTGTTTATAATCGTGGGGTGGCCCCGTCGGGTCATGTAGTAGGTCAGGCACGGGGGTGCCTGACCATCTCGAGTTGATGGCTTGGTTCCTTGGCTGTCAGGCACCCCCGTGCCTGACCTATTGGACGCGGCACGAACATCGCTTTGGCGCGCATTCTCATCACGTCTGGCCCGACGCGGCAGTACATCGATCCGGTGCGCTATTTGACCAACGCCTCGAGCGGGCGGATGGGCAAGGCGTTGGCCGAGGCGGCCCTCGAATTGGGGCACGAAGTGACCATCGTCAGCGGGCCGGTCGATGTCGTCTATCCCAGCGCCGCGCGGGTGATCCACGTCGTCTCGACCGAAGAGATGCTCACCGCCTGCCAAGAAGTATTTCCGGAGTGCGACGGGCTGATCGGCGTGGCGGCCCCCAGCGATTATCGACCCGTGATGGTGGCGCCCAACAAGATCGCCAAAACCGGCGAGCCGCTCGTGCTGCACCTGGTCGAAACGGCCGACGTCGTGGCCACGCTCGGCGCCGCGAAATCCAGCCAATGGCTGGTCGGATTCGCGCTCGAGACCGAAGATCGTCGGTTGCGCGCTTTGGCAAAACTCGAAAAGAAGCATTGCGATTTAATGGTCCTCAACGGGCCCGAGGCGATGCACTCCCTGAGCAACAACGTCGAGATCATCGACCCCGAAGGCCAGGTGATCGAAATGCTGGCCGGCCGCAAGGAAGACGTGGCCCGCGGGATCTTCGCCGTGATCGAGCGGCGGCTGATCCGCGGCCTCGCGTGAGAGCCTATCTGAGAACCGTTGGGGACTGTCCCGATTTTGCGGTGCCTTGGGAGCAAAATGGGACTGTCCCCTTCTCCGAGACGGTTCTCGGATAGGCTCTCCATTCGGCGATCGCGGCCTATTCCGGCTTGTTGACCGGCAAGGGCACGTTTCGAAACACCAGTTCCAGATCGCGACGCGCCCGGAGCCGCGGATAGTGCAGCTTCAGCGACTTGGGCTCGCTCTCGGCCGATTCGCCGATGTAAGCGACTTTCAACTGCACGCCGCGCTCGGAGAGCGTGTGCGTTTGGCTTTGCACTCGAAACGCGCGGCCTTGGCCGTCCAACAACTCGGCCTCGTATTCCTGGAAGATGACCTCCTGCGGATCGGGCATGGCCAGATCGCGGACCACGTTGAGCGTCAGCACGTATTTCGCCGTCGGCTGCTTTTCAATCGATTCAATTCGCATCGCCAGATCGTCTTGCGAATAGAGCTTCTCGGGCTCCAGGTGCGAAACTTCCAAAACCGCCAGTTCGCCCACCGCGATCAGCCCCCATTTGATTTTGAGGAATTGCAGTGTCTTCGACGAGACGGGCACCGGGTTGAGTTTCACTCCGGCGGCCACCTGCCGCAACCCACGGGTGGTCGCGTTCCATCCGTTCCCCGACGGCTGCGCCGCGGAAACCGCGACCCGCTCATCGGTTATGGCTTCGACCAGCTCGGGTTGCGTGGCATAGCCCACGATACGAAAGCGGTCCTCCCATGTGAACTGCAAGTTGATTTGGAAACTGTGGGTCAGTTCCGCCTTTTGTTCTTCGTAGTTGAGTTCCTCGATAAACACGCGACGCGCGCTGGTGATCTGCGCCCGCACCGGGCCGGCATAGGCCCGGGGATAGTTGCCTGGCGCGCCGGCGCTGACGACGATACCAGGCGTGTGCATGTCGTAATGAGGCCGGATGCGGTTGCCCGTTCGACGACAAATATCATCGATCGCTTCCCAGTAGCTGATTGCCGCGTAGTTTGCATCGAGTGTTTTCTCGGCGAAATGGCCGTAGGGGTCGCCGATGTAGATGTGGTTGCCCGATTGCAAGGCCAGCGCCGTGAGGACTTTTGAGGCCAGTTCGCCGCGAGCCTGAAACTGCACGTTGCCGGCGGACCACAGCTCGTCGAGCTTTAATCGGTCGAGCAATCGCTTGGCGCGCAAACGCACCTCGACGTCTTGGTCCGTCAGTGCCCGCTCCAGGTGGCTGCGACTTTGACCGCCCAGGGTGGCCAGCTGTTCGTCGGCCGCCTGGCGCTTGGAATAATCGCCGGCGCCCAGGTCTCGAATGAGGCGAGCCACGCGGATCTCGCCCTGCTCGGGCGGGTCCGCTGGCAGAACGGCGATCGAAGTCGCGAGCGCCAGGGCAACGAGGCTCGGCATGCCGGCGGTCCGGCAAACCCGCAGAGATATCCAATCCATGGACGAGCTCCTGCGGAAAACGCATCGAATCTCCAGACCAAAAAGGCGTCCTGCCTGGTCTCGAGTTCCGGGCATGGGCAAGGGCCCACGCCGCGTGTATCTTGGCTTTAAGAACCTATCCGCGGCTTCGGAGCAGGGGACCGTCCCATTGGCTCCGCAAACTGGGGGCAGTCCCCAGCGGCTCTCGGATAGGTTCACAGGCCCAAACGAATCGCAAAACATTTCAACGGTACGATAACCCGTTGAACGGGGCAATGTCGATTGCGTGGCCAGGTGATATCACAATGCAGCCAGTAACCTCGGGAAGCGTCGAATGCTTGAGCGTGGGCATTCTGGTCGCCGACCATTTGTGCGATCCCATCGACAGCGTGCCGGCGGCCGGGGGGGTGGTGATCTGCCCGCGATTGCCGTTGAGCATCGGCGGTTGCGCCTCGAACGTGGCCGTTGACCTGGCCCGTTTGGGAATTCGAGTCGGAGCGGTCGGCTGCGTCGGCCAGGATTATTTTGGCCGCTTCATTATCGACACGCTCTCGGCGGCCAACGTCGATGTGCGTGACATTCGCCAACTGGAGGATGCGGAAACGTCCGGCACGCTGATCATCAACGTCCGCGGCGAGGATCGTCGGTTCATCCACGCACCGGGAGCCAATGCCCGCCTGCGGGCCGAAGACATTCCACTCGATCGTGTGCGGAGCGCCAAAGTGCTCTACGTCGGCGGTTACCTTTTAATGCCGGCGCTCGAGGGCGAACCCTTGGCGTCGCTGTTCCGCCAGGCGCGCGCCGCCGGCGTTAAAACCGTGCTGGATATCGTGATGCCCGGGCCGGGCGACAATTGGAGCAAGCTGGAAGGCGTCTTGGCCGAGACCGACGTGTTTCTGCCCAACCGGGACGAGGCGGCGATTCTCACCGGCACACTCGACCCGCTCGAACAAGCCCAGTGCTTCGCCGGCGCGGGAGCCGGCGCCGTGGTGATCACGTGCGGGGGCGAAGGGAGCGTGTTGGTTTCGGGCAAGCGGCGGATGCACGCCGCGGCGTACGAAGTCGAATACAAAGGAGGAACAGGCGCCGGCGATGCGTTTGATGCCGGGTTCATCATGGGCCTGCTCCGCGGCGAAGATCTGGCCGGTTGCTTGCGCTGGGGAAGCGCGATCGGCGCCAGTTGCGTCCGCTCAATTAGCGCCACCGACAGCGTCTTTACGCGACCCGAGGCCGAGCAATTCATGCGCGACCATCCGCTGCTAATCGAGGGGGTCTGAACCGCCGGATTATCTCGATCATACCGGGGGGCAGACCCGCTTTTGCAGCGCGCCGGCCAGATATTATTTGGCAAATTCAGCCGTTTTCAGATTTTGCCTGGCGAAAATTCCTTTTGAGCGCCATTTGTGTTCTAGGCTTGGTGTATATCCCAGCCCGAGGATCCTTGAACCGATTGTGCAGAGGTCTGCGAATTGGCGGGCTCGCAGCCGTTTGGCGGTCAGCTTCAGGACGAGAAATCGAATTCGAGGCGTAACGATGCGGCAGCTCATAGCACGATTTCGACGGTTTTCCAAATCGCAAGACGGGCCTACGGCCGTTGAATACGCGGTCATGTTGGCGCTGATCGTCGTGGTTTGCCTGGCCACAATTCGCACGCTGGGCACTAATACTAAGACCACCTTTACCAATGTCTCGAGCTCAATCGGCAGTTAGAACCGCCGAGTGAACGGAATGGGCACGCATCGGATAGCCGGAAAACGCCAGCATCTCGACGGCACTAACTCAAAGGAGGGCCCGAACGTGCGATTGACTCCGCGCAAACGGCTGTTGGTAGATCCAAAAGTGCAAGGATCCTTACTGATTCGAGCCGGTGCCTATTGGTGCTTTTACGCCATTGCCATCACCGAAATCCTGCTGAGCTGGAATATTATCAGCGGCCCCGACGGCCCGTTTATTGGTTATTTCCGCTTCGGACAGCTGTGGGAAGAGCACGGGGTTGTAATGATCGCGTCGCTGCTCATTCTGCCGATCATGCTGCTGGACGCGTTGTACATCAGCAATCGATTTGTCGGCCCGATTTATCGCATGCGGCGTACGCTGCGGGCCATTGCGGCCGGCGAAAACGTGGGCCCTCTTCAATTTCGCAAGGGCGATTTTCGGTTGGAATTGGCCGACGAAATCAACGCGGTCGCGGCCTACGTCGAAGAACTGAAACGCCAAGGTGTCGCGGCCAATAAGTCGACACCGGCCAACAGCGAGCACGAGTGCGGGACGGTTACGCACGCTTAAGGGTCACGCCTTCGCAAGCCGGCGGTGTTCATCCCCGACATCATCGTGAGCGAGCGCATTCCCTCGCTGGGCGCTACGGCGTGAACTGCTCGTCGCCGCTCAATCGCAAGGCGAAGCCGGCCAGCAGGTCGGCGGCCCGATCGATGTCATCGAGCGATATCATTTCGACCGGACTGTGCATGTAACGGTTCGGAATGCTCACCAGCCCCGTTGCGACTCCGCCGCGACTGGTTTGAATCGTGCTGGCGTCGGTGGGAGTGGCCCGGCCGCTGGCCGCGACTTGATAGGGCACTTCGCCCGCGAGGGCGGTTTCGATCAACTTTTCCACAACCACCGGATTCATATTCGGGCCGCGGTAGATCACGGGACCTTTGCCCAGGGCTACGTCCCCTTCCTGCTTTTTGTCGATCGTCGGGCAATCCGTGGCATGGGTCACGTCGACGGCGATGCCCACGCGCGGGTTCACGCCGTAGGTGCTGGTCATGGCGCCGCGCAGGCCGATTTCTTCCTGCACGGTCGAAACGGCAAACAGCGCACAGTTGAGTTTCTTGAGACGGGTCCTCCGCAAGGCCTCGATGGCGACCCACAGCCCGGTCTTGTTGTCCATTGCCGGCGAACTGGCAAGACGGTTGCGCATTTCGGTGAACCCCAGTTCGAGCGTCACCGGATCGCCGATGCGCACCAGCTCGGCCGCTTCTGTTTTGTCTCTCGCGCCGATGTCCAGCCAAAGGTCCTTCAACTTCGGCACCTGTTTGCGCTCTTCCTCGGTGAGCAAATGTATCGGCTTGCGGGCAATCACGCCGAACAGCGGGCCGTGGGAAGTCCAGACCGTCAACTTCTGGCCGACGAGCACGATCGGATCCCAGCCGCCGATCGGGTGCACGTAGAGAAAACCGTCGCCATCGATGTAATTCACCAAAAAGCCGATTTGATCGCAGTGCCCGGCGAGCATCACGCGCAACGGCGCGTCGACGTTGCGCCCCACGATCACGTTGCCGTGCACGTCGGTCGTCACGCTATCGGCAAAACCAGCGACATATTGACGCACGACCTCTTGCACCGGCTGCTCATAGCCCGATGGGCTGGGAGTTTCCAGCAGGTGCCGCAAGAAGTCCATGGCTTCGGCATTCATAATCGATCCGTGCGAGGTTGAAGGGTGGAGAATGTCGGCCCATTATCGCAACAAAAGGATTGCTCGCAAGAGAAGGCGGCGATTGCCAGCGGTCATTGCATCGACGACAATGACGCCCTACGGGCCAAGACGGTGAGTGCAAGCGCGAACAGGAGAACGTTGCGATGGCGGTCGAACCAGGTGTCGAGATCAAGCGGCTCAACCTCGGCTGCGGCAGAAACATCCTGCCGGGATGGGTCAATCTCGACCGGCAGGCCGGCGCGGGCGTCGATGCCGTGGCCGATCTCGACGAGTGCGCCAAAACTCGCTTGCCATTTGACGACGATACGTTCGACGAGATCCTGGCAAGTCATGTCTTCGAGCATTTGCAGCATCCCTTGCCCTTCATGCAAGAGTTGCACCGCGTGGCCAAGATCGGCTGCAAGGCGGTTTTCAAAACGCCCTATGGCTCGAGCGATGACGCCTTTGAAGACCCGACGCATTGTCGCCTTTGCTTTTTGAATACGTTCGCCTTTTTTTCGCAACCGTGGTTCTGGCGGGCCGACTATGGCTATCGAGGCGACTGGAAGGTGGACCACATTCGGCTGCTGGTAAGCCGCGCCCGCTACCAGGGCAAGACGGTTGACGAGATCATGTCGGACGTGATGCGGCTGCGCAACGTCGTCGAAGAAATGGTCGTCGATCTGTTGGCCGTCAAACCGATCCGCGAGCCGAAACAAGAACTGCACACGCCGGCCAGCCTGGAAATCGTGCTGATCGATTCGGTCAAGCGCTAACGAGCTAGTCGGCTGCCTTCAGAAGCCGTGGTACATATTCGCCATACCGCGGGTCGGGCAGCGGCCCCTTTTGCGGCAAACGGCGCAACTCGGCCTTGATCGCCTCGCCCCGTTCGCCCAACTCGTCAAGCGCGTTCAGCGCCGCCATCGTGACGAACACGGGGTTGCGCGACCAATCCCCATATCCTTGCAACAGAGCCAAGGCACGCTGTTGAACGGCGGCCGCGCCAAATCTCGCGATCGCTTCGGCCGCGACGATGCGCACCGAGGGCCACGGATCATCGAGCGCGGCGACGAGCTCCGCGTGTCCCGCTTGAACGCCCGCCGCGCCGCGCATCAGGAGGCCGAGTGCGGCCCAATAGCGGACGACGTCATCGGAGTCGGCAAGGGTTTGCTTGAGTATCGGAATCGCCGCCGCTTGAAGTCCCGAAGCCACATCGGCCGTGCTCAGGATGCGTTCGAGCGGATAGCGGGCCGTGTCGTGGCCCAGGTCATAGGGCGTCGTGCCGGCGGAACGTGCGTGCATTTCGCCCTCTGGCAGCAGGCCAACGTCGCGAATGCTCAATTCCCAGTCGTGATGGGCCTTGCGCATCTGGTGCAAAATCTCGCGATAGACGGGTGCGTCGGCAAGATTATGGACCTCGTCGGGGTCCGTCTGCAGATCGTAGAGCTCGTCGGGTGGCTTCGTGTTCCAAAAACTCTCTTGCTCCGCGTTGAGCTTCCCCGCATCGTGCAAGCGTCGCCAGACTTGAGTGGTGGGCGTCTCGAACATGTAGGAGACATGTTGGCCGTAGATTTTGTGAGGCAGATAATTGCGCACATAAACGAAGCGGCCATCGGTCAGGCTGCGAACCAAGTCGTAACGCTCATCCATCCGCCCGCGAAAGCCATAAACGTAGGGCTGCGGCGGCAGGGCAAAGCGCCCGAGAAAGGCGTGCCCCTGCATCCACGCGGGGGGCACGACCCCGGCGAGGCTCAACACGGTCGGCGCGAAATCAACAAAGCTCACCAGCCGATCGGTCTGGCCGCCGGCCTGGTAGTCCTCCGGACGCAGGCTGGCGAACTTCTCTGGGATGTAGACGACAAGGGGTACGTGCAGGCCCGAATCGCAGGGCGTGCGCTTGTTGCGCGGCATGCCCGAGCCATGATCGGCAAAGTAGAACACGATCGTTTCGTCGGCCAAACCGGCCGCGGCGAGCTCCTGTAAGCGACTGCCCGCATCGGCATCGGCGGCGCTGACGCAGTCGTAATATTGGGCCCAATCGCGGCGCACCTCGGGCGTGTCGGGATGATAGGCCGGCACGCGGACTTTGGCGGGGTCGTGTACTGCGGTGTGCGGACGCTTGCGAATCTGGCTCTCGTGGCTCTTTTCGGAATTGAAGACTGCGAAGAATGGCTGCCCGCTGGGGCGATCGCGCCAATGAGCCGAGCGCGAGGAAACGTCCCACACCTGGCCCGGCTGACTGAGGTTGTAATCCTCTTTGGCATTGTTCGTGCAAAAGTAGCCGGATGCACGCAGTAATTGCGGAAACATTTGCTTGCCGGCCGGGTAGGGGACCAAGCTGCGCATGTGCTCGCTGCCGGTGGAGGGAGCGTAGAGGCCCGAGATCAGTGTCGTGCGGGCCGGCGCGCAAACCGGGGCACAAGACCAGGCATGGCGATAGATCAGGCCCTTGGCCGCCAATGCGTCGATGCTGGGCGTCGTGGCGAACTTGTCGCCGTAACAACCCAGGTGCGGGCCGTGATCCTCGCTGACGATCCAGAGAATGTTCGGTCGAGACGGCGCGGCGGACCGGGCTGCCGACGGCGAGAGCGCTGCCGCGATGGCAACGATTGCGCCAAGCGGGATGAACACGAGTCGTAATCGAGGTTTCGCACTCACGTCGCGACAGCTCATTGCGTCGTTTTCTCCGCGCCGCGGCCTTCGACGCGCTGGCCGCTGGCCCCCGGTGGGTCGTGCTCGGGCACTTTGAGTTCTTGCCTCAGGCGGGTTAGCTCGGCAGCGAGCGTTTTTTGTGTATCGCCATAGCGGGGGTCACCAAAGACGCTGCGCAGCTCGTGTGGATCGTCGATTAGGTCGAACAGCTCCCAATAGTCGGTGTCGGGCCCATAGAAGTGGACCAGCTTGTGGCGGTCGGTGACCACGCCGTAATGCGGGCGGACATGGTGTGGGGTGGGATACTCGTAGTAGTGGTAATAGAACGACTTTCGCCAGTCGGCGGGGGTGTGGCCCTCGAACACGGGCACCAGGCTACGGCCTTGCATCTCGGGCGCGGGTGCCGCGCCGGCCAGGTCGAGAAACGTCTGGGCGAAGTCGAGATTCGATACCAGCTCGTGATTGACGCTACCTGGCTTGATCTTGCCTGGCCAGCGGACCAAGAGCGGGGTGCGCAGCGATTCCTCGAAAATCCACCGCTTGTCGAACCAGCCATGCTCGCCCAAGTAAAAGCCCTGGTCCGAGCAGTAAATGACGATCGTGTTGTCGGCCAGCCCTTCGGCATCGAGAAACTTGAGCACGCGGCCGACACTTTCGTTGACTGCCTTGACGCAGCCGAGGTAGTCGTGCATGTAGCGCTGATAGCGCCACCGCACCAGGTCGCGGCCGCGCGGCTTGGACTGACGAAACTTCTCATTGCGAGGCTCGTAATAGGCGTCCCACGCCGTCCGCTGTTCGGCATTCAGTTGCGGTGGCGGCGTGAGCTTCAGATCCTTGGCATTCATCGTGTGCTCAATGGTCATCTGCTGATCGCGCTCGGCCAGGCCACGACCGGCATAGTCGTCGAAAAACGTCGCGGGTTCGGCATAAACCCGGTCGTGGTCGTGACCCAAGTGTCGCAAGGCCGGCTCCCATTCGCGGTGAGGGGCCTTGTGTTGGCACATCAGCAGGAACGGCTTCGCCGGGTCGCGCTGCTTGAGCCAGGCCAGTGACAGATCCGTGATCAAGTCGGTCACATAGCCCTGATGCTCGACGCGACGACCGTTGTCGATCATCGTCGGATTGTAGTACACACCCTGGCCAGGCAAGATGTGCCAGTAGTCAAAGCCCGTCGGTTCGCTCACCAGATGCCACTTGCCGACGATCGCGGTTTGATAGCCGGCGCCGCGGAGCAGTTTGGGAAAGGTCGTTTGGCTGCCATCGAAGCGGCTGTTCGAGTTGTTGAAGAAGCCGTTGAGGTGCGAATACTTGCCGGTCAGAATCGTCGCCCGGCTGGGGCCGCAGATCGAGTTGGTCACCAGGCAGCGATTGAATCGCATGCCCTCGGCGGCCAGCGAGTCGAAATTCGGCGTGTCGAGCAGCTTGCGCTTTTCGCCATAGGCGCTGATCGATTGCCAGGCATGGTCATCGGAGAAGATGAACACGATATTCGGCCGTCGCGCGTCGGCCGCTGGCGCCCGTGAGACAGGCAAGGCAACCGCCAGGCCGCAAGCGGCGAACGTCAGGAGCAGCAGGGAGCGCAGCGACAGATTCGCAAACGGCATGGTGCGTACAGTCCAAAAGACCATGGAAAGTTGATTCCGACAGTCGCCGTGCCCTCGGCGCGCGTTCTCAAGACGCCGGTTTTGGATTCGAGGCGGTAAAATCCACGGGGTCGTTGTATTCGTGCCGGGCTCGAGTCATTCGCTCTTCAAGACTCGCCCGCTCGGCGGCAAATCGCGGGTCGTCGGCCAAGTTGTGCAACTCGTCGGGATCGCGAGACAGGTCGAAGAGCTGTGAGTGCTTGACGCCCGACACGTTGTATTCGATCAGCTTCCAGCGCTCGTCGCGCAGCATGCGCTGCGTGTGCATAAACGCCGCCAGCAGCTCGTCGCGCCCGCGCTGTT
This sequence comes from Planctomycetaceae bacterium, assembly GCA_003153375.1. GTDB lineage: Bacteria > Planctomycetota > Planctomycetia > Pirellulales > PALSA-1355 > PALSA-1355. Next base: position 17,597 of record PLYM01000174.1, read on the forward strand.
CGCGGCCTTGCACGATGCCGAGCAAGGAGTGTCCTTCAAGACTTTTGGGCGTCGGCGCCCCCGCGAGTTCGCAGAACGTGGGGTACAGATCAAACAGATAGACCAGCGCGTCGGACTTGCCGCGCGGAATGCCGGGGCCGGCGAAGATCAACGGTGGCTTCACGTGTTCGTAAAGGTTTTGCTTGCCCATCAGCCCGTGGCGTCCGCCGACGGCCAGGCCTTGGTCGCTCGAGTAGACGACGATCGTATTGTCCAACAGGCCGCGCTCACGCAGCAGGTCGAGGATGCGGCCCACCTGCTGGTCGAAATGGGAAATCGTCGCGTAGTAATCGGCCAGGTGCTGACGCATCACCTCGGGCGTGCGCGGATGGGGAGCCAGGACTTCGTCGCGGCCGGTCAGCCAGCCGTTGTCGAAAGGATGCTGGGCGAGAAAGTTCGGCGACAGCTTGATTGTGGCCGGATCGTAAAGCCGCGTGAACTCCGCGGGCGCCAACCGCGGGTCGTGCGGCACCGGGGGCGCGAGGTAGATGAAGAACGGCCGCTGGGGGTCGTGCCCACGCAGAAACGTGAGCGTATGGTCGGCGCTATCCGTGGCCGACTCGGCGGTACGGCCGTCGAGCTCGATGTTCGTGGCATAGGTGGCATTGGCGTAGGAACATTCGTTGCCACGCTTGCCGCAGTGAAACGTGACGTAGCCAGCGCCGGCCATCGACAGCGGCAACAGCGGCATGCCCGGGGGCGCCGTTTTCGTGGTTTTCCAATCGGGTATGTGCCACAGCGACCGTCCCGTGGCGATCATCGTGCGGCTGGGCGTACACACGGCCGCGATCATGCCGCCCATGCAATAGGCATTCGTGAAATGAAAGCCACGCTCGACCAGGCCATCGAGTTGCGGCGTCTGAATCTCCTGATTTCCCAATGCCCGAATCGTATCCCAACGCTGGTCGTCGGCCAGGAGGAAGAGAATATTGGGCTGTCTTGGCTTAATGTCCGCGGCCGACGCGGGATGGGCGATCGCCGGGCCCAAAAGAAGCGGCAGCAGGGCGATCGCCAGGAAACGTCGTGTGCGGCAGCAGGGCGTCGTCATCATTTGCCAGTCAATGCGCTCAGGTCGACTTCGACGAAACGGGGACGATAGATACTGGCGTCGTTGACCATCTTGCCAAAGTTATGGGAGTTGATCAGATAGCTGATCAAGAGCTTGCCGCTGGCCGACAGATGCGGGTGGGCCTTGGCCGCATACGTAAAGTAGTCGCGGTCGGCTTCGATGCCGGCCACCTGATAGATCGGAAGGCCATCGCCCCAACGGGCATCGGGCGTCTCGGCGATGCGCGCCAGGATCTGTTTGCCGAACAGAGGCTGACTTTGGATCATGACATATCGAGACTTACCGGCCAGCTCGACAGGGCTGACGGAGAACTCGCTCACCAGGCCGTCGGCCCGCGACGCCGCGTCGTCGAGTCGGCTCGACCAACCTTCGACCGTGCGAAACTCCCATTGGGTAAAATCCTCGACCCGGTCGGCCGGCACGCGAGCGAGCACTAGTTCAGTGTTGAACCCGCCGCCACGCGTGCCGTAGATGTAGAGCCAGGGCGTCAAATGCTCTTCGGGTTGGGTCGCGCGCGGCACCAACAGCAGGGCCGAGCCCCAACTGATCGGCTGGCCCGGCGGCGGCGTTTCGCGGACAACGTTGCCGCTAGCGTGGGGGATGTCGTGCTGCGCGATCTGCCACTCGTCAACCGACTCGTTCGAGTTGTCGACGACGGCCAGTGCATTGCCGGCCGTGCAGAAATTCCAAACGCCATCGCCCTTGGTGCGAGCGATATGCCAGGCGAACAAAACCAGCCGCGGGTTTGCCTGCGCATCGGGAAGAACGATGCCGTTGACCAGCCAGTACCAGGAAGGATCATCCGTGCCATTTTTTGGCAAGCGGGGCGTCACGCGCGATACGTCGGGCCGCAGCCAGGCGGTCGGCTCGCTCTTCTCGTTCGCCGGGCCCCAGAAGAATTGGACCGCGTCAGCTGGCGGAGCCGCGCCGCCGATCATCGTGTCGTGAACGGCCAGTGAATTGTTGACCAATCGCGAGCCGGCCGCGTGTTTTCCTGCGCGGACCGGGCCGACCCAACTGTCGCCCCAGATCCACAGCGTCCGCTGATTGCCCAGGTCCACGGCCTCGGCCACGTCGCCGCCGGTCCACCCGTCGGTGCGTTGGAACGCGCGGTCCCAATCCTCGCGTGGTTCGGTCGTGGGCGGTGGCGCAAGAATCGGCCGATTGGCTTCGACCGTGATCGGCCCCTGACCGCAGCCGGCGATCACGATGCCGAGCAACAATCCTCCGATCGCGCAATGCAGGCGATGAGACGGGAAAGCGACCTGCCGTGGCCGTGCGGGGGCGGTGCGGGGGGCGTTCATTTCGTGCGGCCACCGGGTCCCCAGGCGGGCGAGGCCATTTGGTTGCTCCAGGCTTGCCAGCGCATCTCCAGCTTTTTGACGGTGTCGGGCTGCTCGGCCGTCAGGTCGTGGGCCTCACCGACGTCGTGCGCCAAGTCGTAAAGCCGAGGCGGCGTGACGGCGCCGCCGGTCTCTCCGTCGGCGGTCGAGTCGTAACGCACCAATTTCCAGTCGCCGTCGCGGATTGCCATTTGCTCGCCCAGCCGCCAATACAACGTCTCGTGCGGTTTGGCCGCTGTCTCACCTGACAAAAACGGCAACAGGTTGACTCCGTCGAGCTTCTGATTCGGCTGCGCGGCGATTCCAGCCGCCGCCAGCGCCGTGGGCTGGATGTCGAGCTGAATGATCGGCTGATCGTAGACCTTGCCGGCCGACAGACGGGCGGGCCACTGCACGACAAACGGCACGCGGACGCCCCCCTCGAGCGTCGTTCGCTTCGAGCCACGCAGCGGCGTGTTCCGAGAGCCGTTGATCGTGGTGCCCTTCATGGTCGGGCCACCGTTGTCGCTGAAGAAGAAGATCAACGTGTCGCGATCCAACCCCTCAGCGTGCAACTTGCCGAGCACCTGGCCGATGGCTTCGTCCATGGCCACGAGCATGGCGGCATAGGTGCGGCGTTTCGGGTCGTCGATCGACTCAAATCGCTTCAGTCGTTCATCGGTCGCCTGCATCGGCGTGTGGACGGCGTTGAAGGCCAAATAGAGAAAGAACGGCCGGCTTTTGTGCCGATCGATGAACGCGACCGCCTCGCGGCCAAAGGCATCTGTCAGATAACCCGTTTCCCCGGTGGCCTTATCGCCACGATAAACGTCGGTCAGCGGTTGCGGGAAGTATGCGTGGGCTCCGCCGAGGAAACCGAAGAAGTCGCCAAAGCCGCGCTGCGGTGGGCGAAATTTGGGCAGTCCCCCCAGGTGCCATTTGCCGACGAGTCCCGTGGCATAGCCGGCATCAGCGAACCGCTCGGCCATCGTGGTCTCGGTCAGAGCCAGGCCGCTGTCTTCGGTGGAGGGATTGAATTCGTGACCGAACCGCTGTTGATACCTGCCGGTCAACAGCCCCGCACGCGTCGGACTGCAATAAGGCCCGGAAACATAGCCGTTGGTACAGCGAACACCGTTTTGGGCCAGCGAGTCAATATGCGGCGTGGGAATATCGCGGCAGCCCTGAAAGCCGACGTCGGCGTAGCCCAAGTCGTCGGCCAACAGAATGACAACGTTGGGTTTTTTCGCCCCCTGGGGCGCGGGTTCGGCGGCCTGACAGGCGATGTGGAGCGCGAGTACGAGGCAGGGGCTTACGAACAGGTATTTTTGCATGGCATCAGCATACACGGCAAGAAAGCCGCGTCCAACAACCCGCCCCCTCCGCACCGGGACGGCGGGAAATCGTTGCAATAACCGCCGCGGTGCGCTACGAATTTCGTGTGGGTGCCAGGCGAAACCGCGGCCGACCAAGGACCGGAGTCGGACCCGATCGCTCGGCCCTATCGAACGCCGCTCGGACATCACACGCTCGTGCTTCCACATCTCGAATTGTCCAGCGGAAACTGTAGAAAATAGAAGAAACGGGTAAGCCGACGGGCGGATGTCAAGGGCCTGCGCTGCCCTTCGCCAAAATTTGTCTGGCGAAGGTATTTTGTCGCGAGACCATCCGCGCGACACAGGCTACAATGATACGAACGTCAGATCGTCGCAGTGTGCTCCGCACTCCGATCCAGACGGGCGTCACGGCTTCACTTCAGCGACTTCGGCCCCTCGGGCGACCGGCGTTAACCGATCTTACACGCATCTCGAGACGTATCCACTTGGCAACGTTTGGCGAAGCGATTCAGCGTGCTCGACAGCTTCTCGGCGGGGGCGACCTCGACCAGGCCGAGCAAATCTATCGCCGCTTGATCGAAGCGGTGCCCAAGGCAGCCGATCCATGGCACGAGTTGGGCATCGCTCAATTGCAAGCCAATCGCCCCGGAGCGGCCGTCGAGTACCTGCGCCAAGCCGTGGCGCTTGAACCGGGCACCGCGGCTTATCACGTCAACCTGGCAGCGGCTTATCGGATGCTGAAGCGACCTGGCGACGCGATTGCCAGCTTTCAGCGTGCGCTCAAGCTCGCGCCGCCAACGGCCGAATTGCTGAACAACTTTGCTCTGGCTCTCAAGGACACTGGCCAGGCGGAAATGGCGCTCGGCGCCTTCGATGAAGCCTTGCGCATTCGTCCGCAATATGCCAACGGCCACTTCAATCGCGGCAATCTGTTGGCCGAGATGGGCCGGTTGGAAGAGGCGTCGGTCAGTTATGCCAGCGCCGTCGAGCTGGAGCCGGACGACGCGGCGGCGCACTGCAAACTGGGCCTGGTTTATCTCGAATTGGGGCAACTGGCCGAAGTGCCGCCCACCGTGCCGGCGCGGCAGCGCGCGATGATTGCCGCGGCGGCCGATTCGTTGCGCCAGGCGATGCTCCTTGACCCCCATTATGCCGGCGCGCACGCCGATTTCGTCGCCTTGCTCGAGCAGCAAGGTTGGATCGCCGAAGCGATCGATTGCTGGCAGAACCTGTTGCAGCACCGGCCTCACGATGCGGCGGCCTACAACAACCTGGGCGCCTTGCTGGCGACCCATGGGCAGTGCGACGAGGCGGCCCAATGTTGGCGGCGGGCTTTGGAATTGAAGCCCGACTTTGCCGAAGCCCACAATAACCTGGCGGCGCTGCTCGAAAGCCAGGATCAATTGGACGAGGCCGAGCGGAATTGTCGCCGCGCCATCGCCCTTCGGCCCGATTTTGCCGAGGCGCACGGCAATCTTGCGGGCGTCCTGACCCGGCAGAACAAGCTGGTCGAAGCGGTCGCGGCCTATCGCCGCGCCTTGGAACTGCGGCCCGATTTTGCCGAAATGTACAACAATCTAGGCGGGGTCCTGGAGAAGGTTGGCCAATTCGACGAAGCGGCCGATTGCAGCCGGCGGGCGCTCGAGATCAAGCCCCACCTGGCCGAAGCCACAATCAACCTGGGCATGCTGTTGGCCGAGCAAGGCAAGGTGGCCGAAGCCCGCGAGTGCTATCGGCAGGCGCTCGAGATCGCGCCCGACAATCCGGTCTGGAAGCTGAGCCTGCTCTCGCTATGTCCTAATGTGTTCAACAGTAATGAGGAAATCGACAACTATCGTCAGCGGCTGCTGGCCGAGCTCGAGGCGTTCGATGCCGGTACGATCGGCCACGATTTTCCCAGCCAGGCGACTTTGGGCTGCATGCCGTCGTTCAACTTGCAGTATCAGGGAAGAGACGACCGGAAAATCCGAGCCGCCTATGCGCGGTTATTTCGAAATTGCTTCGCGAGCGAGCAACCGCGGGGATCGACAGGGCCCGCGAAAATCGGATTCGTGGTCACCAATCGGCACGAACGGGCCTTTGTGAAGTCGATCGGCGCTGTGCTCGAACGCATGAATCCCGAGCGATTCGAGTTGGTCGTGTTCGGCGCGGAACGCGGCGTGAGCGGTTTACGCGAGGCTGTTCGTGGCGAGCATATTCGCTTTGTCAGCCTTCCCAGTCAACTCGAGCGATCCGCCGCGACGATTCGAGAAGAACGGCTCGACGTGCTGTACTACTGGGAGATCGGCACCGACTTCACAAATTATTTTTTGCCTTATTATCGCCTGGCACCGGTGCAGTGCACGTCCTGGGGTATTCAGGTAACTTCCGGCATCCCGCAGGTCGACTTTTATCTGTCGAGCGCGCTGCTTGAGCCGGCGGACGCCGCCGAACAATACAGCGAACAACTCGTGCTCGCCAGCACGCTCTTGACGTTTCAGCAGCGCGTTGCCGTGAGCGCGTCGCCCAAGACGCGCGAGGACTTTGGTCTGTCCAGCGACCGGCACGTCTACTTGTGCGTGCAGCAGCTGCGGAAATTCCACCCCGACTTTGATGCACTGTTGGCCGGCATTCTGCGACGTGATCCGCAAGGGATCGTCGTGACGGCCGACGACCGTCACGGAGACTTCCTGGGCGCTCAGCTTCGTCGGCGTTTTGTCGCCACGATGCCTGATGTCGCCGAGCGAATCGTGTTTCTGCCGCCACAACCGCCGGACGACTATCTGAGCCTGGTTGCGGCGGCCGACGTGCTGCTCGACCCACTGCACTACGGAGGAGTCAACTCGAGCTACGACGGGTTTTCGCTCGGTCAGCCGATCGTGACGCTGCCTGCTGGCTGTCAGCGTGGCCGTTATACGTTGGCCTGCTACAAGAAGATGGGAATCGCCGATTGCGTGGCCACGGATGCCGAGCACTACGTCGAAATCGCGTTGAGGTTGGGCACCGATCCGGCGTTTCGCGCGGAAGTCATCGAGAAGATTCGCCGCGCCAGCCCGCTATTGTTTGACGATCTCGCGGCCGTTAGCGAACACGAGCGCATCTTCGCCGAATTGGCGACGGAGGCCCGCTCGCGCGCTCACGGCGCTTAACCGTTCGCGCACGTCGGCGCCGACACGTCGCCGAGCGCGGCTGGCGAACCCTTGCACCTGGCAGTGTTGCGCATGAGAATTGATGCGCCCCGCCTGTGGCAGTCCGTGCGGCGAACGATCGGTCCGGCAAGTTTCGGAAGCATCATCCTTGGCGACTTACGATGAGGCGATCGCACGAGCTCGGCAACACCTCGGTGCCGGCGATCTGAGCTCGGCCGAAGTCATTTACCGCCGCGTGCTCGAAGCAGTGCCCCGGGCGGCCGAGGCCTGGCACGAGCTGGGCATCGTGCTACTGCAAACGGACCGTGGCGACGAGGCGGCCCCCTGCTTGCGGCAAGCCGTGGGGCTGGCGCCATCGACCACGATCTTCCACGTCAACCTGGCGGCGGCATATCGAATGCTCCGCCGTCCCGAGGAAGCGATCGCCAGCTATCGGCAGGCGTTGCAGCTGGGACCTCCCACGGCCGAACTTCTGAATAACTTTGCCCTGGCGCTGAAAGACTTCGGCCAGGCAGAAGCCGCACTCGAAGCATTCGACCAAGCGCTCAGCCTGCGACCCGATTATGCGAACGGGCATTTCAATCGCGGAAACCTGCTGCTGGACCTGGGCCGGTTGGATGCGGCCTCGGAGAGTTATCGCCGGGCGATCGACCTGGTGCCGAGCGATGCGTTTGCCCATTGCAAATTGGGGATGGTTTATTTCGAGCAGTCGGCGCCGGAGGATGCGGACTCGACCGAGACCCGTGCCTCGCGCAACGAACGGCTGACTGAGGCCGTGGTTTGCTTCGAGCGCGCCGTACACTTGCAGCCTGACTATGTCGAAGCCGTGGTGAACCTGGCGGTAGCCCATGAACGGGCGGGGCGCTGGACCGCCGCGGAACATTGTTGGCGGCGGGTGCTGGAATTGAATCCAGCGCAGGCGGCGGCGCATGCCAGTCTGGCCGCGATTTTGGAGCGGCAAGACCGAATCGAGGAGGCTGTGGTCGAATGTCGGCGAGCGCTGGAGTTGCAACCCGATTTCCCCGAGGCTCTGAGCAACTTGGGCACCTTGCTTTCCAAGCAAGGCCACGGCGAGGCGGCCGCGGAGTGTTGGCGGCGGGCGATTGAATTACAACCGGAGTTTGTGGCGGCCTACAACAATCTCGGCGGGTGGCTCAGCCACCAGGAACATTGGGACGAAGCAGCAGCCTGTTATCGCCGGGCAATCGACCTCCAGCCGGAATCGGCCGACGGGCACGGCAACCTGGCGGGCGTGCTGGCCAGGCAGGACAAGCCCCTTGAGGCTCTTGCCGAATATCGGCGGGCGCTGGAGCTGCGGCCCAATTTTCCCGAGATGTACAACAACCTGGGCGGCGTCTTGGAGGCCGTGGGCAAATTCGACGAGGCCATCGAGTGCTGCCGGCGTGCCGTGGAAATGAAGCCCGATCTGGCCGCGGCTCGTGGCAACCTGGGAATGCTGCTGTCGGGGCAGGGCAGGGTGGATGAGGCGCGAGCGTGTTATGAACAAGCGATCGCGATCGAACCGCTCGAGCCCGCCTGGAAGCTGAATCGACTGACGTTGTGCCCGACGGTGTTTGCCAGCAACCGTGAGATCGACGACTATCGGCGACGCTTGCTCGAAGAATTGGCCCTGTTCGACATCGGCGGGCTGGATCGTGATTTTCCGAACCGGGCGACGGCGGGTTGCATGCCGGCATTCAACTGGCAATTCCACGGACGCAACGATCGTCCACTGCGAGAAGCCTATGCCCGGCTGTTTCGGGGCTGCTTTGACCAGGAGACCGCGCCGGGTTCGTCCGGCAGGCCGCGCGTCGGCATGGTGGTCACGCATGCGCATGAAGGCGCGTTCGCTCGCTCTCTGGGTGCGGTGCTCGAGCGGATGGATCCCCAGCGGTTCGAACTGGTGATCATCGGACCCGAGCGCGGCGTGGGCACGCTACGCTCGGCGATCCGCGGTGAGCACGTCCGCATCGTGGGCGTCGCGAATCAGCTCGAACGGTTCGTGGCGGCGATCCGCGCGGAACAGCTCGACGTGGTCTACTATTGGGAAGTGGGCACCGATCCGGTGAATTACTTCCTGCCGTTTCATCGGCTGGCCCCCGTGCAGTGCACTTCGTGGGGAATTCAGGTCACCTCAGGCATTCCTCAGCTGGACTACTACTTGTCGAGCGCGCTGGTCGAGCGCGACGACGCGCAACAGCACTACACCGAAAAACTGATGCTGGCCGACACGCTGCTCACGTTTCAACGGCGCTCGGCGCGGCAGGGACCGGTTCTGCAGCGCGAGGCGTTTGGCATCCAGCGTGACCGGCATGTTTATTTGTGCGCGCAGCAATTGGGAAAGTTTCAGCCCGATTTCGATCCGATCCTGGCCGGCATCCTGCGGCGCGACGAACAAGGCCTGGTGGTGGTCACCGGCGATCGTCAGGGGGGGCCGATTGCAAACATGCTGCGCCGACGATTTGAGTCTGCAATGCCCGATGTCGTCGAACGGATCGTTTTTTTGCCGATGCAGCCGACGGGCGAGTACTTGAATCTTGTGGCCGCGGCCGACGTGCTGCTCGATCCGTTGCACTTCGGCGGCGTGAACTCGAGCTACGACGGGTTTTCGCTGAACCAGCCGATCGTCACGCTTCCCTCGGCCTTTCAACGCGGCAGGTATACGCTGGGGTGCTACCAGAAGATGGGGGTCTTCGACTGCGTGGCGACCGACGCCGAGCACTATGTCGATATCGCGGTTGCCTTGGGCACCGATTCGAGTCGCCGCGCCGAGGTCGTCCAAAAGATTCGCGGCGCGAGCGACGCGCTGTTCGAAGACCACTCGGCCGTCATGGAGCACGAGCGGCTTTATGGTGAATTGATCGAGCTTGCTCGCGAGCAGCGGAATTCCTGATTGGTGACTCGCTCATTTTGCGAAAGTGCGGCCGTGGCCACTTACGAAAAAGCGATTTCGCGGGCTCGAGAGGTTCTTGGCGCTGGCGATTTGCCTCAGGCCGAGGCCATTTATCGGCGGATTGTCGTAGCCGTGCCGCAGGCCGCCGAGGCCTGGCACGAACTGGGCCTTCTGCACCTGCAAACGGGCCGTGAGCAGGGCGCCGTTGAGTATTTGCACCAGGCCGTGTCGTTGGCTCCCCGCGAGGCGGGGTACGCCGTCAACCTGGCCGCGGCGTATCGGCGGATCGGCCGGCCACATGAGGCACTGGCGATGGTCGAGCGGGCGTTGAGACTCCGCCCTGACTTTGCCACGGGGCACTTCAATCGCGGCAATCTTTTGTTCGATCTCGATCGATTCGCCGAGGCAGCTGCAAGTTATCGCCGCGTCGTCGAGCTACTTCCCAATGACGCGGTCGCCCACTGCAAGCTTGGCCTTGCTCATTTGGAGCTAAGCCGGGATGACCTTGCAAAAACAGCCGGCCCCGTTCGGCTCGATCGATCCGCACCGGTATTGCGTCGAGAGCATCTTGAGCAAGCCACGAGATGCTTTCGGCTCGCCAGCCAGCTACAGCCGGAATATGCCGAGGCCTTTGGCAATCTGGCGATTGCCCTGACGGATGAAGCCGATTTGGCCGAGGCCAATGGCAAGGACGATTCGGCGCGCTTGCACGAGGCAGCCGACTGCTGGGGACGGTCGTTGGAATTGCAGCCCGGCAGCGCCCAATCGCATGCTTGTCTGGCGGCGGTGTTCGAAAAACTGGGTGACTTCGCCGCGGCGATCGCTAGCTGGCGTGCCGCGATTGAACTCGATCCGACCTTCGCCGAGGCGCACCATAACCTGGGCGTGCTGCTTTCCAAGCAAGGGCGACTCGATGACGCGGCGGCTTGTTGGCAACGGGCACTGAATCTCAAGCCCGAGTTTGCCGACGCTTGGGGTAATCTGGGCGTTCTGTTCTCGCAACAAGGACGGATTGCCGAAGCCAGGCAGTGTTTCCAGAGGGGTCTGGAACTCCAACCCGATCAGGCCGCGTGGCGACTGAACATGATCTCCCTTTGTCCGCCCGTTTTTGAGAGTCGCGAGCGAATTGCCGAGTATCGTCGCACGTTGCTGGATGAGTTGAAGTCGCTCGGCGATAGCCAACCCGATTTGGATCTGGCGGCGTTGGCGGCAGGGGCTTGTACGCCGTCGTTTAATCTCCAGTTTCACGGAATCGATGAACGCCCGACCCGCGAGGCCTACGCCAGGATCTACAGCCGCCGCTTTCCCAGTGAGACCCCACGCGGCACGGCGGGACGAAGGCGAATCGGATTTGTCGTCACCGATCAACATGAGACCCTGTTCATCAGGTCGCTGGGTGCCGTACTCGAGCGTCTGGATTGCAATCGATTCGAGCTTGTTGTCATCGGCTCAGAGCGCGGAACGAGCACCCTTCGATCGGGGATCGCAAACGAGGCAATCCGTTATCTCGGTGTGCCACATCGCCTCGACCGTTACGTCGCGGCAATTCGCTCGGCGCAGGTTGATCTCCTTTATTATTGGGAAGTCGGCACCGATAGCCTCAACTATTTCCTGCCGTTCCACCGGCTCGCTCCCGTTCAGTGCACGTCTTGGGGAATTCAAGTCACCTCGGGCATCCCGGCCTTGGACAACTACCTTTCGAGTTCACTGGTCGAACCTGCTGACGCGCCGTCTCACTACACCGAGCAGCTTGTGCTCGCCGACACGTTGTTGACCTATCAACGGCGCGTGGAAATGGACGGCCCGTTGAGACAGCGCGAGTCATTTGGAATCGGGCCCGATCGGCACCTATATCTCTGTGCGCAGCAGCTAGGAAAATTTCATCCCGACTTCGATGCCATTCTGGCCGGCATTCTCCGGCGCGACGCCCAGGGCACGGTCGTGGCCACGCACGATCGGCGCGGCACGGTTGTCGCCGAGGAGTTGCGACGCCGGCTGATCGTTCAGATGCCCGACGTCGCCGATCGCGTCGTGTTTCTCCCCTTTCAGGCACCGCGCGAGTACTTGAGTCTGATCGTGGCCGCGGACGTGTTGCTCGATCCGTTGCACTTCGGCGGCGTGAATTCGACCTACGACGGCTTTTCGTTGAACCAGCCAATCGTCACCCTGCCCTCGGCCTTTCAACGAGGCCGTTACACCCTGGCGTGCTACCAGAAGATGGGCCTGGACGAGTGCGTCGCGGTTGACGCCAGCCACTACATCGACATGGCCGTGCGATTGGCTTGCGACGCGGATCATCGGCGGGCAGTCGTCGAGCGAATTCGCCGGGCGAGTGCCGTGCTCTTCGAGGACGTGCAAGCCGTCCGCGAGCACGAGCGCATCTTTAGCGAGCTCATTGAACGCTCTCATTCTCTCAGTCGCACGAGCGTCTAGCGCAACGGCAATAGCACGTCACGTCGTTCTCGTGCTCGCACGAATGTGTTCCGCAAGGGCCCATTTCTTGCGCAATTGCGCACTCGGCGGCCCGATATTCTCGCGCTGGTGTGAACGATTCTTGCAACCTGCCCGGTCCACGTTCTCATCGCGAATTGCCTGACCGGAATAAGAACAACAGCGATTGGATGGAATCGTCCAAAAGGGTGAAAAATTCGTAGACGGCTGGAGGCTCACATGGCCATAATCCGATTGTCGTTTTTTCCGTTTAGGGCTGAACGGAAGACGATCATTTCCCTTCTCCATTGCATGACGCATCCATGGCAAACGTGACAGACTCTAATTTCTGGCCACCGATTCCGTTTTCTGACACCGAGCACGCGACGCAGTCGACGCCGACTTCGCGTGCGCCGGCCGATGGACGCGGCAACGATGTTTGGCAAGTCGCGGAGCGCAGCACGATTGAGTCGCAACCCGCGATCGCGGCGCTGGCGATGGCCGTGCGCCATCTGTTCGACCATCACGGCGACCGCGTTGTCTGGAATGAACCACGGTCCAGCTCGGACGAGTCGCCGGCGAGCGATCCGTTCGTGCGATTCGATCCCCCACACGGTCCCGACGCACCCGCCGCGCCGGTTGGGCCCACCGTTCCGGCTGCGCAGGAGCATAGCGCGCGTGAGGCGACGCCGTGGCTGGTGATTGTCGATCGATTGGGTGAACTATTCAGCGCGGGTCGCTTTTTGCAGTTGCAAGAAGCCCGTCGGCAGACTTCGCAACTTCTGGTCATTGCTTACGACATACCGGGAGCGCCCGCCGGCGCAATCTCTCCCGATGAAACGATCTCTCGCCAGTTGGACGACCTGGTTGGCCAGTTAGGTTGCGACTATGTCGGTCCCATGGCGGGCCGCGACCTGTCATCGCTGGTCGACGTGTTGGACCGAATCAAGCGGGATGGCCGCCCGACGCTGCTGCATCTGCAGACGTCGACCAGCAACCGCGGCGCAGCGCGGCCTGTTGACGTGGTGACACCCACCGAGCCGAGCGTCGACGCGCGCGAAGTCGGAGTGGCCGAGTCGCTGCGCAATTTCGCCAGTCAGGAACTGGCCACTCTGGCACGGCGCGACGAGCGGATCGCGCTCGTTTCGACTAGCTCAACGGCCGAATTCGTGCGACCGTGGGAAGCCCTGGGCGAACGCCTGTTTCCCGTGGGCGCCGACGCGCCTTCGGCTCTACGTTGGAGCGCCAGTTTGGCCGCCAGCGGAATTCGACCCTTTGTATTTCTGTCCTGGGAGGAGGCTCAAAACGGCTTTGGGCCGATTCGTCAGGACATCTGCCTGCGCGGGGCAGCGGTTACGCTGATCATCGAGGCCCGGGATGATGCGAATCTGAAGCCCCCGTTCTCTTCGGCCGGGCTGGCTGGAATTCGCCAGTTGCCGAACGTCTGCTTGCTCTCGCCCAAGGACACGCTCGAGTTGCGGCAGATGCTCTCCTGGTGCGCGTCGCAATCGGGACCGGCGGTGGTTTGGCTGCCGCAGGACTACGACTCCCAATGGGGCTGGACAAGCGGTGCGGAAGTCACGCGCGGCCGAGCGCAACAACTGTCGGAAGGTGGCGACGTGGCCATCGTGGCCTGGGGGCCGATGGTCGAGGCAGCCGCGTTGGCTGCCGACCGTCTGGCGGTCGAGGGCATCCGAGCCGCGGTGCTCAATGCGCGTTTTGCGCAACCGCTGGACGTCGAGACGATCGGCCGCGTCGTCCGCGGCGCCCTGTGCGCGGTGATCGTATCCGACGCGGACGAGCAAGGGGGCTTTGGCGGCTGGGTGCTGGAGCGATTATTGGCGCTGGGGATCACGCAACCCGTGTCGATCGTGGCGCCGCCCGAAAGTGCGAATCGGCAACGCCCGCACGAAGCGCAGGAATTGTGTGCGCGGACCCTCGTCGAGCGCTGCCGCTGGTTGGCGGCGCCGATTATGCCCGACGTGACGATCGAGCCGGCTGCACCGCCGGTCGAGCTTAAGTCGGCACCGGATAAATGGTTGGAATTCCGCTCCACCCGCGCCGACAGCATGGCCGACGAACGGGCGCAAGTCTATGCCCGGCAACTATCTTCGGACGTTTGGCGGTGGGTCCGGGCGTACGAGAAAGTCGGGTCGCGTGACCTATATTTGTGGAAATGGTGCATGCATGGAGTTGCGCTTACGACGCTGCCTTGCGTCGAGCCCGAGCTGCGCGCGCATGTGTGCGACACGAAATTGCTGTCGATCGTTTTGTGCGTTCTGTTGGACGATGTCGCCGATCAGCATGGCGATGGCCGACTGCTGGAAGCGTTGCTGGAGATGACATGCACGGGAGCGTCTCGCTCGCTGCGAGGATTGAGCGCGGCCGCCAAGCGGCACGCGGAAGTGACGCGCCACGTCTGGTCGGAATACCAGGCGCGCATTGCCACCTATCCGCGGCGCGCGACCTTCGAGCCGGTGTTGCGCTTCGACCTGTTGCAATTCTTCAACACGATGCGCTACTCGCACCTGGTCAACAGCCGTCCGTACCTGCTGAACATGGCCGAGCACGATCTGTACACCTCGCACAACATGATGATGGTCAGCTTTTCGACGCTCGACTTGATGTGCAGCCCCGACTTTCCGGCGGCCGAAGTGGGTTTGCTGCGCGAGGCGATGTGGCATGCGCAATGCATGGGCCGCATCGGCAACTTGCTGAGCACCTGGCGGCGCGAGCTGGCCGATCGCGATTTCACCAGCGGGCTCTTCGCCCGCGCGGTGATGGAAGGCGACCTGACGCTCGAGGAGTTGGAGCACGGCAACCTGGCCAAGATCGAGTCCACGATTCGTCTGAAGGGGCACGAGTCGCATTTCTATCGCAAGTGGATGGATCATCGCGAACTGTGCCATGCACGAGCCCGGCGGATTCGCTCGTACGACATGCAGAACGTAATGGACGGACACGATCGGTTTTTTGCCATGCACATGGGAAGTCAAGGTTTGATTTAAGGATGCTCCGAAGAGCACCGAAACGCTTCCGCCGACGCGGGCGCATTCGGCGGCTGTCGAAGTGTTCTGGAGAGCGCACGGACCAGAGCCGGCGGTTGGTGCCGCCCGGGGCCCTGCTGGAGTGCACGCGGTCTGGCGTCCGGCGCTCGATCGGGAACAACGATTGCCTCGGCCTGGACCAACAATGACAGCGCGCCTTTTAAAGCGATTCGCCGCGCACTACATCCTGGTGATGATGTGCGTTACGCGCGCCTTTGCGTTTGTTGCGGGCGGGCTGTGCATTTTCTACGTTAACCTCACATTCCACCTCTCGCTCTATACGCAACGGCATTTCGAGATTACGGCGGTGGGCGTCATTCTGTTGACGGCCGTGCTGACCGTGGTCCTGGCGCTATGGGAGACCCGAGACCTGCGGCGGGCCCTGGCGGCGCTCAGCAAGGGCGAACCCGTCGATCGGGCGACCGAATTGGCCGCGGGCCGGCAGGCCGTGCTGTTCCCGGGCCGGCACGCTTTGTACGAGGCGCTCCTCGATCCGTTCATCACGGTGCTGCCGTTGTGCGTCGTGCTGCACTTTGCCGACGGCGCTTCGGTTCAGGTCATGGTGCAAGTGGGCATTGCCGGCTTCATGGGGCTGGCCGCGATTATCATCACAACCTTCTTTATCAGCGAGCACTGGCTGCGGCCCGTCGTGCAATATCTGCTCGACAAGGGCCTCTCGGTTGCTTACTCCGAAATGCCGGAGTCGAAACTGCAGTTCCGCATGACGGTCTGCTTCGGACTGACGACCGCGGTGACCGGCCTGATGATCGGCGCGCTGGCGAACCAGCGGGCCATGGACATCATCGCCGAGCCAGAGAAACAGGCCGAGGCCGTGGCCAGCTTGCGCGAGCACACGGCCTTCATCATGGTGTTTGCCATTTTCCTGGGCTTGTTCCTCTCGCGCATGCTGTCGAACTCGATCGCCAGCCGGGTGCGGCTGATGGTCAACGCCATGCGCCAGGTGCAACAGGGCCGGCTCAGCGAACGCTTGCATCCGACCGGCAACGATGAGCTCGACATCCTGGGGCGGCAATTTAACGTGATGGTCGAGCAATTGGACCAGAACGACCAGACGATTCGCGATCTGAATTCCGGATTGGAACGCAAGGTCAAGCGCCGCACGCGGCAGTTGTCGCGCAGCCGACGCAGCCTCAAGCGATCGCTGGACAAACTGACGCAATACG
This sequence comes from Planctomycetaceae bacterium, assembly GCA_003153375.1. Classification (GTDB taxonomy): domain Bacteria; phylum Planctomycetota; class Planctomycetia; order Pirellulales; family PALSA-1355; genus PALSA-1355. The sequence continues at coordinate 34,046 of PLYM01000174.1, forward strand.
ATCGTTTGAAGACCGAGTTTTTCTCGAATGTCAGCCACGAACTACGGACGCCGCTGACGATGATCCTGGCTCCGGTCGATCGACTGTTGAACCGCTCCGCCGGGTCGCTCGGGGCCGACACGACGAACATGCTCGAGATGGTCCGGCTCAATGGATACCGGCTGCTCGACCTGATCAATCGGCTGTTGGATTTTTCGAAGCTCGAAGCCGGGCAGATGAAGCTTCAGCTTGGTCCGGTGAACATCAACGGCGTCGTGCAAAAGCTGGTCAACGCCGCGACGCCCCTGGTCGAGCAGCGGGCCATCCGCTTCGAGGTCGCCTGCGATCCAGACCTGGGCGATTTCGGCGCCGACCACGAGAAGGTCGATACCGTCGTGAGCAATTTGATTTCGAACGCGATCAAGTTCACGCCGCAGGGAGGCACGATCCGCGTCGAAACGCGCAAGGATGAAGAGCGGGTCTGGGTTTCGATCACGGATACGGGCATCGGCATCGACCCGTCGCAACGCGACCGCATTTTCGAGCGGTTCGTGCAAGTCGACGGCTCGTCGTCGCGCGAATTCAGCGGCACCGGTTTGGGGCTCTCGTTGGTCAAGGGCCTGGTCGAGCTGCACGGCGGCCAGATTCACGTCGATAGCGAGTTGGGAAAAGGCTCGAAATTCTGGTTCGATTTGCCGCTGCGGCCCGTGGCGGTCGACACGGCCACCGAGCACGTCGAGGGCCCCGAAAAGATCGCCAAGCCTTTTGCCGATCTCGATAGCTTTGCCGAGATGCCCTCCGCCGAGCAACCGTCACTCGCGCGGCAAGCCAATCCGTTTGCCCGGACCGTGCTGGTGGTCGACGACACGACCGAAATGCGCGTGTTGTTGGGCGAAATCCTCAGCGACCATTACCGGGTCATTTTTGGCCGCGACGGCCAGGAGGGCATCGACGTTGCCGAACGCGAACATCCCGACCTGATCATCTCGGACGTGATGATGCCGCGCGTGGACGGGCATCAGTTCTGCCAGCGGATGAAAGAGAATCCTGAAACGGCTCACATTCCTTTCGTCATGCTCACGGCCAAAGCCGAACTGGCGATGAAGATCGGCGGGCTCAACTGCGGAGCCGACGATTACCTGACCAAGCCGTTTGACGAGCAGGAACTCAAGGCTCGCGTCAAGTCGCTCTTGAAGGTCCGCGGATTGCACCAGGATCTCGAGCGTCGTAACCGCGAACTGCGCACCGCGTACAACGATTTGCAGGCCGTGCAAAATCAGTTGGTGCAAGCCGAAAAGATGAGTTCGCTGGGGCAGCTTATTGCCGGCCTGGCTCATGAAATCAACAACTCGATCAACGCGGTCTATAACGGCATCAAGCCGTTGTCGGCAGGCACGCATCGCTTGGAATCGATCTGGTCCGAGGTGCTCTCGTCGCCCGAGTTGAACGCGCAGCCCGAGCGACGCGGCGAAGTCGAGGCCCTGTTCAAGAAGATCTTCTCGCTGGCCAAGGTGATCGAGACCGGCGCCACGCGCACCGCTCGGATCATCGGAGACCTGAAGAGCTTCTCGCACCCGGGGAACGAGCACTTCCAGATCTTCGACCTGCACGAGTCGCTCGACATGTGCGTCAACTTGCTCTCGAACGCCATTCGCCACCGCATTCAGGTGCACCGCGACTATGGCTCGATCGGCCGTGTCTACGGTCCGAGTGGTCAGCTCAATCAGGTGTTCATGAATGTGCTTCACAACGCGCAACAAGCCATCGAGGGTGAAGGCGATATCTACATCACCACGCGCCAGGTGGCCGAAAGCGTGATCGTCAGTGTCCGCGATACGGGCCCGGGAATTCCCAGCTCGATCCGCGACAAGATATTCGACCCCTTCTTCACCACGAAAGAGCCGGGCGTGGGCACCGGCATGGGGTTGTCGCTGAGCTTCAGTCTGATTGCGAAGCTCGGCGGCACGATCGAATGCCTTAGTAGTGAGGGACAAGGTGCCGAGTTTGTCATTCGCTTCCCTTGCGTGGCGGAATCGCCGCCGGAAGTGGAAGAAGACGAATCGGAAATGGGTTTTGTTATTGAAAGGGCTGGAGTATGAAACGCGACATCCTGTACGTCGACGACGAGCTTGAAAACTTGATCGTATTTCAAGCCACGTTCGACGACTATTTCAATGTCGTGTCCGCCGACAGCGGACAAGAGGCGCTCGACCTGCTGGCCACGCGGGCGTTTCCCGTGGTCGTGGCCGATCATCGCATGCCAAAGATGACGGGCGCTGAATTGTTCGAGGTCATGCGCATCAAGTTTCCGCACACCAAGCGCGTGATGCTCACCGGCTATGCCGATTCGAAAGCCATGCTGAGCGCCATCAATCAGGGGCACGTGTTCCACTTTCTCAAGAAGCCTTGGGAACAGGACGTCGTATTCTCGATCCTGGTTCGCGCGATCGAAGCCTATGACATGGGCATCTCAAACATGATGTTGCAGGACCGGCTGGTGGCGGCCGACCGCTGCGCCATGCTCGGCCGCTCGGCCGCGCAGTTGGCCCACGAGATGGGCAACCAGCTGTGCATGCTGCCGCTCTTGGAGTTGATCGAGGAAGAGTATAGCCAGCACGAGGACCTGGTGCGGATGGCCGGCTTTGCCCGCACGACCCACGAACGCCTGGTGCAGATCATCAACGAAGTGAAGGCCTTCGTACGCTTCGAGCGCGAGCAAGTGATCGCTCAGCCCGTTGGGCTGGCGCACGTGTTGCACGAGCTGGTCGAATTCCTGCGCTACGAGCGCAATTTGCCGTTGGCTCGTTTGAGCGTCGATATCAACGCCGAGCCGTGGGCCAAGGCCAACCGAGTGAAGATTCAGCAGGTGCTGTTGAATTTGCTGAAGAACGCCGCCTTCGCAATCCGCGATCGCGACACCGGACATGTGACGTTGCGGCTGTCGGCCGCGGGCGACGAGGCCGTGATCGAGGTCATCGACAACGGCTGCGGTATGACCGAGGACGTCGTGCGGCGGATTTGGGAGCCGTTCTTTACCACCAAGGGCGAGGAGGGAACCGGCCTGGGTCTCGACGTGGCCAGGTCGATCATCGAAGCCCATGGCGGCACGATCGATTGCACGAGCGAGGCCAACCGTGGCTCGCATTTCACGATTCGACTGCCGCGCGTCGAATCGGCCAGTGAAATCAAACCGCGCGAACCGGCGCCGCCGATTACGGTGCCCGTCGGTCCATTCGCGCAACCATTAGTTCCGCAAGTGTCGTAGGATGCACGGGCTTTGCCGGGGGGGCAGGGCCATTTAAGGAGATCCAGCAATGAAGATTCTGCTCGTCAGTCCGCGCGGATTTTGCGCGGGAGTGAACATGGCGATTGAAGCCCTGGAGCGGGCCATCGTGATGTTCGGAACGCCGCTCTACGCGTTTCACGAAATCGTCCACAATCGCCACGTCGTCGAGGGTTTTCGCCGCAAGGGCGTGGTCTTTGTCGACCAGGTCGAAGAAGTTCCGTCCGGCAGCCACCTGATGGTCAGCGCCCACGGCGTGGCGCCGGCCGTACACCAGGCGGCCCAGGCTCGCAGCCTGCGGATCATCGATGCCACCTGCCCGTTGGTGCGCAAGGTGCACCTGGCGGCGATTCGCTTTGCGCGGCTAGGCTATTCGATTGTGCTGATCGGCCATCGAGGTCACGACGAAGTCGTGGGCACCCTGGGCGAAGCGCCGGAACGCATGACGCTCGTCGAGACTGTCGCCGACGTTGACCAGCTGGAAGTGCCCGACCCCGAGAAGGTCGCCTATTTGACGCAGACCACGCTCAGCGTCGACGATGCCAACGTGATCATCGATCGCCTGCGGCAGCGATTTCCCAAATGCGTCGGTTCGCTCAAGGAAGACATCTGCTATGCCACCCAGAACCGCCAGGAGGCGCTCAAGGCCGGCGTCGAGCGGGCGGACGTCGTGTTGGTCTTCGGCAGTAAGAACAGCTCGAACAGCATCCGCCTGACCGAGGTGGCCGCCGAGCACGGCCGTCCCACGCACCTGATCGACAGCGTGGCCGAGCTGCAGCCCGAATGGTTTCGCGGTGATGAGACGGTGCTCATCACGGCGGGAGCCAGCGCGCCCGAGGAGCTCGTGCTCGAGTGTATCGAGCACCTCAAGAACACCTATGGGGCAACGGTTGAGCATCAGGCAGTTCGCGAAGAACACGTTGAGTTTCCCTTGCCGATCGAAGTTCGCGGGCTGCTGAGCAACCCGTCAGCGGCCGCGCGATCGTAAAGGTTTGCCCAGGCTGCCGGCCACAGTGCTCCGGTGTTCACGATTGCGTAATCGGTGCTTTAGATGCGGACCGTGCGCGGACGATTAAGGCTTTGCCGTCCCGCAACTTGCGCGCGAGTGGTTGCGGGTTAGGCAAGCTTTAACGGATTGCCAAGCCTTGCCGGCGGTTTTTCCGCGGCACACCAGCGAGGGAGCGCGGTCGATGATCATGCGCCGAATTCTCGGTCTGTTGCTATCGGCCGCCATCTGTTGTCAGGCCCCCTTCGCTTGGGCGGACGGCCTGATACGCGATGGTGTGGGCCCTATTTCGACGGGCCGTGGCGGCACGAACCAGGGCTTTGCCGACAATGCCGCGATCATCCTCGATAACCCCGGGGCCATGGTCAACGTCAACGACAACGGCCTGGCCGAGTTGGGTGTCGACACCGTCATCTCGAACGTCCATTACACCGATCCGTTCAACGACGTCGAGAGCAAAACCCGCCCGCTGCCGATGCCGGTGTTGGGCTATATCGAAAAGAGTGAAGACGGCCGCTGGGCATTCGGCATTGGCGCCTTTGCGCCGGCCGGGTTTGGAGCCGCCTACGGCAATCTGAACAACCCTTTGTTGGGTTCGAACAACATGCGTTCGATTGGCGGCCTGGCCAAGATTCTGCCCGGCATTTCCTATGGCGTCACCGACCGGCTGTCGATCGGCTTGACCGTCGGCGTTGCCTTCAGCGACGCCGAGTTGCGTGGGCCGTTGGTCGTGCAGCAGCCGCCTTTGACGGGACTGCCGGCGATCATGAGCTTGCACGGCTCGGGCGTGGCACCCACGGGCTCGCTGGGCATGCAGTATCGACTGACCGACAGCACGATGTTTGGTGCCACGTATACCGAGCAGACGAACTTCGACTTGCACGGTGGCAGCGACGCCAACCTGCTGGTGGGTCCGCCGTTCGGCGTGATCTCAAGCCATTTTGACTCGAAGTTTCGTCTGAAGTGGCCGCGCTCGGTCGCCGTGGGCATCAAGCACGAGCTTTGTCCCCATCGCCGCATTGGCGTCGACGTGGTCTGGTACGACTGGGCACACGCCTTCGATCAGATCAACCTGCAGTTCAGTAACCCCACGAATCCGATTGTCGGCGCACTGGCGCCGCTACCAATTCGCGACATCCTGCCGCTCAACTGGATCGATTCGGTTACCCTACGCCTCGGCTATGAATGGGATCCGACGGACATCGACACCTGGCGCATCGGCTATGCTTATCACCATAGCCCGGCGCCCAATTCGACGCTCAACCCCTACCTGGACGGCGTCCTCGAGCACCAGTTCAGCGCCGGCTATAGCCGCAAGTTCGAGCGAGCCACGCTCAACCTGGCGTATCAGTACTGTTTCGGGCCGACGCGAACCGTGACCAACAGTGCGATCATCGGCGGGCTGTTCGACAACACGACGATGAGCGCTCAGGCTCAGTTCGTGATGATCAGCTTGCTGGTGCCGTTCTAGTCGGCCCGGTCCGAGTGGGCTACGGCAGGACGCGAATTCGGATGTCCTTGAAGTCGAGCCGGGTGCCGTGGTTTTGCAGCCCCAGGAAGCCCGTCTTCCGCAGGATGCCGGGATGCTCGGCCTCCTTGTCCTTGTGGCCGTCCAGGTTCGCATCGACGATCGGCGTGTCGTTCAGCTTGACCAGGACTTTTCGGCCATCGCAGGTGATGTGCAGCTTTTGCCACTCGGTCGGCTTCTTGCTGGCGCGGGTTTTGGGAGCCGACACGCCATAGAGACTGCCACAATATTGAAACGGTTGCAGCTTGGCATATTCAGGCGCCAAGTCGTCGAGCACCTGAATCTCCATGCCGGCATAGGCCGGGTTGCCCTGATGCGGAGCACGCAGGAACACGCCGCTGTTGCCGCCGACCGGCACGCGGAACTGCAACTCGAGCTCGAAATTCGCATACTCATCGACCGTCGACAGCCAGCCACCGCCTCCGCCGCTGCAATACAGCAGGCCATCCTCAACCTTCCAACTGGACATCGGGCCGTCGATCGCTTGCCAGCCCGAGAGGTCCTTGCCGTTGAACAGAGGTTTCCAATCGGCCGCCAAGGTTGAGCTTGCCGCGAGACAGCCCATCGCGATCGTGACCACGCTACGAATCAGACGGTGCATCGGTTTTTTCCTCCAGGTATTCAAGGCAGTGCGTTGGATGGGGCGGACGAAGACTCTCGCGCGATGGCTTCATTCCAGTTCGCAAACCGCCACATTACCAAAACACTCGTCGACTTCCACTCGCAGCTTGGCCGGGCGACGCTCGCCCCGACTTGCCAGGTCGGCCAGCAACCGGTCGGCGATGTAGCGGGCCAGCAGTTCGGAAGTGGTGTTAGGCACGGGCAGCAGGATGCAGTCGCCGCGCGGGAAGACCCAACGACGGTCTTGAAAGGTGGCCTCCACTTCGCGTTCGTTGGCCACCACGCGAATCGTGGGGTGTTCGGTGGGCAGCAGCATGTGATGATCGAGCTCATCGACGATTTTCTTGATCGCGCGGCGAAAGGCGACGAAATCAATCACGTAATGATTGTCGTCCAGCGGACCATAGACCTCGGCCGTCACCCGATAGTTGTGGCCGTGCAGCCGCTCGCACACGTCGCCGGCATAGGTGATGAAATGTCCCGCGCAAAAGACCAGATAGTCCTTTGCAATTCGCACGTGATAGGCTTCGCCCACGTTCAACTCCTCATAACAAATTTAGAGCCGCGCCAGCCGGAAGGGTGGTAGAAGCTTGCCCTCGCGCAAGAGCGCGAACAGGCCGGCAGCGATGAGGTCGGCCGTCGTGCCGGGATTGCGCTGGTGCCCGTCGGCACGGAGCCAGAAATCAAAATCGGCCAAGGCCTCTTCAAAGGCTTCGTCGCGCGAGTCGCCCGCGGCGAGCACGTCGCGCGCCAGGGCCGCCGCCTTGTGGGCAACCTCGACGCCGCGCCGGCGGGCGATCAGGCTATCAGGATACTCGCTCAAGAGCTCCAGATGCACGCGCACGATCGCATCGGACAGCGACAGCCCCGCTTCGACCGTCTGTAACAAGCGTGGGGCGACGACGTTGAGGACCAGGTGGAAGTTGTCTGTATATTGCCGAGCCACGAGGTCGCGATCGGCCGCCAGCCGCATGGCCGCCACCAGATCGGCCGGGGCATCCTGGGCCACGTCGGCTGATTCCACCTGCCCAAGGCCTCCGGGGTTGGCCGCGCGGATGGCCTGGTAGACGTCGCGGGCGTCGTCGGCGGTGAGCCGGCCCAGCACCTCCGCGATCCCGGCGGCCAGGGTCGTCGTGCGCGGCACCTTGGCCAAGGGCGCGAGCAACAAGATCGTACCCAGGTTGGTATTGGTGGCCACGGCTGCCTGGGTGGCTTCGATGGCCGCCAATATGGTTTGGCCCAGCGGCAGCATGACGGCGGTATCCAAAATGGGGCCGACGACCGTGGTCGCCACGATGAAGTCCGGATAGCTCAAGTCCTCGAAGTCAGCTCCCCGGTGCACGTTGCCGGGCTTGGGCGCCGTGGCTTCCATGATTGTCGCCAGGGTAGCGCACTGGCCAATCGAAAGCTGGCCGAGGCGATTCGGTTCGATCGATGAATGGCTCATGGGCGTAACGAGACGCGATCTTGGGGCTGGGGCAGGGGATTACGAGTCAGGAACTGTTCCATGAGAGGCACGATCCGTTCGTGTGCATCTTCGACGACATAGTGGCCCGCATCGGTCAATCGGTGCACGTCGGCGCGTGGCACAAAAGTCAAAAACCGCTCCAGGAACTGCGGCGTGAAGCACCAATCGCGCATGCCCCAGATGAACAGCCACGGCTGGGCCGCCAGCAGCGGCAAGCGCCGCTCGATGTGCAGCAAGGTTTCGTAGCTGGGATGCTTAGGCGACAGCGGAATGTCCTCGACGAAGCGATAGATCGCCTGCCGATGGCTCCACGAGTCATACGGCGCCAGCAGGCCAGCCCGCACGGCCGGCGTCATGCGCTCGTGATGGGTAACCGCCATTCGCAACGCGGCACGGGCAAAGCCGTTGAGACCCTGCACGGACAGCCGGCCCAAAACGGGTACGCGGCAGGCGCGAATTCGCCAGGGCATGGCTTGCGACCGAAACGCGGCCGTGTTGAACAGCACGAACCGCGCGAAACGCTCCGGCGCCGCGAGCGCCGCTCCGAGCCCGATCGCGCCACCCCAGTCATGGCCGACGAGCGTCACATTTCTGAGGTCGAGTTGCCCGACCAACTGGGCGAGATTCGCCACATGCTGGGCCAGCCGATACGAGTAATGCCGCGGCTTGTCGCTCAGCCCGCAACCGATGTGGTCAACGGCGATCACCCGATAGCGGCCGGACAAGGGACCAAGCAGATTCCGCCAATAAAACGACCAGGTCGGGTTACCGTGAACGAACAACAGGACGTCGCCTTGCCCCTGGTCGACGTAGTGATAGCGATGGCCGTCAATGAGAAGCTGGCGCGAGGTAAATGGATAGAGCGATCGCCAATCGGAGGCCTCGTGCATCGCAGGTCAACTCGGGTAGGGATACGAGCGCTTCGCCGGAAGCGGGCATTCGCTTGGAGGATCGGACGACGGAATGAAATTGAACCCAAGGCTCAATCCGGCGGCAAGTCGGCCGTGATGTTGCCATTGCGCGTGCCAAGATTCTTCCAAACCGTGGCGTCAATGTTGTCGGCCACGAAATGAGTCGAGCCGTCGACCATCGCCACTACGACGCCTCCGGAGTGCGCGCTGCGTGCAGCGGCAAACGTCGCCCCCGGTGAGCCCATCGCCGCAACGTCGCAATTGTAGAGATTCGTGGGTGGTGGCATCGCATTCGACTGGCATTGCGACAACGTGTCGTTTGGCGAAATCGGATTCGGCGGCAGCGATGTGCTAAAAGCCGCGCCGCCCATGCCTCCATAAGTCCACGCCCCGCGCGGGTCGTTCGGGCTGGGGTAAGTCTGGATTTCGGTGGCCAGGAAGGTTCGCGACAGGCCGTCTTGCACCATGGCCGATTTGACGCCGAGCTTCGACCCCATCTTCCAGTTGCCCTTCATCGTGGCATCGTTTTGCATTTGAACCACCGGAGCGCCTCGGGCCGAGCGAACATCGACAATGTCGAAGATGCCGGCCGTCAAGTTCGACGGATAAGGCGGGGTTGGATAATCATAGTAGTCGCCGGCGCCGAAGTTGCCGACGTAAGTGGCTTTTACGATGCCAACGGCAGACGCGCCCGAATTGCTGGGCGCGCCGAGGCCCGTAAAGTTATTGGTCGTATCAGCAACGTCAGCACTGGGACACAAGTACCCGGTGGGAGGGGCAATACCTTGCGTGCAATCCTGGCACAAGTTGTAGGCATTTTGCATGCACTGTTTGATCAGGTCGAATTGCGACTGCTCTTCCATGTAAGGCATAATCGCCACGGTCCAAACCGGACCTTGGCACCAAGCCCCATTGGCCGTGCCCAGCGTCAGGCCAAAGTTCGCCGGGGCGACGCAATTGGGCAGCCCGGGCGGAAAGCAGCCAAACGCTTCCTCGTGACGCTGGACGGCCAGCGCGATCTGATGCAGGTTTTGCGTGCAGTTGCTGCGCCGCGCCGATTCGCGAGCCATTTGCACGGCGGGCAACAGCAGGGCCACGAGCGTGCCGATGATGGCGATGACGACGAGCAATTCGACGAGCGTGAACGCGGGACGAGTAGCGCGGGTGGACCGACGCATGATGCCTGCCTCGAAGCAAAAAGAAAGGCTTCCGCCCGTTGACGGAAGTACTTAGCCCAACATCCTTTGTAGCGGCCGAGCGACGCGGAGTCAATAAAGGACGCATTTTGCGGCCGCCGGCCGGATTCTTGCCGTTTGCGCGGCGTGGAGTCGGGTAGAATTCGGCTGCCAAGCGGCCCGGGCCGTGAGGTAAAATTAAGTGTTCGGCCGCTGTGGCCATGAGAATCCGAGGTATCCGTGATCGAACATTCGTTTCAAGCCGAGCATTTCATCAATCGCGAGCTGAGCTGGCTCGAATTCAACGCGCGCGTGTTGGAAGAGGCTGAGGATCCCTCGAACCCGCTGTTGGAGCGGGTGAAGTTTCTCTCGATCTTCAGCTCGAACCTCGACGAGTTCTTCATGGTCCGCGTGGCGGGATTGCGCGAACAGGCCTTTGGCGACGGGGCACCGCAAGACTATACGCCCGACGGCCTGCGGGCGATCACGCAATTGCAGCGTGTGGCCAAGCGGACCCAGGAACTGGTAGCGGCCGAATATCGTTGCTGGAACGAGTCGGTGCTGCCGCAGTTGAACCAACAGGGCATCCGCCTGTTGGCGCACGACGAACTCAACCCCCAGCAGCGCGAGGCGCTCGACCACTTCTTTCGCGCGCGGGCCTTTCCGATCCTGACGCCGATGGCCATCGACCCCAGCCATCCGAGCCCGCATTTCCACAATCGCCAGCTCTATTTGGGGGCCATGCTCAAGCGACACCATGGGCTGGGCCCGAAGCAACTCTTCGCGGTCGTGCAGTTGCCGCAGATCCTGCCCCGCTTTGTGCCCCTGGGCCCGACTGAGGATCCGCAATTCATTCTGCTGGAGCAGGCCGTGGCTGCACGACTGCCCGAGCTGTTTGGCGGTTTCGATATCCTGCACTGGACCACCTTTCGCATTACGCGCGACAGCGATATCGAGCTGTTGGAACAAGAGTCGGACGACATGCTGCGACTGATCGAAGAGCGTCTCAAGGCCCGCCAACGCGGCGATGCCGTGCGATTGGAAGTGGCCACGGGCGCCAGCGAGGAGTTGGCCCGCAAGATTATCGAAGAGGAGTCGCTGCGCGACGCGATCGGCAGCGCCGAGGCCTATAGCGAGGTGTACCGCATTCCTGGGCCGCTGGATCTGACCGGCTTGATGGAATTGATCGAGATTCCGAACCGCGATTTTCTGCGCGCCGCGCCATTTTCGCCACAGGCCCCGCGCGGCTTGCGGTCGCGGCGCGGCGAAGACCTGTTTTCGGCCATTGCGCAGCGCGATCTGCTGTTGCACCACCCGTTCGACTCGTTCGACCCGGTCGTGGAGTTCATCTCGAGCGCGGCCAAGGATCCGAAGGTGCTGGCCATCAAGCAGACGCTCTATCGGATCAGCGGCGATTCGCCGATCACCCGCGCGCTGATGCAAGCGGCCGAGAACGGCAAGCACGTGACGGCGCTGGTCGAGCTCAAAGCCCGCTTCGACGAAGAGCGAAATGTCGGTTGGGCGCGGCAGATGGAGCGCTCGGGAGTCCACGTGGTTTTTGGATTTCTGGACCTGAAGACCCACTGCAAGCTGTCGCTCGTGGTTCGCCAGGAGGGAAGCGTCTTGCGGCGCTACGTGCATCTGGGCACCGGAAACTACAATCAAACGACCGCGCTGGTGTACACCGATTTCGGATTCTTCACGGCCGACGAGGACATCGGCGAGGATGCCTCGGCACTTTTCAACCTGTTGACTGGTTATTCGCAGGGTCATCATTGGCGGAAGCTGGTCGTGGCGCCCGAGGATCTGCACCGTCGCACGGTCGAGCTGATCGAGGAACAAATCGAGCGGGCCAAGACCGGTCGGCCGTCGCGCATCTTTGCCAAGCTCAATTCGCTGGTCGACTATCGCGTCATCGAATCGCTCTATCGGGCCAGCCAGGCCGGGGTTCCGATCGAGCTGGTCGTGCGCGGCGTGTGCTGCCTGCGGCCGGCACTGCCGGGTATTTCGGATAATATTCGCGTTACGAGCATTGTCGATCGATTTCTTGAGCACAGCCGGCTGTATGTCTTCAGTCCCGACGACGAGGCCAAGGTGTTCCTGTCGAGCGCTGACTGGATGCCGCGCAATTTCCACCGCCGGGTCGAGGTGATGTTTCCGATCGAGGCGCCCGATCTCAAGCGGCGCATTCTCAAAGAGGTCGTGCCGACCTATTTGCGCGACAACGTCAAGGCCCGCCTGCTGAAGCCTGGCGGTACCTACGACCGGGTCACGCCCGGGCCCGGTGAGTCGCTGCACCGCTCCCAGGAGGAGTTTCTGGCCATGCGCGACAACGTGCTCGATCGTCTCGCGGTGGAGAACGGCGCGGCGGTTTCCGACAATGGCGCCGCTCATGCGACGGTGCCGGTGGTTGAAGAATCCTGAGCCGATTGCCAGCCGCCAATCGCGAGTCGAACCGCGTGATGTAGCCGTTAGCCCTCGGTGCGGTCGATAGCCTCGCCCAGCAGTGCCGAAAGATCTGGCATTTGCCGCAAGTCGTCGACAACGCGCGGATGAGCAAAAATTCGGACCCGTTTGACGTAATCGTCGAACTGCGTGCCCAGCGCCCGCACGACCGGAGAGACATCGGGCAGCGCGCGATACTGCCGAGTCTTCGGAAAGTAGACGTCGATGTTGAAATCGACTTCGCGCTCGACCGGTGGGGCGTCGAACAGGATCTCGTGCGGCGCCACGATTCGGCCCAGGGCGCTGCTGGCCACGAGCGCGAATTGCTGCGCGCAGGCAGCCAGCCAGGGATACGGGCGTCGCGCGACACGCTCGTAGACGGTCGACTCCTCGAACAAGCTGTATTGAGCCAGCCGCTTGTAAAGACGGCGATGGGGGCCAAACAGGCCTTCGAGCAACTCGAATGCGGGGCCATTGCCCGCGGCCTTTTGCATGGCCGCGATCATCGGCCCTTCGGTGAGCCGGAACAGGGCGTCGAGGTCGACCAGGCCGTGCACCAGGTAAAAGGCGCGCTGCAGCATAGCCGTCGCCGCGCGGACCCCGTGATGCCAATAGACCTCGCTGAACATCACGTATCGGGCAAAGACCATCATCTCGGCGGCCGTCTTGCCCTTGTCCGTAATCGCCAGCCCATTGCCTTGGGCGTTCAGGCACAGGCTGCCGATGAGCCGTCCCTGGTCGAAATTCCGGCCATAGGGCACCCCGGCGTGCAGGCTGTCGCGGGCCAGGTAATCCATCTTGTCGATGTCGATCGGACCCGAGAGCATGCTGGCCAGCAGCCGCGACTTGGCGTCTCGCGGCTTGCCCGAGAGCAGAGCCACGACGTCGCGGGGAGCGATGTTCCAGTCGTCTCGCAGCGTATCGGCAATCTCGCCTTCGAGCAGGAAACTGTTGGCGAACAACTCGTGCTCGGGCACGCTGGGCAGTCGCATGTCCTCGATCGGATGGCAGAACGGCCAATGGCCGAGATCGTGCAACAGCGCGGCGACGATCAGCAATTCGGCGTCGGTCTCGGAGATCGCGGCCTCGAAGCGGGGATCGTAAGAAAGCTGCCGCAAGAACAACAGCGACAGCCGATAGACGCCCAACGAATGCTCGAAGCGGGTATGGATGGCCGCCGGATAGACCAGACCCACCAGGCCCAATTGACTGATGCGGGCCAGTCGACGAAACTCGCCGCTGTCGATGATCGCCCGCACGCGATCGGTCATCGGCACGTCCAACTCAGCGGGAATGCGAAGCATACCCTGGCGGCCGTCCAGCCCGGCGATTTCCGGAAGATCGCGTATCGCGCTCATGGCTCGGCAGTCGGTTGGCAGCTCGAAAATGAATCAGAACGGCGAACGGGGCCGCGAACAGCCAAATCAATAATATTGCGGCACGGCCGGCGCCAAGGCCCACAGCCAAGGCAATCCCAGCGCGACGCCGAGCAATTGCGTCACGATGAGATAAAAGCAGTAGTGCAGTGCGGCATTGGCAAAATCCAGGTCGAGGGTGGCAAAAGCCACTCCCCCGCCAATCGAGATGAAAATCGGCGCCACGAACACCCATTGCCAGGGTTCGCCCGTCAGAATTCCATAGGCTGGCAGGGGGTAGAATGCTCCCCAGAGCGCCGCGTAGGCCAGCCCACACAGACTGGCGCGGATCAACAGCGCACGTCCTCGATAGGGTTCCAACTCGGCATCCCGCAAAAAAGTGTATCCGCCCACTGCCAGGGGAGGGGAGATGATCAGCAGTCCCACGGCGATCACCGCCAGTGGCACCTTGTCGAAGGTCAGGTGCAGCAGAAAGGCGATCGCAAACGCCACCAGCACCGCGCCGCCGATGGCCGCCGCGGCGGCCGGCTTGAACTTGGTTTCCTCCCGAGCGATGGGCTTCAGCACTGCCCGGCCTTTGGAGTCCTTGCCACCCGAGGCAAACTGCTCGGGCACGTGAATCTTGACGTCCTCGGCGGGGGCGTCGGGCACCGTGATGACGGTCTTGCACTTGGGGCAAGGGCCCTTCTTGCCGGCGAACTTTTCGCTGACCGAAAAGCGGGCCTTGCAATTGGTGCAAACAACCGAGATCGGCATGAAAGGACTCGAAGCGCGAGACGGGAATCTGTTCCGAGGCTCTAGTTTCGCATAGGCGCGACGCAAGTCAAGCCGCACACTCGACTTGTCGACTCAGACGGACGGCCCGCGAGGGCCCGCTAGTCGTCACTGGCCAGGTCGGCCTCGGTGATCATCGAAAAGCCCTTGCTGTCGAGCGTTTCCATGCCCATTTCGATGTTGTCGACCATGAGCGCCACAGCCGGGCGCCCGTGAGGGCGAACCAGCAGCGGATAGGCTTGCACGATGTTCACTTCGGCTTGCAGAAGGGCCGTGCAAACTTGCAGCAAGGCCTGGCCACCCACGGGCAACTCGACGCCGATCAGGTCGCTTTCGATCAGAGCCAGTCCCGCCCGTTCCAGGATTTCGCGGCCTTGTTCGGGATGGCTGAGCAGAAACCGCACGAAGGCGCATTCGGCCGAGTCGTTGATCGAGAGTGCGACGATCCTTACCTTGCTGCCCTCGAAGCGACGAACGACCTCGAGTAGCTGCCCGACGCGGTTCTCCATGAACACGGTGAATTGGCGGATCGTCGGATAGTTCCGCCCACGCATTGTCGAAAAACCGGTTCCAGTGCCTTCACCGATGCTCATCAGCAGCTTGCTTGGGGTTAAAGAAATAGGTCGCTTGCGAACGCCGATTAGGCCATGTAACTATAAGGAATTCAGCATTTTCCGTCAACGAGGCGCCGCCCGTTCCGGCACGTTACACCCCGCCGCCCCGCTCCCCCCGCGCGGGGCCAGTCCGCGGTTTGGGACGATGAATGCCAAGATGTCGGCCGCGCCGGCGAACCTCACTTGGTCGTCGGTCTTCGGCCACGTAAGATGCACCCGCTTGTCATCCGCAGCCGAATCCGTGGGAGCCTCACGCCGACGCCATGCTCAGGGAACATGACATCGAAATTCGCGTCCGCTACCAGGAGACCGATGGCCAGGGGCGCTTGCACCATGCCAACTTCTTCACCTACTTCGAGTTGGGGCGCACCGAATTGTTGCGGGCGGTGGGTTACAATTATCGCGAAATCGAGGCCGAAGGGTGGATGCTAGTCGTGTCCGAGATTACCTGTCGCTATTTCCTCCCGGCCGTCTTCGACGACGTGCTGCGACTGCGGACCACGGTGGTCGAGTCGCGGGGTGCCCGAGTGATCAACGAATATCAGGTTTTCCGCGGCGACACGCTGCTGGCCGACGGCCGCAGCGTCGTGGCCTGCGTCGATCGCTCGGGCCGCGTCACGCGGCTCCCCAAGCGGTTGTTGCTCGAGCGGGAATCGACGAGTAAAGGGCGATGAGAGCTTTTTTCGGGGAATCGAGATGAGCACCTTGGCTACGATTTTCGTCATCGGTTTGCTGATTAGCATCCACGAGTTCGGGCACTTGCTGGCCGCCCATGCCGTGGGCATTCCCGTGGAGCGATTTTCCATCGGCTTTGGACCCGTGATCGCCAAACGGCGCTGGCGGGGCGTTGAGTATTGCTTGTCGGTCATCCCGCTGGGGGGCTACGTGCTGCCGCGCTGCAACGACGAGGCCGATTTCACGCGCATCCCGGTGGGGCGACGCGTGGTATTGTGGCTCGGGGGCCCGGTGGCCAACCTGGTCGCGGCCGCCCTGGCACTGGCGGTGCTCAACTACCTGGCCGGTGGGTTCTCATGGTACGGACAGTTTGTCGAGCCCTGGGGCCAGGTGGCTCGACAGTCGGCCGAATTTATCGCGGCGCTGGGCACGATCATCTTCCATCCCAATCAGCTTTCGGGCATCGTAGGGATCGTGTCGGCTGGGAAGACCGTGATGGCAGGCGGTGTGGCCAGCAGCTTGCGCTTTGTCGTGTTGCTGAATTTGAATTTGGCGGTCTTCAATCTGCTGCCGATTCCTCCGTTGGACGGCGGCAAGATCTTTTTCGCGCTGCTGGAGAAAATCCATCCGCGGCTGGCACGGCTGCAAACACCCCTCACGCTGGCCGGTCTGGCGATGCTGTTGCTGTTGATGGTTTATACGACCGTCATGGACGTCGTGCGGCAACTCGCCTGAGCGGCTTGCTGAGGTCTGCTTCTGCAATCGCAACGAAGCGAACGTGCCCTCTCTGTTGGGGGGAGTGGGGCGTCGAGCAGCCTCCGAGCGCGCGCCGTAAATACCTCTCCTGCCTGCCGTAACGGAAGTGCCGCCACACGGTTTTGCATTCTGACGAAATCGAAAGCTCCACTGGGCTAGTGGCCGCTGCGCAGGACCGATATCAATAAAGGCGGCGACGCGAGGAATTCAGAACAGGAGCGGACCCATGAAACGCATCGTGCTTGGATTGATCGTGGCGGCCGGCTGGGCCGCGGTCATGACGCCGGCCGAGGCGAAAGCCCAGTACTATCGCCCCGGGGTTCGGGTCGGCGTCTATGGCGGCTATCCGGTGTATCCGAATTACTGCCGGCCCTACTACTACGGACCGGCCTACTATCCGCCTCCGCCCGCCTATTACTATCCGCCGCCCCCGGCGCCGGTCTATGCACCGCCAGTGGTCGTGCCGAGCTTTTCGTTCAGCTTTGGCGGGCGCCGCTAGGCATGGCGGGTTGCTGAGCCGCGGATCTCATGACGCGTTACGGCGCCGTCAGGCGATAGCCGATACCCGGCTCGGTCAACAAGAAGCGTGGCCGCGCGGGATCGCCCTCGATCTTGCGGCGCAGTTGAGCCATATAGACGCGCAGGTATTGCGTTTCGAGCACGCTGTCGGGGCCCCACACCTCCTTGAGCAGTTGGCGGTGCGTGATCACTTTGCCGGCGTGCTTGATGAGCGTGGTCAGCAGGCGATATTCGATGGGCGTCAGGTGTACCTCCTGGTCGGACAGAAAAACCTGACGGCGGCCTAAGTCGACGCGCAGGTTTTCGATCGCGAAGACCGGTTCGCCGGCCTCGCCGCCGATTTGCGTGGCATGGCGCAGCGCCACGCGCATCCGCGCCAACAACTCGCCCACGCTAAACGGTTTGGTCAGGTAGTCGTCAGCGCCGGCATCGAGCGCGTTGACTTTTTCCGCCTCGCGGCCGCGGGCCGAGAGTACGATGATCGGCATCTGCGACCACGAGCGAAGCTGACGAATGACTTCCATGCCGTCGATGTCGGGCAGTCCCAGGTCGAGAATCACCAGGTCGGGCTGTTGACTGCCGGCCTGCATCAGTCCATCGCGACCCGAGTCGGCCTCGACCAGCCGGTAACCATGATGGCTCAACGAGGCACGGAGGAAGCGGCGAATCTCCTGCTCGTCCTCGACAACAAGTATCTTCGGTCCCTCCACAATCCAGTCCTGGGGCAAACGATGGGGCCTGACAACGCACGGACGAGCCGGGCCCTATTATTGATCGGTCGGCGCCGCATCGCAATTGCACACACCTCGACTTGCGATGAACCATCGAACCATGCCCCCTGCGCGCCGCGGCGGGAGATCTTCTATAATCGCATGCGGTTGCGAGCCAGCGGGCCTGTGGTACAGCGAGCGAGAGCAGATGGCGATTCAACTTGCGTGTCCTCGCTGTCGCCGGCCGTTGCCAGTTGAGGAAAGTTCGGCGGGGCACCTCGTGCAGTGTCCCGGCTGCATGCTGGAATTCGTGGTTCCCGGCGCCGCGAGCCGGTCAACTCCCGTGTTCGAATCGTCGCGATCGCCCTCGGCCGGTACGGTGACGGTCGTCGACGTGGAGCAGGCCCAACTGCGGGCACAACAGGCGGCCGCCACCCATCTGACCGCGCACATCGAGCTTCAGGAGGCTACTCGGAGGCGGCAGCGATTGGCCACGCGATTGGCGACGCTCAAGCTGTTTCGCACGGGCCGTCACAGGCTCGATGAATCGGTCACGCGATTGGGCGGCTTTTGCATCGCCGTGACGCTGGGCGGGGCTGTTTTCGTCGTGCTGGGC
Source organism: Planctomycetaceae bacterium (assembly GCA_003153375.1). GTDB lineage: Bacteria > Planctomycetota > Planctomycetia > Pirellulales > PALSA-1355 > PALSA-1355. The sequence goes on from PLYM01000174.1 coordinate 52,502, forward strand.
CGGTTAGTTTCGGGAACCGCGATCGGGATTCTGCTGGCCGCGTTGGTGGGCATCGTGCTGGCGGCGATTGTCTACTTGCCGTTCTCGTTTGTTCCGGCCGACGAGCAACTGGAAACCATGATCGTGCCGCTGGGCGCGAGATTCGACGAAGCCGACGCACGGTATCTGACTTGTGCAGCCGTGGAATCAAAACTAAATGCGGAATCGGCTGCTGTACAAGCCGAATATGGCCGGCTGAAGGAGGTCATCGAGAGCCGTCTGCATTGGCTGCGTACCTGCGAATGGCCGACGATGACCGGCCAGACGTTCGAAACGTTTCTGGCCAAGGTCTTTGAGGAGCGAGGTTACGTGGTCGTGACCACGGCCAAGACCGGCGACCAGGGGGTCGATCTGATCATCTCGCGGCAAGGCACGCGGGTGGCAGTGCAAGCCAAGGGCTATGTCGGCCATCCAGTCGGGAATGGCGCGGTGCAGGAAGTTCACGCCGGCAAAGCCTTTCATGGCTGCCAGGTGGCCGCGGTCGTCGCCAATTCGCGCTTTACGGACTCGGCTCGAGAACTGGCCGAGCGGCTCCATTGCATACTGATCGACGGCAGTCAGATTCCGGACCTGATTGAAGGCCGGATCATGCTCTAGAGCATTTGTCTGCTTCCGAGGTCGGGCGGTTCGGCATTCTGGACGAGCGACCGCGACGATAGAATGTCCGGTCTGTCGAGGGGTGGATTCTGCCGGTTCCTTTTCGAGGCTCAACGCCGTGACCATGTCCGATCGCCAGGCGAGCGACCCGGCCGCATCGGTCGCGGATGGCCCCGCCTATTCCTTGGCGCAACTGGTGCGTTATTTTCTGCAGCTAGGCGCGTTGGGCTTCGGCGGACCAGTGGCCCTGGTCGGCTTCATGCACCGCGACCTGGTTGAGAAGAGGCAGTGGGTTTCGGAATCGGACTACCGCGAAGGGCTAGCATTGGCCCAATTGGCCCCAGGGCCCTTGGCGGCGCAATTGGCCATTTATCTGGGCTACGTGCATCATGGCGTGATCGGAGCCACGGCCGTTGGATTGGCGTTTGTTTTGCCCTCGTTCGTGATGGTCGTTGCCTTGGGTTGGGCCTATGCGGGGTACGGCGGGCTGGCTTGGATGCAGGCCGTCTTCTATGGAGTGGGCGCGTGCGTGATCGGGATCATCGCTCACAGCGCTTTCAAACTGACGCGGCGCACGATCGGCCGCGATGCGCTGCTGGCCGCTGTATTTCTGGCCAGTGCCGTCTGCACGGCGATCAGCGAGACCGAGTACATCGTGTTATTTCTTTTGGCGGGCGTGCTCGTCTGGCTCGTCAAGACACCGCCCAAATTCGGACACGGCAAGTCCCATGCGGTAAACGGGATCGCGCCTTTAGTGTGGCTGACCGGAATCGAGTGGCATGGCTTTGAGTGGACCGCGGCGTCGCAGACTCGCTTGGATATCCTGGTCTTCTTCACCAAGGCCGGTGCGTTTGTCTTTGGTAGCGGGTTGGCCATTGTGCCGTTTCTCTATGGCGGCGTCGTTCACGAGTATCACTGGCTCGACGACGCCCAGTTTCTGGACGCCGTGGCCGTGGCCATGATTACTCCGGGGCCGGTGGTGATCACGGTCGGCTTCATCGGCTATCTGGTCGACGGCCTGACGGGCGCGACGTTGGCAGCGGCCGCCACGTTTCTGCCCTGCTACCTGTTCACCATTCTGCCGGCGCCCTACTTCAAGAAATATGGCAGTCGCCCGGGCATCGCGTCGTTTGTCGAGGGCATCACCGCGGCCGCGATCGGCGCCATCGCCGGATCGGTCATCGTGCTGGCCCGCCGCACGATTCTCGACGAATCGTGGCAACTCGAATGGCCCAAAGTGCTGATCTTGCTGGCAACCCTGGGGCTGCTGATCCGAGCCAAAAAGATTCCCGAGCCGGTGATCGTATTGGCTGCGGCGCTGGTGGGCTTGGTGATCTACCCGTATGTCGGCCCGTAGCCCTGGCTTGCAAGGCCGCTTACGCTGGCAGTTGACCTGGCAGTTTTTCGACCTAGGCGACTCAGACCAACTCTCGAATCGGCTCGCCAGTGCCCAGAATCTGCACGGGCCGGCCGGCAAAGTCGTTGATCGAGGCGCGGTAGTCGATGCCCAAATGGCGATAGATCGTGGCCAGCAGATCTTGGGGCGTCAGCGGGCGCTCGACCGGATACTCGGCTTTCGAGGTCGTCGCGCCGATCACCTGGCCCATTCGCAGCCCGCCACCCGAGACGAGCGCCGACTGGGCGCTGGGCCAGTGATCGCGGCCCAGCACGCCCTGTGGACTTGCCAGCCGGGGAGTCCGGCCGAACTCGCCGACGGCCACGACCAGCGTTTTGCGATCGAGCCCGCGGGCGTAGAGGTCTTCGATCAAGGCCGACAGGCCCTGGTCCATGAACGTCGATCGCCAACGCATGGCCCCTTCCAAGTTCCAGCCCGTGGCCGGATTGGCGTGGTCGTCCCAACTGAAATAAATCGGATTGGTAGGCACGGGCGAGAGCGCGTCGATCGTAATCACGCTCGAACCGGCCTCGACCAACCGCCGGGCGAGCAGGCAGCTCTGACCCCACAGATGCCGGCCATAGCGGTCACGCGTTTCGGGCTTTTCGCGGTCCAAAGCGAATGCATCCGCCACGGCCGTGCTGGTTAGCAATTGAAATGCCTGCTGGCGAAATTGGTCGGTGGCCTCCAGCGCGCCGTGCAGATCGGAGGCACGGCGATAGCGGTCAAGTTGAGCGATCAATCCGCGACGGTCGTCGAGCCGGGCGCCATTGAGCCCGGCGTCGAGCGAGAGATTCGGCGGATGGAAATTGGCGACCGACGGATCGCCCGTGGTGAACCCGGAGTGCGACATGCCCAAATAGGTCGGCTGGACCATGAACGGCACGCGGGGGATGCCCACGTAGCTGGGCAGCCCGCCGTTTCGGGGCCCGCGCAGGCGGCTGGCGATCATGCCGAAGTCGGGATGATCGCTGCGTGCGGTCGAGGTAGGGTCTTCCTTGGCGGGCGTCTTGCCGGTCAGCAGCTCGATCGAGCCGTCGTTGTGCGACGCCATCTGGTGGTGCAGCGACCGGACCAGGGCGATGCGGTGCCCCAGTTTGGCTTGCAGCGGAAAGACCTCACAGACGTCGAGGCCCGGCACCGTGGTCTTGATCGGTCGCAGCGGCCCACGATATTCGCTGGGGGCGTCGGGCTTGCAGTCGTAGGTCTCCAGCTGGCTGGGCCCGCCCCACATCCAGAACAGGATGACCGACGTGTCGGCCGGCGTCTGCGTGGCAGCGCGGGCTTGCAGCAGGTCCGAAAGGCCGAGCCCACCCAGCGCGAGCGTGCCTAGGCGCAGAAACTCGCGGCGGCGTATCGGTCCGGCACATCCAGAGCGGGTCATGGCTTGGTCCTTCGCCTGTCACGGCCGTCGCCGCGGAAGCCCAGGTGACCCAACTAATGTACCAAGATTGATGCGATAACCGAAGCAGCTTTGGCGAAAAACCCGCGGGTTTTTTAGCCGACCAGCTGAGATCAAGCGGCAGATCGTTCGATAGCCGTAAAGTATCGCCAGATCGGGTAGACCAAGGCTCCGGAAGCCAGGATCACGGTGGCGGCCGGCAAGTATTGGTATTGGGCGACCACGATGAACGACCAGCCCACTATGGCGATCAGGCTGGGCAGGGGATAGAGCCACATGCGAAACGGCAAAGCCACGTCAGGCCGTGTTTTGCGCAACAGGTGCAGACCGAAGATCTGGCCGAGGAATTGCACAAAAATGCGCACCACGACGGCCGTTTCAATCACCTCTTGCAGGGAAAAGAAACAAAATCCCGCGGTGAGTGCTCCGATGGTCAAAATGGCAACATAGGGGTAGCGCCCCGTGGGGTGCAGCCTGGCAAAGATGCGAAAAAAGTCGCCGTTGCGGGCGGCCGCATAAAGGATGCGCGAATAGCCCAGCGTCATCACGAAGGTGGAGGCGATGGCGGTCCACAGAATCAGGCCCGTGAACGCGACGGCCACGTTGCGACCGAAGAGCGTTTCCATGAAATCGCTTGCAATCGCCACGGTCTCCCCGCGATCGAGCCGGTCGACGATGCCCTGCCAGGGCACGACGGCGATGATCGCCACGTTCATGGTCAGGTAGAGCACGGCCACGATCACGACCGACAGGATGACGGCCCGCGGAATCGTCTTCTCGGGTTGTTTCACTTCGTCGCCGAGATGGCAAACATTGTAATAGCCGAAATAATCGTAAACGGCGATCAGCATCGCGCTGCCCAGCCCCTGGGCAAAGCCCCCGTCGAGCCGAAACGCGGCGGGCGGCAGGGTGAAATTAGCAGCGTTGAAGTTTGTCAGGCCCGCGATAATCACGATGAACATGGTCAAAAAGGTGCCCGCGCAGAGAATCACGGCCAAAGTCGCCAGCGAGCGAATGTGGCGGCACAGAGTGAAGGCTACGATGATTGCGGCCACCGCGGCACAGACGCTGAGGCCGTGCGGAATTCCCCAATGGGCCAGTCGCTCTTCGAGCAAGGGCAGGGCGTAGGCCAGGTAATTGCTGCCGCCGATATAGCCCGAGGCCAGCTCAAGGGTGCCGCTGATCAGAAACTGCCAGATGAACAGGAAGGCGATCAGCCTTCCGCCCCGGTAGCGGCCGTAGATTTCGCGCAAGAAGTGATAGGTGCCACCGCTGCCCGGTAGCGCCGCGCCCAACTCGCTCCAGACCAGGCCATCGCAGAGCACGAGCACGGCGCCCAACACCCAGCCCAGCATCGCCTGGGGCCCCCGCATGGTGTTGATGAAGAGCGGAATCGTGATGAACGGCCCGACGCCCACCATGTTGGCCACGTTGAGCGAAGTGGCCTGGAGCATGCCAATGCCGCGCGGCAATTCGTCGCCGGGGCGGGGATGCTCGCTCATGGAGCCGCCGGGTTGGGGCCCCTGGGCTGTCGACATACGATCCTCACGCGCCGCTGGCAGAGTGCAAAAGGCAGCGCCGCGATTCGAGCGAAATTGCCGATGACCGGCGGCACGCTAGGCCCAATATACGCCGGCTGTCCCCCCTCGGAAATCGCACTTCGACGCTGGGGCCACGATCAGTAGTCGGTCGTCTGGAACCGGCGGGCCGAGACGAACAACATCAGGATCGCGAACGCCAACGAGCTGAGCACCGACAGGATCATCGAGAAGCCGTGCGCTTCGAGCGCGTGGAGATCCAACAGCTTGCCAAAATGACTGCCGGCTCCCAACGAGTTGAACAACAGCATGCTCAGGTCGGCCGGCTTGGGCAGGATCCAATAGCCGAAATCGACAAGGGTGGTCAAGTACGAGGAGGGCATGGCTTCGGAGACCAGATCGGTCGACATCGCCAGCGCGTGACGACCGAAATTCATACTCCAGGCGATGCACCAGAACAAGAGCGATCCAAACACGCAGACCACGGTATTTCCGGTGCAAACGGCCAGCAGCACCGAGAAGCCAAAGAAGATCGAAAAGTGCAACAGCAGTAGCGGCACGCACAGCAAATAGGTCGGGTCCCAAAAGCCGGTGCGTAGACCGATGGCCGCCCAGGTGCCGAAGACGAACAGCATGGATTGAGCGAACACGAACGACAGCACGCCCAGGTATTTGCCCAGGATCAGCACCCAGCGCGGCGCGGGTTTGGCCAACAGAACGCAGATGTTGCGACCCTCGAGAAAGCTGGGCAGGAACCCGGCCGTCCAGATCAGAGTCAGCATTAGCCCCAGCGTGTCGGCCACGCCGCCGGCCAGAATCAGTTCGATGAAGTGTACCCCCTCGCGCGTGTCGCGAGCCAACGGGACATCGACGGCGCCAAACGCCAGGGTCAATTTGCCGTCGGCCACGATCACACCGGCCGACTTGAGCCGTTCGTGCTCTTTCGAGATGTCTTCTTTGCGCGAGACGAAATCGGGGCTTTCGTCCCCCTGCCAGAGCGTATCGCGGCCGCTGACGCTGATGCTCAGGCAGACGGCGATCGAGAGCACGCTGATTGCCAGCAGCACGTAGAAAATGCCTTGCGCCAGCGACTGTCGAAACGTGTCACGGATCAGCCACAGCATCGTCGTACGAATCGATGAATCCTTCATGACAAGGCTCCTGCATAGAGCGACGCCACGGCGTCTTCGAGAGTGTGTGGATCGGACGGGCCAGCTTCGGGCGCGAGATCGGCGACTCGGCCGGTCAGCGCCAGCCGGCCTTCACGCAGTACGGCCACTCGGTCGCAAAGCTGTTCGACGTCGGCCAGCGCGTGCGAGACCAGAATCACGCTGTAGCCGCGATGGCGACGCTGGCGAATCACTTCGTGCAGCAACTGCCGGGCATTGAGATCCATGCCTTCCGACGGTTCGTCGAGCACCAGCAGCTTCGGATCGTTCACCAGGGCCTGGGCCAAGGCCAGTCGTTGCAACATGCCCTTGCTAAACTGGGCGATGGATTCGCGACTGCGATCCGCCAGGCCCACTTGCTCGAGTAACTCGCCGGTGCGCTGGCGAAGCTGGCGTTTCGAGACCCCCGACATCCGGCCATAGCCCTCGACCAGTTGCCAGGCCGTGAGATAGCGAGGGAACGAGGGGTTTTCATGCACATAGCCGACTTGCGACAACGTGCCGCGATCGGACCAGGGGCATTCGAGCCGCATGATCCGGCCGTCGGTCGGATGGCAGATCGACAACAGAATCTTGACCAGTGTGGTCTTGCCGGCCCGATTGGGACCGATCAGGCCAAACACTTCGCCCCAGGGCACGGTCAGGCTGACCTGGTCAAGCGCCCTGACGCTCCGGCGTGGCCAGCGGCCCGGGTAAACTTTGGTCACCTTCTCAAAGACGACCGCGGCGCGAGCGCCCAATCGAATGTCCATATTCCTAATCCTTTCGCAGCTTGATCCTGATCGGGTTTTTGTCCTATTGAATCAACGAGATCGGCACGCCGCTTTCGAGAATCTGCGTGAATGCTTGCTGCAAACCGCTGACGACCGTGGACTGCGAGCCATAGATGACTTTGTAGCTAGGCATGCCGTCAGTAACGTTGCCAATGGTTTGCATCTGGTTCAAGGTCGACAAGGCCGCGGCGCTGCTTGCGCTGCCTGGGGCGATGACTGGACCAAAACCGAGGCAATGGATCAGCGCCTTCTTCGAGGCTGACGAATAGCCCGGAGGGCTGGCCGTGTCCATCGCGCAGATTTGAGTGCACAGGTTAAAGACCTGCGTGGTTACGGTCGACGCGTTGTCGCCGTAGCCGTTGACGGCGGTGGGAAACTCGCTCGACGACGGACTCGAGCTGTTGTACCGGATCGAGTAATAGCTGTTATAAGATCCCAGATTATTCAGCGTCGCACTGGCGGTGGTGTTCGGAGCCCCGTCGGTCTCGAAGATGATGATCTTCTGCGCGCCGTGGCGGCCGTTGCCGCCCGCATCGCCGGCGGGCTGGCCCGGGTTGTAGGTCTTCAGCGACGTATTGCCGCTGAACTGATTAAAGGCCAGCATCAGGCCCATCGAGTAGCAGGTGCCTCCCATTGCCCGCGGCACTTCCAGATTGTTCGCGTCGTAGGGCGTCACCGTCGAGCTGGAACTTCCGACCGTGGCGGGCGGATACCACAGCGAATCCTGCATGTTCGAGTAATTCATTCCCAAGCCGACGCGGACACGATTAAACCGGCCGCCGTCGTTATTCGATTCGCAGGGCGTGCTGAACATCGCCATCGACACCCAGTCGTTCGGGTGATTGTTCGAGATGCCCGTCAGCGCTGCTTGAATGCCGAGCTTGCAGGCATACATCGGCGCTTCGTGGCAGGTGCCGGGCCACCAGCAGAATCGCGAGCAGCTCGGCGAGACCTGATACCACATGTTGTAGTTGCCGAGGAAGTCGACCATCGACAGCGGACCGAACCAGAAATGCGTGCCCGGCCGCAAGGGGTTGTCCTTATAGTACATGTACGGCTTCGGGTTGCCCGTCAGGCTGCTCGTTGCCGTAATCTTGACCGTGCCGTAAGTGAAGTCGAATCCGTAGCCGGCATAGCCGGTGTTGCCATCGGTGATGCTCAACCAGCTATTCGATCCGGTTTGCACCACGCCCAGGCAGTAGTCGATGTAATCCTTCCAGAAGCGCTGGTTCAAGTCGCTGGGAGGCCACGACCCGGTGCTGATGCTGGTGGGAATGGCCGAGTAGTAGACAATGCGACCCGACTGCAACTGCGAGGGAAACGCGTTGGGACCCAGGTTCTTGATGAAATTCAAGATCGCGGTGTAGTTGATCGTGTAGCCACCGCTTGAGGGCGTGAGCCAATTGCCACTGCTGTCCCACAGCTTCGAGTTGTCGGTGGTGCCGAAGTAGACGTTGCGCCAGTCGTTGGTGGGGTCGGGCGGCCACATGAAGAACGTCTTGCCCCAGTAGCCGGGGCCTTGCGTGTAGCCGTTGAAATTCGCGCTCATTCCATAGGCCTTGTAGCCCTGCGATTCGAAGGTGGCATCGCGCGTCGAGGAGCTGACCGTGCTGATATTCAGCAGGTCGGCCGGCGTCGAACTATAGCCGCTGCCGGCGCCCTTGTTCGTCTTGATGCAGTTGTCCCCGCCAGGTGTGGTCGCATAGGCCGCGGACGCCGCGGAAAAAGCCACCGTGCCATTGCTGTCGGAATAGAAGTCCTGCACGATGGGCGGGCGTCCGTCGCTGGTCGTGCTCGTGATGTTGGCTGGGTCGTAGGGGCTGGTAAACGTCGTTGCCTGCAGGCCGGCGGCCGACGTGTTCGAATAGTGTCCGAACTGCGGGAACACGGTGTCCGGATTGTTCGACGTGCGGTTTCCGGTGTAGGGGTCTCCCATCAAGCTGGCGAAACGCATCGAGCCCGAATAGTCGAGCACGATCACGATGTCGCGCGGCCGGTGAATGGCCGTGGCCGTGGCCGTGATGTTGGCGCCACTGAAGTTAAAGACCTTGGAAAAGGCCAGCATATTCGACACATTGGCCGACACGTTGGCCTGCACCAGGCTCCAATTTTCGGTCGAAGGACCGGGAAACTGCCCCTCGAATCGCTGGTTGGCCGAGACGTAGGTGTAGCGTCCAACCTGAGTGGTAACCTGGCTCGTTCCGATCGCCTTGGAGAGCACGGTGTTGCCCGTGGCGGCCGTCAGCGCGTTGGGGGCGGCGTTGCTATAGTTGTTGCCCGTGGCGCCGTTGAGCGTGCGCACCCCGGCCATCGCCGCGGCATCGGCCGCATCCTGGCACTGGGTGCGAGCCACGGCCAGGATGCCCAGGTCGATGGCCAAGGCCACAAACGTGAGTAGAGCCAGCAAGCTGACCATCAGCAGGACCAATACGGCACCACGACGCTCGTGGCGGCGGTTCGTTGCGTGGACATTTTTCATGGCGGGTCTTTCTCTAAACGCTCGCGGTAGCTCGTTAATTGCTCTCACTTCGCATCACGGATTGCGCAGTGACGGGAATGGTCGAGTTAAGAAACAGCATCTTGGCTAGGACAACGGGGTAATTCCCGGTGATTTTTACACAGACCGATTCGCCAGGCTGGGCGTTCGTCCACGTTCCCAGGTTGTTTCCCAGGGAGTCCGCGGTGTAGACCTGGACCGTCTGACCGCTAAGGCTTTGTCCGCCCATTGCCTTAGTGACCGCCGTGGTGACGTCCGACGTAGCGTTTCCATACGTCACCCCGTTGAGGGTCACGGGGTTCGTGTGCTCCACTGCATAGCGGGCGCCTTCGCGGGCCGCGTTGGTCACCACTTGCAGCATCATCACGTAGCGGCCGTACTCGAGAATGCCGAATAGAAACGTGATCACGACCGGCAGCACCAGAGCAGCCTCGACCGCCGCGGCGCCAAGCCGACGGCGCTGCGAAGCTCCGCGACGACAGCGTGAATCGGTTTTCATGGACGGACTGCTCCCGGCACGGCTAATAGGGCAATGTGGTACTGACAGAGATCTGCGTATCGTTCATCGATTGCCAGTTCACCGTGGCCGATAGCTGCGAGATCGAGGTGATGCGACTGAACAGGTTCCAACGCAAACTGTTGAACGCCGAGCCCGAGGGAATCGTGACGTTCACGCTGAATTTGTCCAGCGGCAGGGCGCTTGAGGGATCGGTCCAACTGGGCGAGGCCAGGCACGTCAAGCTCACCGTGGCGCCGTTGACGGCAGTGGTCGGCAACCCTGAGGCTTGCATGTAGTCGCGAACCGATTGTTGCACCATGGTCGACGTGATCGGAGTGCCGCTGACGTAACCGCTGCCCGCCAGTCGGGCGCCTTCGCGGGCCGCGTTGGTCAGGATTTGGGTGACTTGGATCATGCGGCCCACTTCCCAGATGCCCAGCATCAGGATCATTAGCAACGGCAGCGTGACCGCGGCCTCGACGGCCACGACTCCGCGGCGACGATGTTTTCGAGCAACTCGTTGCATGGATGGTTCCGTTGGATTCATGAGCCCTGCTCGCTGACGCCAGAAAGGGAATCTGGGCGCATTTGATTCTCCACGGAAAACCTAGCTTAAGATTTGCCGGTCGGGCGAGATAAGCGGCCGCGAGGCGCGCTGAAGTGACAGCTGTCCCCTCCCTCGACCGTTACAGTCGGCATCGTCGTCGATTGGGCCCCCGGCAAGCATTCGACGAGCCACCGCGTAATCGCTACCAACGTTACGGACAGCGCGCGAAAAAACACCGGCCGCCTGGTTGGCGGCCGGTGTGGCGAGTTAAGAAAGAACCGACGCGCGTGGGTCAGACGACTTTTGTCAGGCCCGGCACGGCCAATTGATAGAGGCCGCTGGCATCGGGCAACGATTTGGGCGTGGCTTCGAACGACAACTGGTCGGGCAGCAGGCTGATCTCCGAGTTGATCGCGTCGTTCCAGGCAATTTCCTTGCCCGAATACGTACACATCCGGCCCAGAATGGCCGTCATCGTGCTCTTCGCGCCGCTCTCGCCTTCATTGATCGGATTGCCCGAGCGAATGCTGGCAAAGAGGTCATCGTGCTCGACCTGGTAGGGATCCGGCTTCTTGCCCGAGTAGTGCCAGGCGAATCCGTATTTGCCATCGAGCTGAATGGTGGCGTCGCTGATCGTTGCCGATCCCTTCGTGCCCTGGGCGTGCTCCGAGACGCTATTCCAGCAGCCGGGAATGTGGCGGCACTGGCTGAACATCCGCGAACCGTCGGCATATTCGAATTCGACGGCGTGATGGTCGAACGTTTCGCCGTAGTCCTTGCCCTTGCGCACCTGGCAGCCGCCCATGCCGTTGGCCTTGATCGGGTAAGCGCCCTTGAGCCAATTGACGACGTCCATATTGTGAATGTGCTGTTCGACGATGTGATCACCGCAGATCCAGGTGAAGTAGTACCAGTTGCGCATCTGATAGTCCATTTCGCCCTGGCCCGGCTCGCGCGATTTGACCCAGGGGGTCGAGCCGTTCCAGTAGACCCGCGTGGTCATGATGTCGCCGATGGCGCCGTCTTGCAGCCGCTTGATCGTCTCGATGTACTTGATCTCGTGGCGGCGCTGCAACCCCACGCCAACCGCGAGGTTCTTCTGCTTCGCTTCCGCGGCAGCCGCGAGCACCTTGCGCACACCCGGGGCGTCGGTGGCCACGGGCTTCTCCATGAACACGTGCTTGTTGGCGGCCACCGCGGCTTGGAAATGGATGGGGCGGAAACCCGGCGGCGTGGCCAAAATCACCAGGTCAGGACCGGCCGCCAGCGCCTTCTGATAGGCATCGAAGCCCACGAACTTACGATCCTCGGGCACGTCGATCTTGTCTTTCAGATTCTCTTGCTTGCTGAGCGTCTTGAGACTGCCTTCCAGGCGATCCTGATAGGCGTCGGCCATGGCGATCAGCTTGACCTTGCCCGCGGTGCTCAGCGCCTGGTTTGCGGCGCCCGTGCCCCGACCGCCGCAGCCGATCAAGGCAATCTTGATCTCATCGTCGCCGGCCGCATGCGCGCTGCGGGCGAGTGACAAGCTGCCGGCGACGGCCGAGCCGATGGCCAGCGCCGTGGATCCCTTGATGAAATCGCGCCGCGACGGCGAAACCGGGCGGGTCATATTCGGACGGGACGCTTCGCTCATGGTCAAGTTCTCCAGTGAATTGAGCTGTGGGGGAAACGGCGGAACGGGAACTACTCGTCAGCTCCGGCATTCCAGATCTTGGTTTTCTCGGCCTCGCTCGGTTCGTGTAGCGGTCGCACCACGCGAAAGCCCAGGAACAACGCGTCAGTAAAATACCAGATGCTCTGCGGCAACTGCGGGTCTTGCTGCTTCCAATCTCGGTTCGAGCCCACGCGCGCCGAACTGCGCAGCCCGCTGGGATCACCATCCCACGAGCCGCCGCGCGTGGCCTGCGGATAGAGTTTCGTCGGAATGGCCCAAGGATTCTTGCTCGACTTGCCGGCAAACTGTTTGTAGAAGTCCGGAATATATTGGTCGAGCGTCCATTCCGCCACATTGCCGTGCATGTCGTAGAGGCCCCACGGGTTGGGCTTCTTGACGCCCACCTTGTGGTACTTGTCCTCGCTATTGTCGAAATACCAGGCATATTCGCCGAGCTGCGCCGGGTCGTCGCCAAAGTGATAGGCGGTTTTCGAGCCGGCGCGGGCCGCGTACTCCCATTCGGCTTCGGTGGGCAGCCGGTAGTAGCGGCCCGTCTTGGCACTGAGCCATTTGCAATAGGTTTTGGCGGCCAATTGCGTCATGCAAATCGCCGGAAATCCCTCCTTGCCCATGCCGAAGGTCATGTCCGTATACGGCTTCGTCGGCCGCGTGACCGCGTCGGCCTGCTTTTCCAATTCGCTGGCCGCGACCTTATTGAGCTCGCGGCGTTGGATATCGAGACTAAACATCCAGATTTCATATTCGTTCCACGTGACTTCGCACTTGCCCATCCAGAACGGTTCGATCTCGACTTCGTGCTGCGGGCCCTCGTCCTCCTTGCGATCGGCTTCCGTGTCGGGGCTGCCCATCAGGAAGCGGCCGCCGGGAATCGGCACCATCTCGAACGTCACGTCGCCGTTGGCAATCACCTCGGTGTAGGGTTTCATCTCGCCCTGGGTCTTAGCCGTGGCGTTTTTCACTTCAGCCGGCGTCTTGGTCGCGTCGGCCGCCACCGTGTGCGGAAGTTGAACGACCACCAGAGCAAAAATCGAAACAGCGGCCACGCACGCGCGCCGCATTTGCATCCTTGCCCGCGGCGAGATTACGCTATGCATAACTGGGAATCCTCGTCAGGCATTCTTCGCAGGCCGACACCGATCCCCCGACGCCGCCCAAATTGCTGACAGCGAGGAGGCCGAGGCCCGCGATGAAGAGGTTGCCTGTTGTGTTGTTGTGGGTATTGTTTCTCGCGCCGTGCACCTCGCTCGCGGCCGCGCCGGAGGGCGGCGAACTGGAGCGGTTTGAGTCCACGCAACGCGAGATGGGGGTGCCATTTAAGATCATATTGTATGTTCGCGACCAGACGGCTGCAAACCGCGCTTTTCAGGCCGCGTTTTCGCGGATTTCCGAGTTGAACCAGGTGCTCAGCGACTACGACGACCAGAGCGAGCTGAGTCGACTGACTCGAACCGCCCCGTCGCCAAAACCCGTGCCAGTCAGCGATCCGTTGTGGCTGGTGCTCGAGCGATCGCAGCAACTGGCCGAACAAACGGATGGCGCATTCGACGTGACCGTCGGACCCTACGTGCGGCTGTGGCGCCGCGCGCGGCGCTCGAAGGAAATGCCCTCAGCCGAGCGACTCGCCGAAGCCCGCGCCGCGGTCGGCTACAGGTTTCTGAGGCTTGATCCGGAGCACCACATGGCCCAGTTGCTGCGGCCCCACATGCGGCTCGACCTAGGCGGTATCGCGATGGGCTACGCGGTCGACGAGACCCTGAAGCGATTGCGCGAGCTGGGCATCACCCGGGCCCTGGTCGATGCCAGCGGCGATATCGGCGTCGGCGATCCTCCGCCGGGCAAGGCAGGTTGGACCATCGCCGTCGTACCGCTGTCACACGAAGGCACGCCCACGAAGCAGATCCTGCTAGCCAATGCGGCGGTTTCGACAGCGGGCGATGCGTTTCAACACGTCGTCATCCTCGGCCAGCGCTATTCGCACATCGTCGATCCGCACACCGGATTGGGCATGACCGATCGAGTGGGCGTCACGGTGGTCGCCGCCGATTGCCTTACGGCCGACGGCCTGGACACGGCCGTGGCCGCGCTCGGCCCCGCGCGGGGCCTGGAATTGGTCGAAAAGACACCTGGCGCTGCAGCGTTCCTGGTCCGACCGCGGGAAGAGGGCGAGCCCGAGGTTTTTGAATCGAGCCGCTTCGCGCGCTACGTCATCCCATCCGAGCCGCAGCCGATCGAGAAATAATATTACGCGCCAAGCACCTTCGAGTACCCACCATGCCCCGCAATCTGAATCCATTCCCCCTTGACCGCATCCTCACTGCTGTCGTTGGAGCGCTCGTGTTTCTGCCGTGCGATCTGGCGCGGGCTGACTTTCCCAACCCTCACGCGGCCGATTTGCCGCCGCGCACGTTGATTGGCACGCCGGCCAAGCGCGACGTGCCGACGTGGTTGCAGACGAACCTCCGGGTCGGCCATTTGCCCGGTTACAACGAGCGGATGGTAAGCGAGTTTCTCAAGGCCGGTTACAACGTCGTGACCGTCAACTGCCTCGGCACTTGGGACCGTGTCGGACCGTCGGCCGACCTTTACACTTCGGAAGAGGTCGCGCGGGCCGATGCTTACCTGCGACAGGTTGTCGACAAGATTCACGCCGCGGGCGCCAAGAGCGTGCTTTATGTCGGACCGGTACAGGTGCCGATGCTGAGCAAGGAATTTCGCGCGGCGCATCCGGAGTGGCTGCGCGTGAAAAGCGACGGCGGCCGGGACGAGAATTTCGGCAACATACGTAGCGGCTATGCCGACTGGCTCTGCGAGCAGTTGGCCTATGTCGTCAAAACCTACCAGGCCGATGGATTCTGGTTCGACGGCTATGCGCCGGTCCATTTGCACACCTATGATGACGACACGCGCAAGGCGTTCCGTGAATTCTCTGGCGGCCACGACATCCCCAGTCAATTCGACCTGGTGCGCGATTCGATCGCGCGGCAATATCTGGGTTGGCACGAGCAGTACTTCGTCGACCTGGCCGATCGCATGCGGGGAGCGATCCGAGGCGAGAACGCCGAGGCGGTCATCTTTGCCAATTACTCGGCGAATCGCACCTGGTACTATCCCGACATGTATATGGGCGAGTATCCGGCGGCCTACGGCGGCGCGGTCGACGTGGCTTCGGTCGAACTGTATTGGGATGTGCCCGGCGACGCGCTCTATCAACAGTTCTGTTGTGCGTTCGTGCAAGCCGTGACGCACGATCGCGGCGGATCGGTGTGGATTCAACCGCAGTCGCACGGCATCTCGGGCGTGTCCTCGCCGCTTGAGATTCAGCTTCGCGGGCTCGAAGGCGCGCCCTGGGGTGTCTATCCGGAATTCGTTGAGTCGGCGCTGCGGGAAGAGTATTTCAAATTGCACGTCAGCAATGTCAAGGCTCGCGAGGCCTGGTGGATTAAGTCGCAGCCCGTGCCCTACATTGGCATCGTGGCCTCGGAACAGACGCGAGCGTTGTTTGCACAGGGTGCGTTGCCGGTCTACTTTTCGCACACGCTGGGCGCGTTTCGAGCGGTCTTCGAGAAGCACTGGCCGGTGCGAGTGCTGACGGAATATGACCTGGAAGACGTCGACTTGCAGGGCGTGCGCGTACTGGTCCTGCCGAACGTGGCCTGCCTGTCGGAGCGCGCGGCCGAAGTCGTGCGCCGCTTCGTGGCCGCCGGCGGCGGGCTCGTGGCCAGCTTCGAGACCGGCCTGTATGACGAATCGTTCACGCGGCGTGACGACTTTGTGCTGTCCGATCTATTGCACGCCCATTACGTGCGGTCGCACGCCGTCAGCGTTCGCACCGATAACCTGTATCTCAAGCTCGAAGGCGAGCACCCGATCACGGCGGATTCGGCCATTCGAACCAGGCAAGCCACGGCCTGGGCCGGGGGCCTGGGTGAGCCGCCCGCGGCGGGTGAATTGGCGCTGATCGCCAGTGCTGTCGAGGCCAAGGTGGCCGAGGGGGGCCAGGTGCTGGCGACCTATCGACTCAATCAGGCCGACGCCGGCAGCGGGCGGCATCCGGCAATCATCGCCTCGTCGTTCGGCAAAGGGCGCGTCGTGTACTTTCCGGCCAGCGTCGATAAGGGCATGTTCTTCTATCCCGACGCCTACATGCGCCAGATGCTCACGGCCGCTTGCCGTTGGACCGCCGGTGACGACGCGCCGCCGGTTGAAGTCGAAGGACCGCTGGTGTTGGCTACCACCACACGCCGGCAGCCAGAAAAGGGACGAACGATCGTGCACCTGCTGAACGATCATAGCTCTTACGGCCGGCACTCGATCTACCAGAAGCTGGCCGCGCTGCCCGAGGAGTTGCAAAAGAAATGGGGCTTTCCGAATCAGTCCGAGCTGCGCGGAACGTGGCCGGTGCGCGAGGAGCTGATTCCGCTGCACGACATTCGGGTGAAATGTCGCGTGCCGGGCGTGAAGAAGGCCACGCTTGAGCCCGAACATCTCGATTTGCCGCTGGAACACCTCGAAGACGCTGTGCAGGTGACAGTGCCCAAGCTTTTGATGCACTCGATGGTGGTTTTCGAGTGAACGGCGATTTACTTCGCCGGGTTCTCGCCGCCCAAACACCACAAGTGGCTGGCACTTCGCATGAAGATGCGGCCGGCGGAGATGGCCGGCGAGGCGTAGACGAGCTGATCGATCGTGTTGCGGGACAATTCTTCGAACTGTTTGGTGTGTGCGCGAATCACGAGCGTCGTGCCGGTTTCGTTGGTAAAATAAATTCGGCCGTCGGCCGAAACCGGCGACGAAGTAAAGTCGCCGCCAAACCGCTTCCGCCAGACTTGCTTGCCGGTCGCGGCGTCGAGACAGGTGCCAATGCCGTGATCGTCGGCAATGTAGTAATAGTCGCCGACCAGGATGGCGCTCGGCACGTAGGGATTGCCGCGCGTGCTCGTCCAGACGACGTGCGAATCGGTCACATCGCCGCGGCCGCCGGGCCTCACGGCGAAGCTGGCGGCACCTGGGCCGCTGACGGCGTAGATCAGCCCGTGGCCAATCACCGGCGTGGGAATGCACTCTCGCGCCATGCCGCGCAACGTCCACAGCGGCTCGCCGCTACGCGGGTCGAGGGCGTCCATCTTTTCAGACGAACACAAGATGAGTTCCCGGACGCCCGCGTCGCCGGCCGGCGCGCTGATGGGTGACGACCACGAAAGCCACACGCCGGGCCGGTCGGTTTTCCATCGATTGGCGCCGGTACGCTTGTCGATTGCCAAGGCATAAGAAGGACCAAAGTGATCGCATTGCACGATCAGCAAGTCTTCAAACAGCAGCGGGGAACTCGACGCGGCAAATCGATTTTCGAACACGCCATATTCGTTCGACAGGGCCCGCTGCCACTCGAGCCGGCCGGACATATCAAAGCAAAACACATCGCCGCTGCCGAAGAAGGCGTAGATATGTTCGCCATCGGTCACGGGCGATGGGCTGGCCATGCTGCTCTTGGTCTCGTGGTGCAACGTGGGCGCGGTGCCCCACATTCGGGCGTGCCACAATTGCCGGCCGCCATCGCGGTCGAGACACACCACGTGCAATTCTTCCTGACGAGCGCCGTCCGAGCTGGTGCAGATGACCATGCGGTCCCAGACGATCGGGTTCGAGATTCCCGAGCCGGGAAGAGGGACTTTCCACTGAACTCCGGAATCCGCCGACCAGTTCAACGGTGCGCCCTGATCGGTCGTCACTCCATTGCGCTCGGGCCCACGCCAGCCTGGCCAGTTCTCGCCGCGCGCGCTGGCGAGCCCAATGCAGGTTGCCGCCAAGCCTGCGACACACGCAAACCGCCGCCATGCTCGCATCATGGGGACGCCTCGGCCGGTGGTGGCGACACGACGCCGAGCGGAATTCCTTTGCCGTTCTCATCGCAGAAACGGAGCTGCAACGACCAGTTGTTGGCCACTTGCGGATCCTTGTTCGGGGGCCCCTGACAGACTTTTACCAGCAATTCGTTGGGACCCCGCTTCAGCCGCACAGTCGCCCGAAAGCGGTCAAAGCGAATGCCGTTGAGCCATTGCTCGCGCGAGAAGACTTTCTGGCCATTGAGCCAGACCGTGCAATTATCGTCGGCCCCACAGCGCAGCTCGGCGGCGCGGTCTGCGGTGGCCACGACCTGGGCATAGGCATAGCCGACGGCCTCCTGGCAGGGCGCCAAGGCCGCGACCAGGTTGACCAGGCCCAAAGCATCCGAAGTGCGATGACGAAGCCAGCCGATCGGCGCGCCCAGTTGCCCGGGATACTGCTCGCCAAGAACGACGCGCTTCTCGGGTGGAAACTCGCGTGAGAAGCCGGTGAAGCGGGGCGCGTCGAACGGGCCGATCAGCCACCAGTCGATCACCAGGCCCAGGTGGGCCGCGATGTCAACCTGCTCGCCGAAACCAGAGAGCTTCGCGGCCGCGCGAGCTGTCTGGTTGCCGTCGCGCGAGTGCTCGAATGCCTGGCGAAACGCGTCGCGAGCCGCCTCCGAGTCACCGGCGTCAACCGCCTCTTGCCCGACCGCCAACTCGCGCTCGACCGCGTCGTCGCGAAACTCGGGATCGTCGAGCATCCTTGGAATCAACTGTGCCGAGTACTGTGGGTCGAGGCGGTCGCAAAGCCCCAGAACGAGTCGGCGCACTCGGCCCTGGTGCCGTGGGTCGAGGACGAACTCGTGCAATTCCGCCACGGGGAACTGGGGAGACGTCTTTTGAAACTCGCGCTCGACGATCGACTCGTAAGCCGAGCGATACCAATTGGCTGCCACGGGGTTCTCGGTTTCCATGGCAGTCAACAGCCGCGGTAGCACGTCGGTGCCTTTCGCGGCCAAGGCCTGCGAGGAGGCCTGGGCCGCGGCCGATCCGGCGCCGTGTGGACCGACGGCGGCGATCTTGGCCAAATGTTGGCCGACGTCATCGCCGGCGTGCCCCCATGCGAACGGCGCGGCCAAGAAGGATGCCGCCAGGCCAGCCAAGCATGCCGTTACATTGTGCATCCTTGGGATGACTGGCCGCCGAAGCCGACGCAGGCTGTGTTCCTGCAACTTCATTTGGCAGCGCGTCGAAAGGAGTCTTTAATGAACCCGGGCAGCTTGTCGAACTCCTCCTTGGATATCCGACCATCTTTGTTCGTGTCGAAGGTGGTCATGAGTACTCGAAAGTTCTCGGGAATTGCGAGTCCCTCGGAAGGAAACGGCGGCTCCGGCTTGGCAACGGGCTTCGCTGGGGTTTCTGGCTTAGCGGGGGCCTCTGCCTTGGGTTCCGGAGCGGCTGGATCACCTTGAGCAACGGGATCTGCGGCCATGTCCTCCTCGGCCGGCTCTTCCATGGCCTCTTCCGCCGCCGGCTTGCTGGCTGGCACTTCCTTGAGCCCGGCCAGCTTGCGAACCTGGCTCTTCCAGAGGTCGGGCAACTTGTCGTATTCTTGGCGCGAGATTTTACCGTCTTTGTCGAGGTCGAAATTAGCGGTCAGAGGCTTCAAGTTCTCGGGAATCGGCACGCCGCCGGCGGGATACTGTGCGGCTGTTTTGGCGACGGATTTCGGCGCGGGCTTGGTCGGCGGCTCGTCGGCCGCTTCGGACGCGTCGTCAGCGGCGGTCTCCTCGACCGGTGGAGCAGCGACCTTGCGGGCCACGGACTTTTTCGGTCTGACCGCATCGGCCGGCTCTTCCTCGGCGAGGGCGGGCTCGGACTCAGCTGGTTCCGATGCCGTGGCGGCGGCGGGCTGAGGCGCCAACAAGCGGCGGACCAAGGCCTTCCAGGCTGACGGCATCTTGTCATACTCGCCACGAGCGAGCCGGCCGTCTCGGTTCAGGTCGTATTTGGCGAACACGTCGCGGCAGTCTTCAGGAATCAGAAAGCCGGCCAAGGGAAAACTGGTGCCGCCCTTGCTGGCTGCTTTCGGCGGCGTTTTGGCACGGGCGGTTGCGCGGGCCTTCGGCTTGGGCTCCTCAGTCGCGTCGGCGGCGGATGCCGCCGCGTCAGCATCATCCGCCGCCTCGGCAGCGACCGGTTTGGCGGTTCGACTCTTGGCTGCCGGCTTACTCGTTGCGGGCCGCTTTTTGGTTTCCTCGTCGCCGGCGGCTGCGTCCAGCTTGATCGCCGGTTCGCCGCTACCCGGCTTGGACGACGCTCCCCGGCGAATCAGCACTTGCAACGGTTCCGGCATGGCCTTGAATTCTTCACGCGATAGCCGGCCGTCCTTGTCGAGGTCGTATTGGCCGAGCAATATCTTCGAATTTTCGGGAATCACCATGCCCTCGGCCGGAAACGCCCCGCCCGCTTTCCCCGTGGCCTTCTTCGCCTTTACGGGCGGTTTTTCTTGAGGTTCGTCCTCGGCGACCTCGCTGGGCGGGGCGGCCGCGCTGGCCACGAGTTGGCTCTGCCGCCGTTCAGCCATCTTCTTGGCAATTACTTCTTTCGCGGCCTTGTACTTGTCGGCCACTTTTTGCGCGGTGGCTTTCTTGCGTTCGTCCTCCGCCTGGCCCGGAATGCCTCCTTCAAGACAGGCGCCCAGTTCGTTGCCGCGCATCTCGGCGATTTGTTTCAGATCGCTGCTGCGGTCGGCGAACACTTGCACGCCGCACAGGCACATCTCGTCGGTTGTCTGTTCGCCCCAGCGAATCGCCTTCGGAGGCTTGAACGGGTTCTTGGGGTTGGCCTCCGAGTTGTCGTAGATCGCCTTGACGTTGATCGTCGAGCCCTTGGGCAGCTTGACGGGCTTTTCGAACTGATAGGCGCCCTGCCAGTTGAAATCCCAATCCTTGATCCAGACCAACGGCACTTCGCTGTTATTGGGCAGCCTCGCCACGACTCTGAACTCGCGACCCAAATTGTGCATGTGAGGAGTCAGCGCCAGCACATTGACGGCAACGGGCAGCGGATGACTCTCGGCCGTGATCTCACAATGGGCATCGCCGGCCGGGATTTTCAAGCCCGTCTGCAAGACCGCGATGCCAGAGACGATCTTGCTCATCATCGGCTTCTTGGAAAAATGGATGCCCACCACCGATTGATCGCTTTCGACCTTGCCGGTCGGGTGATAGTGGACTTGCAAGACCAGGTCGCTGCCCTGGGCCACGTATTTGACCAGCCCATCGGGAAGCAAGCGCGGCATCGAGCCCGGCGTCCACGATCCCAGGCCACCGGTCGGCTTGATGACCGGGCCGCCGAAGCTGGGAAAGCCTGGTTTGCCGTCAAGGCCTTCGAGCTGCTTCGCTGCGCCGTTGGCATCGAGAAACATGATCGCGTGGTGGACGACCTTGGCATTGCCCGGGCGAAATTCCACGCCGCTAATCAGCTTGCTGGCCTCGAGCGGAATGGGAATCACGAAGCAGCGATAGATATCGCGACCACCGGCCGGCACGCGGAACGGCTCGGACATCTTGAGCAGCAGGTCGGGCTCGCCTAACTGCCAGCCGTCGGGGAAGGTCGGGGGCGGCGGCAGGCTCGCGGCGTCGCCCTCAGGCGCTTCGTCGGCGGCCCAGGTTGCGATCAGCTCGATTTCCTTATCGGTCAAACGTCGCTCGTCGCAAAACTTGTTAGCGCTGGGCTCGGCCTTCCAGGGAGGCATTCGCCGGCTCGTGGTGACCTCCGCCAAAAAGTCGGCCCGCTTCGCGGCGTCATCGTAACTCAATAGCGAGAAGGGACCGACTTCGCCGGGGCGATGGCACCCGGCGCAGTTCTTTAGCAAAATCGGCGCGATATGTTTCGCGTAGGTCACCTTGGCGGCAGTCGCATCCTTGGCGGCCACCCGCGCGGCGCCCAGTGCTCCCAGCACTGCCGCCAGCACAAACCACGAAAGCCTCGGGGACCGCCTGGACCCGTTAGTCATCACCCAGTCCTTGAATTTGATGTGCTCTCTGCCCCGTGGCCCCGCCCCGATTCGGCGGCGGCCGACGACCCCATCATAATCGATCCGTTCGCGGTTTGGCCACGTCTGGGGCTGGAAGGGGGGCGATTAACTTCAAGCCGAGGCCGCGCCCGGCACAGCATAACGGAGCAATATGAGCGGCCAATGAAGGAAGATCGTCCGGCAGGTGTGGCCGCCTGCACGAATTGCCTGGCCGCCCGGAAGATTTATCCCGACCGCGTTTACTCGGGTGTTTCGCTCTTGGGCATCTCCGCGATCCACTGACGCACCAATTCGGCTCCTTCGGCGTGAATGAGCCGTTTGCCCAACTCGGGCATCATAATGCCCGGATCGATCGAGTTGATGCGAAACGTGATAATGGACTTGTCGGGGTCTCCGGGCACGATGTCGTAGTCGCGCCCGCCGGAGCCCCGTCCGGCCGCCACCGGGGCTTTGAAGATGCCGAACCGGGTTGGGCCGTCCTCGCTGGCCAGCAGATTTAAGCCCGTGTTGCGCGCGGGTCCAGCGGGATTGTGACAATGAGCACAATTCAT
This sequence comes from Planctomycetaceae bacterium, assembly GCA_003153375.1. Classification (GTDB taxonomy): domain Bacteria; phylum Planctomycetota; class Planctomycetia; order Pirellulales; family PALSA-1355; genus PALSA-1355. The sequence goes on from PLYM01000174.1 coordinate 75,058, forward strand.
CTCGAGCCAGGCTCGGGCCCGCTGGTCGAGCGAGCCGGTGGCCGGTTCGTTCCACACGGCCAGCCGGGGGGCGTCTTGGGGCGAGGGTGATCCAGCGAGCGCCTTGGTACGGGTCCAATAGGCCAGTTGGTTTTCGCTGCCGTGGGCATAGGTGAAGTCCCGATTCAGGTGCCGCGCTTTCGGCCCGATCGGCAGGAAATCGTCGCCCAAGCGATGACAGCCCTTGCACTGGTTCGAATTGGGAATGATGTAGTTGTTCGTCCGCTCCTGACCAGCGATGTCGATCCATTTGACGTCGACCAGCTCGCCGGCAACCTCGAGAACCGCTTCAGTCTGCGCAGCGTTCCAGATATAGGGCAAGCCAACCCAGCCCTGCGGCTCGCGTTTCAGAATGCGCGTCTCGAGCAATCGCCGACCGAGCCTCGGGTCGCGGGCATCGACGGGATAGGCGAACGTCTTGGCAATGACGGTGCCCACGGGAAAGACGAACGACTCGTCCGCGCGATACTCGGCGCTCGTGCCCTGCGGCAGTTTGACGAAGCGGAATTTCTCGGTGTAGTCGGAAAACAGTGGCGTGTTCAAGTCGTAGGGAGTGACCCCTTCAACGGGCTCTTGCGAGCTGCCGTTGCCGGTGAACAGGCCATACTCCGAGAGCTTCTCGGGCGCCAACGACCGGTCGCCACTCTGACCGCAGCCGCCGAGCGCGAGCGTGAACATCGCCGTGGCGATCACGCCACGCACTCGCCATCCGTATGAAGCCGCTGCCACCATCATCTCATCATTGCATTGGGCGCCGCGCGAGGCAATCACTTGACGCCGGCTATGGTGACGGGGCTCAGCTTCGGCCGTTCGCCTTCAAAGGGCTTGAGGTCGCGGCTGACCTTGTCGCGCTCCTTGTCGAGCGCGAAGGCGTTGCTCAGGTCGAGCTTCGGAAAATTGAGGTTGATGAAGTCGGCGTCGCCGTTGTCACGGATGCGAATCGCCAGCTTTTCGGGCAATGCACCGTCGACGGCCTTCTTTTCGTCAACGATCCCGTCATAGACGATGGCCGGCACCTTCGGGCTGGCCGCCAGGGTCGAGACCAGCTTGGGCAACACGCCGCTCGGCTTTTCGCCGCCCCCGACGAATTGGTTATCGTGTACGAAAATCGATTCGCAATAGGGGTCGTAGCCCTCATCCTGCTGGTAGCGGCGCTGCGTGATGATGAAGCTGCAAATCGAGAGGCCAATGCTCTGGTTGTTCTCGATCTTGTTGTCGAAGATCTCGACGTCGCGGTTGGCCAGAATCATGATGCCCGTGCCGGCCGGCACGTTGGCCACGGTGTTGCCCTTGGGCGCGAAATTGTCGTGGTTGTTGGCGATGATCTGATTGTTATAGACGCGACAGTGACGGCCGACCTTCACTTTCAGATCCGGCAGCGAGAAAACCAGGATGCCGCCGGTGTTGCCCGTGGCCGTATTCTCATAGACGTCCGCGTTGATTGAATTCTCGATCTCAATGCCGGCCACGTTGTGCTCGGCCGTGCAGTGGCGGACGATGATGTTCTCGCTCTGGCCGACGTAGATGCCGGCGTCCGAGGCATCGCGGGCGACGCACTTTTCGATCAGCACGTTCTTGCACAGCACCGGATAGAGACCATAGCCGCCATTGGTTTCCTTTGGTCCGCCCGTCCAACTGGTGCGCACGTCGCGAAACACGATGCCGTCGCAGCCATTGACTTTGATGGCGTCGCCCTTGGCGTCTTCGACGGCCAGGCCCTCGATCGTCACCTTTTCCTTGCTCGTGACCAGGATGCCTTCGCCGCCGGTGCCCTGGCCTTGTTGATCGAAGGCCAATACCGTCTTGTCGCTGCCTTGTCCGCGAATCGTGACATCGCTCACGTCGAGCGAGAGGGTCGAGTTGAACGTGAATTTGCCTTCACCAAACTCGATCACTTCGCCGGGCTTGGCGTTGATCATCGCCGTCTGGCCGCGCTTCTGAGCGTCGTCGCCCGCGGCGATTTTCGTAACCTTGACGGCCTTCGCACACCCACTGGCGGTCACGAGCAGACAAGCGAGCCACACCAGACGCGAGCAAGACGTTTGCACAGACGATCTCCTTCGGAATGGATTGACAACGGGCCGATCAATTGCCAGAAAATGGCCGATCGGCGCCTCCCGTGTCCCGGAACGGATGCGGGCATTATAGCCAAAAAGGGGGCCGTGCCCAGCGGTTTTAGGCCCGGCGTCACGGGTATATGTTCGCCGCATGCCGATTGGCTGGGGCGACGGCTAGCCTCGCCAGGCGGCGGCGTCTTCGCCGTCCAGCCGCAGTGTCAGGCACTTGGCGCTACCGCCGGCTTTGACGAACTCGCCGAGCGGCGTCTCGAAGGTCGAAAACCCGCGAGCCTCCAGTGCGCGGTGCAATTCGGGGCATTCGGTATTGGTGATCACGCTGCGGCCCACGACGACGGCGTTGCAGGCGAATCGACGGGCTTCGTTGCTGCTGACGGCGATCAACTCCTCGACGGACTCGGCCAGCGCCCGGCGGCCGTAGTCGTCGAACGCGCCGGGGTAATAAATGGCCATGCCGGGCGACAACGGGCAAAAGCACGTGTCGAGGTGGTAGTAGTAGGGATCAACCAGCTCGAGCGGAATCACGCGGCAGGAGAACATCACGCCGATTTGCTGATGCCCCGCCACGTCGCTGCGAATGCGGTATCCGGCAAACAGCGTGTCGCCACAGAAAAGTGCGTCGCCGGCGCCCTCGAAGTACACCCCTACGGGCAGCTTGTCGACCGTGAACCCGGACGCGGTCAGCCAGGCTTCATCGCAGGCCTCTTCGCCCTGTCGCTCCGGATAACGAAACCGCGCCAGCACGGCCCGGTCGCGATAGATCATTGCCGCGTTGGCCGTAAAGACCAGGTCGGGCAAGCCGGAGACCGCATCGAGCAGCAACACCCGGGCGCCGACTTGTTCGATCAGCCGCCGCAGCGATTCCCATTGCGATGCCACCAGCGCTGGATCGGCCTGCTTCTGCCGGCTCATCCAAGGGTTGATCTCGTACAAGATGCCATAGTGGTCGGGCGGACACATCAGGATCCGTGGCTGGCGGCTCGTGAAGTCGAACGCCGCCGTTGAGCGCGCGGGCTTCCGTTCCTCCGGCGCGTTCATGCGGTCCGCTCCAAGGCTTCCAACTCGCTCACCAAGGCCCGCAGGAAGGGCTCGACGTCGGTGACCAGCCCGATCGTCTGGAACGACCCGCGATCGCTGAGCTTGATAACGGTCGAGGGATTGATGTCGACGCAGACGACCGTGACCCAGGCGGGCAGCAGATTACCCACGGCGATGGAATGCAGGGTCGTGGCAATCATCAGGCAAAATGTGATGCCTTCGATTCTATCGCGCATTTGCCGCTGGGCTTCGAGCACGTCGGTAATCACTTCGCCGAGCGGACCGTCGTCGCGAATGCTGCCGGCCAGCAAGAAATCGACGTCGTTGCGGACGCATTCGTAGAAGATGCCGGATCGCAGCACGCCGCTTTCCACCGCCTTGCGAATGCCGCCGATGCGCCGCATGCGATTGATCGCCCGCAGATGATGCTCGTGCCCAGCCTCGGCCAGGTCACCCCGATCGAGGTGCACGCCTAGGCTGGTGCCGAACAGGGCCTGTTCGATGTCATGGGCCGCCAGGGCATTGCCGGCGAATAACCGATCGACATAGCCGCCGCGAATCAGCCGGCAAAGATGCTCGCCGCTGCCGGTGTGTACGATTGCCGGACCGCCGACCAGCAGCGTCTTGCCGCCCCCCTGGCGATTCTTGAACAGTTCGTGGGCGATCTGGCGAATCGCGACCCCTTTGGGCTTTTCGGTCGAGACACTGCTCCCCATGAATTCGAACGGCTGCCGCTCGGCCAGCAGCTCGGGCGGAAACACCCGCACGCCGCCGTGGCCGATCACGAACTGCGTGCCGGCCACGACGTCGCTCATGGCCACGCAGCGCGCCGTGCGGAGCTCGAGGTCGACCGCGACACCACAGTCCATTTCTTGCGAGGCCACTTCGACCCATTGACCACCGAGGCGCACCTCGGTGCGCTGGTTGGTCGAGCTATAAAAGCCTTCGGGAAAGGCGCCGGGAATGTCGGCCGCGGTCAGTTGGCAGTCCTGCAGAGCGGTGGGTACGGCCCCATGGTCGCCAATCTGACCAAGGATCTGCCGCAGCGCCTCGACGCTGGCCGCGCGCACCTCGACCAGGGCAAAGCTTGGATCGGAACGGCTGTGGCCGATCGTAATTTTCTTGATCTTGAAACTGCCCCCCCCGGCCGTGATCAGGTCGAGGACCTTCGGCAGAATCAGACTGTCGATGATATGGCCGGTGATCTGCACCTCTTCGACGAAGGGCAGCGGTCTACTTTTTGCCGATGAACTGGTGGCAGACATCATGACGGGCTCGGGAGTTCTCGCAGGAATGCATCGTCGGTCGACGCTGATGGCGCACCAGGGGTTCCCCGGCAATTGTAGGTCGCCATCGTGGGAGAAACCAAGCACAGCATGGAGCGGCGATTTCTCGCCCTGATTTTGGGCCGTGTTCGAAGTATCGATCGGCAAGCAAGACACTTTCCAGCGTGCTGCCAAGCTCCTATACTGAGAGTTCGGTCATTATTGGATGGTCGCGCCGGAGCCGCCCGCGGCGGATGCTGGCAATTTCTTTGCAAGGATTGGTGCTCTTTCGATATGAGTAACGCAGACCACTGGAATTCGTTGGCCTCGGACTTGGGCGCCCCCGTACCCGAGCAGCCGGCCGCAAAAGAACAGAAGCCGGCCACGCCTCCCCCCGCGCCGCGTCGTGCCGCGCCAGCAATCAAGAAGCCGGCGCCGCCCAAGCCAGCCGCCAATTGGTCTCAACTGGCGGATCAGTTGGGGATCGAAGGGGCCGAACCGCCTCCGCCGCCCAAAGCAGTTCCTCCGCAATCAGCCCCCGCGCGACCAGTCCGTCAACCCGAAGCGACCGCTGCAGCCCCGCCCAGGGAACGGTCCGAAGAGCCGCGACGCGAGCGGCCCCGGCGCGATTCCGAGGGAGGGCGTCCGCCGCGCAACCGAGAGCGGCAACCCCCGCGCGAGCGCCATCGCGAGGCACCCTCACCGGTCCATGAGGAATCAACCGCGTCCGATTTCGCTGCGTCCGCCCGTTCTGGGTCCGAATTCGATGACGATCGGTTTCACGATGATGAGCCGATCGACGCCGAATTGGTGGAAGAAGCGGAATTCACCGAGGGCGAGGGCCAGAGCCCCACGGTCGAGGGTGAGAGCGATCAGCCCGAGCGCAAGCGGCGGCGCCGCCGCCGTGGCGGTCGCCGCTCCAAGCGTTCGCGGGAGAAGGTCGAGGGCGAGCAAACGACGCCCGCGACTGAGGGCGAGGCGGCCGAACATGCCGAGCATGATGCCGGCGAACCCGAAGCGGACGTGCTGGAGTTTGGTGAGGCCGAACCCATTGCTGGTGAAACCACCGAGGGTGAGACGCCCTTAGCACCGGGCGAGGAGCGCGAGCGCAAAGGACGTCGGCGGCGTCGCCGTCGTGGCGGTCGCCGCGACAAAGAAGGGGCGCCCAAGGGTGTCTCCAGCGAATCGAGCGCCGAAGGCCCCGAGGCCGCGGCCCGTGGGGGCGATGATACACATCGTGTACACGATATCGACGCGCACGAGGACGACGCAGATGATATGGACGACCTGGACGACGATGACCAGGAGCCCTTCGCAATCGGCGACGAGGACTCGGCCGGCAGCGACGATGATGACTCGGGAGACTCGCCCCTCGACAAGAACAGCCATCGTGCGATCCCGGCTTGGGAAGAAGCGATCGGATATATCGTCTCGGTGAACATGGAAGCCCGAGCCAAGAATCCCAAAGCGGGAAGCCCTCGCGGACGCGGTCGAGGACGTGGCAACCGCGGCGGGAATCCCCGCGGCGGCAATCGCCGAGGATAACTCGCCATGCAGCGCTGGGCTTTCGGTCTCTTGCTGCTCGCGGCGCTAGCCGGCTGCCATCGCGGTGAACCATCGGCCGACAGCTCGCCGGGCGCCAACGGTAATGGCAAGCGCCTGCGGATCGCCGTCATTCCCAAGGGCACGACCCACGTCTTTTGGAAGTCGGTTCACGCCGGGGCACTCCAGGCTGCCAAGGAGCTCAAGGCTTCGGGCGTTCACGTCGAGATCCAGTGGAAAGGCCCCTTGCTCGAAAATGATCGCGAGGGCCAGATCAATGTCATGCAGGACTTCATTGCGCAAGGGGTCGATGGCATCATTCTGGCGCCGTTGGATTCCACGGCCCTGGTGACGTCGGTCCTCGATGCCAAGACGGCCGGCATTCCCACTGTGATCTTCGATAGCGGGTTGGCCGACGAGGATGCGATCGTCAGCTACGTGGCCACCGACAATTACAACGGCGGCGCGCTGGCCGCCCGTGAAATCGGCAAGCGGCTGGCCGGCAAGGGCAATGTCATTCTGCTGCGGTATAACGTCGGCAGCGAGAGTACCGAGCAGCGAGAACGCGGTTTTCTGGAAACGTTGCACAAGGAGTTTCCGGGGCTCAACATCCTCTCCGACGATCAATACTCGGGCACAACCCCCTTGGAGGCGCAGAACAAGGCCCTCGAGTTGTGCAATCAATTTGGCGATCGCGTGAATGGTTTCTTCGCGGTTTGCGAGCCCAACACCGTGGGAGTGCTGGGGGCCTTGGAGCAGGAGGGACTCGCGGGCAAGGTCATCTTCGTCGGCTTCGATCCCGGACCGCAGCTCGTGCCGGCGCTCGAGGCGGGAAAGATTCATGGCCTGGTGCTGCAAGATCCGTTGGCGATGGGCTATGAGAGCGTCAAGACGCTGGTCGCCCACATGCAAGGCAAAGAGGTCGAGAAGCGGATTGCGACGGGCGAGACGATGGCCACGCCGGAAAACATGAAACAGCCCGAAATTCAAAAGCTGCTCGTTCCCGAACAAGCCGACTGACGGCCGAGGCTCATGGAAACCGCGCTGCTCGGCATGTCGGATGTGAGCAAGAGCTTTGGCGCCACCCGGGCCTTGCAAGGCGTGTCGCTCGAAGCGCGCGGCGGCGAGGTGCTGGCCCTGATTGGCGAAAACGGCGCCGGCAAAAGCACGCTCATGAAGATCCTCTCGGGCGCCGTCTCGCCCGACTCGGGCCAGATGCACCTGGCCGGCCAGCCCTATGCTCCCACAGGCCCTCACGACGCGCGGGTGGCCGGCGTGTCGATGATCTATCAGGAGTTGAACCTGGCGCCCGATCTGAACGTGGCCGAAAACGTGATGCTCGGTCAGGAGCAGAGCCGCTTGGGTTTCGTGCGCGGCGCGGCGCAACAGGAACGGGTCCGCGGCGCGCTGGGCATGCTGGGCCGCGCCGACCTGCCACTCGACGTGCCGGTGCGTCGGCTTTCGGTTGCCGATCAGCAAGTGGTCGAAATCGCCCGGGCATTGGCGAGCGAGACCAAGGTGATCGTCTTCGACGAGCCGACCAGCTCGCTGACGCAGCACGACGTCGAGAATTTGTTTCGCGTGATCGAGAAGCTCAAACGATCGGGCATCGCGGTCATTTACATCAGCCACTTCCTGGAAGAGATTCGCCGCATTGCCGACCGCTATACGGTCCTGCGCGATGGTGCCGTGGCGGGCAGTGGGCAGTTGGCCGGCACCACCGAGTCGGAGATTGTGGCCCTGATGGTCGGTCGCAAGGTCGAAGAGCTGTTTCCCTCAGTGCCGCACATTGCCGGCGAGGTCGTGCTGTCGCTGGCGGGGCTCTCGGGCCGCAAGACGCCGCGCGACGTTTCGTTCGAGCTGCGCCGCGGCGAGATCCTGGGGATCGCCGGACTGGTGGGGTCAGGGCGCACCGAACTGTTGCGTTGCTTGCTGGCCTTGGATCCAGTGCGGCGGGGCAGGGTGCGCATCGGCGCCATCGAACCCCGATCAACACCTCACGCCCGGATTCACGCGGGCTTGGGACTGGTTTCCGAGGATCGCAAAGGCGAAGGACTGGCCCAGCGGGAGACGATCGCCGACAACGCCACCTACAGCCGCCTGACACCCTACAGCCGTTTTGGATGGTTGAACTTGCGGGCCCGGCGCGCGGCGGTTGAGGATTGGATGCGGCGTCTGAACGTGAAAGCCCATTCGGCGGAACAGACCGTCGAGCAACTTTCAGGCGGAAACCAGCAGAAGGTGGCGCTGGTGCGCGTGCTGCACCAGGACGCCGACGTGCTGCTGCTGGACGAACCGACGCGCGGCATTGACGTGGGCACGAAGGCCGAAATCTATCGATTGATCGCCTCGCTGGCCGCTGAAGGCAAGGCGGTCATTTTCGTCAGTTCTTACTTTGCCGAGCTGTTGAGCGTTTGCGATCGTGTGGGCGTGATGGCGCGCGGCACGCTGCGCGAGATTCGGCCGGCCGAGCAGTGGACCGGCTCCTCGATTCTGAGTTGTGCTCTGGGGGTGGAACCATGAGCGGGCTCTCCTCGGAATCGGCTCGGCCCTGGTCGACGCGTGGCCGCCAGTGGTTGCGCACGGTGCTGGGACCGTTCTTGGCACTGGTGCTGGTCGTGGCCGTGTTCACCGTGGCCGACAACATGCAGGCCGACGGTGGCAAGTTTGCGACTTTGCGCAACGCGCAAAACATTCTGGTGCAGTCGGCCACCGTGGCCATCGCGGCGCTGGGCATGACGATGATCATCATCTCGGCGGGCATCGACCTGTCGGCAGGCACCACGATGGCACTCTCGGCAACCGTGCTGGCATGGTTCTTGCGCGAAGGCTATCCGCCGCCGCTGGCCGTTGCGATCGGAGTGGGCACGGGCTGCCTGGCCGGTTTCATCAACGGCTCACTGATCAGCTTGCTGCGCGTGGTGCCATTTATCATCACGCTGGGCACGATGACGATCTATCTGGGGCTGGCCAAGATGATCGGCCGCAGCACGATGGTGCGGCCCGACCGGGCCCAGATACCCGACTGGATGGGCGAGCTGCTGCTGCCGCGACTCAAGTACGAATGGATGATCTTTCCGCCCGGCGTGTGGCTGTTGCTGATCCTGGCCCTGCTGGTGTCGGCCGTGCTCCGCTATACCGTGTTCGGCAAGCACGTGTTCGCCATCGGCTCGAGCGAAGCCACGGCTCGATTGTGCGGCATCAATGTGCCGCTGACGCGGATTGCCATTTACACGATTGCCGGTTTTTTTGTTGGCATGGCCGGCCTTTACCAGTTCGCCCGGCTGACAATCGGCGACCCCACCTCGGGCACCGGCAAGGAGCTACCAATCATCGCAGCCGTCGTGATCGGCGGCGGCAGCCTCAGCGGCGGCCGTGGTTCGATCCTGGGCACCTTGACCGGCGCGCTCATCATGCAAGTAATATCTAGTGGCTGCACCGCGCTCAAGCAGCCGAACCCGATTCAAGAAATCATCATCGGTGCCATCATTGTGGCCGCCGTGACGGTGGACCAGTTTAGAAGAGGTAGTGGCTAGTGGTTGGTGGTTAGTGACGAAAAGCAAGCCATTCGTCTTTGTTTACTAACCACTATCCACTAACTACCTATCACTACTCATGCACTACCAGCAATTGCTCGAGAGTTTGCGCAAGGCGTTTCCTCAGCCGGTTTCGGATCCGGTGCATGATGGGTACGTGGTGTTTTCCATTTTGCGCGCGCTCGACCAGGTCGATGCGCTCAAGTCACAGACGCCGATTTTGGGGCAGCCGACAGAGCCGGACTACGACGCGGCTCGGGCGGCTCGTGTCGCGGGCGAGGGGCTGCAGCTCGAGGCCGTGATTCCGGAGTTGGTCAGCTACTTGCAGGGAATGTTCATTTGGGGGCATCCGCGCAGCCAGATTAACGTCGTGCCGAATCCGTCGATCGCTAGCGTCATCGGCGTGCTGTTGCCGCTGCTCTATAACCCGAACTTGTGCAGCGACGAAAGCGGCCGGCGATTTTCCGAGGCTGAAGTGCGTGCCACGGCCATGGCCGCCGAGCTCGTGGGGTACGACCCGCGGCAATCCGGCGGCGTGTTCACTTTTGGCGGCACCGGCGGGTTGCTCTATGGCACGAAGATCGGGCTCGAGAAAGCCCTGCCCGGGACGGCTCGGAATGGACTCAAGGAGTCGGCCGTGATTCTGGCGTCGCAGCAGAGCCATTACTCGTGTTTGAACGTGGCCAATTGGTTGGGCATCGGCCAGGAGAACGTGATCTGCGTTCCCACGCACTTGGACAACTCGGTGCAGCTTCCGGCCCTTGAGGCGGCGGCCCGCGACGCGTTGGCCAGCGGCAAGAAGATCGCGGCGATCGTGGCCACGATGGGTTCGACCGACGCTTTTGGCGTCGATAACCTGCGAGCGATTGACACCCTGCGTCGAAGGCTGGCCGAGGAGTTCGCCCTGCCGTATCTGCCGCACCTGCACGCCGACGCCGTGATCGGCTGGGCCTGGAGCGTGTTCGACGATTACGACTTTCTGCAAAACCCCTTGGGGTTTCGGGGGCGAACGGTGCGGGCGCTGGCCGCCGTGCAGCATGACATCGGGCACCTTCCGCTGGCCGATTCAATTGGCATCGATTTCCACAAGACCGGCTACACGCCGTACATCTCGTCGCTCGTGCTGTTCCGTGACGCCAAGGAATTCGACCTGATCGCCCGGCAGCGCGAGACAATGCCCTATCTCTATCAGTCGGGCAACCATCATCCCGGCATGTACACGCTGGAAACCAGTCGCGGAGCGGCCGGGCCGATGGCGGCCCTGGCCAACATGCTGCTGTTTGGCAAGGAAGGCTACCGCGCGCTGCTGGGCCACGCGGTTGAAATGGCCGAGGTGTTGCGCGAGCAGATCGAATCGCACCCGAACCTGACGGTGCTCAACGGCGAGAACTATGGCCCCGTGACGCTGTTTCGCGCCTATCCCGATGGCGTCGACACGTTTGCCGTCAAGGCCCAGGAGCGCGGCGACCCAGCCTATCGCCAGCAGGTGCTGGCCCACAATGAATACAACCGCCGGATTTTCGAGCGCGTTCACGCCGAAGCCCTGGCCGGCGCGGGCGTGGTCATCTCTCTGACCGACTGCTACCGCCACACCGACTTCGGCGACCCCATCGTGGCCCTCAAGTCCTACGTCCTGTCCCCCTTCACCGACGAAAACCGCATGCAATCGATCGTCACCCACGTGGTGGCGGCGAGGAAGGCGGTGGATGAAGGAGTGAAAGGCGCGCGTTAGCCAAGGGTCTTCGCCGCGCCAACCGTGCAAGCCGCCGTCTACTTCGCCGCGATCGTCCGCGCCAGCGGCTTCAGGATGCTGTCGGCGACATAGGTGTCGACCATGTGGGTGCAGAGCTCGGTCAGACGACCGAGCATTTCGACGAAGGTCACGTCCTGGCCCAAGCCGCCATAGCGACGGGCGGTGACATAGACGCTGAGCTGCTCTTCGGGAAATTCGCCGGTGCGAATTTGATAGGCGTTGGTGCGGTTTTCGATGCTCAAGCGGCACTGCATCCGGCAATCTTCATCCAGGGCCAACGTCATGGTGGGCTCATAGTTGACGATCGTGCTGCCCGGCACCTCCATCAGGCGTTCCAAGGCGGGGCTCAGCCCCAAGGCTTCGGCAACCAGTTGATTGTGGTTGCCGCGGTAGGTGAAATCGAACCCGAACAGCAGGTCGAGGGCCTCGCAGTCCAGCGAGCTGAGCGAGAGCATGTAGGGAGCCAATTCGAGCACCAGTTTGTGCTGCTCGAGGGCCTCTTCGATGGTCGCGGGGTTCACTTGCCCCGAGCACAGCCGACGGGCTTCGACCGTGGCCCAGCGGTAGTGGCCGTGCTCCTTGTCCTCTTCGAGGATGAAGTCTCCCTTCTCGCGGCAATAAAAATTGCGCATCGTGGGATACTTCTTTTGCAGTCGCTCGAAGTAGTGGAGCACCGGCTCGCGGGTAGTGGGCAGCTCCATCTCAGTGCTGAGGTTCATGTTGACGTAGAAGTCGTCACTCAAGGAACTGTATCGATTCATCGAAGGTTCCCTTGCACGAACGGCAGCGCCCAAGGCGCCACTGGCTGTTGGATTAAGAGGTAAACACCAGGCAGTTGCGACTGCGCAAACCCAGTATAGAATGATGGCCGCGAAAATGTCAAAGCGCCGTTCTGGCCGTTCCATCTCGCAAAAATCTCGATCATGCCGCACGAAGAACCGCTCCAGTTCGTTTCCTTTGAGACCGATTTGGGATGGATGGCGCTGGTGGGCACCGGCCAGACGATTCGTCAGGTGATTTTTGGCCACCCCACCAAGGCGGCCACATTGAAAGCAATTCGGGAGCAAGCGCCCCAGGCGAAGCAGGCTGTCGGCGGCTGGCCGTCGCTCGTCGCGCGACTTCAGGACTATGCGGCTGGCGGCTGCGTCGACTTTCAGGATGTCGAACCGGACCTTGAACATCTGACGCCGTTTCAACGCCGCGTGATCAAGCATTGCCGGGCGATCGGTTATGGCCAGACACAATCCTATGGTGACCTGGCAGCCAAGAGCGGTGCCGAGCGCGCCGCGCGAGCCGTAGGCAGCACAATGGCCAAGAACCGCTTTCCGATCCTCGTGCCCTGCCATCGCGTGATCAATTCAAACGGTAGCATCGGCCGGTATTCGGGCCCCGAGGGACCCGATCGGAAAGCGCGCTTGCTCGAAACGGAAGGAGCCCAAACAGGCCGTAGCACCAGATCGCCGAAATTCCGCCGCCATGCTCGGGGCGTCGCGAGCCAAGGCTGACAGCTCGCCGCAGACAGGTTCTTCCGGTCCGCCAGGGCGACTTTTAGGGTCTCAAATCCCCCCGCCGGGCCAGCAAAACTGGCCTAGAATTGGTTGGGCGATTCAGGCACAATAACGTACCTTGCCGGCGGTCGCCACGGTTACGGGGGTAAAACGGCGAACCGAACGCGACTGCCCGCCCAACCTCAATCCGGACACTCCTGCCTTGCATCATCTCCAGTCCTGGGATGTCGAACGTCGTCATGACGGCGCGGTGCTTGTTCGCGTGCACTCGCGACAGGTGAATGGCGCTGCGCTGCCGGACGCCGTATTTGCGTTTCGCGCGGGCGACCCGCAGTTCGCGTTTTGGGACGAGCAGATGCGCCACCGCGAGGCTTCCGCGCCATTGCCGACCACTCCGGCCGTGACGACCATGCCCCTCTCGCAGACTGGTTGATTCAGTGCGGTTTGCCATGCAAGACCGCTACTCACTTTTGTCCTCCGGCTGCCTCGCGCTCATTGCCTGGCCGTGTCTGGCGTGGGGTGCGGAACCTCCCGCTGCCGCCCCCCCTAAGCAGATCAGCACGTTCAACGTGCGCGACACTGCTGGCGGTCAGCACACCCAAGATGAATTTGGCCGTGCCAAGGCCGTGGTGCTGTTTTTCATCGGCACGGAGTGCCCGGTATCGAACGGCTATGCGCCGGACATGCAGCGCATCGCCGACAAGTACGCGGCTCGCGGCGTCGTTTGCCATGGCGTACACTGCGATCCGACCGTGACCGCCAGCGTCGGCGCCACGCATGCCAAGGAGTTCAGCCTGGCATTTGACATCTGGCTCGACCCGCAACAAACGATCGCCAGAGCGGCCGGCGCACGCGTCACGCCCGAAGCGGTGCTGGTCAGTCCGACCGGCACGGTGCTGTATCGAGGGCGGATCGACGATCGCTATGCCAGCGACGGCAAGCGTCGCGACGATCCGACGGTGTACGACCTGGAAAACGCGCTTGATCAGGTGCTCTCCGGCGCCGCGCCGACGGTCAACGAGACCAAAGCGTTCGGCTGCCCGCTGCCGAAGTTGAAGAAGCCTTGAGTCGCGGCCTTTGAAGCGGCGACGAATCGGCCGCCGTATCGCTTTTCATCGTCGAAACGTAGCCTCCTGTGTACACGATCAAAACGATCTCTTCCCGGTCGGCTTGAGATCGGGAGGGGCGGGAAGGGGAGCAGGCTTGGGCGGGGCCTTGGCCGGCGTGGGCGTCGGCATGGGCTTCTTGTCGACGCTGGGACTCTCGGCATCGCTGGGCTTGGGCTTTTTGGCGCCGCCCAGCAGTCCGGCAAACGGCGATGGCGCGGCCGCGGCGGGACGCGTTTCGACGGGCATGATCGCCTCACCGTGGATCGCCAGCGTGCCGTTCTCGGCCGACAACTCAAAGTTGATGCCGCGCAGCCAGTTGAGCGCCGGAAACTGGTAGTCGTCGGGCGGCTGAGTCATGTCGGTTCGGTCCGCCAATGCGGATGAGACCCACATCCGGCCTCCGCCTTGCATCTCGCGCACTTCGTATTCGCCGCCCAGGGGCGAGATCATCTTGGCTGCCAGCAATCGTTCAGCAATGCCCCGCGCCTCGGCTTGTGGCACATGGAGTTGTTCGGTCAGCATATTCATATACTTCGTGTTCCCACTGGTGATCTGCCGCGACTGCCGGTAGCCGTAGGCATTGAGCATTGGGGCGAGCTTAGAGTGCAGTAGATCGTCTGCCTGGAACCAGATTTGCGCCGGCCGAGGGGCTTTCTCGAAGCGCAGTTGCGGCACAGTCTGGTCGAGTATCTCGGGATGGTAGGAGATCAAGGTGTAGGGGCCTGTCTGCCGCTGCCAAAGACCGGTGATCAGACGCGAGTAGCCTTCCGGGCTCGGCGGCGTGCCCGAGGCCAGTTTGAACAGCTGCAGGAATCCTGGATTCGGATAAGCCCCGACGTAGCCTTGCAGGCCTTCCCAACGCGAAGTCAACATGCGGGCGATCATGCCGGCGCTGGGATCCAGGGCAAACGCCGGATCCGCATCGCGCAGCGCGCCAAACAGATGATGGTCGCCCGCGGCGAAAAACGTTCCGCCGCGCAGCACGGCTTCGAACGACACCACGTTGCCGGGCACTTGCGCCAAGCGCTGATCGGTCGGCGGACCGAGCCACTGGGCCAGCTTGTTGATGTGCTTCTGCGAGAGAGGGGCGGCTTGCAAGTCGACCACGACCCGTTCGAGTTTTCCCTCGGGCAGCGGCTCCTGCCGCACGGCGGCGACAACCGGATCCATCGGTCCCCATTCGGCGGTGTAGTAGTCGGCGAACTTGCGATACTCGGCGGCTTCAGCCCGCGTGACAAGATCGATCTCGACGTCACTGATCGGCACAAACGTGCCCAGCCCGCCACGCAACGAATCGGCCAGCTTGCCATCGAGCAGTGTCAGTTGACTTCCATCGGCTCGGTGGCCAAAGTTCTGCGGAAGGTAGCCGCCGGCCACAAGGTCGTCGAGTGTGTCGGCCGGTTTCTGTTCGCCACGGGCGGCCAATTGCGCGATCTGATACAGTTCGATCTCGACCGCCGAACGCAGCCGGCGCGAAAGCTCGATGTGATAGCGAGGGCTCAGCAGGTTCTGAAAGAACGCGGGCGAGAGGTAGACGAAAACCGTGTCGTTGCGAGACAGCGGCATGTTCGTGCGCGCCCGTCGAAAGTCGTCGGAAGACCCCAGCGAAGGATGCTTGCCTTGTCCCGTGGCCAGAAACCACTCGACCAAGGTCCGGCTCGTGGTCACCAGCTGGTAGTCGCCGTCGGCCACATAGAAGGAACGAAGCGAGTTGTCGGGCGTCGAGAAGAATGAAACGTCGCGGCCCTGGATCTTGACGGTCTCTTTTTTGGCGTTCTTTGACTCCTTGAGCGCGGTCAGTCGTTGATTCTGCAAGTCGAGCGACAGGGCCCCCTTGTTCTTGGCCTGAAACAACATGCCGATCGATGCGCCTTCGCTCAGGAATGTGTCGGTGCCGATCATGGCGACGTCGGCAATCACTTTCTCGCCCAGCAATCCGGCCATCTGGCTTTCGCGGAGGCCCAATTGCCTTTGCATCCGTTCGTTGAGCCCGTAGTCCAATCCCCGCTCGGAAACGAGGTCGCGCAGTTCGCCTCCCCACTCCGACATGCGATGACGGAGCCAGAGGAAATTAGGAAAGTTGCCAAAGCGCACGTACAAGCACTCGGCCGGAACGCGCATGGCAATCGGTTCGATCGGCAGGTCCGCCGCGCCCTGAGTCCCCTCGGGCTGGGCGGAGGGCAACTCTTCGGGCAATCGCTCGGTGGCGGCCTGATCGGCCGTATTGCCCAGCAGGATGGCCTTGGCGGCCTCGGATCGGGCCTTGTCGGTGCCCATCAACAGGCTCAACTCGCTCTGCATCATGTCGTCGAGCTTGAACATGTTGGCGAACTGAAACAGGCCCAGGCCTTTGGCTTCGGGCTGCTGGGGAATGGGCAGTTGCAGACGCCGCGAGAGCGTGTCGACCAAGTACTCTTCAACCAGCCGCGGGTAGGGGCGGGCCTCGTTGCGCTCGGTGATGGCGGCATAATCGCGCCACCAAGCGCTCAACAAGCGGTCGTATCCGGCGCGATCCAGCCTCGGGGTGACGCCGGCCGTAGTCGGCCCTGGCGCATACATCGTCAACTCCAGGGGCGCGTCGCCCTGAAACAGGAAGTACATCGTGGCTTCGGTGGGCGTGTTCATGAACTCGCGCAGCAGCGGCCGATCTCGCTTTTCGAATACCGGATAGAAGGCGCGGTCGGCCTTTTCGAACAGCAGCATTTCGGCGCTGTCCGATTCGGCCGTCTGGCCGATGCCGGCTTGCTGAGCGATTTTACGGGCCAGGCCCGCGATCCGCCCGCCGCCGGGACGCGGCACGCGATTCAAGCGAAACTCGCCGCCGGAGTGAAGTGTGATGCGTCCGACGCCGAAGGGAGCGCCCGAGAACGCTTCCACCTCCATTCGCACCTGAGCATCGGCGCGGAGCGCAGCTGCCAACACGATCATCGACCAAGCAACCAAGCCCAGCAGGGCGGTCCATCGCCTTGGATTGAGCAGCGTATTCATCTCGAGGCACCTCCACCACGAAGAAAGCGTTCGTCCTGGCCCCGGCGGCGTTGACCGCTAGCGCGTCAGCGGCGACGGGCCATCGTCCAGATCATCGCACCCAACCCGTATGCGCGGCGAGCGCAGCCATTTGTGGCAAAAGGATTCCCAAAGCTGGCACAGGCCGCAACGTGGCGAACCACGCACTATCCGTAAAGTTGGTTGGCTTCTTTGTAATTGATCAGTCGCGCTCGCGTCAGCCCGCCGGCAATTTGCTCGCCGAGCGGATCGACATAGACCCGGGCGGTCGGCAGCGTGCTGCCAGCCTTCACGTCCATCACGTGCAAGTTGAAGATGAAGGCCGGCTCGGTGAGGGCCTGGAACCAATGGACGTTGTCTTTGTAGTCCGACACGGTCGAGCATTCGCCGGGACCGAACTTTCGATCGATCGTGGGCTTGATGATCATGTAGCCCGGCTCGTCCTTGAGACGGTCGTAGTGCCGTCCGCGCAGATCGCCCTTGAGAATCAAAAAGGCCGTGGCCATGTTGTTGTGGCCGTGGGGCACCACCGAGCGATCCTTCTTGAGCGCGAAGATCTGCTTGCCGAAACTCAACTCGCTGGGCACGCCCTCGACTTTGGGGAACGAAAATCGCATGCTCCGTTCGCCGCGTTCAGCGAAGTTGACGTTCGCCGTAAGACGATCGAAGTCGATCATCTTCAGCAAGTCATCCAGGTTCACCTGCTCCATCAACTCAGCCACTTTCTTTTGCCAGGTAACCTGCTCCAGCTTCTGGCCTTTCAGATCCTGGGCCAGTTGATTGACGTCGGCCAGCCAGGCGTCCGTATTGGGACGAACTTCGGCCGCGAACAAGTCGTGGCAAGAAAGCGTCTCGAGCAGCGAATAGACCAACAGCGAGCCGAGAGCCTGAGCGTTGAAACCGCGCCGCGAGAAAGTGGAGCTGTCCATGTTCGCCTCGCTGGGAATTCGCTGAATCCACGAGCCGAGCCGATTCGGCCCGATCTTGCCTCCGATCATGGTACCTTGGTTGCGCGGAGCGGGGAATAGCCAACGAGAGAAGGCTGCCGACTGGAACACGAGGGCTCGAACCGTTGGCCTGTTGGCGCGTCGTGTTTGCTTCCTGGTTGGATGCGTGCCGCCCGTCGAATTCTCTGGCTTTCTCACGGTGAGCGTGGCACAATTCAGGAATGCTAGCCCCTCAATACTCTTTGCGACGATTGTTGGCGTTGGTGACGCTGAGCGGCTTTGTTTGCCTGATCGTGGCAGCCGCGGCGCAGGGGCGGTTGTGGGGCGTGGCCGTGGCCATTGCGATGTGCGGATTCGCCGTGGCGATCGTGGTCTATGCCGCGTCGTATCTGCTGATCCGCGTGGTGGGCGGAGTGTCGGACCGCCGTCAGCAACGCCAGACAAACACGTCAGCGGGGGACGCGGCAAGCTAACGGGCGACGGAGCGGCTTGGGGGGACTAAGCCGAGGCGGCGGCGCGAGGGCGCCGTGGAAGAGTCAGGAACAGCAGCGATGACGAGGGGCAATCGCGTAGCGCGCATCATCATCGTCGCAGGCGGGCTACTGCTCGCGGCAAACTCTGCGCCGACATGGGCCGGGTCGGGAGCTAAATTCACCTTGCCCGTGGGTCCCAAGCCAACCGTGCTGGGCCTTTCGCTCGCGGTGAATTGCGAATGGGCTGATGGCAGCGGCTATCGCCCCGTGACGATCGACGTGGCCTGCACGCCGCCTTCGAAAATCGACCGCACGCTCGAAGTCCAGCTCAGCGCCGGCACGATGCCTGGCCGCAGCTATTTGACCGTCAACACTGAGATCGAAATTCCCGCGGGCACCGCCAGTGTTTCGAAGGTGCTGCCGGTCCCTCAAGCAGCGCGCCAGCAATTCCTCTCGCTCGATGTTTGGGAGGACGGCGTGCATCTTGACGGTCTGTCGATGGAGGATCGGCCGGTCCCAACCGGCGGTTTTGGAAGCTGGGGGCAGGGCGAGCTGCCGGCGCTGCTGTTTGTCACGACCAGCAAGCTCGACGTCTCGCAGTTCAGTTTTCTGCTCGAGTCGATTTACATGCCCACGGGCAATTCGATCAACACCACGGCCCAGGTCGCCACGTTTGCCGAACGCGCGCCGTCGGAGTTGGTCGAAGGTTGGCTCAATTACAATGGGCTCGACGTCATCCTCATTTCGCTGAAAGACTTGGAGGATCTGGCTGTTGGAAGTCCCAAAGTTTGGCAGGCGATTCGCCAGTGGACCTGCGCAGGCGGCAACCTGATCGTTTTTGGCGTGTACGACACCTGGGTCGGATTGAAGTCGCTGGATCAAATTCTCGATTTGGCGTCAGTCTCCGCGCAAACCAGTCAACAGCACCCAGGCTGGACGAGCGCGCCGCTTCAGCTGGCGGATAAGAAATTGAAGGAAGGTACCGCTCGCGGCTGGGCCGCCGACGAAGCCGACGTCGTTCGCGAAATCGCCGACGCGGAAGCCGAGAAGGCCAAGACAGATCAGACCGCGCCAGACGGCCCAATAGTCGACCAGGGGACGTCGAGCGACGAGCCCTTCGTCTGGAGACGCGTGATGATGGGCCGCGTCGTGGCGATGGCCCGCAGCCAGCCGTTTACCGGCGACCCAGCACAATTTCAGTGGGTGTTCAACACGTTCGGGCCGTGGCGATGGAAATGGCGCTTTCGGCATGGCTTGTCGCTCGACATTGACAATCCCAGTTTCGACAATTTCCTGATCGCCGACATCGGGCTGCCGCCGGTTCGCACGTACCTGGTGCTGATCACGCTGTTTGCCGTCACGATCGGGCCGGTCAACTATTGGCTGCTGCGCCGCAAAGGCCGATTGCACTTGATGCTTTTTACGGTGCCGGCCGCGGCGTTGCTGGCCAGCGGCTCGCTGCTGGCCTACGTGGTCGTGGCCGATGGACTCGAGGCACGGTTGCGCGCCCGCAGCTTTACGCAACTGGACCAGCGTCGCCACGAGGCTGTCAGTTGGGCCCGGCTGTCCTACTATACCGGGCTGGCGCCGTCGGGCGGTTTGCGGTTTCCGGACGACACGGCCGTATTGCCGATGGAGCGCGTGCAAACACTCGACACTCTGGGCGGCCGCAAGCGTCAGCTCACCTGGGCCGATGAGCAGCTTCTGACGCGCGGTTGGCTGTCGTCGCGCACGCCGACCCAGCATCTCACGGTGCGCGCCCATCCGACAACGCAGGAGCTGACGGTCACGCCCAGCGACGATCAGCAGCACGTTCGCGTTCGCAACCGGCTCGGCGCCAAAATCCACCACCTGCTGCTATGCGACGACCAAGGCCGGCTGCACGTGGGCGCTGATCTTGCCCCGCGCGGTCAGGTGGCGCTACAGTTGCTGGAAACGGACGAGGCCAAAAAGGCCGCCGCTACGAAAATCATGCACGCGCTCAACCAGAATCTGCCGGTTCCGCCACGCGAGATGGAAAGCGAGCTGTCGGCCACCACCGGCGGATTCTTTCCACAGATTCGTCGCGCGCGTGCCATGTATCGCTACAACGGAGACTTCCAAGACTCGTCGAACAGCCTGCTGGAATCGGAACTGACTCGCATGGCCAAACTGGCGATCGACCAATCCCTGCCACCGCGCACGTATCTGGCGATCGTCGAGCGACCGGCGGACGTGGTCGTGGGCATGGATGGATTGATCGAGTCGCAGAGTTTGCACGTCATCTTCGGGCAATGGTGAACCGCGCATGATCGCTTCGCATCCCTTGATCGAGCTGAGGCAGTTGCACCGCTATTTCGGCCGCACCAAGGCCGTCTGCGACGTCAGCTTCTCGGTCCGACGCGGCGGCGTGTTTGGATTCATCGGGCCCAACGGCGCGGGCAAGACCACGAGCATGCGCATCCTGGCCACGCTCGACCTGCCGACCTCGGGCGACGCCTTGGTCGATGGATTCTCCGTGCTCGAAGATCCCGATCGAGTGCGACGCCGACTTGGCTTCATGCCCGATTACTTCGATACGCAGGCCAATATTCTCGTGGCCGAGTATCTCGATTTCTTTGCCCGCTCCTATGGTCTCCTGGGGCGCGAGCGTCAGCAGGCGCTGCGCCGCGTGATGAGCTTCACGAAACTCGACGCGCTGGCTGAAAAGCCGATCGACGGACTCTCCAAGGGCATGAAGCAGCGGCTGTGCCTGGGGCGGGCCATGATTCACGATCCGCCGGTGCTGATTCTCGACGAGCCGGCCGCGGGCCTCGATCCTCGGGCGCGCATTCAGTTGCGCGAGATGATCGGACAACTGGCCGCCGACGGAAAATCGATCCTAGTCAGCTCTCACATCCTCACCGAGCTGGCCGAGATGTGCGACTCGGTGGCCATCATCGAACAGGGCCGACTGCTGGCCGTCGGCACCGTGGAGGAAATTCAGCGGGCCCGCCATTCGCAGCGCAACGTACACCTGACCGTATTGAGCGGAGCCGAAGCCCTGCCCGAGTGGCTCGCTGCGCGTGGTGCGATTCACGACGTCAAAGTCGAAGGCCAGTCGGTCGAGTTTCTGCACGACGGCGACCAGCACGTCGAGGCCGACATTTTGCGCGACCTCGTGCAGGCCGGCTTTCGCGTCGTGGCGTTCGGCAGCCGGGCCAAGAGCCTGGAGGACGTATTCATGCAAGTGACCGAGGGATTGGTGCAGTGACGACGATTGAAGCCCTGGGTGAAAATGGCTCGTTCGAGCTGGCAACCGTGGCGGACACGCGCTGGGATCGGCTCGAGGCGCTGCTGGCGCGGGTCTCCGAGCATCTCAATCCGATTCTCGTCAAGGAAGCCCGCCAGGCGCTGCGCAGCCGGCAGTTCATTCTCACCTTCTTCGTGATGCTTTCGGCTGGCTGGTTCTGGTCGGTGTTCGGCCTGGCGCTGATGGGTCCGGCGGTGTACTACTCGACGGACGGCCCGGCGATGTTTTACATCTATTACTTGATCTTGGCGTTTCCGCTGTTGGTGATCGCGCCGTTCGCGGCGTTTTATTCGCTGGCCTCGGAGCGCCAGGACCGGACGTATGAGCTGGTGTCGATCACGGCCCTCACCGCGCGGCAGATTCTCAGTGGCAAGCTCTGCGGCATCATGCTGCAGATGATGATCTACCTGTCGGCCATTTTTCCCTGCCTGGCATTCACCTATCTGTTGCGCGGGCTCGACATTTTTACGATCCTGTTGACCGTGCTCTACACCTGTGGCATGTCGCTGGGCTTGTCGGTGTGCGGGTTGCTGTTGGCCACGCTCTCGCCGCCCCGCCAGCGACAAAATGCCAACGCCGTGCTGTTTGCCATCCTGCTTTTTGCCGCGTTCTTCTTCACCGTGACGATGGTGTTCTCGATGGTCACGATGGGAGGTTTGCCGGACGCCGCCGATTTCTGGTCGTTCAATCTGGTGGTGCTCACGGTGTATGTAAATCTCTTTGCGCTGGCGTTTTTGTGCGCGCGAAGCCAATTGACGACCATCTGCCAGAATCGCTCCACGGCCTTACGCGTGGCGCTGATGATTTGTCAGATTTCGATGTTCGCCTGGGCGGCCTGGGCCCAATTGCGATGGGGCGGCAACTTCGTCAACTACTTCGTGTTCTACAGCACGATCCTGTGGTGGACGGCCGGCATCTTTCTGGTCGGCGAGCCGCCGGTCCTCTCGGCACGCATCAAGCGCGAACTGCCGCAAAGCCTGCTGGGGCGCACATTCTTCACCTGGTTCACTCCCGGCCCGGGCACTGGCTATATGTTCGTTATCGTCAACATGGTGGCAATGTCGCTGATGGCCTGTTTTCCCTTCGAATCATTGGCTTCCAACTTTCGAGTGGCCGGGACGACGGCTGTCTACAGCGCAGGCACCGTGACCACGGGCAAGGGAGGGCCGGGAACGACCGCGGCGGTCACCGCGACCTTGCGAGCGCCCCGCAATGACGTGTTCGAAACCTGCGTCGTGGCTACAAGCTATGTGGTCATCTATCTGGGCATCGCCAAGTGGATCATGTGGAAGGCCAGTCGCTTTGGCGAAGTCCGCCTGGCCACGCGGGCGCTGGTGAACGTCGTGTTGGTGATGCTGGGAACCTTTATTCCCTGGACCATTCAAATCAGTAGCCGCGAAATGCGCAACGCCGGCTACACGCTGCTGCAGATCACCAATCCATTTTGGACGATCTCGGAATGCGCCTTCCGAGGCATGCCGGTCCTGGGCTCGGTGTTGGTCTTGGCGCTGCCGCCCGCGGCGCTAATCGTTTGGCTCGTGAACGTGCCGAGCCTCGTCAGCGAGTTGAAGCAGGTGCGCATCGCCAAGCCGCCGCGGGTCGCGGAAGAAGATGCCGAACTGGCTGCGGCGGCCGCCGGACCCGCGGGCCACACGAGCCCCTGGGACTGAGCCGGTTGCAGGCAACAAGTCCCACGTCCCAAGCTCACGCCGCTCACCTGGCAAGCTACCACTGGCATGCCCGATGTCGGCTGTCCGCGGCCCGCCATGCCGTTTGCCGGGCACGGGCCAACTCAGTAGAATCGCCTACTCTCGCGTGACTCATCCGCTGGTCGTCAGGCGGCGCGGGATCATGCTGCCAATTTCTTGTCTGCCGCGGAAACAAGCGCGTCATGCCTCGCTATAACCCCAGTGTCATCGAACCCAAATGGCAACGCTATTGGGCCGAACATAAGACCTTCGCCACGCCGCAGATGCCCGCGGGGCAAAAGCTTTACGTGCTGGACATGTTCCCCTATCCCAGCGGCGACGGCCTACACGTCGGCCATCCCGAGGGCTATACGGCCACCGACATCATCTGCCGCTTCGAGCGGATGCGCGGCCGCTCGGTGATGCATCCGATGGGCTGGGACGCTTTCGGGCTACCGGCCGAGCAGCACGCCAAGAAAACCGGCACGCCGCCGCGGGTGACCACAGAAAAAAACACCAGCACGTTCCGCCGCCAGTTGCAGATGCTCGGTTTCAGCTACGACTGGGACCGTGAGCTGGCCACGACCGATCCCGGCTATTTTCGCTGGACGCAGTGGATCTTCCTGCAAATCTTCGATACCTGGTTCGACCGCCAGGCTCAGCGGGGGAGGCCGATCAGCGAGCTGCCAATTCCGCCGGAGGTGAAGTCCCAGGGCGAGGACGCCGTGCGCCGCTATCAGGACCAGCATCGGCTGGCCTATCAGTCTGAGGCGCCGGTCAATTGGTGTCCGGCCTTGGGCACGGTGCTGGCGAACGAGGAAGTGATTGGCGGCATCAGCGAGCGCGGGGGCCATCCCGTGGTCCGGCTGCCATTGCGACAGTGGATGCTGCGGATCACGGCCTATGGCGATCGGCTCGAAGAGGATCTCGAAACGCTCGAGTGGCCCGACAGCATCAAGGCCTTGCAGCGCAATTGGATTGGCCGCAGCACCGGCGCCGAAGTGGACTTTTTCGTTGGCCGCGAAGGCACCGCCCAGGGTGGGCGACCTGCACCGGCGGAATTCAAAGCCTGGCGCGCCGCACGCTCGGAAGGTGGATTTCCGACTACGGCAACCGACGACGTCGTTCGGATCTATACGACGCGGCCTGACACACTGTTTGGCGCAACTTATATGGTGCTGGCGCCCGAGCATCCGCTGGTGGCCCGGCTCACCAGCCCCGAACAGTCCGCCGCCGTGAAGGCCTACTGCGAACAAGCCGCGCGCAAGAGCGACTTGGATCGCACGGACCTGGCCAAGGATAAAACGGGCGTGTTCACCGGCTCGCTGGCCGTCAATCCGGCCAATCAGCGGCCGGTGCCGGTTTGGATTGCCGACTACGTGTTGGCCAGCTACGGCACGGGCGCCATCATGGCCGTGCCAGCGCACGACACGCGCGACTACGAGTTCGCCGTCACCTTCGGTCTGCCGATCGTGCCCGTGGTCGATCCGGGCAGCGACGCCACTGTCAACCGCGACGATGTTTTGGCCGGCAAGGCCGTGTTCCCCGGCGAGGGCACCGCGATTCATTCGAGTGCGTTCGACGGGCTTTCGACTTCCGATTTCAAGACCAAGATCACGGCCGACCTGGTGGCGCGCGGCGTGGGCCGCGAGGCGGTCAACTACAAGCTGCGCGATTGGCTGTTCAGCCGGCAGCACTTTTGGGGCGAGCCGTTTCCGGTGCTGCACGAACTGGACGCCGACGGAAAATTGACCGGCCTGATGCGCATCGTACCGGCCGAGGAGTTGCCGGTCGATCTGCCGGAACTGAAAAAGTTCGAATCGCACGGCACGCCCGATCCGCCGCTGGAACAAGCCCCGCCAGACTGGCTTTACCCGATCATCGATGGCCGTCGCTACAAGCGCGAAACCAACACCATGCCGCAGTGGGCCGGGTCGTGCTGGTACTACCTGCGTTTTCTCGATCCCAAGAACGAGCAGGCGCTGGTCGATCCGCAGATCGAAAAGACCTGGATGCCGGTCGACATTTATATCGGCGGGGCCGAACACGCCGTGCTCCATCTGCTCTACGCCCGATTCTGGCACAAGCTGCTCTTCGACCGGGGCGTGGTCAGCACGATCGAGCCGTTCGGCAAGCTGGTTAACCAGGGCATGATTCTGGGCGAGGTGGAATTGACCGGCTATCAGAAGGCGGACGGCGCATGGGTGAGCGTCGCGGTCGTCGACGGCGCGGCCGAAGGCGGCCCAGAATTGAAGGCCAGCCGCGAAAAAGTAACCGGCGTGCGCGTGCCGTTCGACAAGGCGGAAAAAGCGGGCGACGTTTTTGTGCTCAAGGAGAAGCCTGACGTCCGACTCGACAGCCGGGCGTACAAGATGTCAAAAGCCCGCGGCAACGTGGTGAATCCCGACGCTGTGGTCAAGGAATATGGCGCCGACGCGTTGCGGCTTTACGAGATGTTCATGGGCCCGCTCGAGGCCGCCAAGCCCTGGAGCATGGAAGGCGTCAACGGCGTCCGCGGCTTTTTGGACCGCGTCTGGCGGATGATCACCAACGAGCGTGCCGAACAACTTGAACTGAACTCGGCGGTCAAGGACGTCGAGCCGGCGAGCGAGCAAAATCGGGTGCTGCACAAGACCATTCAGGGCGTGACGCAAGATCTGGAGCGGATGGCGTTCAATACCTCGATCGCCAAAATGATGGAGTTCACCAACTTCTTCACCAAGTGCGACGTGCGGCCGCGCGCGGCGATGGAGAAGTTGGTGCTGCTGCTCTCGCCGTTGGCGCCCCATCTGGCCGAGGAGCTTTGGCAACTACTGGGTCACGACAAGTCGCTGGCCTACGAACCTTGGCCAACGTTTGATCCAGAAGCGATTCGCGAAGACAACGTCGAGGTGCCGGTGCAGGTGAATGGCAAACTGCGGGCCCGCGTGACGGTGGCCTTGGGTTTGGGTGCGGCCGAAACCGAACAAGCGGCCCGCGCCGACGCGCGAATTGCCGAACTGCTCGCTGGCCAAACGGTGGTGAAGGTGGTGGTCGTGCCCGGCCGCATGGTGAATTTCGTAGTCAAGCCGGCAGCAGGCTGAAGCCGGCTCCGCGCGGTCCTTTCCAATAGGCGAACTCTTTGATGCGCAATGTGATCACTCTGGTTCTCGGCGGCGGCCGGGGAACGCGGCTCTATCCGCTGACCAAGTACCGTTCCAAGCCCGCCGTGCCCCTGGCCGGAAAGTACCGTTTGATCGACATTCCCCTGTCGAACTGCATCAACAGCGGGCTGACTCGCATCTATGTGCTGACGCAATTCAATTCGGTCAGTTTGCACCGCCACATTCGCCGGGCTTACACGTTCGACCAGTTCAACGCCGGCTTTGTCGAAATCCTGGCCGCGCAGCAAACCCTCGACACCGAGACCTGGTATCAAGGCACGGCCGACGCCGTGCGACAGAACCTGCGGTACGTCGACCAGACCGATTACGACCACGTGCTGATCCTGTCGGGCGACCAGTTATATCGCATGAATTTCGCCGAGATGATGGCCACGCATCGCGCCTCGAAGGCCGACGTAACGATCGCGGCCATGCCGGTCGACCGGCAAACGGCCAAGAGCATGGGACTGATGCGCGTCGACGACAGTGGCCGCGTGGTGGGGTTTCTGGAGAAGCCACAGACCGACAAGGAAATGGACATCGTGCGTATGGCCCCCTCGTGGATCGACGCCCGCGGCGTCGAGAGCAAGGGACGCGATTGCCTGGCCAGCATGGGCATCTATTTGTTCAACCGCGAAACGCTGGTCAAGCTGCTCACGAAAACCGACTATCACGACTTCGGCCGCGAAATCTTTCCGGCGGCGACCCGCACGCATCGCGTGGGCATCCATCTGTTCGACGGCTACTGGGAAGACATCGGCACGATTCGCTCGTTCTACGAAGCCAACCTGGCCTTGGCCACGCCGCAAGCACCCTTCGACCTGGCGTCGGCGACCGCACCGATTTACACCCGGGCGCGTTTCTTGCCCCCTTCGCGACTCGATGGCGTGACGCTGCGCAATAGCCTGGTGGCCGACGGCTGCGTGATCGAAGCAGGCACCACGATCGAGAACAGCGTGATCGGCCTGCGTTGTCACATTGGCCGCGGCGTGACGATTCGCAACTCGATCCTGATGGGCAGCGACGACTATCAAAGCACGGCCGATGCCGCCCAGGCCGCCGCCGCGGGGCAACCGCCTCAAGGCATTGGCGCCGGCAGCGTGATCGAGGGTGCCATCATCGACAAGAATTGCCACATCGGACGCAACGTCCGCGTGTTGAACGCGCGCGGCATCGACACCAGTGAGGAAACGCCCGAAGCGATGATCCGCGACGGCGTCGCTTGCGTGCAAAAAGGGGCGACCCTGCCTGACGGCTGGTCGCTCTGAGCGTCAGCTCCCCGGCGCCGAGCGTTTCTTCCGAACGGTCTTAAGCCACCGCACCCCGCCGACGTCAGTCGACGATCTGCGAGGCATAGTAAATGGCCGAGTCGGGATTGGGTACGTCGAGGGCTTCGAGCAGATCGATTTCGTGGCCCGAGCCGTTGGCGGCGAGGAATCGAGTCAGGAACTCCATCGTCTCGTCGATCACGTCGGCTTGCATCACCAGCAACTCGCCGGGGCCCACGTGTCGCAGGGCGCTTTCGATGGCCTTGATGTTGCCTTTGAAGTCCTGGATTTCGCTCACGCGCTCGCCGGCGGCCAGTCCCTCGCGGAACAAGTTCATGATCTCGCCTTCGGCCCGGCCGCGCATGTAGTGGTCTTCATAGAGGATCACGCGATCGAAGGCATGGCCCAACAGCTCGCCTTGGCGAATCATGTCGCAGTCGCGTCGATCGCCGGCGGCCGAGTAGACGATCGTCCGTCGCTCTTGCGGAAATTGCTCGATGGCTTCGATCAGGGCCGACAGGGCCGAGACGTTATGGCCGTAGTCGACAATCACCGTGGCCCCGCCGATCTCCAGCAGGTTGAACCGACCGGGCACCTTTTCCAGGTCGGCGGCAAACGATTCCAAGCCGGCGCGAATGGCATCGCGAGGAATCCCCAGGGCCCAGGCCGCGGCAGCCGAAGCCAGCGCGTTTTCAACCTGGAACGCGATGCGACCGCCATGTGTCAGCGGCACATTCTCAAGCGCAACCAGAGGGATTTCGACTTCGCCTTCGGCGATGATCACGGTGTCGTGCCGCACGAAGATCGCCCGGCCGCCAGCGCGACGATGGGCCGCGATCACGGGGTCGTCACCGCGCTGGGCGAAGAAGATCACCGGCGCCCGGCAATCGCGCGCCATTTGGGCCACCAAGGGATCGTTGGCCTTGAGCACGGCAAAGCCGTCTGCCGAGACGGCGTCGACGATGGTCCGCTTCACCGCGGCCAGTTTTTCCAATGTTTCAATGTCGGACAGGCCCAGGTGGTCTCCTTCACCGATGTTCGTGACCACGGCCACGTCGCACCGATCGAAACCCAAACCAGCCCGCAGAATGCCGCCGCGCGCCGTCTCGAGCACCGCGGCCTCGACGGCCGGGTTCATCAGGATCGCCTGAGCACTCATGGGGCCACTGCAATCGCCGGCCTCGATCCGCCGGTCGTTGATAAAGATGCCATCGGTGCACGTCATGCCAACCTTGCGGCCCAGCGAACGCACGATGTGGGCGATGAACCGCGTAGTGGTCGTCTTGCCGTTCACGCCCGTGACGGCCACGATCGGAATGCGACCATCCTGACGATCCGGAAACAGGCTTTCGATAATCGCCTCGCCGACCGGGCGGGGCTTGCCCGACGAGGGCTGCAAGTGCATCCGCAGTCCCGGTCCCGCGTTGACTTCGACGATCACGCCCCCCTGGCTCTCCAGCGGGCGGCCAATATCGCTGACGACAATGTCGACGCCCGCGATGTCGAGGCCGATCATCTGGGCCGCTTCGACGGCCCGCGCGGCGACTTCGGGATGCACAAAGTCGGTAACATCGGCAGCCGTGCCACCGGTGCTCAGGTTCGCATTGCGGCGCACCAGCACGCGGACGCCGGTCGCCGGCACCGCCTCGGTCGTAAAGCCCTGCTCGGCCAGCACGGCCAATGCGATCTGGTCGAGCCGAATCTTCGTGAGCACGGTCGCATGGTCATCGCTGCGGCGCGGGTCGCGATTGACTTCCTCGACCAGTTGCGCGATCGTCGAACGTCCGTTGCCGATCACGTGGGCCGACTCGCGGCGGGCAGCCGCCACCATGCGACCGCCGATTACCAAAATGCGGTAGTCGGCGCCTGGAGCAAACTTCTCGACCATGATGCTCGAGCCTTCTTCCTTCGCCGCGGCAAAGGCGGCCATAACCTGTTCGCGCGTGGTCAGATTCGTGGCCACGCCCCGGCCTTGATTGCCGTATTGCGGTTTCACGACCACCGGCACGCCAATCTCCTCGGCGGCCTCCCAGGCGTCCTCGGCATCGGTCACCGGACGGCCCGCGGGCACCGGCACGCCAACCTGGCGGAGCAGATTGCGAGTGAGTTCCTTGTCTTGGGCGATCGACTCGGCGATGGCGCCGGTCTGATCCGTCTCGGCGGTCAGGATGCGGCGCTGACGCGCACCGTGGCCCAGCTGGACCAGGCTGCCGCTGCTCAAACGGCGAACCGGAATTCCCCGGGCCTCGGCAGCATGGACGATCGACGCGGTGCTCGGTCCCAGGCAGACGTCATGGGCCATGTCCTCAAGCTTCTTGACCTCGCCGGCGACGTCAAAGTCGTTGCCCTCGATCGCGGCGGTAATCAACGCCAGCGCGGTCGCGAGGCAGGCGCGGGCCAGCTCTTCTTCTTTGTATTCGACGACAACTTTGAAGACGCCCGACTCGGACGTCTCGCGAGCGCGACCGAACGTGACCGGGGTACCGGTCAGCGATTCCAACTCCAGCGTCACGTGCTCCAGGATGTGGGCCAGGTACATGCCACGTTGCAGCCACTCGACAAAGCCGCCGGGCTGGCCAACGGTGTTGCGGTGGCTGGCCAAACTGGGCAGCCAAGCCAGCAGGCGGTCATTGAAGCCAGGAAACTGGTCGGAAGGGCGCTGCGAGAGCTCCTTGAGATCGACCCAGGCTTCGAGGACCGGAAAATTCGCCCAAATGTTCGGGCCACGTAAGGCCAAGACCTTCCTGCAATCCATAAAACCGTTCGCTCCAGTCTATGCGGAGGGTTGCGCCGAAATCTTCTTCTCGCCACTGCCGCCCACGGCCCCCGACCACCTTCGCCTGGTCGAGCCATCAATTATCCACCACGGTGGAGTCTTTGCCGGCGGAGAGAAGTTCTCTTCCTAAATTGTTAATCTGTATTGCTTTGGGACCCTATAACTCCGTTGCATCACGGCGGTTCTCTTCGTAATCGTCCACCGGCTATCCGACAGTCGATGAAAGAGCCACTTTTGGCCATGAACCGAGGTTTGCCCTACTTAGTCCCACAGTGCACGAAGCATGCCGCGTGCCACCCGGCCGACCGTAGGCTCGAACCTCGGGGTGGACAAGGTATTCGTGCAGCGGTACGTTGCTTGCAAGTACTGAATTCCCAGGAAGTTCACGACGGCTTTACCCGCCACACAGATACGCAAAATAAATACTTGCGGCGAAATGTCGTGCCGCAGGCTAGCACGAAAAGCGTGAAAACATGCCATCAGGTTGACTACGCATGTCATCGATATGACTCGGCCGTATAGGCAAGCCGGTTGAAGTCGTCGCGTCGGGCCTTTTGTGCGGTGTCGTGGTTCCAGGGAGTTCGTGGTCGGCCGAAGCCAATTTGATTCGTCGGGCCTTCGATCGAAAGTGGCAAGATGGTTAATTTTGAACTGCAACACGACGCTGAAGGGCATCTGCTGCTCATCGACGAGCAGGGGAACCGGCACGTGCCCGTGGTCCCGGTGCGTGGATTCCCCATCTCGGATCCCGACCACTTTATTTCGATCTGCGATGCCGAGGGGCGCGAACTGGTGGCCGTCGAAGACCTGGCCGAGCTTTCGACCGAGGTCCGGCAGGTCTTGGAAGACGACCTGGCGCGGCGCGAGTTCGTCCCCCTGATCCGCCGCATCCTCAGCATGCCGGCCGACGCCGAGCCGACCGAGTGGGAGGTCGAAACAGACCGCGGCCGCACCCGCTTCGTGCTCAATTCTGGCGACGACGTCCGCCATCTCGGCCCCCACCGCGCCCTGGTGATCGACTCGCGCGGCATCCGCTACTTGATCGCCGACCGGCGCCAGCTCGATGCACTCAGCCGGCGTGTTCTGGAGCGGTATCTCTGAAAGGATGAATGCTGAAGGCGGAAGGATGAAAACGAGGGCAGGGTCGGTTTGACTTTGGCCCACATTTGCTGCATCTTTCATCCTTCGACATTGCCTTTTTACCTCAACCGGGAAGATCCATGCGACCTTTGCGCTATGGGATTGTGGGCGGCGGGTTTATTTCGGCGTTTCAGTTGCGCGCGCTGCGGCACGTGCGGGGCGTGGAAGTGGCGGGGCTGGTTTCGCGGCGGCCGCCCGAGAAACTGGCGGCTTATGTGCGCGAGCACGGCCTGGGCGAGGGCCGAATCTTCTCGAGCATCAAGGAAATGGCGCCGCACGTCGACGTGATCGCGCTGTTTGCTCCCAACTTTGCCCGAGTGGAAATGGTCGAGGAGGTGGTTGACGCGTTCAAAGCCGGGGCGCAGTTGACCGGCGTGATCTGCGAAAAGCCGCTGGCGCGCAACATGGCCGAGGCACGGCGCGTGATCAAGCTGGTCGAAGACGCGAAGCTGCCGCACGCTTATTTCGAAAACCAACTGCACATGAAGTCGATGCAGGCCACGAGGGCCCAACTGGCGCCGATCATTCAGACGATGGGGCCGCCGCTATTGGCCCGTTCGAGCGAAGAACACGCGGGGCCGCACAATCCCTGGTTTTGGGATCCGGCGCGGCAGGGAGGCGGGGTGATGAGTGACATGGGTTGCCACTGCCTGGCCGTCGGTTGGTATGCGTTGACGCCGCCAGGCAAGGGCGTGCGCTTTCTCGAGCCGGTGAGCGTGCAGGCCGATCTGTCGCTCTTGAAATGGGGCCAGCCGCGTTGGCGGCAGGAACTACTCGAGAAGCACGGAGTCGACTACGGCCGCACGCCCGCCGAGGATTTTGCCACCGGCATGGTTACCTATCGAAATCCTGAAACCCGACAACTCGTCAAAAGCCAGTTCACGGTTTCGTGGATGTACGATAAACAGGGACTGCGTTTGGCACTCGACGGCATCGGGCCTGGCTATGCGTTTGAGATGAACACCCTGCGTTCGCCGCTGGAAATCTTCATCGGCGATCAGGCCGCGACCGCCACGGCCGATGCCGAAACGGCACTGGAGAAATCGCAATCCAGCCGGGGATTGCTGGCCGTGCAGACCAATGAGGCCGACCTGTACGGCTATACCGATGAGAACGACGATGCCGTGGCCGCGTTCAGCCTGCCGCGGGCGCCAATGCTCGACTGGCACTACGGGCTGGAAATCGTGCGGCTGACGATGGCCGCTTATCTTTCAGCCGAGCGCCGCGCCACGGTCGACCTGACCGACCCGGCCACGGCCCGCGAGTTGGAAACCTACGTGCCACTGATTCAGCAAGGCCGCGGCGCCGAGGTGCTGGGCCGGTAATTCGCCCGCTTCGTTGCGCGGTGAATTCCGCGGCGTAACGCGAAGGGCTCCGCGGGTCCCCACGAGCGAGGCGACGCGATGGCATTCCAGACGCCACGGGTGGGAAGCGGGGGGGCCCTGGCTCCTCAACTTCATTGCCCTCATTGCAGCGCCGATCTCGTCACGATCAAGACGGCCGATGGACTGATGTACCATTGTTGGCGTTGCGGCGGACGCGCGGTGGCGCTAACGGTCTTGCGACGAACGCTTGGGACGCCCTTCGTGCGCAGTTTATGGTCGCATGCCGCTTATGTTCGGCAAGCGCAGGGCAAGGCGTGTCCCGTTTGCCGTCGGGCGATGTGCGACGTTTTGGCCGACGCCAAACATGGAGACGTGCATCTCGACGTTTGCACACGTTGCCAGATGGCATGGTTCGACCGTCAGGAGTACGAGCAGTTTCCGCCGGCCCCTCCTCCCCAAGCGCTTTCGCCGCAAGTTCGCGAGGCGTTCGCGCGGTATCAGCTTGAAATCGATGAGCGCCGCCGACGTGGCCCCGAAATTGGCCGCGACGACGGTCCCGAGGAAACTTGGAAGTGGATTCCGGCGTTATTCGGACTGCCCGTCGAGGAAGACTCGTCGCTCGCGTCATGGCCTTGGTTAACGTGGGCTTTGGTGGCCTTATTGGTGGTCACCTTTGCGCTCACTCAGTCGAATCTGACGGAAGTCGTGCGCCAATTCGGCCTGATTCCGGCTGAACCCTGGCGGCACGGCGGCGCGACACTGGTGACGAGCTTCTTTATCCACGGCAGCTGGCTGCACGTGCTCGGGAACGTGTACTTCCTGTGGATCTTTGGTGACAACGTGGAAGAGGACTTGGGACGCTGGCAGTATGCGTTCGTGGTACTGCTGGCAACCCTGGCCGGCGACGCCGCGCACATCGCGTTCGATGTGCGGCCGCAGATACCCTGCGTTGGCGCCAGCGGCGGCATCGCGGGCGTTCTCACCTATTACGCCTTGCGTTTTCCAAACGCTCGGCTGCGGTTTTTGTTTCGCTATGTGTTTATCTTCCGCTGGCTACACGTGCCCGCGTATTTTGCGCTGGCCATCTGGATTGCTCTGCAATTCGTGACCGCGTATTTGCAGCGCCACGCGGCCGGCGACGTGTCGGGACTGGCCCATCTGGGCGGCGCCAGCGCCGGCGTGGCGGCTTGGGCATGGCACCGTTGGCTCGTCCCGCTGTGGAAACCCAGAACGCCGTAGTCCGGGAGCCCTCGAATACGTTCGAACGGCGCGTCCGATTGTCGTTCATCGACGCGGCAATTAGAATCGACGGTATACCCGGTCGACGCACCTCTGTTAACTTTCCTCGATCGGCTCGAACAATGGGGCCACGAATATCATGTCTCACGAGCGACCCGAAATTCAGCAGTGGCTGGCCGAGCGCGGTTATCCGCAGGCCGCGATCGATAAGATTCTTTTGCGGCTCGACGCGTTCGACTCGAAAATCAACCGCGAGTCGGTCTTCGATGCGATGGAGACCGGCGAGTTGGACATGGACGCGCTGATCAAAGACGCGTTGCACGACGGCTGATCGACGCCGTCAATGCCCGTGCGTGTGACCGTGTCCTGGCGAATGGCCATATCCATGCGCGGGACTGTGTCCGTGCCCCGGGGCATGCGAATGAGCCGCATGGCCGTTGGTGGCCGCGGTCAGGTACTCTTGCGAGAGGTGGAAGTCGACCACCAGCGGCAGGTGATCGCTGGCCCGTTTGGCCATCGCGCTGCGCACCACGCGGGCAGCGCGAACAAACACGTCGCCGCGGCAAAACGCCTTGTCGAGCGATCCCATCGGGAAGTAGGCCGGGAAGGAACGGAATCGCGAAATCGGCGCCGTGACGTGCGCGAAGCCATGCTGCGCAAATGGACCGTCGGCCAGCGTGTTGCGCCAATCGTTCGAGTCGCCGGCGATGATTACCGGCATGGAACCGGATTGGCGAAACAAGGAGTGCGAGAGCAGGTGGTTCACCTGCCAGTGGCGTTCCTTTTCGGCCAGGCCCAGGTGCCAGTGCACGAGCTGCATTGGCCCCTCGGGCGTATCGACCACGACCAACTGCGCGCCGCGCGGTTTTTTGGGTCCTAGCCGCAACGAGATTTGATGGACCGAATGGAAGGGCCAGCGAGAAATGATCAGGTTGCCATAACTTCCGCTCCGCAGGCGCACGGTAGTTTGGCGCAGATGGGCCACGGCGTTGAGTCGGCTCGAGAGCAGTTGCGCTTGGTCGTGATAGCGCGAGCGGCGGACGTTGTGATCGACTTCCTGCAGGCAGATCAGGTCGGGGTTTTCGGCTTCGATCACCTCGATCACACGCTCGATATCATAGCGCCGATCGGTCCCGCCGATTCCCTTGTGAATGTTGTAACTCAAAAGCCGCATAGTTAACGGTCACTGCTCGCAGTTTGCATCATGGCCCCCAATCACCCGGCGCTACGCGCCATGGACAAGCCTAGCTTGCGGTGGCAGACCAGGTCCCGACTCCCTACTCCTTACGCACCGATTTCGGCCCCGGTGCGATCGGCATTTTCGCGGCCAAACGGCCCCACGAGAAGCGGACAAAACGCTTGCCAGCAGCGGTTGCGCCGGTTAGCTTGGACCTGCCCTGCTGGCAGAGCCGCGGCACGCTTCGGTCGCCGGCTTCCTGATTTCCGGAGAACTCGACATGCTTCGTTCGCTCACATTCATTATAGCGACTGCGGCCAGCTTGCTGGCGCAGCGACTATTTGCCGCCGACTTGCCGGCCGCGAGCGGTGTCACGCCCAAAGAGCTGCTGATCGTCGATCACTACTGCGAGGGCGTGGTGTTTGACGCCGCGGGGCGCGGCTATATTTCGCATGGCCCGTTCATCGTGCAGTTCACGCTCGACGGCGGCTCGAAGGTGTGGGCTGAAACCGGCTCGCCCAACGGCCACAAGATTCTGGCGGATGGCACGCACCTCGTCTGCGACGCCAGCCGCCACGCGATATTGCACTTGTCGGCCGACGGCAAACTGCTCGATCCCGCCTCAACCGAATGCGACGGCAAGTCGTTGCGCGGGCCCAACGATCTTACGTTGGACGTTGCTCACGGCGGATTCTATTTCAGCGATCCCGGTGAATCGAGCGATCTGCAACCGATTGGCACGGTTCACTACGTCGATGCACAAGGCAAGACGTACCTGGTTGACAGCGGGTTGGCCTTCCCGAACGGTATCGTACTGACGGCTGACGGCAAGAAGCTGCTGCTAGCCGAGAGCAAAAAGAATCGTGTGCTGGTTTACGACGTGACGGCGCCCGGCAAAGTGGCCAACCGCCGTGTGCTCGCCGATCTACCGACCAAGGACCCGGCCGCCGGGCAGATCGACAACCAGCCGGACGGCATGTGCCTCGACGCCGCGGGCAATTTGTACGTCGCCCATTATGGCATGCGACAGGTGCAAGTTCTCAGCCCCACCGGCAAACTCTTGGCCCGCTATCCTGGCGGCAACGTGACCACGAGCAACGTGGCCTTCGGAGGGCCGCGGCACGATCAATTGTTTGTCACCGGTGGCCTCGGCGCCGAGATGGGCAAAGGAGGTCTGTTTCGATTGGATCTTGCCGTGCCGGGATTGAACATTCTGCCGAAGAAGTAATTCCTCTATCGATCGCATTCCCACGACGCGACGACTCATCGCAAAGGGCATATTCTGATGAACAACCTTGGTTTAGCAGCCGGCGGTGCTCGACTTCGGGCGCTGGGGACCGCGTTCATGGTCTTGGCCGCAATGTCTTCACTGGGACGCGCGGCCGACGATTATCAACTGGGCCCCGACTCGCAGCGGCAAGCGGACGTGCCCGAGGGCACGGTGACGCAAGCCAAGTGGACCAGCAAAGTGTTCGACGGCACGGAGCGCGACTATTGGGTGTATGTGCCCAAGCAATACGACAAGGCCAAACCGGCCTGCGTGATGGTATTTCAGGATGGCGGCAGCTACGTGGATAAGAGCAAAGACTTCCGCGTGCCGATCGTCTTCGACAATCTGATTCACAAACAGCAGATGCCCGTGACGATCGGCATCTTCATCAACCCGGGCGTCATTCCGCCGGCCAAGCCCGAGGAAAAGCCGCGCCCGAACCGCAGCTTCGAGTACGACACGCCGAGCCCGCAGTATGCCGATTTCCTGCTCAAGGAAATCCTGCCCGAGGTGGGCAAGAGCTATAACCTGACCAAGAAGCCCGAGGAGCGTGCGATCTGCGGAATCAGCTCCGGCGGCATTTGCGCGTGGACCGTGGCCTGGGAGCGCCCCGAGGCCTTTCGCAAGGTGCTGAGCCACGTGGGCAGCTTTACGAACATTCGCGGGGGGCACGTCTATCCGTCTTTGATTCGCAAGACCGAGCGGAAACCGATTCGCGTGTTTCTGCAAGACGGCTCGGGCGATCTCGACAACCTGCACGGCAACTGGCCGTTGGCGAATCAGGAAATGGCGTCGGCGCTCAAGTTTGCCGGCTACGACTACCGCTTCGAATACGGCGACGGCGGTCACAACGGCAAGCACGGCGGTTCGTTGCTGCCCGACTCGCTCCGCTGGCTATGGAGCGACGTGCCGGCGACCCCGGCGGCTAAGTGAGATCTTTTGCTCCGGCGTCCGAGCAACGCTTGGCGCGCCGATTGGTTCGCAATTCGCATCCAAGGATTTCTGCACATGTCACGCTTCCTGGTCATGACCGTGTTGCTGCTGGTTGGCTCGACCTGTCTATCGGCGCAGGAAATGGCATTGCGCGACGTGTTGATCGATGGCGAAGGTTGGCAAATGGTGGCCCAGGGCTTTACCTTCACCGAAGGTCCGGCCGTCGACTTGCAGGGCAACCTCTATTTCACCGACGTGTTCGGCTCCAAAATCCATCGCATCAACGCCCAGGGCAAGGCCGAGGTGTTCGTCGACCAAAGCTTCGGCACCAACGGGCTGATCTTTGGCCCCGACGGACGGCTCTATGGCTGCCAGAACGGCAAGAAACGCATCGTCGCCTACGACGCGGCGGGCGAGTCGAAGACCATAGCCGAGGACGTGCAGAGCAACGACCTGGTCGTGACTCGCACGGGCGCTATCTATTTCACCGACCCGGAAAACCACCAGATCTGGTACATCTCACCCCAGGGCGAAAAGCGGGTGGTCGATCGAGGACTCGGCTATCCCAACGGGCTCAAGCTGTGGGCCGATCAGGGCACACTGGTCGTGGCCGACATGAAGACCGACCACCTGTTTGCGTTTCGCGTCGAAGCCGACGGCAGTCTGAAGTTCAAGCAGCCCTACTACACGCTGCGTTTGCCGCCGGGCAAGACCGAGAGCGGCGCCGACGGGATGACGATCGATTCGGCCGGGCGCATCTATGTCGCGACGCAACTCGGCTTGCAGTTCTTCGATCCTCAGGGCCGCTTGTGCGGCGTCATCAACAAGCCGCAGAACGCCTGGCTCTCGAATGCCGTCTTCGCCGGCAAAGACCTCGACACGCTGTACGTCACGTGCATGAACAAGGTCTATAAGCGGAAAGTCAAAGCCCAGGGCATTCGATACTTTGACGTCAGTCCGGGCAAGTAGTTCGCGAGCGAGCTACTCTTACCGCATGGCCTGCACGGCTTCGGGAGCGTATCGCTTGGGGTTCTGGTTGAACCGGGCCAGCGACGACTCGTCGGCGAACATGTAGATGCGACCGTCGGGGCCGAATACGCCCGTCTCGCGGCGTCCAGCGACGACGATCTGATTGTCCAGCGCCAACACCGGGTCGTTGCCGCCGAGCACCGGGCTGTAGCGATCAGGATTGGCCAGGAACTTTTCCTTTTCGGCCGGGCCCAAGAACAGGTAGGTCCGTCCGCGATGCACGGCCCCGTAGGCCTTATCGCCCTGCGCCCATTGTTTCGATTCGACCAACGTTACGGGGCAATAGCCATACAGGCCCGCCGGCGGACAACCGGGCGGAAGCTGCACTTGCGGCGGTGCCGGCGCGGCAGCCGCGGCATTGACCGGCGGGTTCGCGGGTCCCGTGATGTAGGAAGGGGCCTGCGCAGGAGCTATGGGCGGAACACCCGGTGCCGTCGGCGGCGCGGCGGGTGCGACGTTCACTGGGGGCGCTGAGGGTTGGGTCGCGACATAGGCGACCGGAGGCGCGGCGGCGGCCGGAGCCGAGGCCGTTGGCGCCGCGGCAGCTTGAGGCGCAGTGGCTGGCGGTGCCGCTTGCGGATGTTGGCGGAAGTATTCGGCGTAGCGATCGCTGCTCGCAGGTTGCCCCGCGGGCTGGGCGGTCGGCGCACTGGCAGCGGCCGGATCAGTCGGCGAGTAGCTGGCGATGGCCGTAGCCGCTGGCGATGCACTAGCGATTGGCGTGGTGGCGGCGGCCGGCGTGACCGTTGGCGTCGTGGCAGCCGGCGCTGCGGCGGCCGGAGCCATCGTGGCTTGCGGCGCCGCGGCGAT
This sequence comes from Planctomycetaceae bacterium, assembly GCA_003153375.1. GTDB lineage: Bacteria > Planctomycetota > Planctomycetia > Pirellulales > PALSA-1355 > PALSA-1355. The sequence goes on from PLYM01000174.1 coordinate 114,418, forward strand.
CTGCGATGTGGAACTCCGCACGAGTTCGCGATAGCCGGCGGCTGCCTGGTTCATCTGAGCGACATATTGATTGGCCGACTGCGGACTTTGCACTTGCGAAATCAAGCGGCCCGAGGGAGCAATGATCACGTCGGTCGGCAGTGAGGTGACGCCATACAGCCGCGCCGTGCCGGGCGCGTCATCCCAGGCGTTGAGCTTCACCAGCACGAAATTGGCTTCCAGCGCGCGGGCCGTCTCGGGGCGCGAGAAAACTTCCTTCTCGACGCGCATGCAGGGCTCGCAGCGGGGCGCCCAGAAATGGATAAGGACCAGACGATTGGTCTGGGTGGCGACCTGCCGGGCCGTTTCCAGGTTGGGCTGCCAAGGCATTTGGTCCTCGGCGTGCGCCAGGATGGTCAGCGAGGCCACGGCAATCATTGTGCTCAGGATGCAACGATCTGCCCGCATGGAAGTCACCCTCGTGCGACGGGAAAAAAATACGCGTTGACTCCTGTATCGACCGTGACGGTCGTCGCAGTTGCGAAAAACTTGACGGCTGGAGCAAGATTGACGGCCGCGGCAACTATCAGGGCGCGTGTCCGGGGCCGTTTTGCTCGTGATCGAGTAGTCGGCCGCCGCCGGGAAGAGAAAACCGGAAAAAGGCTTAAAGTTTGCGGCATGAGTTGGCCGAAGTAGAAGCCAACCGGTGCCGACTTCTCGGAAAAAACTTCCCAGACTTCCAAGATTTGTCGGAGAGTCGCTTGACATCCGGTATGCTATGGTTAAGATGTTCGTAGATTTAAGTTCTGCCATGCAGGCAGGCGCCGTGGCCCATGTAGTGGATTTTTGGGCCCCCCCGAGCTACGTTGTGTGCTCAGGGACTTGTAGACGCTTCTTGACCTGAACCCCCGCTCGATAGTGCTGGACTGGTTGCTTTGAGAGCGACCGCGCTTGAAATGGTCCGGCAACTTAGCGGGAAGGACTTCGACCGCAGCGACAGCTAGCACCTTGTTCGGTGGCCGGCTGGTGGTGGAAGAAAGCACCGGGCGTGCGAGGCCGAGGGACGTTTTCTAGGTGTGCTGCTTGCAAGCGGCCTGCTATACGTTTTTCACAGTTCTCGTCCCTGGACGAAGACTGACTTCTGGTAAGGGCATTCGGCATAGAAGCCGCAACAGCCACTCTATTATCGCTTTGGCATTCAACGGATTTTGATCGCATTCCGCGCGCCGCCAGTGCTTTGCGCCCAGCGCTCGCGCGGAAACTGATCTAGGTGAAACATGGGTAAGCGAAAGAAAGGCCGACCTCGCGGGCGAGGCGGCATGGGCGGTCCCGGTCCTGGTCCGGGCCCCGGCGGTGGAATGCACGGCGGAAATGGCCGTCCACGGGGTCGCAACGGCGGCCAACGCCGTTTCAAGGATCCGAACGACCGCGGTCCTTACCCCGACAATGAGCCCATGGCCGATAACGGCGAGCCGGGCGTTGTCGAGCCGGGCATTGGCGTGCTCGAGTTGCACCCCAACGGTTACGGCTTTCTGCGAAATCCCAAAACGAACTATCTCCGCGAACGCAGCGATCCGTTTGTGCCCGGCACGATGATCGATAAGTTCGGCCTGCGTGAAGGTGTGCTGATCAACGGCCTGGTGCAACAGGCCCGCAAGCAGCAGGGCCCGCGACTGAAGGAAATCATCGACGTCGATGGCATGAAGCCCGAGGACTACGTCAACGTCAAGAGCTTCGACGCGCTGACGCCGATCAATCCGGAAAGTTGGCTGCGGCTCGAAACAGGCCCGACGCCGATCACGACGCGCGTGATGGACTTGCTGACTCCGTTGGGCAAGGGACAGCGGGCACTGGTGGTCGCGCCCCCGCGCACGGGCAAGACGTTCCTGCTGCAACACGTCGCCAACGCGATTGCCACGAATTATCCCGAGCTGACGTTGATCATGCTGTTGATCGACGAGCGGCCCGAGGAAGTCACCGACATGCGGCGCTGCGTCGTGGGTGATGTGATCGCCAGCAGCCTCGACCGCGACGTCGAGAGCCACGTGCGGCTGTCGCAATTGGTCGTCGAGCGTTGCAAGCGACTGGCCGAAATGGGCAAGGACGTCTTTTTGCTGATGGACTCGATTACCCGCATGGCCCGCGCCTTCAACAAGTGGGTGGGCAATACGGGACGCACGATGTCGGGCGGCGTTGATATCAAGGCGCTCGACATTCCGAAGAAGCTCTTCGCCACGGCCCGCGTCTTCGAGGAAGGCGGCTCACTGACGATCGTGGCCACGGCCCTGGTCGACACCGGCAGCCGAATGGACGAGTTGATCTTTCAGGAGTTCAAGGGCACGGGCAACATGGAGTTGGTGCTCGACCGCAAGCTGGCCGATCGCCGCGTGTGGCCGTCCATCGACATTTCGCAGTCGGGCACCCGCCGCGAGGAGAAGCTGCTCGATGCCGAATCGCTGCATGCCGTCACGATGCTGCGCCGCACGTTGGCCACGATGCACCACATCGACGCCATGGAACAATTGACCAGCAAGCTCGCCAAGTTCAAATCGAACCGCGAGTTCATCAAGCTGATCAGCGGAGCACAGGCTGATTAGCTGGCGGCGCGGCAAGCCGAACCGGCTTGCGCACCCGTCCGATAATCACCGACCGCCAGTTGTCGTCGCGCTTGGTCGGATCGCAGGGTATTTCCGCGATCTTCTCCCACTCAAACGGTAGCGTGCCGCTGGTGTTCTCCGAGAATCGCCCGTCCCCGGTGCTGCGCACCTCGGCCGTGTCGCTGCCGTGGCGATCGAAGCAGAAATAGGTCATCTCGGACGGCGCTTGCTCGGCCGTGACAGGCCAGGGGACCGCTCGAATGGGCGCTTCGTAGCAGTAGGTAAAGCGGTGATAGACGCGGCCCAAACTGATCAGTTGGCCTGGCTCGGGAAGTTGGTCCTTGACCCGCGCCACGGCCGGCATCAGATCATTCACGCCGCCCAAGCGCGCGTTGATCACGAGGCCGACGTAGGAAAAGCCCACCAGGGCCACGAGCGCGACGATCGCCAGTTGGGGCCGCGGTGCGTGTTCGGCAAGCGATGACCAGGCAAACACGCCGGCTGTGGCGCAGGCCACGACCATCCACAGGCCGAGGAATGCCCCTGGCTGTGAGAGTGCGGACAGGCGCACCAGGGGCAGCGTGTTGGCGGCCAGCAGGACGCAGCCACCGATCACGGTTGAGAGGGCTAGGCCGCGCAAGAACAGCCGCCACACGCGGCGATGGTTCAAACTGGCGGCCGCGGCGGTGCAATGCTCGACGACCAGTCCCATCAGTACCGCCAGCACCGGGTAGAGCGGCATGAAGTAGCGTCCCTTCGCGCCGGCAGCCAGCCAGACGCTGGGATAGGTCACGGCCAGCGCCACGATAAGAAATCGTACTTGCGGCCTGTCGCTCCATATCGCCCGGCACACCGTCGGCTTGAGCCACGCCAAGAGCAGGGGGGACCAAGGCAACAGGCAGGCGAACGTTTCCAGCGGATAGTGCAGGAGGTGGCGCGCCAAACCGTTGGTCGTGAGACGGTCGCCGGCCAAACCAAACCAGATGTCGTGCATCGCATGCCAGCCGACGCCGGCAAAAGGAATCAGCCAGACAGCAATGATGGCGGTAAAAGAGGCAATGCCCAGTGCGTGACTGGCCCCGAAGAGCCACCGCCAATTGCGCTCGAGGATCAGATAGGCGGACGTGGCGGCGATCAGGTAGATCGGCGCTTGCAAGCCCTTGGTGAGTGCGGCCAGTGCGGCCAGCGAATAACCGGCCGACCAGGCCACGGCGGCCGGCCAACGCCGCAGATAGCCAACATGCCAGATTCCCAAGGAAGCGGCCACGAATAACGTGAAGACCGCTTCGCTTTCGCCCAGTCGCCCGAGCGCCAACACCTGGCCCGAGGTCGCGAAAATGGTCGCGGCGGCAAAACTGCCGAGTCGCGATATCCAGGTCCGGGCATAGAGGTAAATCAGACACGTGAGAATCAAGAGGGCGGCGGCGCTCGGCAAGCGAATCGCCACCAGATCGACGTGGCCACGTGCGAGGCCCGTCAGTCCCATCATCCAGCTTCCCAGGGGAGGCCTCTCGGGGAATATCTGGCCTTGCTGGCGGGGCACGACCCAATCGCCGCTGGCGATCATCTCGCGTGCGCCATTGGCCCAGCGCGACTCCTCGCCACACACTGGCAACAACGTCAGCCGCGTGAAATAGAGCGCCACGGTTAGCAGGGCCAGCGCCACCAGCTCCCACTCGCGCCAACGCGGTTGCGGCGCCACGACAATCGGCGTCGGTTCGCAGGGTCGGTCGTGCATCGCGTATTGGGCTACTGGCAAGACACAGATTCGCGGGCGGTCGTTTTCCGGCGCTATCCGTGTGCTACCACAACGCGCGTCGGCTCTTCCGCAGTTCTCGGGGCGGCTTAGGGTCGCAAAAACACACCGCGCCGGCAAGATCGATTTATCCCAACCCGCGCCGACATCCCCCGCAATGCCTCTAGCTAGCCATCCGGCGCAGCGTGGGCTAAAATTTGGAGCATGCGCCCCGGGCGCCGCTTTCTCCCGGAGGGTAAGCGAATGGCTAGCGGCGACACTGGAAATGTCGTGTCGGGAAACCGATTGCGGGTTCGAGTCCCGTGCCCTCCGCTTAATCGACTTTGAGCAAAAGTCTGAAAATGCTCATAAAGCCCGTTCTATACGGGCTTTTTTCATGCGCATGGGTAACCCGTAAATATCCGGATGCGGCAAAAAACCTCAAAAGTGCGTCAGAAAGTGTGTCAGATTTGTCCTTGCACTGTGTCAGATTTTCGGTTTAATGGGGCTGCGGTGCATGACATCCGGAGGGTGACCAGCCATTACCAAAGCAATACTTTCGCAATCACCTCGTGGTGATTTTCAGCGAGACCTAGGTGTCGAGCCGAGCCAGAGCGACCCGTCTAAATTCAAGCCTCACCGCTTCAGGGTCGGTCGGGATCGGCGGGAAGCACAAATCCGTATCCTTAGCCTTGAAACCGTTTGGGAAGCCGTACGACACCGCTGGCAACGCTTGCGGGACGAAGGAGACGACGGTCTAAAAACCGCTCCCATTGGCCCTCGACCACATTGGGATGAAACTTCCCTGGCGATTGCCGTGAGCGACAAGACCTACTTGGGCGAATGCTGGTAGGCGGTCTCTCTGTGCTTGTCGGCATGCTCGCAATGCTCTTGAGCCGACCCTCCCAGGTGGAGAATACCCATCGTTCCTTCGAGAATGTCCGGGTGGAACTCCTTGAGCGGTCTCTGCAAATCTGTCCCAGTCTTCACATGGTAGCGGGCTAAGCCGCACAGACATCGTGAGCGGCTGCGCACATTGTGCAGCTAGGCATCAATCGGCCCAGGCTGATTCTACGAGACTTGTGACGTTATGCCCCAATCAGGGCCGGCTGGCACGCATCTTGCACCCAAGGCGTCGCCCGCCGATCATCCTTGCCACGCATCCCGCAGAAAGACGCATCACGACCCGCAGGATGCAAGCCTTATCCTTGCAATCAAAGAAAGACCAGGATTCGTTTTTTTCAGCTTACTGGATACACCCGCCTCGTTTCGACGTTTGAAACTCAGTCTCGTCAAGGAGGGCTGCAAAGATGCTCGTTCTGTCACGAAAACATGGCGAGTCAATCATCATCGAGGGAGACGTGAAGGTTCATGTGATCGAAGTGAGAAACAACGTGGTGCGCTTTGGGATCGAGGCTCCGCAAGAGATTCCGGTTCATCGAAGTGAGATTTGCGACCGACTTCGTGCGAACAAGACGGATTTTTCTGTGCCAAAGGAGAAGTCATGACAACGGCTCTGCTGCCACCAAAGTCTGGCGGTTTGGTGGCGAATGACTGGTTCTGTGAACACAGTTCTGATCGCCCCGCAGACGAATGTCCAAACCGCAAGCAACTCGCCATGCAGTTCTACGCCCACCTTCCCGGCGAAACCAAGCAGGAAAACGTCTTTCGTTGCTGTGCCTGTGGTTCGGCTTGGCAATTTTGAAGTTGTTCACAAGAGGAGTTCTTGTCTGTTCGATTGTGGAACTACCACCACCAAGGTGTGACCGGCAACGTCCAATCATCTTGTCACCTGCATAGATGACGAACGATGGAGGCCCACAATGATTTTGCGAATATCGAATCAAACGGAGCTTGAGACTTCGCCACCTTGTACCATTGCAGCGATTGCCGAGGCTCGCTTTCGAGCAAATTCACGCACGGCTCTACGAGGTGTCTCCTGCAAAGCCGAAGGAGGCGTGATCGTGCTGGAGGGGCGGCTGAGCAGTTTCTATCAGAAGCAGTTGGCACAAGAGATCGTTGGCCACATTGAAGGCGTTGTGCAGGTCGTCAATCAGATTGAGGTCGTCAGTTGTGATCGGAGCGGTTTGGGGTGACGTTGACCTATATCGGTGTTTTTGTGCGGTTGGTTAATGGAAGTAGTGCATGATTTATCCGCTGCTCATTCCGCCCGTCGTCAATGAGTTGTACTAACCCAAGTTCACACTGGAGCGTGAAATGAACGCCGCAAACCTGCACTTGCTTGTCACTCATTTGCCGATTGCTGGATTCGCCATTGGGCTTTTTCTTCTTTGTGCGACGATGGTTAGACGTGGTGATCGGGGAATGTTCCTTGCCGCAGTACTTGTACTTGTGATCTCTGGTATCGGGGCCGTGGCGGCACAGCTTACAGGGGAACCGACTGAGGCAGTCATGGAGCATCTAGAGGATGTTCACGAGGGTTTGATTGAGACGCATGCGAAATCGGCCCTGGTCGCAACAATTCTGGCAGGGATCACGACACTGTTGGCTCTTGTCCTATGTGTTGTCGCTCTGCGACGAGAAGGGCGGATTGGCATTCTACCGCTGGCAATCCTCCTCCTTGCAACTCTTGTGACCTGCGTAGCAATGACTCGGACGGGGGCTACGGGTGGAAACATCCACCACTCTGAAATCCGTGGGTGAGCAGCAACTGCCCTGCCTTTCGAATGAACGGCGACGACCGAAGTTGGCAACGCCAAGCAATCCGATGCCAAAGAGCAGAATCACCCAAATCTTCACTCCCCTCGCCGGTCGCCATTCGCCATTGCATCTTCAATTGCCTGCCGATCCTCCTCGCAGCAGACGCCCCACTCGACGTGAACGTGGCGGCTGAGGAAGTCCTCCACGAATTTAGGCAGCAGGACGGGCAGGAAAGCATATGAATGCCTATCCAGTTGGCCTCGTGCAAGGCCACCGCCACTAGGGCCAGTCAGGGCGACCAGACCTGATTCTTTCGGCGAGTCCGAGTCAACTCACGAAGAAAGCGAGTCCCTGTTTACAAGGGCTTGTGTAGCCATATCGCTGGTCATAAGATCAGTTGATCAATGAAAACAACCGAACCTCGACACTTCAAGAAACGAGAAACTAACCATGGCGACAACTGCGATGAATAAAAAGCGTGATACCATGGATGAATCCAAAGCGGCACAAATCCGAGCTTATGCCAAAACCCATCCTGAAACCGCTACCAGAGAAGTCGCTGAATCATTGGGAACGTCCTACAACTTGGTCTATGAGACGCTGAACAAAATATCACGGACCGAGAACGCCAAGGCCAAGGCGAAAGTGAGGACGAAGGTCAAGGCGAAAGTGAAGGCCAAGGTCACTAAAGTTTCAAAGAGGGCTGCACGCTAGTCCCTAATCAAGCGAACTCTTTGCGTTGAGTTGCGGAGAAGTTTGAGGAAAAATGAAATCCCTCGGCGTTTCTGCGGTGTTTCATGAGTGACGACACTCGGAACATCACAGCCACGGAGGGATTTCAAGTGAAGACCAGCGTACGACGACGACTGGCGGCCGGCAGGCGGCGCATCGAGCGGCGGCTGGACAAGGGAAATTGCGAGGGTTGCGAACGGCCCATGCTGCGAGCGGCAAATATCCAGTACGAGCTGGCCGAGCGCACGCATGGCATGACTTACGGCGGCATCGGCTCGATGCTGTTGCTGGTGCGCAAACTGGGGCTGGCCGACGCGATCGATCGGCGCTTGCACCTGCTGAAACTGCATCTGCCCTACCATGAGAGCGATCACGTGTTGAACCTGGCCTTCAACGCGTTGTGCGACGCGACCTGCCTGGAGGATCTTGAACTGCGTCGCAACGACGACGTGTACCTCGACGCGGTCAACGCGAGGCGCATCCCTGA
>PLYM01000268.1 GCA_003153375.1 Planctomycetaceae bacterium
GTCGTGCTGGTCGCCATGACCGGTTACGGGAAGGAGTCAGACCGGCAGCGTTCGCAGGAAGCCGGGTTCGATCACCACTTGGTCAAGCCCATCAAGTTCGAGAAGGTACAAAAAATCTTAGCGAGCGTCTCGGAGAAGGCGCGTTGATGCTCAGCGCGGCGATGATGACTTGCGATTTTGGCATGACCAAAGCCGGGCTGGCGGAAGAAAAGAAGTATGGCGAAGACCGATAAGTCTCTTCGGGTTCTCGTAGTTGATGACAACCGAGACGGTGCTGACGCCTTGGGTTTGCTGGTTGAAGAACTCGGCAACCAAGTGCATGTGACCTACGGTGGGACGAAGGCACTAGAAATTGCAGCCGCATTTCGGCCCGATTTGATGCTCGTCGATTTGGTCATGCCTGAAATGGATGGTTGCGGTCTCGTTATTCGCCTTCGCCAGATTCCTGCGTTCGCTCACACGAAAATCGTGGCCATCACCGGGAAGAAAGACGAGGAACACAAATCCTCGGCGACGAAGGCCGGGTTCGATACGATCCTTTTCAAGCCCGTCGCTCTGACAGAAATAAAAGCGGTCTTGGCCAGTAGTGTGGTCTCGGATGCGGGCCAACGGCCAAAACGGGCCAAAGACCGTGCGAGTCTCGGAACAGAGCGACGTTTGCCGATTGACGAAGCTCGACGAATCCGGAACGACCGTAAATCAAAAACCCTTACTCAGGTAGAATGCGAAGCTGCAATCTGTGATGGGATCATTCGCTTTCAAGAGGAGTATCTGGGATGGAGGTCGGAACAAATCCACGCCCATCTCATCAAAGACCTCTTGGTGGTCCGCATTCTAGGTGTATTGACTTTGGCCGAACGACAACTCGGCAAGTCGTTAACGCCGGAGAAAGGAAGGGACCTCATCAAGCAGGTACGGAAGCAACTGCTGGAGTTAGCACGCCCGATGTTGGAATCGCTGGTCCACGAGGTCACTGGCGTGAAGGTGTTGAGTATGCACCATGACATCAGCACCGTGACCGGCGAAGAGGTAGTCATCTTTTCCTTGGCCGGGACGCCTAGCTTCGAGTAACCGCATCACGGGTTCGGGCCATGCGAGGCCGGATGGTAGAAGCGAGTCACCTGCCAGCCGGTGAGCAGAACGACCTGGGTGAAGATGAGTTGGGTTTTCGGGATGACCTTCTGGCGACCGTCTCACCGCCGAAGGAATGAACCTTGCAGAAGAAAGAATCGCAGTATGGCAAAGGAACCTCGCCGCTTCTGCATCAAGATCGAGCCTCGTCGTGAACTGGAACTGGATTTCGTACTTGGGATTTTACTCACGTGGTAGCAACGAGCCATGCGCGGATGTAGCCGTGCGCAGCCGAGGGGCGTGGCTCCAACTGTTTTTGAAAGGCCGGATCATGAGCGAAGAGTGGGGACTCTGTCTCGATTGCAAATGGTGGCAAATCGAGCCAAGTGCGTCGGTGGAGCACCTAACTGTGGGTCTGTGCATTGAGGAAAAGCTCCAGCCGTTTCGGCTGAGAATTTCCGGCAACGGTGGATGCAACCGCTTCAAGGCAGGAGCGCCGGCTCGCGCTAAGGGTTCCAGTGGCCAGCCGCCGACAGCCAAACCCATGCGCTGAATGCGCACAATGAAGGCAACAGCCCGGCGCGCGCCTAATTGATGGCACAGGTGGCGTTATGAAGGTCAACATTACGCATGATCAGGCGTTGTCGCGAACCGCGCTTCATACGCTGCGATTCGCGCCCAGAGTATTTCCTAGAGCTCGATCAAACGGCACGGCATCGATCAGCGTGAAAATCGCCTCGCGAATGTGAGGCGGAAGAGACTCCCAGCGCGCAATCAAGCGAGCCAGGTCAGGAGGAATGTTTGCGACTTGTATGCCCCCCCGATGACTCACAATGACCTGCTGTGCTGCTCGCAAGGTGCTGTGGCGCTGCGCTCGCATCGGCTATATTTTGAAGTCCGTCGTGCTGAAAACATTGCAGAAAGACGCGTACGGATTCGATTCCCGCAACCCCGTCAGCGAGAACAAGTCCAGGACTTCGAGAGCAGCGAGAGCGGGTTACGACGAACCGGGAATTAGGACCAATCCGGACCTCGATCAAGCCGTGTTTCGGTGGCTCACTGCTCACGCTCATGGCGATGAATTTCATGGTGCTGAATTCTACGACGAGCTCACCTTGAGGCAATCTCGTGGCCGTTCAATCGTCAGTGCGATAACACTGGCGCCCAGTCATCGGCATCGTCTGGCGGAAGGTAATCCGCAAGCTTGCATAGAGCCTGGCGGTGGAAGTCAACCGCGTTGTCTCCCATTACTTGCCCGCCGCTTGGGAGACTGCCCTCTATGCCGAGCGCGACTTGAAATTGCGGAACGCGTTCCCCGTGCTGGCCGGCACTGCGAATCGTTCCATATTCGATTCGGACCGGCTGCGAGCCAACGTCGCCGTGCGGAAAGTAAGAAAACTTCACGTAAGCAGGATGGCCGAGCCATTTGAATCGGAGCTCGTCCGGATGATCGTCGAGCGGCTCGATCGGTGGCAGATACGGCAGATTGCCATCGCGGGCTGCAGCGATGAGCTCTTGCTTGATTCCAGTCCAAACGTTGAATGCCCTTGCGCAATTGCCCGCATGAACTCTCAAAAACTCCGTTGTGCTGCTCATGGTACGCCTCCTCGTTTTGACGGTTGATGTCGCTGCGACATTCGATAGTCTAGCCCCCTGCTGCTGCGCAGCAGCAGCAGCAGCAGGGGGCGACGCAAATTCACTTACACTTCCGCGTCGTCGTCTCCTGCGATTATTAAGAGGGGGCGCCCGTATTTGACTCTCATAATTTCCGGAGTCGAACTCAGGAGTTTGGGATGCCAAAAACAATCAGCAGTTGCTGACTTCGATCTGGTAAGGGGCCGGACGCTTAGGCCTCCGAGGGAGGCGTAATCCCCGGCAGGAGAACGCCGCTGCGACCTGCCAACTCGCGTGCCTAGAAGACCCAATCCGGAACGTGTCAACGACTTTGAGACACTGACCTTTGGAATTTAGTGTAGCGCGGGCAGTGGATTCTCTGGAGATTTGGTGGGTGCGGCTGGAGGGTTGATCCAGACCGCATCGGGTAATCGCAGTGGACGAGGTTCTCGCTGCACGAAGCGTTCAGGCGTGGCGGCATAGGCTGCCGACAACGTTCTCTGGCGTGCCGCCAAGGCTTTATCCGAATGACCCGAGTGAACGGTCGCTGGAGTCAGCAGCCCGAGGCCCCAATGGCGATGTTCCTCGTTGTACCAGGGGAAGAACTTGCGGCAGAACGTCAAGCCGTGGTCGTAGGACGCAAAGCGTTGCGGGAACTCGGGCCGGTACTTGAGCGTCTTGAACTGGCTTTCCGAGAATGGGTTGTCGTTGGATACCTGCGGGCGGCTGTGCGACTTGACGACGCCCAACGTGGCCAGCAACTGGGCCACCGTGTGCGAAGTCATCGACGTCCCACGATCGGCGTGAATCGTGAGTTGGCCGTCAGCGATGTTCTCTTTGACGCACGTCTCGCGGATCAGCCGCTGGGCCAACTGGCCGCTTTCCTGCTGCGCCAACGTCCAGCCCACCACATAGCGGCTGAAGATGTCCATGATGACGTACAGGTAGAAGTACGACCGCTTGGCCGGGCCCAGCAGCTTGGTGATGTCCCAGGACCGAGAGCGT
>PLYM01000043.1 GCA_003153375.1 Planctomycetaceae bacterium
TACGATTCATCTCCAGCGGGAGCAATTGGACATGCGGGCTGTCGTGGAATGTGGCGTAGAGACAGTCCGCGTCTTGATCGAGCAGCGAAGGCACACACTGGACGTACGTCTCCCGCCTGCGCCCATTTGGATCGACGGCGACTCGACCCGTCTGGAACAAGTAGTCGTGAACCTGCTTAACAACGCCGCGAAATACACGGACGAAGGCGGTCAGATTTGGCTGAGCCTTCAACAAGAGGGAAGTGAGGCCGTTCTGCAAGTGCGCGATTCGGGCGTCGGCATCGCCCCCGAACTCATGCCGCTCATCTTTGACTTATTCACGCAAGCCGAACGATCTTTGGCCCGGTCACAAGGCGGGTTGGGCATTGGGCTAAGTTTGGTGCAACGGCTTGTGGAAATGCACGGAGGAAAGGTAGCGGCTAGCAGTGTTTTAGGGCAAGGCAGCCAGTTCGTCGTCCGTCTGCCGGTGATGTTATCTGTCGAACCACGGCCGCCGTCCCCTCCCACCGAAAAGGCCATGCCAACCAGACCATCCTTGCGGGTGCTGGTGGTGGATGACAACGTAGATACCGCTACGAGTTTGGCGTTGCTTTTGAGAGTGTTAGGGGATGAGGTTCGGACGGCCCACGACGGCCCCGCCGCGCTGGAAGCGGCCCTCGATTATCGACCCGACGTGGCACTGTTGGACATTGGCTTGCCCGGACTCGACGGTTTTGAGGTAGCGAAGCGGATGCGTCAGCAACCGATTCACCAGGATGTCGTGCTGGTCGCCATGACCGGTTACGGAACGGAGTCAGACCGGCAGCGTTCGCAGGAAGCCGGGTTCGATCACCACTTGGTCAAACCCATCAAGTTCGAGAAGGTACAAAAAATCTTAGCGAGCGTCTCGGAGAAGGCGCGTTGATGCTCAGCGCGGCGATGATGACTCGCGATTTCGGCATGACCAAAGCCGGATTGGCGAAAGAAAAGAAGTATGGCGAAGACCGATAAGTCTCTTCGGGTTCTCGTAGTTGATGACAACCGAGACGGTGCTGACGCCTTGGGTTTGCTGGTTGAAGAACTCGGCAACCAAGTGCATGTGACCTACGGTGGGACAAACGCACTAGAAGTTGCAGCAGCATTTCGGCCCGATTTGATGCTCGTCGATTTGGTCATGCCTGACATGGACGGTTGCGGTCTCATTATTCGCCTTCGCCAGATTCCCACCTTCGCTCACACGAGAATCGTGGCCATCACCGGCAAGAAAGACGAGGAACACAAATCCTCGGCGATGAAGGCCGGGTTCGATACGATCCTTTTCAAGCCCGTCGCTCTGACAGAAATAAAAGCGGTCTTGGCCAGTGTCGTGGGCTCGGATGCGGGCCAATCGCCAAGACGGGCCAAAGAGCGTGCGAGACTCGGAACAGAGCGACGTTTGCCGATTGACGAAGCTCGACGAATCCGGAACGATCGCAAATCAAAAGCCCTTACTCAAGTAGAATGCGAAGCGGCAATCTGTGATGGGATACTTCGCTTTCAAGAGGAGTATCTGGGATGGAGGTCGGAACAAATCCACGCCCATCTCATCAAAGACCTCTTAGTGGTCCGCATTCTAGGTGTCTTGACTCTGGCCGAACGACAACTCGGCAAATCGTTATCGCCGGAGAAAGGAAGGGACCTTATCAAGCAAGTAAGGAAGCAACTGCTGGAGTTGGCACGCCCGATGTTGGAATCGCTGGTCCACGAGGTCGCTGGCGTGAAGGTGTTGAGTATGCACCATGACATCAGCACCGTGACCGGCGAAGAAGTGGTCGCCTTTTCCTTGGAGGGAGCGCCTCGCTTCGGGTAGCAGCATCGCGCGATGCAGGACTTTTTGCTCCACTCCCCGCTGCTCGATATCGTCGGATGGTGCCCGTAAGTGTCAATTTTGGCACGGCGGAGGTTGTCGTGGGCTAAAGCAAGGCTCGGCACAAGCGAGGTAGTAAGACTGAATCAAAAACCGTTCGATTGCTGCGCCTTGCAGCGCAGGCAGATCGGCGCAAAGTCACCGCCTCGCATCATTCCGAAAATACGGATGACTATTCGGCAGGCCAGAACGGTCCCGTCAAAGGCGTGGCTTCTCGGCAGGCGCGAGCGGTGCCGCAATACGGTCCATAAATGGAACTGTCTCACGAATGACGACTTTCCGGGACTCCCGAGCTGACGTTCGTGAACGGCAAGCAGCGGTCAGTTGCAGGGATTTGTTAGGGAGCCGGCTCCGCCTCCTCTCGTGCCGTAAAAATGGCTGAAATCTCTGGGTCCGTCCTGGCAAATGCCTTGAGACTCTCGGGGTCTTCCTTGAACTGGCTCGTGTCGCGATTTAACTGCTTGACTACCGGTCGTTCGCCTTTGGTTGAGACTAGAAACAGTGAACCACCCGCAAGGTCGTAAGTGACTCCATCGATGGTCAACGAGCCGCTATTTGCGCCCTGTGCCTGACATTGAACGTCGATCGGTTTCTTCAGGTCCGAGGACTGAATACTGCCCT
>PLYM01000054.1 GCA_003153375.1 Planctomycetaceae bacterium
CGGCCAGGAGCAGGCTGTCACCTTCGGGGATCCCGCCGCCCAGCAGCGCATCGAGTTTGCCGATGCCAGTGGAAAGACGCCGCCGGCCCTTGACTTGACCTGCTTCTCCGATGAGGCCGAAGGTCCGCGGGAAGGTGTGCAGGCCACCCTCGGTGATGCGGAAAGTGTGCAGGCCGGGCACGGACTCCTGGCCGCGCAGCTTCATGACCTGCAACTTGCGCACGATCGAGTTGCGCTCGATGCTCTGGTAGAGCCAGAACAGCCCGTCGGCCACGGTGAACACCGGATTGTCGCGCAGCTCGCCTTCGACGTACTCACCGATCAGGAACGTGGTGGCCTGCCAACTGGTAAGGTGCAGCGCCAGGCGCTGGACGAAGCCCTGGAGTTCCACTTCGGTCGCATTGTTTAGCGCCTTGCGCACGACGGTGCGGAACGAGTCCACCACGACGATGCTTGCATTGGACGCCTCGACCTCCTTGACAATGGCATCGAGGACCGCTCCAAGGTCCTGGTCGAGGACGATCTGGCTGAGGTTGACGAAGCGGATCGCTCCGTCCATCTTGGACTCCTCGAAGAATGTGAACTGCTGCTGGTAGCGCAGCATCTTGATGGCCGGCTCGCCCAGCACGGTGAAGTATAGTGCCGGCCGCTCTGGAGTAGCGTTGGCGAACATGATCTGATGCGCCAGCGTGGTCTTGCCGCACCCGGGTGCGCCGGCGATGATGTTGAAGGAGAACTCAGGCAGGCCGCCGCCGAGGATTTCATCAAGGCCCGGCACGCCGGTGGGCAACTGCCGAATTTTGACTCGGTCGCGACCCTGTTCTTTTCCCGGTTGCGTACTCATGGAGCCTCGTTCCTAAAATATTATTTGTTCAACGAGCCGTTGGGCCAGGCGTCGCGCACCAGCCGCAACGTGAGGGGTTCGCCGATGAAAGTCTCGAGCAGCCCGAGCAAATGGGCGATGACCGCGACTGCCGCGTCGGGGCCACCGTTTGTCGCATCAACTGCGAGCACTTCAAGCCCTTCCAGGGAACCGTCGGGCTTGAGCTTTACGGTTTCTAACGAAGGAAAATCCGCGCGGGCCAAAGCCAAGGCCCGCCGCAGAAGCGACATGAAGCCGTCTGAACCTGCGAATCGTGTCAGGGCGATTCGCAGCTTGTCACACACGCGTGTCGCTTCATGCGAGTGCGCACCGGGGGCACTCTTGCTCGCTGCTTCCACAGCCAGCAATCGGCGGGCCAGGTCTCGACTCAATGCAGATGACATTTCCATCGTTCGATAGTGTACCGAATTGACCATTCATACGCACGATTTCGCTGCATTTTCCCCATCCTTCCCGGAATGCGGTGAAGAGATGGAGAGAGTGGTTGCTCCGGAACTCGAACCCCGTCCCGCATCGGATTAAGAGCTTAAATTTTACGCATTTACCGCAAAGAATATGACGAGGAGCGGCATATGTATGACTGCTTCCCGCCTTGCGTTTTCGCTGATCTTGAGCCGCGCGAATGTCAAGACGTTACCCTTCGGATTCAAAGATCCGCCGGTTGTCTAACCGAATGCGTTGCTCTGCAAGTCGTTGCGTCCGACGCGAATCATGGGCGCAACACCTGAGGAGTATTCTTCTCTTCGTGCTCCAAAACGTCGTAACTACGCGACCTTTGCCAAGCGCTAAGTGAGCGTACTGACTCTGCGCCTGAGCGACAGAAACAGCAAGGCACAGCAGAAGCGAACCGAGAACCACTCGAGATAGAAGGTTCATAATTGCCCTCCGTGGCAAGATGACGGCAGTAATGCTGGCCGAATGGGAGTAGACCAGCGAGCGGCGCAAAATGGCGGAGGACGCAACGGCTGCGTCAATGGCAGGAACAAGCTAGCGAACAGCCCCGGCTGCTATCACCGGCGGCATGAGTGGCTCCTGAAATCGAATCTGCTGCCTCACTCCGGCACAATCGTCAGCCCCGATCAACCGCAAGGTCTGGGGCGGAAGAGAACAATGCCCTGAACATCGGTGTGAGAGAATCCGTTCGGACGAAGGGGCGCAGCCCCCACCGGAGACTCCGTCTTCGAGCACGTGCGGCTGCGGGCCACGACGCGATCGATGGTCTCATCCTCATCGTGAATTAGTGCGTTCAGCGGGCTTGGCCACCATTTCCGCTATCTGCTTCATGATGTCTGACGTTTCCGCAGCAAGTTCGGCTCGTTCGCAATGCAGTTGCAAACGACCAGTCACCTCTCGCGGCGGGGCACATAGCTTTCCCGCGATGGGCGCGAGCGAGCAGCGTGCCCACGTCCACAGCAGGGCGGGCCGGGCTGGTGCAGCTGCCAAATCCCTTGGGGCGTTTCGGGAATGGGCGTCTGTAACCTCGATCAACCTCGCGATTTACGGTTGGGCCGAATAATTTGCCGGTGCGGACCGATCAAGGCCCAAAAAACGTCTTCTAGATTGACGCCTCGCCAGCTACACTTCCGCACCAGATCAGGCGACTGGCGATCACCCGATCGGGGGAGTGTTGGTCGCCTGAGACGATCGCGGACACGCCGGCATCAATAGGACACAAACCATGGAAGGTGACCTGATGAAGAGAATCTCAATCGGGATTGCATGTGTGGTCATGGCGGCCATAAGCGTTGGTTGCGGCAAATCTTCGCCCCAGCAGGAGACCTCGGCCCCGCGCGTGGCATCGGACGATGACAGGGCCGGCCACAACCGGGCCGCACAAGATCAGCCCGCGCAGGAGCTGAATATCGACCAGGGAGAACGAACCATTGAACTTCAGGCCCAGCAGGCCAATCGCGCTATTGACGACGTCACGGCGAAAGCCGACAGCACCGTGGCGCGCGCCGTAAACCAAGCCGAAGACGTTTCGGAAGCCGTTGACGCGGTGGAGCAGGCAATCAAACGCCCCTTGCTGCAACGATGAAGCCTGGACGACTTGCCTATTCGTATAGTTGGCCCGCTACTTGCCATGTCCCTGTCGCCTGCGTGCTAGGCCTGAGCACAGGGCGGCGGTCCGACGTTTGCGAGAGAAACATGGCGCGGGAAGATGCGGAAGCCTTGATTGCCGTGGTTTTCTCGGCAGTCGTGTGCACCTGCGGCTGAATCGCCGTTTCTAAGGTGATTGCCAACGTCCGTGCGACGTTGCAGCCCCGAACGTGCTGCTTTGGAGGAGCCCAGCGGATGTGACTCGTATCAACAACATGGGGCCAGAACTGACCCCATTCTGCTCGGAGTTTTACCCGCGTAGCGAATTGCTGCAAGCCCGGCCGTGCTTTTTCAGCCAAAAATGAATCGCTTGCCGCGTGCAACCGAAGCCAGTGGACTGTGCCGAGGTAACGACACGGCAGTTGGCTTGCGCAGACACGTAAACTTTGCCAAACGGGCTTGTACGGAGGGCGTTCGCCCTGGCTAATATCCTCTCAATGACACCGGCGGCGACAATCCCGCCGAAGCCCAATTGGTGTTAGAGGATAAAGGGTGATCCGTCGAGCAGAGCCTGACGACTCGCAGGTTGAGTTCTTGTGCACGCTTTCCGAAGGCCTGTCTGCTGGTGAGATACCACGCGATCGCCTTACGGCGTTATTGAGTGACTGCCCCGCCGAACTCCACGATTGTTGGTTAGCCAACGCCAGGCTTGTGGTGCTGCTCGATCAGATCTGGCCGCAGCCCCGCCGCCCGGTTTAGCTTTCCGCGGCCGACGCACCTTGCCCCGGTTTTGTGGGCCATGCCCGTGTCGCTGCTAAAATACTGGTGCCCCTCCGGCTCGATGGGTTGCGCGATACTTACTCAGCAGTCCTTTCGGTCGCAGACAACTCCGACATGTTAAGGAATTCGCGAACGACCAAGTTACCACAAGCGCTGACGTCTCATTTCGTAACGCGGACAAACGTCTCGGTTCGGCCGACCAGCGACACGCGCGCATAGCCGCGGGCGAAGAGCTTGCTGGTGTCGTCATTCTTGAACCACAGCGTGCCACGGTAGGTTTTGCCACTTTTGCCATCGTAGACCGTGCCGCCGGCCCAGTGCTCCTTTTTTGGGTTGTACTTAAAGCCGCTCAGCATCTCGATGCCCACGAATTTCCGCTTAGCCAGTTTGGGGTCGGGATTTGCGTCGTCGATAGCATTGGGGTCGTAGTAAGCGATGACTGTGCCGACATACTGACCATTTTCGCGGCGGATTTCTAACTGGCCATTCCTCTCGGGGAACCACCATTTGCCGACGATGGCATCGCCGGCTGATTTGTCCTGTTCATCTGCCCATACATCGGTGCTGGCGAATACAACGCTCGCAGCAGTGAGAAAAAACCACAACATCCGCCGAGTCTTCATTCCTGCACCCTAAATTGTGGTTGACCGAAGGCCTACTAACACGCGCAGCTTATCGAAGATTGCCAGGTGTGTCACGACGTCTCTCAACGTGCACCTCGCCATTGCCCAATGCATGCACTGCTTGATCGGCTCGTCGGCGTCGACCGCCAAGTCGGTCGAAGGCCGATGTGCGGCGACACATCGAGCTGCAAGATCATCCTCCATGTCGGCGCTACAGGGCGTTCGTGGAGGGATTGTATCGATCGCCTCCAAAGACTCGGTTGGGAAGCAGCGCATATCCCGCCATGCTCAATACGCCGAATGAGCAGCGCCAAGGATCCAGGCAATCCGGTCAAGGGTTTTATAGGGCGTGCCATACTCAATCGTCACGCAGGACGGCGCGGCGTCCGGCGGAAGCGAGCGTGCGAACCGGCCGTACTGGTAGGGCGTCTCTGCGCACGAGCACCGCTAGGCAAGTTACGGCGATCCCTGCTGCGCGGACAAAATGCGGCATCGGTAACTGTGCTTCTGGAGGACTCAGAATGGCATTATTGAGTCGGAACCGACGCCGCCAAGCAGCAAGACCCGCAATCGTGAGATGGGAGGGAGGTGATAGCAGATTCCTCGACCGGCGGCAAAGACAACCCAAGGGACTGAGGCGCTGCCAGCACTCTTTTCCGCAAGGAAACGGCGATCGAAAATGGTTGTGCGGAATCGCCGGTTTTCTCTGGGGCTTTTCGCCAGGCTCGCGTATCATTCGCTCGTTCTAACAGGCGTTTGAATCCTGCGGGCGAAAGAATTGAGTACGAACGTGTCCAACGACATCACGGAACGGCCGCTCGAAGGCACCGCACGGTTCGGCTGCTAGCGGCACCGCGTGCTACGACCATTACTGCGTTGCTTTATTTGAATCATCTTGCCGCTCCATGTTGGTCGTCATTGCGGCCTTCGGCCCGCAAGTGATGAGTGGCTACCGCGATGCCGTCGAGGTCCGCAGAGAAGCTTCTGTGGAGCGGAACGCTTCGGCGAGCGAGGCACGCGCGTCATGCCTAGACTACTTTGGATCGCAGCTTATTGGGCACTGCTGTGCGCCGACACCAGCCTGGCGCAATCTGTACCTTCGTCGGCAAATCAATTCCCTGGTCCGGCCCCCGGCAGCCGCTTGGCTCCGAGCAGCACGACAGTCGAGGTGACACAGTCGCCCGGCTTCACTAAGCCGTCGGATTCCGGTGCAGCCAATCACCGAGACGACGGCATCGTCGACAATTCGTTTGGTTTGCCGCCGTCAAACTCGTCAGCATTTGGCACGACACGGCCGATCGTTGCTGGCGCTGAGCTCGACACGACCGCGAACGCTTTTGGGCCGGCCGATCCAACGCCGGGCATTCCACTCTCTGATCCCACCAACATGGCTGGTTCCCTCATGATGGGCCAGGCCGGGAAGCCGGCCGATCTTTCTGTCGGCTGGGAAAGCCCTGGCCCCGACTTTTTCCCCCAAGGAGGTTGGCTGACAAACAGTTGGAACGAACTGCAGCAGCGGTTGCGCACTTGGCCGTTGTTCAGTCCCAGTATCTGGCGCAACTTTAGTGAGTTCGGCGGCGTGCAGGCATTCAAGGGCCCGGCCGACTTAGGCGTTAACGGCGACTTTGGATTCTACAAAGGCATGAACTTCGCATGGCCACTGCTGGAAGCCTGGGGCATCGGTTATCAAATCGGCGGAGAGATTGTTGTCAGCAATCTCTCCGGTTCGGGCGGGCCGTTGGCAAGTACGCGCGAGCAGTATTTTGCCACGACCGGCTTGTTCCGCCGAGCCGCGTCCAATCAAGGGTTGCAAGGGGGAGCAGTGATTGACTATCTGCACGACAATTTTTACGTCCACATGGACATGTTGCAGGTCCGACCTGAGCTGAGCTACGTAATCGGCGGAGGCCACGAATTCGGCTTGTGGGCGGCCGTGAACCTCACGAATGAAACCAAATCCGCCCCGGCCTTCGTCGGCACGCCGACGGTGACCTGGCTCGCGACCGATCAGTACAACTTCTTCTATCGCCGTTCGTTCTCGTCTGGCGGCGTCGGTCGCGCTTGGGTCGGCTTCACCGAGCAGAGAGATGTCACTTTTGGCGCGGATGCCACGGCCCCACTGTCTGAGAACTGGGCCATCCAGGCCTCATACAACTACCTGCTGCCCATGGGCAACGATTCTTTGGCCGGCAATACGCGTGAAACTTGGGGCCTGTCGATGTGCCTCGTCTGGTACCCACACTGCAAAACCCCCAACTCCTGCTTCAACCCCTACAAACCGCTATTCAACGTGGGCGACAACAGCTCGCTCTTTATTCGCACCAAGTAGCGGACTGTCGACGATCTTGGTAGGTCAGCGGGTGCCCGCGATTAGAGGCAATCTCGCATGTACATGCGCGTGGCGTCGAACAATCTGGCAATTTCACCACGACTGAGTGGTTCGGGAAGCCGACCCGAACGCTTGGCCGGGACGCGCAGGGGAAAATCGTCTCGGCGAAGGACCTGTT
>PLYM01000096.1 GCA_003153375.1 Planctomycetaceae bacterium
GCACTATTCGGGCGCCGTTCACAGTAATCAACGATCAGACGGAAAGACCGCCATTCTAGCGACATTGGACCATCCCCAGCCAAGCCGAGATTGACAAACGAAGGGCGGGAGGGGCTAGGGTTTCAGCGATAGCCCGAGATACGCCGCGATCTTGGCGGCCGTCGAAAGCTTCATATCTGCGCCCGCGAGGACTCGTGTGATGGTCGGCTGAGGCACTCGAGCCCCTAGCCCGTCAGGAGGCGGGCGGGGCTGTTTAACGAGAACGGGCCGCCCAGTAGCCAGCCTGGACGGCCCATCCCGAATGGTGCCCGGTGTTGAGGAGCCGGGCGCTAAACCCTAGGTCACGAAAAGACAGTGTGGAGCGCAAAGAAAAGAGCCTGCTCCTGGGGGGCAAGAGCAGGCCCTAAGTTGATTTCCGGAGTTGGGACCAACCGTATCCGGCGGCGGACTATAGCGAGAACAGCCGCAGAACGGGATAGAGGTTTTCGGAGTCGATAGCATCGGGCCCGCGAATCGGCTTGGGACGCGATTTCCTACCGTCGATCCCTGAGCCAGATGACCAGGGCAGCGGTAGCGGAAAGGATGAACAGCGCGCCAAAAACGTAAATGAGCAATCGAAGCGTACCGAGGTCTGGCATCTGAGCGGCGGGAGCGGGGCGGCCAATTGTGAATCAACGTAGTAGTTACTATGGCACGGAAACTTTGAATAGCGGACGAGGAATGCGCAACAACGCACGGAATTCGCGACGATGCGCTAGTTCTGTCCCCGCGCGTTGGGGGATCGCTGCCGCATCGCGCAATTGATCGTCGGGTGGTCCGCTGGGCGCCCATTACTAACTAAGATCATTCACGGAGGATCCAAGTGGACAACGAATCGGAGTTGAGAAAGAAGCTGGCCAACGTCGAGGCCCGGCTCGATCGCCTCACGCAAGCGGTGCCGCGTCACTGGCGAGCGGGACGAACTGCTGCGGCAATTGATTGACGTCGAAGGGGCAGAGTCGTCAAGATTTATCGGGGCACGGTAGCTGCCGACTTGTGGCCAGTTTGCCCACAAGTTCACCAACACGAAAGGGATCGCGATGGCACAACTCGAAAAAATGGGTTTCGTGATGCTTCTTGACGAGTGTTGGCGGTTCGACGATGACGCCGGGGTCACCGTTTGCCCCGTGTTCACGACCGAACTGGCACGCGAACGGTTCACGAATAGCGGCGGCCTTCCGGTTGGTGGCCGTATCGAGTTCTGGCCTGTGACCGCAGCTCTAAAGACTTTGCTTGCGAACTTCAGAGTCGGCACCGCGAGCTATGCGGTCAACCCCGAGAGCCGTCACCGTTTCGTCGCGCTCGAGCCGGCCGAGTTCCTCGCGGAGCTAATCGGAGCGGCCTATGAAGACGGCGTCAACGACGCGCATCGGTTTGGCGTCGAACCACCGTTCGAGCCACAGAATCTGACCGGGGATCTGCGAAACACGTAGCAGCCCGCCTAACGCACGCGATGGCTGTGCGCCCGCATATCACCGCCGGCCCTTTGCGCTCATCCTGGGCGAATGTGGTGGGCCGATTTTCAGGCCCGACTCACCAGCCGCCCGACAATCCTGCGTCCATCCGGTATTTCAGATATGCGCGAGGGTTCCAATCGCGCCAGCCCTGGCCCCGCGTCGTCAGCCATTCCGCGACCTCAGCCGCGCTCACTCGAAGGCCGTTGACGCGGTCGATGTTGTTCGTGCCATCGGGGAAGGCCACAGTCTCAAGCGACATAACCTCAGGCTGCTGCGAAGCCTCATTGGGTGGATTGTCGAGCGAGTAACTGATGACGACATTGATCACGCCGTTCGCGGCCGGCTCAACGCTCACGGTCATGGTGCTGAATTTCATAGTGCTGAATTTTACGGCCAGCTCATTTTGGGGCAATCTAGTGGCCGTCCAACTGTCAGTGCGATAGCGCTGGCGCCCAGTCATCGGCACCGCCTGGCCGAAGGTAATCAGCAAGCTTGCATAGAGCCTGGTGGTGGAAGTCAACCGCGTTGTCTCCCATTACATGCCCGCCGCTGGGGAGACTGCCGTCTATGCCTAGCGGAACTTGAAATTGCGGGACGCGTTCCCCGTGCTGGCCTGCACTGCGAATGGTTCCATATTCGATTCGGACCGGCTGTGCGCCAACTTCGCCGTGCGGAAAGTAAGAAAACTTCACGTAAGCAGGATGGCCGAGCCACTTGAATCGGAGCTCGTCCGGATGATCGTCGAGGGATTCGATCGGGGGAAGATACGGCAAATTGCCATCGCGGGCTGCAGCGATCAGTTCTTGCTTGATTCCGGTCCAGACGTTAAACGCCTTTGCGCAATTGACCGCATGAAGTCTTAGAAAATCCGTTGTGCTGCTCATGGTGCGCCTCCTCGCTTTGACGGCTGGTGTCGCTGTGACGTTCTTTAGCCTATCGTCGTCTCAACATCCGTATTCAGGACTCGTGCCCGGTGCGATCGCTAACCCGATCTTCATGAGTCGAAGGCGACGCATCTCGTCGTACCCGGCCGCCAGCGTGACTCGGATGTGATCCGGGCGATTCCGGTGCGATGACAACAGTCGCCGTCAAATGCCGAACGTCTCCCGAAGCCTATTTCTGGGCGCCCGGGACGCAGGCTGATAGTCTGCAATGCCAACTGTCCGGCTATTCGTCTTGCCAAGTGCCGGGTGCAATTCCAGGCTTGATATTCCCGTTCAGCCGATTGACTCGTTCGATTTCGGCATCGATCTCCTCAGATGAGAGCCGCTGAACGCCCCGCCGCCGGCCACGCTTTTTGGTTTCATCATGGACTGAGACCAGGAGCGGCCCCATGGGAATTGCCGCCAGTGTCGGCGGGACGTTTCTTGCAGCCGCCTCGCTACACGATTCAGGGGGCGGCAAATCCTGGTCATCGGCGGACGTGTCGGCGATTTTCAAAGTATGGTTGGGCGGTGTGTTCATTGCCTGTTATTCGCCGTTCTGGTTGTTGACCATTTCTTGAATGAGTCGCCACATTTGGCTATCGTGAGCAGCATAGCTAATTCCGAAGAGACCACAAACAGATTTCATTCGCCCCCTTTTTTCAAAAGAATGAATGCGCAGTTCGCAGCTTTGTTGCCAGTCTTGCTCGTATTGTCCTCGCAGCCGATTATGGCCAGCGACTTCACGGAAGTCCCGGTCAATGCTAGTGCAGCGTCACACCCAGAAG
>PLYM01000053.1 GCA_003153375.1 Planctomycetaceae bacterium
ATGACGGACTCAGCCATGTCGTTTTCGGATAACAAGTCGAACTTGTCGTTGGCGACACTCGCCACAAACACGGTCCCGTCCTCGCGCGGCGCATACAGCTTATCTCCGGCAATCAGCGGCGAGGCGTAAAAGTTCGCCCGGTTCTTGGGAAACGCTCCTTCCCAAATCGTCTTGCCCGTGGCAGGGTCGATGCACGCGACTTCGCCGCGGTCTCGAACGAGTATGACGCGGCCCTTGTAGAGGGCTGGAGTGGGGACGAACGTGCCCACATCGTCGCGCTTCCACACCTGATTGGTCTGCGTGACGTCACCGGTTCCCGTCAGTCGAATCCCGTACAGTCGCGGAATTCCTCGATCGTTGCGACCGTACGCGATCACCACCATGTCCCCCACGATCACGGGCGTTGCAATCGTAGGCCACAGCTTGTTAGCATCCGGATTGAAATTGCCGCACAACCACGAAACCTGCCCATCGGTCGCGTTGTGAATTGTGAGATGCTCAGCTCCCCAAACTAGGATTGACTGCCTCCCCTTGTGTTGAATGACCAACGGCGTTGCGTAGCCGTGATCGCATTCGGTCGGTGTCGAGTAATTACGCGCGACCTTCCAGGCCATTTCGCCGTTTTCTTTGTCAAATGCGGCCAGCCACGACTCGCCTTGATGCATGCGTGCCATGACGACGTACCGATCGGTCAACACGGGCGAAGTGCCATGATCCCAAAATAACGTGTCTTTCCCGAAACGCTCAACGAGGTCGGTCTTCCAACGCACCTTCCCGTCGAGATTAACGGCCGCAAATGCACCGCTTTTGAAGTAGACGAACACGGCCTTTCCGTCCGTAACAGGGGACGCATTGCATCCCGATCCATTGCGGTGCTTTCCAGGGTTCTCTTTACTGAAAACCGCGCGCCATTTCTCGGACCCGTGGGAGTCGTAGCAGAGCAGTGCGTCATTCGCCTCGACTGGGGACGTCAGGTAAATCATCTCATTGAGCAAGATGGGAGTGGAACAGCCCTTGCCTGGCAATTCGGTGCGCCAGAGAAGTCTGTCGGTGCCAAACCTGACGGGATAATTCCCCTGTTCGACGCTGCCACTGCCCTGCGGCCCGCGCCACGAGCGCCAGTCTGGGGCATCCGCTGCCAACCCTAATCGCGGCGACCAGAGAATGCACCAGGCCATGGCAACCAGTATTTTGTAAGGCATCGTAGGCGAACTCCCCTGAAATACACGAGTCGGTCACGGCGTGTCAGTATACATTTTCCTGAGGCTCGGCGAACTGCGGTAAAGTGGTCCGCCGATTCTTCTGGCCGGATAACCGAATGCAACCGAATGCGGGGGTGTTTCTGTTCAGTGCGATTCACCAGATGACTCGTGTGTCAGAAACAGGGTCCTTTTCTCGGAGTCCGGCCAAAGGGATGACTGATGACCCAGCCGACCGGAAAATAGGACGGAGGAAAGGAAAATGCCCCGCCAGATCGATGCGCCTGAATCGCGCTTGAATTGACGCAACCTGAGGCGCCGTTTGACTCAATCGTGGACCGACGCGCGCAGTACCACCGCGAATTCCAATTGCTGTACGAAGTGACGCAACGGGTGCATTAATCGGCTTCGTTCAATCGCAAATCGGCTAGCGTCGTGATTCCCGTTGTCGAGAAAGGGTTTGCGAAAAACTAGGTGGCACTCGTCACATCGACCGACGAAAGCCAGCTAGCACTTCCCCGGCACGCTCATGTTGAGCGCAGTATTCTTTGGGCGCGAGTCTGCAGACTACTTCTCATCCGCTGAAATCGCGTCCAGCTCTCCACACAGGTCCAAGGCCTTAATTGCTTCGATGGTCGCGATGTAAGTGATGTAGTGGAAATTTCCGCGATAGAGCGAATGCATCCACCACCGCCCACTCGCGCGCTGTTCGCGCTTCAACCATGTCAGCCCTTGCTGGATGCGAGGGTCGGAGACGGGGACGTTGTTCTGCCGCATGAGCACCACGGCCAGTGCCGTCATGTAAGGATCGCTTTCGGGCTTGTCCACATCGGGAAGATTTTGGATGAGGTTAAGAACCGTCGCACTCATCTCAAAGTGCCAGTCGTTGACCGGCGACATGTCGCGGGTGCTCCAGCCGCCGTCCGCATGTTGTTTCGACGAGAGCAGCGCCAGCGCGGCGTCGCGATCCGGTTGCGAAACGACTTCAGGCAGGTAGTAGGCCACCTGCAGTTTCAGGATGCGATCGAAGTCATTCTTCGGCGGCGCCGTGCGGAGCCAGTGTTTCAGGTTCTCGACACGATGGAGCAGCGCTTCGTCTTTGAGTTCCGCGAGCCAGCCCGGCGCCGCCGTGATGGCCCGGGCGGCCTGCAAAGAGAGTTCGTAATCGGTGGTGATATGCGGGATTTCGACTTCGCCGTGACTGACGAATGCGCCGCTTTCCGATTGCCGTTCGAACATGTCGCGCAGCGAACGATCCGTGGCCTCGGAGAGCTTGCCGGTCACGTGCCGATCCCACTCGGCCAGCCCGACGCTCCGCCAAACGGCGGAGAACGCGCCCGGATAGTAGCTGTGCCCGTTCTGGGCGATGTCCTTGACCTCAGTTACCTCCTTCGGCACCACTTTCAAGAAAGTCGCGTGCACCTCTTTGTTCGGCTTGCCGAACTGTCGCGACCACGCGGTGTATTCGGTCAAATAGGGGCCCGTCGTATGACAATTCACGCAGCCATTGCCGCGTGCCCAGCTGACCGCTCCGGTTTCCAAATACTTCCCGGCCAGCTTAATGGATTCCGGTCCAAACACCTTCACCCGCGGTTCATCGGATGAGGGAATGCTGATGCGGGTGTCTCCCAACTCATATTGGAAGGCAGGTTTCTGAGTTTCGCCGTACGACGCGACGCTGAGAGAATGAATTGCTAGCGCAACTTGAGCAACAAGAGTGAAGCAGGTTTTGTTCATGGATTCTTCCAAAGACGGGCGTTTTTCCCCGGACGGGATTATAGCGTGCGCCTATTCTGATTTCACGTCGGGACGGATGAAATTGAACTCCGACTCGAAAATGGTTCCTTAAGCGGCACGGTTTCAGAAATGAGTAGAGTCGAGAGGTGGCGCGG
>PLYM01000248.1 GCA_003153375.1 Planctomycetaceae bacterium
TATGTCACGCCCAAGGAGCACCTGGGCTTGCCCGAGAACGAAGACGTCAAGCAGGGCGTAATCGCCTATAAGATCGCCGCCCACGCCGCCGATCTGGCCCGTCATCGCCCGGGCGCCCGCAAGCGCGACGACGCCTTGTCGAAGGCCCGCTTCGAGTTCGATTGGAACGAGCAGTTCCGCTTGGCGCTCGATCCCGAAACGGCCCGCCGCATGCACGACGAGACGCTGCCGCAAGACACCTTCAAGAGCGCCCACTTCTGCAGCATGTGCGGCCCCAAGTTCTGCTCGATGAAGATCACCGAAGAAATTCGCCAGATGGAAGCCGAGCATCCGCTGGTCGAGATTGCGGCCAAGAAGTAGGTGCCGCGAAAGCGGTGGCCTGACGATCCTAATTTGTCGGGTGCCATGCTCACCCAGCGTGAGCATGGCACCGGTGAAAGTAGGGTGATCCTCTTCACTCTTTCGGCACGATGTGCGAGAGCATCGCCAACGTCAGCACAAATACGGCCACGAGCCCGGCCACCAGGATCCAGACGCGCGGGTTCACGTCTTCGAAGGGGGAAGTGAGCGGCGATGGCGGCGGTGTTTCACGGCCGTCGCGAAATTGGTGCCCACACCATTCGCAGCGTGCCAGGAACTCCGGCGCAAAGGGCTCGTCGCACGTCGGGCACAGGACATACAACCTGGCCGACTCGTTGGCATCCTCGGACGCCGCAGGCTCCCGGTCGGGCAGGAACGCCTCGGGGAATTGATTGCCGGCCGTCTGGCAAATCGGGCAACTCGTCTGCCGTGGCCGGCGGCAATGGGGGCACATCGGCCAATTGACCACTTTTGGCTCGCCGTGCGGCTCTTCGGACTCGTCGTCGTCGGGCGCGAGCTTACGCCCGCCGACCGGAGCCCGGTGCGAGCGGCGATGCAGCAGGTAAACGCCCAGGGCCCCCGCGATACAAAGCACCAGGCGAGAAGCCGCTCTATGATAGGGCCCGCCGGCCGTGGTCCCGGCCACCTCGGCGTAAACGAAGGCGCAAATCAGCAGATAGAGCAGGATGCCCCGCGAGAATCGCAGCCGTTCGAGCATCCGACTCGCGCCGTGCCGCCCGGTCGGATGAATCGCCGGGAGAATCCGCTGCTCGCGTCGTGCGTCGCTTTCGTGGTCCATCAATTCGCCTCCCTGCGGTGGTCATTCCGTCCGCAGCCGGGGGAAGTTTTTCCGGCGCGTCCAGCGGGCCCTCTGGAAATCGCCCGCGGCAGGCAATAGGCTAAAGCCGGATACGACCGCGTTCTCCGAGTTTCCCACCCCGACATTTTCCCCGCGAGCCGCCATGATGTCCATGCTCAACTTTCGCCAGCCCGCGCGCCGCACGCTACTGACGGTCTTCCTCGGTCTGGCGTGCGCAACGCCTTCAGCCTGGGCCGACGCCCCGCGGGTCTTGCCCGAAGGGTCGGTGCCCAAGGACGCGCGACTGGGCAAGCTCAAGGATCTCGACGGCTACTTCCCGTTCACGCCCAGTCCCACCAAGGAAGCCTGGGATGAGCGGGCCGACCAGGTGCGACGCCGCATTCTGGTGGCCAACGGCATCTGGCCGATGCCCGAGAAGACGCCGACCAACGCGGTCATCCACGGCAAGATCGAACGCGACGGCTACACGGTCGAGCGCGTGTTTCTGGAAAGCTATCCGGGGCACTTCGTCACCGGCAGTCTCTATCGTCCCGTGGGCAAGACCGGAAAACTGCCCGGCGTGATGTTCGCGCACGGGCATTGGCCGAACGGCCGATTCACCGACGCGGGGGCCGAAGCGACTCGCAAATTGGTTTCCGAAGGCGCCGAGCGTTTTGAAGTTGGCGGACGCTATCCGCTGCAAGCCATCTGCGTGCAACTGGCGCGAATGGGTTGCGTGGCCTTCAGCTATGACATGGTCGGCTACGCCGACAGCGTGCAGATTTCCTTCGACGTGGCCCACAGATTCGCCAAACAGCGGGCCAAGTTCGATACGCCCGAGGACTGGGGCTTTTTCAGCACTCAGGCCGAGTTGCGGCAGCAGAGCATCATGGGCTTGCAGACCTACAACTCGATTCGCGTGCTCGATTGGCTCAGTGAGTTGCCCGACGTCGACGCCACGCGCATCGGCGTGACCGGCGCCAGTGGCGGCGGCACGCAGACGTTTATCTTGTGCGCGATCGATCCGCGCCCCGCGGTGGCCTTTCCGGCCGTGATGGTCTCGACCGCGATGCAGGGTGGCTGCACCTGCGAGAACTGCTCGCTGCTGCGCGTCGGCACCGGCAACATCGAGTTCGCCGCCATGACCGCGCCGCGCCCGCTGGGCATGACCGGCGCGATGGATTGGACCAAGGAGCTGGCCAGCAAGGGACTGCCCGAGTTGCAACAGCATTACAAGATGCTGGGCATTCCCGAGCGCGTGATGGGCAAGGTCATGTTGCAGTTCGGCCACAATTACAACTACGTCAGCCGCGAAGTGATGTACCACTGGTTCAACAAGCACTTGGGGCTGGCCCTGGCTGAACCGATTCTGGAAGAGGACTACAAGCCGCTGACCGTTGAAGAAATGACGGTGTGGGACGCCGGCCATCCGAAGCCGCCCAGCGGCGGCGATTACGAGCGCTCGCTGCTGCGGACGATCACGGCCGATTCCGATCGCCAAATGGCGGCACTCGTGCCCAACGATTCGGCATCGCTGGCCCGCTTTCGCGAGGTGGTGGGCGGAGGCATGGACATCGTGATCGGTCGCCGGCTGCCCGCGGCCGACTCGCTGGAATATGAACCGACGCGCGAGGACAAGAAGGACGGCTACACCGAATACGGCGCGTTGCTGCGCAACACCGTCGCCGAGGAAGAATTGCCGCTCGTGATGCTGCACCCCGCCAATTGGAACAAGCGAGTCGTGATCTGGGTTCACGAAGCCGGCAAGGCAGGCCTTTATGGTCCGGACGGCAAACCGGTCGAGGCGGTGAGCAAACTGCTGACATCGGGCGCCGCGGTCGTGGGTGTCGACTTGCTCTACCAGGGAGAATTTCTCGCCGACGGAAAGCCGCTGACCGCGCCGCGCCGCGTCGCCAATCCACGCGAGTTCGCGGGCTTCACCCTGGGATACAACTCGGCACTTTTTGCCCAGCGCGTCCATGACCTGCTGTCGGTCACCGCGTTCTGCGGCGGTTACGCCGACGAAAAACCCAAGGTCGACATCGTGGGCTTCGGAGTCGCCGGCGCGTGGGCCGCCGCTGCCAGGGCCCAGGCGGGAGCCGCGATTGCCCGCTCGGCGATCGACACCGATGGATTCCGCTTTGCCAAGCTGCGCACGATCAACGACCTGGACTTCCTGCCCGGCGTCGTGAAATATGGCGACCTGCCAGGCATGTTGGCGTTGAATGCGCCCAGCGAACTGTGGCTGGCGGGTGAGGGCGCCGCGGGACCCACGCTGGTCGCGGCCGCTTATGCGGCCCAAGGAGCCAAGAACAGCTTGCAAATCTTTGATGGCGGCTCAGACAAAGCGTTGTCGGCCGCCATCGATTGGATCACCAGGCCGTAGATCAACTCACGCGATTCTTGTGGCCGATTTGCCCAGCGTTCCCGATTTGCACAGGACCTCGTTGGACGCGGCTGGCATTCGGGGCCGCGGTGTGGATCCAGCGCGCCACCAGTTGCTCCAATTGCGAATCCATCCATTGGTCGAAGACGTCGAACGACTGGGACCCTTCGACAACCAGGGCGATGCCCTTGCCGTCCGGTCGGTGAGATAGCGATTCGTTGGTCATGGTGGCCGCCCCCCCGTTCCTTCGTACCTGTTGCCGTTGATTCAGACGCCCCTCTTGTTCCGTATTCGACGGGCCTCTCCAAGAGTTACTCGCGAGCACGGCAAGCTTTATTGCAAAAACCGGTCCAATTCCCAAAAAATTGTCCCTTCCATTGCATTCTATTACGAGAGACACCCGGAGTAGGTTCGGGTTCGCGCGGTCAGGAAACCGCGCCTATCCAGCGAAATTTCGTCAAATCACTGGCGGTATTGAGTTTGCGACGTGGGCTGAGTTCGCCGTCCGGCGCCAGGTCGCTTGGGCCCAGATTTGCGGAAGGCACCGCCCGGCGAATAGGCGGCCAAAGCGCTTTTTTTCAACGGCTTGATGGCTTTAGGCAACACAGCCCCAGGATCGGGGCAGGCGGCCAGAATGGCCGGCGGGCGGGGCAGGAGACGCCAGAATCGGCACGGCGTTCAATTGGAACCAGGAATCAATCGGCCGCGGTTTTCCGAAAGCCCTGGGCCATGATCTCCGCGGGCGTGACCACGCCGTCACCGTTCTGGTCGAGCTTGCGAATCACGTCGCTGGCGGCCGCAATTTCCTCGGCACTCAGCCGGCCATCGTGATTCGCATCGAGCGCGCTGAACAGGCTGGGAAACGGAAACCCTCGGCCAACGCCCAGCGGGGACGGACTGTCGGCCGCCGACTTGCCGTCGGGTTTCCCGTCGTCGGGCCGCCTCTGCTCGAGCGCCTTGGTAAATTCCTCGAGCGTCATGGCCTTGTCGCCGTCCTTGTCGGCGCGGCGCATCAGCCGCTCGATGAACGGCCGGCGGTCCTCGGGCACTTCGTCGAGCGTCACCTTGCCGTCTTTGTTTTTGTCGAGTCGCTCGAACAAGCGATGGCGATCGGCCGGTTCGTCCGGTTTGCCGCCCTGGAAGAATTTGCCGGCATCGAAATCGGGCCGCGACATGATGGCCGCGATGAACTCCTTTTCGTTCAGCATGCCGTCGCCGTCCTTGTCCTCCTTGGCAATTAGCTTCTGCATCCGCTCCTGTCGTTCAGCGGGCACTTCGTCGAGCGCGATCTTGCCGTCGCCATTGGCATCGAGCCGTCGAAAGAGCCGATCGAGCCCGGGGCGCTCGCCGCCGGCCGGAGGGGCTGGCGTCCGCTCGCGCGGCTTGATCCCCGTGCCAAATTCCTCGACGCTAAGTCGGCCATCGTGATCCTTGTCGGCGATGCGCAGCAAGCGCTCGAAGAGCCGCTTCTTGTCGTCTGGAATTTCGTCGGACGTCAGTTGGCCGTCCTTGTTCTTATCGAGCTCGGCGAACATGGCCGCCGAATCCGGACCCTCGCCTCGCGGCGCATCGTCTGCACGCGCGATCGAACTTGCCACAACCAGAACTGCCGCCACGCAACAGGGCCGTAACACCAGGAATCTCCTCAAAACAGGTTTCGCCCACCCCTTCGAGAAATCTCAAGGCGGCATGGCAAAGCATCGCAGCTACCCCTTAAACCGCGTGGAACCGGTGGAGTTCCGCCAGAGGTGATCGACAAAAGCCTAGCCCGGCTCGCGGCGGCCGTTCAGAGGTCGGGCCGTAAAGAGGCCCACCAAGCGACTTTCGCCGGCCTGCTGGCACCCCCAGCAATGCTCGGCGGGCCTGCTAGCTGGCCCGCCGATCGATCTTGCCGGCCCGGGGGGCGGTTTCTATAATCCGCCGCCTCGAACTGGCGACGCCCCGGGCCACCCCGATGTGGCGAAATCGCCACCCACGAGGCAAAAGGGCCTCGGACGTGGGCCCTGATGAAGTGAGAAATCAACCACCTGGCCGGCCCAACAGGGCCGCTCAGAGCGTCCGGCAAAGGTCGTACAAACGACGAACAGCATTAACGTTAAGCGAGTGGAGGACTTGAAGTTTCGTTCAATTCTCGGCGTCCCGTTGGTCGATGACTAGGGTGCTCAACTTCCGCGCTCGCGAGGTCGATCCCCTGACATGGATTGCGGCGCCGGTAAGCACTTGTTATTGAGAGGACGGATAGAACGGCGGCAGCAGTGTGCTGATTCCATGAGGTTCGTCGGACCGAAAGACACATTCCTTGGCCTTTTCGGGCCGAGGTCCGGCGAACAAGCGAATCAGAACTGCCCCCTTCGATGACGGACTACTCAAACCGGCGAACTTCCAGGTATCTAATTGTTTGGCAATCCCGGCTTTCGTGCCGCATGACCCTTTCGGGTCGCTGGTACCGTGAGCTAGTATTTTGCCAGGGGAGAGAAGTTATGCAGATCTACGGCCCATCGCAAATCCACGGCGCTCAACCGGTCAGCGGTCCTCATTCGTCGCGTTCGGCGCAGCCCACGTCGGCAGCCGGCGCCTCGAGCATTGGCGATCGCTTGGATATCTCGGAAGCCGGTCAAATCGCCGGCCGTTTGGCCGAAGTGCCCGATATTCGCGCCGACCGCGTGCGCGACATTCGCGCTGCCATCCTCAACGGCAGCTATGAGACCGAAGGCAAACTCAGCACGGCCCTCGATCGGCTGCTCGACGAAATCGCCTAGGCGAACTCGTCGCGTTCAAACCGCAATCGATGGAACGGCGCGGACCGTGAGATACCCGTTGGCTTGAAGCGACACGGCTCACGCTCCGCGCACCGGACCCGATGGCTGCACGTGCGTTCCGACGACGTCAATAGCGGCGGCGCGTGAACCGATGGCGCGCACGATCCCGCTTGGTTTTGGCGGCGATTTACGGCCCATGGCACGCGCGCGGCGGGCGCAACTTGCAATTGGGGCCGGATCATTTAGAATCGATAATTATTATCGATTCGCGCTTTTTGTTCGTCCACATCATGACCGAAGACTTTTCCCTCGGCACCGTTGAAGTCTCCTTGGCTCCGCGCGAGCGGTTCGAGGAGTTTTTGCAGAGCCGCGGCAAGCGCATCACGCAGCAACGGCGCATCATCGTCGACGAAGTCTTCAAGCGCCACGATCACTTTGACGCCGAAGATTTGATTCTGCACCTCGGTAAAGTGCAGACCGGCAGCCGCGTGAGCCGCCCGACGGTCTATCGCACGCTGAGCGAATTGGTCGACGCCGGCCTGCTGCGCAGCATGACCTTGCTGGGCCGCACGGTTTATGAGCACGACTACGGCTATCCCCAGCACGATCACTTGCACTGCCAGAAGTGCAACAAGCTGATCGAGTTTCACAGCGACGAAGTCTCGCAAATCGGTGAAGCGCTGGCCCGGCAATATCAATTCCGCGTCACCGGCCACCGCCTGATCTTCATGGGCATCTGCGCCGACTGCCGCGTGCCCACCCGCCCCAGGCGCCGGCTGGACCTGATCTGAGGCCCTTCCTTCCGTCGGGTGCCATGCTCGCGCTCGCGCGAGCATGCCTCACAAGACTCAGTACTTCACGAGCTCCTTGCGCTCGCCCGACGGGCAGACCGTGCCGACGATTTCGGCGGCCTTCTCGGTCATCATCCGCAACTCGCTGCCGATGGCGATGAACTGCATGCCTTCCTCGGCCCGGCGCAGTGCCGTTTTGGGGTCCATCACGTGCATGCCGGTCGGCGTGCCGGTTTTCTTGCCCACGGCGATCACGCGTTGAATCATTTCCTCGAACGCCTCGTCGCTGGCTTCGCTGCCGTCGGGCTTGCGCATCTGGGCCCGCAGGTCGACCGGGCCGACAAAGATCGCGTCCACGCCGGGCAGGCTGTAAATCGCCTCGGCGTTGGCGACGCCCGTGGGGCTCTCGGTTTGCAGGATGACCAGCACCTCGTCGTTGGCGTGCTTGAAATAGTCGGCGCTCGAGCAATCGAAGTTCAACGAGTGCATGCCGCCCCCGAGGCTGCGATTGCCGGTCGGCGGATACTTGGCCGCCGCGATCGCGATCTTGGCCTGCTCGACCGTGTCGACCATCGGCACCACGATGCCCCAGGCGCCCGCGTCGAGGGTGCGTTTGATGTAGTCGTGATTTCCCTTGGGTACGCGCGCCAGCGGCACGCCCCCGGCATCGGCGATCGCGGCAAAGATCATCGAAGCTTGCGGCCACGAAATGGGGGAGTGCTCCAAGTCCAACGTCAACCAGGCAAAATCCATCCGCGCCAGCAGACGCGTCGCGAACAGGTCGCCCAGCGACAACCAGGTGCCAAACGACGGCTTGCCCGCGGCCAGGGCACGCTTGACCGGATTGGTTCTCATCGATGATCCATTACAACCAGTAGAATGAAGCAAGACACCCGACCAGCAGTGTTCCAGACCGCCGGTCCGCCCGCAAGCCCCGTCTGAATCAGCGGCCGAAAGGATTACGCACGGGGGCGCACCGCGATTGTCGCCTGGGCGGCGTTTGGCCGATAATCACCTAAACTTGCCGTAAGCGACGGATGCCCCTTTGAACGCAACAGTCAGCAAAACTCGAACGAATGACTCGGCCGCGCCGCCGGCGCGTGCCGCGCGGCCGCGCCGCGCGTTGCTTGCCTGCCTGTGCGTCCTGCTCCTGGGCTGCGGCAGGGCAGGGGGGGACGGCAACTCGAGTCGTTCGCTGCCTTCCTCGATCGCCGTCCCTACGGAAGGCGTAGATGCCGTCGAGACAGACAACCCGGTCGCGCGGGAATCGGCCACCGACGTCGGGGAGTCGCCGACCGACGATCTCGTCACCCGGCTCGAACGCCAGCTCAAACGCGGTCAATTCGAAGACTTCATCGACGCTGCGCTCAATGCCGCCGCCGACCAACCGGCCAGTCCTGCCTTGCAGCTGTTCAAAGCCGAAGCGCTGCTGGCAGCCGGCCGCAATGACGAGGCCGAGCTCGCCGCGCAGCTTGCCGCCAGTTTGGCGCAGGACGACGCGAACCCCACGATCGCCAGCCACGCGATGAAGCTGTGGGCCACGGCCCGCTTTCGTCAGAACAAAGCTCTCGACGATCCCTTGGCGGCCGACTTGCTCGAACGATTGCCGGCCGATGATCCTGTCGGGCAAATGCTGCGGTTCTGGTTCGACACGCTCGGCCAGCGCACGGTCTATCGCGTCGCCGGATCGAGCGACGCCGCCCCGGTCGAACTCCGCCCAGCGCGGGCCGCCGCGGGAACCGTGCCCGAGCAGCTCAATGCGATCGAAGCGAGAATCAACGGCGTCGCGGTTCCCTTGGCATTTGTCGACACCGGCACGCAGCAAACGTTGATGACAGTCAAAGCGGCCGAGGCGACCGGCGTGGTCTTGGGTCCGAGCTCCACGCGGCTGGTGGGCTTCGCCGGACTCAACGCTCGTCCCGGCGTGATCGAAACCCTGGAATTGGGCAGCCTCGTCCTGCACGACGTGCCCGTGTTGGTGGGCAACTCACCGCCGCTGGTTGCGCTCAAGGGACAAATGGCCCTGGGAACGGAGCTCATGCACCACGTGCGGTTCACGATCGACTATCCCGCGCGGCGGGTGTTCGCCGCGCGTGCCGAGGCGCCGCGAATCGCGCCGGTCCAGCGTCCCGCCTGGCAGATTCCGGTGTGGACGTTCTCGCAGGCCTGCCTGTCGCGCGGTCAATTGCCCGACGGCACGATGGCCCGCGTGCTGGTCGACACCGGTGATCGGGCCGGCTCGTTCGTCTCGACGCGCTGGGCCCGCCGCAATTTGCCCGATTTTCAGCGCCCGCCGGCAACGGTCGTCTTCAAGTTCAAGCAACGCAATTTGAAGCTGCCGGAAATGGCCCTCGGTAGCGAGTCGTTGCTCGACTGGCCGATCGTCGACACGATTCCCAGAGTGCTCGAGCGGCTCGACACGGTCGATTTGCTGCTGGGCCACGATTTACTGGGCTCCTACGTGGTGACGATCGATCTCGAGCAGCGGATGTTACAATTGATAAAACCGCCGGCCGTCGATTGATCCCGCCATGCGGCGACCCCAATGATTTCCCCGCGATCCTTTCAACGCCTCCCGTGGGCCAAGATTTTCATGAGCAGCACGCGATCCGCCCAAAAATGTCTGGCCATCCTCCTGGCCTCGGTCTTTCCCTGGCTGAGCGTGCCGGCGGTCGTGGCCAAGGACAGCGCCGACTATCCCGCGCTGCGCAACCGCATGGTCGATACCGAGATCGTCAGTGCTGGCGTCAAGGATCCGCGCGTGATTAAATCGATGCGCGATACGCCACGCCACGAATTCGTGGCTTCGGCGGCGAGACCCAATGCGTACCACGACATGGCCTTGGCGATCGGCCAGGGGCAGACCATCTCGCCCCCCTTCGTCGTGGCCTATATGACCGAACAGTTGCTGCCGCAGCCTTCTGACAAAGTTCTCGAGATCGGCACCGGCAGCGGCTATCAGGCGGCAATCCTCAGCCCGCTGGTCAAGGATGTCTACACGATCGAGATCGTCAAGCCGCTCGGCGAACGGGCGGCCCGCACGCTCAAACGATTGAAGTACACCAACGTTCACCCCAAAGTCGGCGACGGCTACCAGGGCTGGCCCGAGTACGCGCCCTTCGACAAGATCATCGTCACCTGTTCGCCCGAGCAAGTGCCGCCCAAACTGGTCGAGCAATTGCGCGAGGGGGGCCGCATGATCGTGCCCGTCGGCGAGCGCTATCGTCAGACGCTCTACCTGTTCCAGAAGGTCGACGGCAAACTGAAACGCGTGGCGCTGCTGCCGACGTTGTTCGTGCCGATGACCGGCAAGGCCGAAGACGGCCGCCAGGTTCGGCCCGATCCCTTGCATCCCAAGATCAACAACGGCAGCTTCGAAGAGGTTAGCACCGACGACCCCAACGCCACGGCCGAGCAGCCCGCCGACAAACCATCCACCTTGGACAAGCCCGTCGCGGCCGACAATCCGGCGACCGGCGAAAAGGCAACCGAGAGCGAGGCCACGCCGGTCGGCTGGCACTATCAGCGGCAACTCAAGCTCGTCGAAGCCAAGGACGCGCCGCAAGGAAGCCGTTACGTCACGTTCACGAATTCGGATCCCGGACGTCCGGCGCAGGCACTGCAAGGCCTGGCAGTCGACGGTCGCAAGGTCAGCGAGTTGAACGTCTCGCTGTGGGTGAAGGCCCAAAACGTGCGCCAGGGCGAAAACAATGAGCAATTGCCGGCGCTGGTGATCACCTTCTACGACGAAAATCGTGGCGAGGCGGGCTATACCTTCGTGGGACCCTGGCGCGATACGTTTTCCTGGCAGAAAGTCGTCGACAAACTCCACGTGCCGCCCAGGGCCCGCGAAGCCATCGTCCGCATCGGTCTCGGTGGCGGCACCGGCGAGGCTTCGTTTGACGACATCCACATCAGTGAAAAATAGCGGCTCGTCTCTTGCGGCATCGATCGCGGTGACGTGGCGCTGGCGGCTTAGCGCACGAAACGAAACGGCTCGTTCGTAACCTCGTAGCCCGGCCGCAACCCGATATTCAGCAGCAAGCCAAGCGCGAGGCAATTGGCCAACAGGCTCGATCCGCCGTAACTCACCAGCGGCAACGCCAAGCCCGTAATGGGCAGCAAGCCGACAAGCATGCCGGTGTTGATCAGCACTTGCGCCGCCAGCAAAGCCGCGATGCCGATCGCCACCAGGCGTCCGTAGGGTTCGCGCGTGGCCTGGGCGACCGCCAGGCCGCGCCACGTGAGCAGCGCGAACAGCGTGAGCAACACGGCCCAGCCGAGCAGGCCCAATCGCTCGCCCAAAACCACGGCGATCGCATCGGTGTGGGCCTCGGGCACGAAATAGACGCTGGTGTCGTCGGTCGTCTGACCGGCGAACAAGCTGCCCGTCCAGCCGCCCAGGGCCAACACCTGTTTGGCGCGGTGCAGGTGATAGCCGTCGTCGGTCGGCTTCTCGGCGGCCCGCGTCTGTTCGGCCAGCGCCGTGATCCGCGATTTCTGTTCGCGGCTCATCTGAGACCACAACAGCGGCATCACGGCCACCGCCACCACGACCAATAGCGCCAGATGTCGCCGCCGCGCGCCGGCCGCGAACAGCATCACGAACAGCACGGGCAGAAACACCAGGGCCGTTCCGAGGTCAGGCTCCTTGAGGATCAGCAACAGCGGCACCATGACCAGCGCCAACGGCACCAGCAAACCCGACAGATTGCGGTAACTGTCGCGATACATCAAGTAGCGGGCCAATCCGAGCACGAACGCCAGCTTGGCAAATTCCGACGGCTGCAAACCCACCGGCCCAAAGCGAATCCAGCGCTGCGCGCCGTTGACCGGGGCGAAAAAATAAACGGCCACCAGCAACACCAGCGATGCGAAAAACGCAACGTAGCTCCAGCGGGCCAGGATTCGGTAGCTGGGAACCGTGGCCAGCAGCATCGCCACGATGCACACCAGCGACCAGAGCAATTGCCGCTGGATGTACCGGCCCGATGTGCCGGCAAGCTCCTCGCTGCGCGCGATTCCAACCCAACCCAGCAGCATCAGGGCGACACCCAGCGCCACGATCGACCAATTCAGGCGGCTCGTCCACTTGGCGCGCTGCATTGCCGCTGGCATCCTGGTGGGGGTGCGAATGGCACGATTGTAGCAGTCGCTTGGGCCGGTTACCGAGAGAAGCTTAACTCGCTCGCGAAATGCCGGTGCCAGCTTCGCAAGCGCTAGCAATGGCGGCGGTTTACGCAGCAGCGATCGAAAAACTGCGAGAAATTAGCCGCAAAGTCTTGTCATTTAACCCATAGCAATCACTCCACTCATCCGCGATAATCGAAAAAATCTACGCAGGTTTCTTGAATTATAAGCTAGTGTTGGTATGTTTTTGGAAGCTGGGCTGAGTTGGCCCGCTTTAGGGCTGATGCCATACCGGGTCAGAATTCGTCTAAATCAAGGGGGCCAAATCACATGTTGCGAACAGTATTGAAGTGCTTGGCGATCGTCGCGATCGTCGGCTTCGCCCTGAGCGAGCAGGCCAATGCTTTCGGCCATCATCGTTGGGGTTCGAGCGGCGGTTGGGGTTCGAGCGGCGGTTGGGGATCGAGTGGCGGTTGGGGTTCCAGCGGTGGTAGCTGGGGCTCAAGCGGCGGCTGGGGTTCCAGCGGCGGCTGGCATCGCGGTTGGGGTTCGAGCGGCGGTTGGGGCTACGGCTCCAGCGGCGGCTGGGGTTCCAGCGGTGGTAGCTGGGGCTCGAGCGGCGGTAGCTGGGGTTCCAGTGGCGGTTATGGATCGAGTGGCGGCACGACGGTTGCCCCGGCGGCTCCGGCGACCGCGCCGGCTCCGAGCGGCGCTGCTCCGGCGGCACCGGCGACTCCTCCGGCTCCGGCTCCCGGTCCCACGACGTATCATCCGACTTATGGTCCGATGCGCAACAATGCCATGTTGTCGGTGAAAGTTCCCGCCGACGCGAAGGTGTTCGTCAACGATCGGCCGACGAGCAGCTTGGGCGAAGACCGCGAGTTCATTTCGCGCGACTTGGCTCCCGGTGCTCGTTATAACTACCAGGTTCGGGCTGAATTCATCCGCGACGGCAAGCCCGTGACGGAAGAAAAGTCGGTGCAATTGGCTGCCGGCGAGAATTTGAGCCTCAACTTCATCAATGGCGAAGCTCAAGCGGCCAGCGACATTCGCACGACGTTGATCGTGCATGTTCCGGCCGACGCCAAGTTGTATCTGGCTGGCCACGAAATGAAGACCACCGGCACGGTGCGCGAATTCGCCACCACCAAGTTGCCGGCCGGTTCGGATTGGGCCACCTACGCGATTCGCGCGGTCGTCGACCACGACGGCCAACAGCAGGTCCGCGAGCAAACCGTTTCGCTCAAGGCCGGTGAATCGCAGGAAATCACCATCAACTTCGACGGTCAAGCCGACCACGTTGCGACCACCAGCAACCGCTAAGTCGAATCGATCGGATGGTTACACGGCGAGCCGTCCCACTGGGTCATCCGGTGGGACGGCTCTTTTTATTGCTCTCGCTGGAACCGACAAGCTCACGCGGGAAAGGGCAGGGGGGCAACGCGTTCCCCTTGTAGCCCGCTCCGCCTGTGCGCGTTATTTGTCGCGTAGGACTCCTGCGGAGACCAGCCGCAAAAGTTTACCCGCATGTTAAAATCGCCGATCATCAAGATAGCCATGGTCGACTCCCCAATGTCCCAATCCTCGATTCGACAGCCCAGGGCCGCGGTCCGCGCGGTCCTCAGCCTGTTGATCATCCTGCACGTCGTGGCGGTGTTCCTGGGTCCTTTTGCCATGCCGCCGGGCAACTCCCAGTTGTCCGCCGTGTGCGCGCAGGCCTTTCAGCCTTATGTGGAAGGTCTCTGCCTGGCAAACGGCTATCGGTTTTTCGCCCCCGAGCCGGGCCCCAGCCATCTGATTCGCTACGAAGTCACACTGCCCGACGGCTCGGTGAAGGAAGGGATGTTTCCCGATCGTCAGCAGCATTTCCCGCGGCTGCTCTATCACCGTTACTTCATGCTCACCGAGTTCATCAACACGATCGACGATCCCGCCGCGCCCAGCGACGCCGCCAAGGCCTATGCCCGGGGCTATGCCGAGCATCTGGCCGACGTCTACCAGGCCAAGGACGTGAAGCTGTACCTGCGGCGGCACTTCGTGCCCCGCATGCTCGAGGTCGAACGCGGGATGCGTCTGTCAGATCGATCGCTGTACAAAGAACGCCCCTTGTACCCCGCCTCCCAAGAGAGCGACGCGAATGCGGATCGTTAGCGCCGTGCAAACCTGGTCGCGAGAGATCCTCGCCGGCTGGAACCGCTTTTGGTTTCAGGCGGTCGATCCGGCCACGCTGGGGCTGATTCGCATCTGCACCGGCGCCATGCTCCTCTACACGCACCTGGTCTGGGGCCTGCACCTGACAACGTTCTTTGGCCGTCACGGCTGGCTGCCGACCGAAGCCGTGCGGCTGTTGCAAAAAGACACCTACGCCTGGAGCTATCTGTGGTGGTTTGAGTCGCCCGCGGCGCTGTGGACCGTTCACGTCATCGCGCTCGTCGTCTTCGCGATGCTGATGATCGGCCTTTTCAGTCGCGTGGTCTCGGTGCTCGCCTTGATTGCCACCTTGTCGTACATCACGCGCGCCCAGGGCTCGCTCTTCGGGCTCGACCAGATCAACGCCCTGTTGGTCATGTACTTGGCGGTCGGTCCCAGCGGCGCCGCGTTCTCCGTCGATCGCTGGCTCAAGAGCCGCCGGGCGGGCGTGCCGCTGCCGGTCGAGCCAAGCTGGTCGGCGAACCTGGCGATCCGTTTAATCCAGGTACACATGTGCATCATCTATCTCTTCGCCGGCCTGGCCAAGCTCACAGGACCGGCCTGGTGGGATGGCACCGCGATGTGGATGGCCTTGGGCAATCTCGAATATCAATCGCTGGACATGGTCTGGATCGCCCAGTGGCCGCTACTGATCAATCTGCTGACGCATGTGACCGTGTTTTGGGAAATCTCCTACTCGGCCCTGGTTTGGCCGCGGTCCACGCGGCCGATCGTGCTGCTGCTGGCAATTCCCTTGCACATGGGCATCGCCATCTGCCTGGGCATGATGACGTTCGGATTGATCATGCTCGTGGGTAACATGGCCTTCGTGCCGCCTGAATTCATTCGCGCTCTCTGGCCTTGGTCCGCGGCTGAGCGGGGCAGGGGAGGGGAGCCCGCCGGCGTGGTGCCGCAAACTGGCAAAGCGGCCCGACCCGCGGCGCGGGCCTCGGGGTCGCAGCGCTAAGCGGTTCGCGGTTTCAAGTCAAAACGCCGCGCCGGCGGTC
Source organism: Planctomycetaceae bacterium (assembly GCA_003153375.1). Classification (GTDB taxonomy): domain Bacteria; phylum Planctomycetota; class Planctomycetia; order Pirellulales; family PALSA-1355; genus PALSA-1355. The sequence goes on from PLYM01000248.1 coordinate 15,423, forward strand.
GCCAGCGAACCCTCGACCGCGTTGAACTGTCCCACACCGGGCGTCTATACTAGCCTTTTTGGCACTCGGCGACCTTGGGCATGCCTGGTGGCCAACCTCTCGATTTCCAGGAGATTGATCGCGTGTTCGATACAGTGGCCGTTGTCGGTGCTACCGGGGCAGTGGGAACCATCATTTGCCGGATGCTGGCCGATCGCAAGTTTCCGCTGAAGCACATCAAATTCCTCGCCTCGAGCCGCTCCGCCGGCAGCACGTTGCGCTTCGCCGGTCGCGATTACGTCGTCGAGGAGATGACGCCCGCGGCGTTCGAGGGGGTCGATTTGGCCATCGGCAGCACCCCCGACGAAACGGCCCGCGACTTCGCCCCCTGGGCCGTCGAGCGCGGTTGCCTGGTGGTTGACGAAAGCGGTTACTGGCGGATGGACCCCAAGGTGCCGCTGGTCGTGCCCGAGGTGAATCCCGAGGCCGTCGAAGATCACCACGGCATCATCGCCAGCCCCAATTGCTCAACGACCCAAATGGTCGTGGCCATGAAGCCCTTGCACGACGCGGCCCGCATTCGCCGGGTCATTGTCAGCACCTACCAGGCCACGAGCGGCATGGGCCTGGCCGGCAGCAAGGAGTTGGACGCCGCCACGCGGGCCGCGGTGGCCGCCGAACCGTTCAAACCCCAGGCCTTCGCCCATCCGATCGCCTTCAACCTGATTCCGCAAATCGGCTCGCACAAAGAGCAGGGCTACACGTCGGAAGAGATGAAGATGGTCTATGAGACTCGCAAGATCATCGGCGACGACTCGATCCAGGTCTGCCCGACGTGCGTCCGGGTGCCGGTCGACAACTGCCACAGCGAAAGCATCCTGGTCGAAACCGAGAAGAAACTCACCGTCGAAGACGCTCGCCGGCTGTTCGCGGCCACGCCGGGCATCATTGTCGTTGACGACCTGGCGGCCAAGAGCTACCCGATGCCCTCGAACTGCAACGGGCGTGACGAAGTCTTCATCGGTCGGATTCGCGAGGACATCTCGAGCCCCAACGGCCTGGCGTTCTGGTGCGTAAGCGACAACCTGCGCAAGGGGGCCGCGACCAACGCCGTGCAAATCGCCGAACTGCTGGTGCGCAAGGGCATCACCGCTCGGCGCAAAGGCCAGCCGGTCGCCAGCGGCTAAACCATGCCGCCCACGGTGCTCGCGATGCGTGTCTTCAAGCTGACGTTGGCCTACGACGGCACGAACTATTCGGGCTGGCAGATGCAGCCCCGTCAGGTCACGCTGCAAGAGACGCTCGAACGCGCACTCGCCAAGATCACCGGCGAATCGATTCGGGTCACGGCCAGCGGCCGCACCGACGCCGGCGTGCACGCCTTGGGCCAGGTGGTCAGTCTTCGCAGCGGAACGCACCTCGAGCCCGAAGTGCTGCACCGAGCGCTCAATGCCGAGTTGCCGCACGACATCGCCGTGCTCGCCGTCGAGGTGGCCGACGACGATTTTCACGCCACCGGACGGGCCGTTCGCAAGCGGTATGAATATCGACTCAACGACGGCCCGTTGCGCGACGTCTTCGCGCGCCATTATGCCTGGCATTGTCACGGTCGGCTCGACGCGACGGCCATGCACCGCGCGGCCCAGCCGCTGGTGGGCACGCACGACTTCAGCACCTTCGAAACCAGCGGCTCGCCGCGCTCCTCGAGCGTGCGCACCGTGTTCGAGTTGAGCGTCACGCGAGGGCAGGGGGGAGAGAGCAATCGGCTGACCCTGGCAATCGAAGCCGACGGCTTCCTCTATAACATGGTGCGCGCCATCGTGGGGACGCTGGTCGAAGTGGGGCGGGGCACCGAGGATGAAGCCTGGCCGGCCCGGGTGCTGGCCGCGCGCGATCGTGGCATGGCGGGCCAGACGGCTCCGCCGCAAGGCTTGTTTCTGGTCCGCGTCGATTACGATTGAGGTCGCATGCGGATCGCCCATCTCATCACCCGACTCATCCTGGGCGGGGCCCAGGAGAACACGGTTCTGACCTGCGAGGACTTGCTGCGCATTTACGGCGACGACGTGCTGCTGATCACCGGCCCGCCGCTGGGGCCCGAGGGCAGCCTGATGGATCGCGTCGAGCGCAATCGCGTGCCCGTCGAGGTGCTGCCAGCGCTGCGGCGCGAGATTCATCCGCTACGCGACTCGCAGAGCTATTTTCAAATCAAGCAGGCCATCGCCCGTTTCCGACCCGACGTCGTTCACACGCACAGCGGCAAGGCCGGCTTGCTCGGCCGAGTGGCGGCGCATGCCTTGCGCGTGCCGGCAATCGTACACACCGTGCATGGCGCGCCGTTTCATGCCTATCAGGGCAGGGGAGCGCAAGCCGTGCTGCGACGCTGCGAGCGCTATGCCGCCGGCCGCTGCGACGCCTTGGTGAGCGTGGCCGACGCGATGACCGAGATGCTCGTCGCTGCGCACGTCGCGCCGCGCGACAAGTTCACCACCGTCTACAGCGGCATGGAAGTCGAGCCGTTTCTCGAAGCCGATCAATACCGCCAGGCCACGCGCCGGCAACTGGGCTATGCCGACGAGCACGTCGTCGTGGGCAAGATTGCCCGACTGTTTCATCTCAAGGGGCACGAGTTCGTCGTGCGCGCGGCCCAGCAGGTGATCAAGTCGCAGCCCAATGTGCGCTTTTTGTTCGTCGGCGACGGCATTCTGTCGCAATCGATTCGCGACCAGGTGAGACGCAACGGATTGGACCGTTACTTTCAATTCACCGGACTGGTTCCGCCCGAGCAGATTCCAGCAGTGATCGGAGCGATGGACGTCGTCGTACACACCAGCCTGCGCGAAGGACTGGCCCGCGTGTTGCCTCAGGCGTTGATCGCCGGCAAGCCCGCGATCAGTTACGACGTCGATGGCGCGCGCGAAGTAATCATCAACGGTGAGACGGGGTTCTTGCTGCCGCCGGAGTGCATCGACGAGCTAGCGGCGGCCATCGTGACACTTGCCGCCGACCCGGCGATGCGCGCGCGTTTGGGGGCCGAAGGGCGCAGACGCTTCACCGAGCAGTTTCGCCATCAGCACATGACCCAGCAACTGCGCGGACTCTACGAGCGCATCCTATCGAGCAAGCGGCGCCCGTAAAATGTCCAGCGGGGGCTACGAGATCGCCACTTTTACCATCTTTCGAGCGCGGGTGCGAGTTTCCCCGGGACGGGTGCCTTGTTAAAATAGTGGGCGGCTGGGGTCGCCCGTGCTCGCGGCAGGGGTGTGCCACCTGGATTCCGCGATTTGTGCGAGATTCGTTTCCCGTGTCACCACAAGAATACGTCGGCCCGTTCCGACTCCTGAACCTGATTCGCACCGGCAAGTCGTGCGAGGTTTGGGAAGTGATGAACGACTCGAGCGGCGAGCGGCTGGCAATCAAGTTGTTGGCCGGCGACGCGGTCCACGACCGGGAAGAGCTTGCTTTCATGAAGCACGAGTGGCAGGTAGGCCGCCCGCTTGACCATCCGGATGTGATCAAAATCTACGACTACTCGGCCGAACGCGACTGTGTCTATGTGTCCATGGAACTCTTCCAGTCACCCAACCTCAAGCAATTGATCAACCAGGGTGTCGAAGCCCTGGCTCCGCTGGCGCGCAGTTTCATTCTCCACGCGGCCGAGGGGTTGTCCTATTTTCATTCGCAAGGCTGGATCCACCGCGACATCAAGCCCGACAACTTCCTGATGAACGCCCGCGGGGAGGTCAAGCTGATCGACTTCGCCCTGGCCGTCCGCCGCAAGACCGGGCTTGCCCGGCTGTTCGCCGGCAAGACCAAGATCCAGGGCACCCGCAGCTATATGTCGCCCGAGCAGATTCGCGGGCAACCGCTCGATGAGCGGGCCGACATCTACAGCTTCGGCTGCATGGTTCACGAATTGCTCGGCGGCAAGCCGCCCTATACGGGCAACACGACCAACGATCTACTGAACAAGCACCTGCGATCGCCAATCCCGCCCTTGCAAGCATCGAACCGCAACGTGACTGACCATTACGCGCAACTGGTGCGCCGCATGCTGTCGAAGAAACCCGCCGACCGACCGCAGACCATGGCCGATTTTTTGACCGAAGCGCGCAGCCTCGAAGTGTTTAAGGTTCCTCCGCGCCCCATGGCGCAAAGAACGGGCGAATGACCACCGACCGCGCGGCCGATGAATGATGTGAACCATTCGGTCGCCACAACAAATAACGCGTCACGCTGGCGCCAGCAGTGCCAGCACGACGTTCCCTTTCGTTACTCGAAGAAGAGCAACCATGGCAACCATCAATCAGCGATTGGCATTCGAGCGGCCGATCTACGAGCTCGAAGCACGCCTGCAAAAACTCGAAGCCGCCGGCGACGATACGCACGCCAGCCACGAGGACATTCGCCGCTTGAAGCGCGAGCTGTCGGAAACCAAGAAACGGATTTATAGCAATCTCGCGCCGTGGGAAACCGTGCAGGTCGCGCGGCACACCGACCGGCCGATGATGACCGACTATCTCGACCTGGTCTTCGACGAGTTCGTCGAGCTGCACGGCGATAAGTTTTTTGGCGACGATCGCGCGCTGCGCACCGGCTTCGCCAAGATCGATCAACACAAGGTCATGGTCGTCGGCCATCAAAAAGGCAAGACGACCAAGGAGCGCATCGCCTGCTACCACGGCTGCGCTCATCCCGAGGGCTATCGCAAGGCACTGGGCAAGATGAAACTGGCCGCCAAGTATGGCCTGCCCGTGATCGCCTTCATCGACACGCCGGGAGCCTATCCCGGCATCGGCGCCGAGGAGCGCGGCCAGGCCCAGGTGATCGCGCAAAACATGTTCGAAATGTCGCGGCTGCCCACGCCCATCATTTGCGTCGTGATCGGCGAAGGCGGATCAGGCGGCGCCTTGGGAATTGGCGTCGGCGATCGCGTGGCCATGCTCGAGCACGCCTACTATTCGGTCATCAGCCCCGAGGGCTGCGCGGGCATCCTCTGGAAGAGCCACACCTTTGCCGAACAGGCCGCGGCGGCACTCAAAATGACGTCCAAGCACCTGTTGGGGTTTGGCGTCGTCGACGACGTGATCGAAGAACCCTTGGGCGGCGCCCATCGCGACCACCACCAGATGGCCGCCCGGATGAAGATGTATCTGCTGAAATGCCTCCGGGAGCTGGTCGGGACGAGTCCGGACCAGTTGGTCGACAAACGGTACGAAAAGTTCCGCCGTATGGGCGTCTATTTTGACCGGGCTTTCGAAGCCGGCCAAACCGGCGCCGAAACCGCGCCGGCCGAATCCGGCGTCTGAAACCGGCCGGCCATTTTTTGAATTTCGACGGGCTGCCGGCCGACGCCGCGGCCCGTTTTTCTTTGCGCCGCCGCGGCTCGTTTCGTCTGGCGAGAATTGTTTCTGCAGCAGCCGGCGCCAGCCAGGGGACCGGAGCCTGCGCTACCGCGCCAGCGATGCGCTGAGATCGCTTCAGACGCGATCCGAGATCGAGATTGGCTGCCGATAGTCTGCGACGAGCAAGCGACCGTGTGGCGGTCAAACCGCGATGAGAGAGCCCGCAATTCGTCCCGCCCCCAACGTCCGATAATGTTTCTTATGTTCGGTTCAGGGCCCAGATTTCGCGGCAGATAATGGCCTTCGCCGTGACGCTCCAAGTCGCATCACGGCGCATCATCTCGGTCACGGCTCACTTCGCCCCCCGCCTCGGATTCACAAAAACTTTTCGCGCTCACGCCGGCCGTGGCGGGCGCAGCGGAACGATCGGGTGGCTCCCCTGCTCGACCTTTCCGGGCTGGCTCGGCGCCTTCGGCTCGGGCTGCCAATTCGGATCCAGTTCCTTTTCCAGCTTGTTCAAATAGGGGTCCAAAACGTCGTGCAGCTCCTTGGGCATCACGGCGTCGGCGCGGTCCAAAAGCAGGGCGATGTAGTATCCCGATTGCGACCCCAGGACGGCCGAGCGGGCCTTGGCCGACAGCGTCACGGCGAAGAACGTAATCGCCACGCACCACAAGACCCCTTTGGCCGCGCCAAACAGGGCGCCCATCTGGCGGTCAAATTCCTGCAACCGCACCCGGTTGATAAAGCCCGAAACGAACCGAAACAGCAGCCAAACCACCAATGACGTGGTCGCGTACAGCACCGCCATCGCGATGAATCGGTTCAGCGGTGCTTGGGGGCCAAAACGGGGTGCCAACTGCGAGCTGAAGCGCAGCGCAACGGCATAGCTCAGCACCAGGCTGGTCGACGACGCGACTTGCCAGGCCATTCCCTTCCAGGCACCGAACACCGTGGCCCCAATCAGGACCACGATCATGCAAATATCATAGGGTTCCATTCCCGCTCCCACCCCCTGCGGCCGCCGCTGGTTTTTCGCGGAACGCGGCGGGAGTATACCGCACGACAATCGGCCAGCGAAGAGCAGCCGTGATAGCACCCACGCCGCAGGGCGATTGCACGATAAGTC
>PLYM01000172.1 GCA_003153375.1 Planctomycetaceae bacterium
ACCCACAGATTCCGCTAGGGACCCTCTTTTTTGTCTACCGCTTTGGATTTCCAGCCGGCCCCCGCTTACTTTCGCAGCCAGATATCGAATCCGATTGTGGTCTGCTGGATGTCGACGTTCTTGAATCCGCTGGTGGCGATGAATCGCTGGAAGTCGTCGCGCGTGTAGGCCCGCTTGAGAAGCATGAAGCGAAACGTGTTGCGCGTGAGCAGGGCGTTGATCGTGCCCAGGTGCATTTCGTCGACGGCTTCCTTGATGGCCTCGGGCGGAGTGTCCTTGCGCAGGTCGATCAGCAGCGCCGTGCCGCCGGGGGCCAGCACGCGGTGCATCTCCTGGATCGCCCCAGCGGGCTCGGTGAAGTTCTTGAACGCCGCGCGACAGACCAGAAACTGGAACGTGTCGTCGGCAAAGGGCATGTGGGCCGCATCGCCCTGGCGAAAATCGACCTCGACGCCACGCTGTCGGGCATTGTTCTGGCCGATCTCGACGAAGGTGTGGCTGATGTCCAGACCCGCGACGCGAAAATCGCCGGACTCGGCAATCTCGATCGCCAGGTATCTGGGTCCCGGTGCCACTTCCAGCACTTGCGCTCCAGGAGGCAGTTGCGATACGATGCGAGCGGCCAGGGCCTTGAGGTCGCTCTGGTCCTTGCCCGTAATGTTGGCATACCAGCGGGCCACCCAGCCCTCCATTCCCATTCCGCGATAGGCCTTGGTTGGCATTGGAATCGGCTCCTTTTTCGAGAAATCGCTTGAGTTTTCCGCCCGGCAATATATCTTATTGAATAAGAGACTTGCATAATAAGCAAAATGGACCAGGCATGTCAAACCCGAATCGGGGCCCCTTCATCGAGTCGCTGATTGCCGAAATGCGGCGGTTCATTGCCAACGCCATTTTGACCAATCAGCAGATCGCCGATCAGATGGGGCTGAACATGACCGATCAGCAGACGTTGAATCTCGTCGACCTGGCGGGCTCCATCACGCCTGGCGAATTGGCCCGCCGGACCGGGCTGACCAGTGGCGGCGTGACCGTGGTGTTAGACCGGCTGGAAGCGGCCGGCTATGTCAAACGCGAGCGCAACCCCGAAGATCGCCGCAGCGTGCTGGTGCGGCCGGTGGCGGCGAAGCTGCGCAAGGTGCAGCAGAAATATAAGGTCATCAACGAACAGCTCGATCGATTGTTTGCCGAGTACAAACAGCACGACCTGGAAATCGTGCACGCGTTCTTCGCCAAGACCAACAGTCTCTCGTTGAACGAATGGACGCAGCGCCGCCGGAACGCGTGACCGCTAGATTCCGAACTGCCGCAACACGAGTTCGCAGGCGTCGGTGTCGGCCATGGCGTTGCCGACCAGCACGCCTTTCTCCGAGGCGATGATGATGCCGCGCTGCGATTCCTCGCGCGGCGGCGCGCCGTGCGAGCCCTTGACCAGCGTGGCGTCGAGCGAAATGCTCCGGGTGGCCATGTCCAGGTGCATTTCGGCAGGGTCGTAGCCCGGCTTGCGGTGGATGTCGACCGTGCGGGCGAATTTGGGCGCCAGCGCGTCGTCGAGCCACCAGTAATAGGCCAGCCAACTGTTGGGCGTCGAGATCAGGATCACCTCGCCCGAACGCTCGTGGTCGAGATCGTACTTTCGCCGCTGGTCGCCGACGAGCACCTCGGCGATCCCTTCCTGGCCGCGGAAGAGCGCGGCAACGCGTTCGACGTCCCCTGCATCGCGGACGAACACGTGCGCGAATTGATGATCGACCAAGGCCCAGGCGCGGCTGGCGGCCAGGTCCAGCGTTTCGCCCTCGCCGGCGTTTTGCACCGCGAGCAATCCGGCCTGGCGCAACTGGCGATTGGGATAGACCACGTGATTGACCGGGCCAATCGTGTATTCGCTGGCCACCAGCCATAGCGGCTGTTGCGGGCCGTAGGCAGCATTCAGACCGCTCAACAGCCCGCCGATCACACCGTCCAACTCGCCCAGAGCTGCCGTGGCTTGCGGACTATCGGGGCCGAACTTCTGGGCGGCGTAGTCGAGATGGGGCAAGTAGATGTAGAAGAAATTGGGCCGCGACTCGCGGGCCGCGTGCACGGCCGAGTCACAGATCCAGGCCGTCGACTTGATATTCGACAGCGGCCCCCAAAAGTGTTGCAGCGGAAAGTGCCCCAGCGTGTCGCGTAGCACGCCGTACAACGCGGTGGGCTTGGTATAGCACCACAGCGACTCGCTGCCGTCGGGATTGTGAATCGGCGCGGGCGTACACACTAGGTCGGCCCCGCAGCCCTTGCTGTGCAGAGCGAACCAGACGGCCGAAGTGATCGTGGAATCGTGCTGGTGCAGAATGTCCCAAATTTGCGGGCGTTGGATGCACTCGTTCCAGGCGGTCCACATCTCGACTTCACCCTTGTCGCGCCAGTAGAAGCCGTTGGCGACCACGCCGTGTTCGTTCGACGTTTTGCCGGTCGTCATGTTGGCCTGCACCGGGCAGGTGACACAGGGAAAGCTCGGCACCAGGCTGATGACGTCGCCGGCGGCTGCCAGTCGCGCCAACGCGGGCATGGCCGCGACGTCCTGTTGCCGCAGGCCGGGAATCGAAAGCAAAATCACGTGGTCGTTCGACGGCATGTCAATCTCGCAGGCTGGTGGAAAAAACTCGGGGCTCACTCGCCGCGGAGCCGGTTCGCCGACTTCGCGCTCGGCGTATTGTCGGGGCCGGGGGGCTCTTGCCCGACGACCACGATCTCGTAGCCGTCGTCCTTGGTCAACGGGCGAATCTCGAATCGGGTGCGCCGAATGTCGTCGGGGTCGCCCTGGGCATGGGCCCGCTCCAACTGGCCCAGTCGGGCTTCGATCGGCTCGGGAAAAAAGTGCAGCAGTTGTTTGTCTCGGGTGTTGATGCCAGCCTTGGACAGCAGTGATCGGTCGGCCGCGTCCAGCGTGCCCTTGACCCAAGCGATTCGCCAGCGGTCGTCGCGGGTCGCATCGCCGATTCGCTTCTCGGGCTTGCGGGAACTTACTTTGGAAACGTATTCGGCACGGCCGCCCTTTGCGACCGCCGCGAGCTCGATTTTGAAGTAGTCGAGCTGCCGGGCATATTCCTGCGTGCTGATGCCATCGGGAAACACGATCTCCCAGACCGTGCGACGCGTTATTTTAACCCGGGGCGGTGGCGCCGCATCGGGCGCCGGCTGGTCGGGGGGCGTGGCGCCGAGCGTCCAGGCGATCGTCGACCACAGGAGCAGCGTAGCCATCAAACTCGTTCCAGAAGTCAGAGCGTTCCCCGATCCGCCGTTCAATGTACCGGCCGGCCCGAGGCGCCGAAAGTGTGGAGATGGGTCGCACTAGGTCGAGTAAATCCACCGCCCCAGCGTCATCGTGGGGATCAGCAGTGCGAGAATGACGACGCCCCACTGAAAGTCTTGCACGGCCAGGCAGGCGCCAGCGTCGAGGATCACAAGCGAGAAAATGCTGTTACGCACCGCGTCTTGCACGAACTGCGGACGCGGGTCGAGGATTGCTCGCAGGCAGCGCCACGCAATCAGCAGCGACAACAGTCCCCAGAAAATATGCCAGCGTCCCGGCACGTCGATCGGAGGCCACTCGCGGCCGGTCGCCCAAGCGGGCAACGACGCCAATAGCGCCAGACCCGCGATCATCACGCCCAGCCCCAGCGCGAGTTGCGGCCGCAGACTGCGAGCGGCTTCCTTGCGGGCGAAGATCGTCACGCCGACGATGTAGAGCCCGATCGCGCCGGCCACGACCCAGTTCACGGCCTGCCAGCCACCGTCGGCCGCGCTCATGCCGAGCAGCACATTGAGCGTGCGGCAAGCGCCCATCGCCAGCGGCCCCAGGGGCGTGCGTTTGAGCACGCGATCGTAGAGAAACACCATGACGGCTAGCGCCGTGGCCACGACACCACTGCGCACGTCCCCTGTCAGGCTGCTGGCGACCCAGCCTAAGGCCAGTCCGGCGGCCAACATGCCGAAGCCAAGCCTTCGCGCGGCGGCGAGGCTGATCCGCGCCGAAGGCAGCGGCCGAGACGGCCGCTCGCGCGTGTCTTGCTCCAGGTCGAACACGTCGTTGAGCGCCATGCCGGCCAGGTACATCAGGCTCGAGGCGGCGAGCAACAGCGCGAATTCGCCGGCGGGTTCCAATCCGCGGTGCGTGAACAGAAAGCCGAGCAGGATGTCGGCCATGGCCGTGAAGACGTTCGGCAGCCGCAGCAGTTGCAAATAGGCACGCATCATTCAATCGCTGCCTTCATTCGTGGCGGCAGTCGCTCGGCACGATGCGAGCGTCAGCTAGAGCGGCCCGCATCGAGTTGGATTCCCACCTTAGCCAGCCGCGAAGTCATATAGGCGTGGGCTTCGCGGGCGGCGTCGTCGGGACTGTCGATGTAGGGATAGAGCTCGACGGTCAGCCAGCCATCATAGTCCGTGGCGGCGATGGCCCGCAGCGTGGCGTCGAAATCGATCGCGCCGCGGCCGGGAATCAGGTGCCGGTGGACGCGGGTGTCGGCGATGTCCTCGAAGTGATAGTGCCGCGTGTGCGGCTGCATGCGCGCCACCCAGTGTTGCGGGTCTTCGCCGACGCAGAAGGCGTGGCCGATGTCGAAATTCAGGCCCACGCGCGGCGAATCGACGCGGGTCATGAACTCGAGATACTGGTCGAACTTTTCGATCAGCAGATCGGGCTCGGGCTCGATTAGCAGGTTGACGTGCAGCTTTTCCGCCACCTCGACGCAGGGCATCAACTCGTCGTAGAAGATCTGCATTCCCTGGTGCCGCGATTGCTCACTGGTCAGTCTGCCACCGGGCTCGGTCGTGATCGAAGGCGCGCCCAGTTCATGGGCAAGCGCCAAGGCTCGCTTGGTGTGTTCGCGGCGAATCGCCCGATAGTTCGGGTCGGGATCGGTCCAGCCGGGATGCCAATAGGGCTGCCGAGGGTCGGCCACGGCGTTCATCATGAAGGCGTTGACGTTCGAGATCGTCAGACGGTGTTTGGCCAGGCAGTCGCGGATCGATTGCTTGCGTTCTTCGAGCAATCCGGCCGGCCAGGCGTGGGGCACGTCGGCCAGAATCTCGATGCCGGTGTAGCCGAGACTGGCAATCTTTTCGATCGTCTTCTCGATCGAAAAGTGCATGTAGGCATTGGAACTAAAGGCGAGCTTCATGACGGGCAGGCGGGCGGTGGGGAGAAGAAGCGGTGGGGTTGGGTGAGCCTAAGGCGGCCTATTGTACATCCCCGGCACTTCGACCGAAACCGGCTGCCGATGGCACGCGAACCGTGCAGGGTCTTCGAGCGCCACTGGTGATCGGAAACTCAGTCGGCCTTGGCCGTGGCGTTGTCGGGCTCGGGCTCGGGCTCGTCGGTCGGTTCGTCCGCTTTGCCCGTGGGCTTGCCGAGTTTGGGGCCCACGCCAGCAAGCTTCAGTTTGACGGTCATGCCGCCCTTGTTGTCGGCCAGCTCGTGCCACTTATCGGCGCAGCGCAGATAGAGCTTGCCTTCCGTGGGCGGCGCGAACTTGCCATAGGACGAGAGCGCGAACGGCTGGCTTAGCTTGAAGTCGTTGAGGATCACCCCTTCGAGCCGGCCCGCGCCATCGCTCTGACCATCGGCCGAAAGGTCGGCTCCGCCCTTGGAGAGTTGCCAGGTGCCGCTGGCGCTGAATTCGTAGGATCGGTCGGGCGAGACGAGGGCGCCGGTGGCCTGCCAGCCGCGATTGGCGGCCACGCGCGCAACCTTGGGCGTCTCGCCACTGGAGCGATTGAACTTGCGCTTCCAATCCCAACTGCACAGGTCGACGCGATAGCCGGCGTCCATGTGCCGCAGAAAGAAGCGGTACTCGAAGGCGATTTCGTCACGCATCGCGCCGAACGCTTCGTCGAAGCCAACGTGACTGCCAATGAGAAAGCCGGCGCCGAGCAAGCGGAACCGTGGCGCGTAGTTGGGATTGTTTTCCAACAAGTGGCATAGCGCCCAGCGCCAGGCATAGTTCTGCCACGAGTCACCACTAAACGCCGCTTGCTTGCCGGGTCGCGGCATGCCGTCCTCGGCCAGGATCTCGGCCAGCGGCTTGGGCGGCACCGAGCGGATGTACTTGATCATGTAGTCGGGGCAGCGGACGCTGGCGTCGCCGGGGTGCCAATACTGGCCCATCTCGGCCATGCCTTCGGAGTACCACAGCGGCCCCGTTTTGCCAAACGTTTGACCGCAATAAGCGTGTACGGCTTCGTGCTGCGGGGTGCCGTGATCGGCCGTGGCATAGACGACGGCCTTGGCCGCCACGGTTTGGTTGCCGCGATTGAGTGTCTCGACCAGCGTGACGCCCGCGCCTTGCTGAATCTTGGCTCGGCCCTGGGCCGGTAACACCCCCTCGGGCCAGCAGCTCAGGTCCTTGACCACATAGCACTCGATCGTGCCCAGCGGCGGATGGCCCCAATAGTTGGCGATCAGCTTGAGCATCGTCTCGAGCCGGTTGAGCAGGTCGTGCGCTTCCTTCGAGGGCAGGTCGGTGTGCAATAAAAAATGCGTCGACTTGAAGTCGGCCGGCTGGGGCACCTTGACGGTCTTGACGGGCGCATCGGAGGGGCCCGGTAACGGCACCTTTTTCGAGGCCGGCTCGCGTGCGGAAACCAGAGTCGACAACGCCGTGAGACAGAGCAACAGAACCGCCACGCGCAGCGGACGACGACCGCACGTGGCGAGAATTCGTAAGATCACGCGCGGTTGCATCATTTCGAAGTCGTTGCGCCGCTGGAGTGTGAGTTGCGGCCGTGTGAAACAGCACGCCGTGGCCAGGTGGCCACCCGCGCCGAGCGTATGTTCATTCTACTTCCCATCGCAAAACCGGCCAACAATTTGCGCGCCTGCAGGAGAATATCTCGAAAAAAATGGCTGTTCAGGGGGACTAGGGACACAAAAAAACGGCGACCCTGGCAAGCCAAAGGGCCAGCCAGAGTCGCCGTGCGTAAGGAAACGACAGCGTTGGTTGTCCGCTGCAATTACTTTTGTGCGGGCTCTTTGTAAGCGACTTTGAAATTCGACTGGAAGCGGTCGAAGATCGTCACATAGGCCGTGCCGGCATTGTCGTCAAATTCCTTGACTTCCAGGGCCAGCGGCTCGGTGCCGGGGCCCGAGCCTTCACCGATGGCCACGTCCAACAGCGGTTTCTCGTCGACACCGTAACCGTAGAGGTGCCACGAGTCGTCATCCAAGTGACGAGCGGCCAGCGTGAGATAGATCACCTTCATGTCATTGCCATCGGGGCCTTGCACGCTGAACGTGCGCAGCTTCGCGGTGTCGACGGGTTTGCCATCGAGCACCAACGTGAAACCCTCGGACATGAACATGTGGGCCAGCGGGGCGCCCGGATCGGCATTGACCGCTTCGTTCTCGGGCTTGATGTCCTTCTGGGGCACCAACAGGATGCCGACGCGATCGCGGTGGACGCCGCAGGATTTTTCGAGATCGCCTTCGACTTTCACTTGCAGCTCTTCGATTTTTTCGGCGCCTTCCATCAGCACTTGCGCGACTGTCTGCGCGATCTGTGCATCGAGCACTTCCAAGTCTTCGGCGGCGGCCACGGCCGCGCCCCACGAACCTGCCGCCACGGCGGCAACTGCCAACATCAGCTTCTTCATCGAACGACTCCTGGTAGACTGAGAGGGATGGTGCGAACTGGCGCGTGATAACATGGCCTGCGGAAACTGCAGGCTGGAGCGGCCAATAGACTTCTCATCAGGATAACCCAGCGGCGTGCCGCTGCAAGCGACTGGGGCCGCCCGAAGGTGGATTTTGCGGGGTTCGGCGAACCGAAAAGCGAAGTTCGGTGGTTTGACACGGATCTGTCTTGGCCCCCGGCCCGCCAGCACCCTTAAAATGGCCGCCCGCTGGCTTCGCAGGCATGCTGGCACGAAACAAAGCCCTGCGGAGTCCGTAGAATCATCGTCGGGACCAGGTTGGCATTCATTCCAAGAATTGTGAGAGTATGAGTAATCACCCGGATTCGCCTGCCGTTGAGCCCCCATCTCGAAACCTGCCGCTGGCCGGCTTGGTTGTGGCGGCCGTCATCGTGGGGTCGGCTGTGCTTTGGGCCCAACAGCCGTGGAGCGATTCGACGGTTGCTGACATCGCGCTGACAGCGGTGGCTGAACCGGCGGCCGCGACCGCCGAGGAACGAACGCGCGATGATGAGGGTTCCGTGAGCGAAGATGTTTTGGTCAACGAACAGGAGCTGAGGGGCGAGGCGACCGCCAACAACGAGGCGAAGACGCTGAGCAAGGTCGTCAGAACGGATGCCGAGTGGCGGGCGATGCTGACTCCCGAGCAGTATGCCGTGACCCGCCGGAAGTTCACGGAGCGCGCGTTCAGCGGCGAGTTTTGGGATCACAAGGAAAACGGCACCTATAGGTGCGTGTGCTGCGGCGCCGAGTTGTTCAAATCGACGAGCAAGTTCGATTCGGGCTGCGGTTGGCCGAGTTTTTTCGCCAGCGACAAGCCGGAAAATCTGCATACCGAGGAAGACCTGTCGCACGGCATGCTGCGGACGGAGGTCACCTGCGAACACTGCGGTGCCCACTTGGGCCATCTCTTTGACGACGGCCCCTTACCCACCGGCCAGCGCTACTGCATGAACTCCGCTGCGCTCAAGTTCGAAAAGAAGCCAGCAAAGACGCCGGCGGAGTGACGACACCAGTGGCTTGATTCTCTCAGCTGCTCGCGCTGCGGTAGCTCAGCATGGCCCGGCGAAAGATTTGCCGAGATGTCCAGAGCGAGGCGGCGGCGGCGAACAGGGCGAAGACGGCCAGCGGCCAGCTTTGGGCCTCGAGCGGTTTGGCCAGCAACTGGGCGGGCACATTGACAACGACCAGCACGGGAATGATGTAGGTGAAAAAGATGCGCAGCGGGCTGCCGACCGTGCCGTGATAGATCTCCATCGGGTAGCGCGAAAAATTGGTGATGTAGAACCAGAAGTCGTACAACGTCTGATTGCGGCCCAGCCAGACGCTGGTGGCCGAAAGCGTGATCATCAGGCTATACATGATCGCCACGCCGCAGGCGATGTAGAGCGGATAGAGCAGGATTTGCACCGCCGTCGGCCAGGCCGGCAGGTGGGCCAGCGAAAACGCGAGCAAGCCGATCGCGAACAGCAGATTCGACAGGCTAGCCCAATCGATCTTTTGCAGCGAGATCAGGAACTGCGTGTCGATGGGCTTGAGCAGCGCGAAGTCGAGTCCGCCGGTGCGAATCAGCTCGCTGAACTCCTCGCAGTTGGGCATGAAGAAGGCCTGCACGATGCTGTTGACGACCAGCGTCGTGGCCAGGAAGACGAAGAACTCATATTCGCCCCAGCCCGTGTTGCGGCCGATCGAGCTAGTGAACCGAAAAATCAGCATGTAGTAGCCCAGGTTCATCGCCATCCACGAAAGCGACGAGACGGTCTCGATGATGAAGTTGGCGCGAAATGTCATGTCGCGCACCAGGCTGTTGCGGGCGAAGGTGAGAAAGACGCCCAGGTAAGAAGGATGCACGTTGGCGACGGCCTCGCCCCCCTGCCCCGCACGCGCTTCGTTCGCAGTTGTGTCGATCATCGTCGTGAGCTTCAAAGATTTCGCGGGAACCGGCCGTCAGCCGCCATAGGCGCTGTAGCGTTTGACGCCGAAGTGAAAGGTGACGCGGCTGAGGATGACGAACACGACCACCCAGGCGAATTCGAGGCCCAGACCCCACGCCAATTGCTCGCCCTGGATCTTGCCCAGGAACACCGCGGCGGGAAAGTAAGCCAGGTATTGCAGCGGCGAGCCCCGCACGATCGTGCCCCACACGCCTGGCAGCATGTCGATGGGAAACATGTGGCCGGAGAAGAAGAAGTTGAACAGCATGTAGACGAACAGCAGTGAGCTGACTTCCAAAAACCAAAAGCCGACCATGCCCAGCGTGGCTTCCAGAAAAAAACCGAGCAGGAAGCTCATCACGAGCGACGCGACGAAGGCGACCATCGTCAACAAGTCGGGCCAGCCATTGAAGAAATCGCGGCAGAGGAAGAACACCAAGGCAAACGGTCCGGCGGCGACGACGTAATACACCAACTTGTGCGCCATCCGGCCCAACAGCAGAAAGCCCAACAGATCGACCGGTTGAATCAGGTATTTTTTGATTTCTCCGTTGCGGATTTGCAAGGCGATGGTCGAGGCCAGCCCCGGCATGCTCGAAAACGCTCGGCTGACTTGCGTGAGCAAATAGTAGGCGACCATCTCCTGGTAGGTGTAGCCGGCTATGGTACCCGAACCGTCCGTGCCGACGGCCTCGAAAATGGCGCCCCACAGAAAGACCTGGGTCACCAGCGGCAAGAACCGCATCAGGGTGCCGAGCGCGAAATCGCCGCGATAGACCAGCCGCTCTTCGAGCGAAATGCGCAGCACCGTCCACCAGGTGGTCAGTGGAAAACGGCGCGTGAGCTGGTGGGTGGTCATGCGTGCGGCGAAGGAACTTCCTCGAGGCCGGCCTGCGCACTGCGGGCTTGTTCGTTGGCCAGCGAAAACATCTCGGCGATGACTTCCTCGAGCGGCGGATCCTCGACGCTCACGTCTTGCACCGTGTGCTGCGCCAGGATGGCAGCGAGTGACTCGGCAATCACATTGCGATCCACGCGCAACTTGACCTTGGGTGCTTGCTCTTCGACCACTTCGCCGAACCGCGACAGGCCCTGCGGCAGGCTGTCACCGGGAAAGACCAGCGTGATCATCTTGTGGCCGCTAAAACGGTCGATGATGCCGCCCAGCGAGCCGTCGTACATGATCTGCCCCTGGGCGATGATCACCACGCGGCGGCAGAGCGCGGCCACGTCTTTCATGTAGTGGCTGGTAAACAGCACGGTCATCTTGCTGGTCTGCTGATAATGGCGCAAGAACGACTGGATATTGTGCTGGGCGACCACGTCCAGGCCGATCGTGGGCTCGTCCAGAAACAGCACCTCGGGCGAGTGCAGCAGCGCCGCGATCAGCTCCATTTTCATTCGTTCGCCCATCGACAGCTCGCGCACCGGCTGCGACAGCAGATGGCGGACCGTGAGCAGGTCAACCAGTTCGTCACGACGACGGAGAAACTGATCGGGCGGAATGGCATAGATCTGCTGATGCAGGCGGAACGATTCCTGGGCCGGCAGGTCCCACCAAAGCTGGTTCTTCTGGCCCATCACGAGGGCGAAACGCCGCCGGTAGGCGTTCTCGCGACGCCAGGGAACGTGGCCCATGACCCGGGCGGTGCCGTGGGTGGGATTGATGACGCCGGAGAGCAGCTTGAGCGTGGTGGTTTTGCCGGCGCCGTTGGGACCCAGAAAGGCGACGAACTCGCCCGACTCGACCGCGAGATCGATGCCGCGGACCGCTTGCACGTCACGGTAGGTGCGATGAAACAGTCCCCGCACCGAGGCCAGCAAGCCTTCCTGTTTCTGATAGATGCGGTAGGACTTTGCCAGCCCTTCGATTTCAATGATCGCCATAAGTGCAGGGATTATAGGAAGTGCTCGCGGCGGGGAGAAGGACGCTAGCGCGCCGCAACCCTCGACCGCCAGCGCCCAGCTTCGCGTTGTCCGCTTGGGGATGGTGCGTTATAATCGCCGCGCTCGCCTAAGGTGTTGTATCCATGGAAGATCAGGAGGTTTTGCCACGCGAGGCGCACGCATCGGAATCGGACATGACACGCATCGGCTGGCGCCGGGCGGGCCCTTGCGGCTAGGCGGGGTCGATGTGCCTTGCGACTGGCACGCCGAGGGGCACAGCGACGCCGACGTGCTGTTGCATGCCGTGACCGACGCCCTGCTCGGTGCGGCTGCCTTGGGAGACATCGGCGAGATGTTTCCCGACACCGATACGGCCAACCGCGGGCGAGACTCGGCCGACATGCTCACGCGTGCCTGGCAACGGGTCGCCGCGCGAGGCTATCGGATCGCGAATATCGATTGTATCGTGCACGCTCAGCGGCCCAAGTTGTCGTCCCATAAAGAGGCCATTCGCCGGCGAATCGCCGCGCTGTTGGGTCTGCCGCAAGACAGCGTGGGCGTGAAGGCCAAGACCGGCGAGTCGGTCGGACCGGTCGGTCGCCAGGAAGCGATCGTGGCCGAGTGCGTGGTGCTGTTGGAGACCATGATTCCGCCCCAGGGCGATTAAGATCACACCCCTCGAAAACCCGCTCAAAGGATTGAGATGCTCACTGCCAAGCAAACCGCCCCCGCCGTCAAGAAAAGCGAGCCTCGGATGCCGATTCGAGTTTTCAATACGCTGTCGAAAAACAAGGAACCGCTCGAACCGGTGAAGCCGGGGCACGTGGGCATCTATCTTTGTGGGCCGACGGTCTATAAGCCCAGTCACATCGGCCACATGGTCGGGCCCGTGATCTTCGACGCCGTGAAGCGCTACCTGGCCTACTCGGGCTATCAGGTGACGCTAGTGATCAACATCACGGACGTCGACGACAAGCTGATCAAGGAATCGCACGAGCGAAAGATGTCGATGGCGGCGCTGGCCGAGGAGATGACGGCCGACTACATGCGCAACCTGGCCGCGATGGGCGTCGATTCGGTCGACCACTTTCCGCGGGCGACCGACAACATGGACGAGATCATCAAGCTCACCAGCTCGCTCATTGCCAAGGGCTTTGCCTATGAGTCGGACGGCGACGTCTACTTCGACGTGGCCCGCGATCCGCAGTATGGCAAGCTGAGCAATCGCGACGTGGCCAGCATGCTGGGCGAGGGAGGCGAGATGGCCGAGCGCAAACGTTCGCCCGCCGACTTTGCCTTGTGGAAGAGCGCCAAGCCGGGCGAGCCCTCGTGGGAAAGCCCCTGGGGCAAAGGCCGGCCGGGCTGGCACATCGAATGCTCGGCCATGAGCCGCCGCATCCTGGGCGAGAGCTTTGACATTCATGGCGGCGGACTCGATCTCGTCTTCCCGCATCACGAGAACGAGATCGCGCAGAGCGAATGCTGCCACGGCAAGCCGATGGCCAAATACTGGATGCATAACGGCCTGATGCAGGCCTCGAACCAGGTGGGCAAGCTCGGCGGCCGGGCCACGCGCGACGCCGATGCCGGCGATCAGCAGACCCAGGAAGCCGGCAAGCTGGGCAAATCCAAGGGCGCGTCGGCCTTTGCCGACCTGTTGAGCCGCCACGCGCCCGAGACGATTCGCTTCTTCCTGCTGTCGACGCACTATCGCCGGCCGATCGATTTCAGTGAAGAGCGTATTGCGGAAGTGAATACGGGGTTGGAGCAATTCTATCGCTTCTTCAAGCGCTACGAACGCATCACGGGCAAGAGCTTCTACGCGATCGACCAGGCCCAGACGCGTCCGGCCGGGGATTTCGAGCCGGGCGACGACGCGACCTTGAAGCAGATTGCCGAGCATCGCCGCAAGTTTCTCGAGGCGATGGACGACGATTTCAACACCGGCGGCGCCGTGGGCGACCTGTTCGAGCTGGTGCGGGCGCTCAACAAATTTGCCGACGACGAGAAGCTGGAAAATCGCCAGCCCGAACAGCGCCAGCTCGATGTCCTGCTGCGAGGAGCGCTAACGCTCAGGGAACTGGGAGCGACGTTGGGGCTGTTTCGCGTGCCGGCGGTCAAGCCAACGTTGGGCAACAACGCGGTGGTCGACCACTTGATGGGGCTGGTGATCGAATTGCGAGCCGGCGCGCGGGCCAAGAAGGATTTCGCCACGGCCGACCGGATTCGCCAGGTGCTGGGCGAAGCCGGCATCTCGCTGGAAGATCGGCCCGGCGGCACTGAATGGACGCTGAAATGAGCGCGACGCCGACGCGCATTCTGGGCATCGATCCGGGGTTGAACATTACGGGCTACGGCGTATTGGAAGTGACCCGCGGCGCCGTTCGATTGTGCGAGGCGGGTGTGGTGCGCGGCAAAGCCAAGGGGTCGCTGGCGCTGCGGCTGGTCGAAATTCATGACGGCGTGGCCGACGTGATCGCCTCGCTCAAGCCCGACGCCATGGCGATCGAGCAACTCTACTCGCACTACAAACATCCGCGCACGGCGATCTTGATGGGGCACGCGCGGGGGGTGATCTGCCTGGCGGCGGCCCAGGCCAAGATTGGTTTCGTGCACTACTCGGCCACGCAAATCAAAAAGGTGCTCACTGGCAACGGGCGTGCGCCAAAAAGTCAGATGCAGCTGGCGATCCGCCGCGAATTGCAGCTGGCAACCACGCCCGAGCCGCCCGACGTGGCCGATGCCCTGGCCGTGGCCCTGACCCACTATTACTTGCAAGTTCGACGCGGGCTGGCCGAGCAACCGCGGGTCTGAAACGCCGCCGAGCCGTTGGTCTTCCGTTGATCTCCTTATAGGTGCTACCGCATGATTACAAAAGTCACGGGCCAACTGCTCGAGCTGGGCGAAGACTGGCTGACGCTGGGCGTGGGCGCGTTTGAGTATGAGATCCTGATTCCCGAGTTTTCGCGCCGGCAATTGCAAGCCCGAATGCAGCAGGAGATCCGACTGCACACGATCGAGTATTTGGAAGGCAATCCGATGCAGGGCCGGCTGACCCCACGGCTGGTGGGCTTTTTGACCGAGATCGAGCGCGAGTTTTTCGAGTTGTTTTGTTCGGTCGATGGCGTGGGCGTGAAGAAGGCCCTGCGAGCCATGGTGCGGCCGGTGCGTGAAGTGGCCACGGCCATCGAAGAGCAGGACACCAAGGCGCTCTCCGGCCTGCCGGGCGTCGGTCCGGCGACAGCCGAGCGGATTGTGGCCAAGCTGCGCCGCAAGGTGCCCAAGTTCGCCCTGATGGCCGCCCGC
Organism: Planctomycetaceae bacterium; assembly: GCA_003153375.1. Lineage (GTDB taxonomy): Bacteria > Planctomycetota > Planctomycetia > Pirellulales > PALSA-1355 > PALSA-1355. Next base: position 14,802 of record PLYM01000172.1, read on the forward strand.
GACGAGCCGACCGCGGCCGACGTTCAATTGGACGTGGTCAGCGAAACCTTCGAGGTGTTGCGCAAGCTAGGCCATTCCGAAAGCGACTCCCGCCGACTGGTCGACGCCGCGCTGTCGCAGAAGAAGAAGTTCAAGGACGTGCAGGAGCTCCTGCAAGCGATCTATCAGCAGAGCCAGGGGTAGGCGGGGCGGCGGAGCGCGTTCGTTTTGGGCGAAATCGGTGTTATGATGGACGTAGAGCCAGGAACGACACATGAAATACCAATTCCCCCCCGAGTTGCAGAAGCTGGTTGGCGACCGAATGGCGTCGGGGCATTACGCCTCTGAAGACGAACTGCTTCGCGTGGCGCTTCAGGCTCTGGTCGATGACGAAGCGGATTCGGCAGCGATTCGCCAGGCGGTGGCGGGCATGTATGCGGGAGACGAAGGCATTCCGTTAGATCAGGCCATTGCGGACTTTCGCCGAAGGCACGGTCTTGCTGACACGGCATGACATATCAGGTCGTCCTGTTGCCGCTGGCTGCTCAAGACTTGGACGACGCCTACCGTTGGGCGGCGGCGCATGCGCCATTGGCGGCCAACCGCTGGCTGACTCGATTTCATCGAGCCCTTCTCACTCGAAGAAAGTCCCAACCGCTGCCCATTGGCTCGTGAGAATGATCGACTCACGATCGGTCTGCGTGAGCTCCTATTCGGCCGCAGGCCCAACGTCTTTCGGGTCATCTTCGTCGTGCGAGGCAACCATGTTCGAATCTTGCGCATTAGACGGGCTCAACGCCGGCGGCTTTCCGGGAAGGATATTGAACGAGCCGACGAGCCCGACAAATAGTGGCACGCTGACGCGGTCAGGCGATGCGCTGCCACTGCCCAGCCCAGCCCTTCGCCGGTATATTGGTGGTGTTCAGAATTCCACCTAGAGGGGGGCTCTTGGGCGTGCGCGAGCCGGTTTTGCACAGTACGGTCTCGACTCCGGACGAAGATCGGGCCTTGCGCCCGCAGCACGTGCGGGACATGGTCGGGCAGCTCGATGTCTGCGCGCGGCTGGCCATCGCTGTCGATTCGGCTCGCAAACGCGGCGACACGCTGGGGCATATTTTGTTCGATGGCCCGCCGGGTTTGGGCAAGACGACGTTTGCCACCTGCATTCCCCGCGACCTGGGCGTGGCGTGCCAGATTGCCAGCGGCGCGGTGTTGCAAGCGCCCAAGGACCTGCTGCCCTATCTGACCAACGCCGAAAAAGACTCGGTGCTGTTCATCGACGAGATCCACCGGCTGCCCAAGGGGGTCGAGGAGTTTCTCTATCCGGCCATGGAAGACTTTCGCGTCGACATCCTGCTGGGCGAGGGGGTCAACGCGCGGACGATCAACATGCAGTTGCGGCCCTTCACGCTCATTGGCGCTACGACGCGGGCGGGACTGCTGTCGGCTCCGCTGCGCGATCGGTTCCACATGCGCGAACATTTGGATTTCTACACGGTGGCGGAACTGACCGAGATCGTGGTGCGCAACGCGCGCAAGTTGCAAGTGGAAGTCGCGGCCGATGCCGCGGGCGAAATCGCCACCCGCAGCCGCGGCACTCCGCGGTTGGCCAACAATCGGCTGCGCTGGGTGCGCGACTATGTGACGAGCAAGGCCGACGGCCGCGTGACGCTCGGTTTGACGCACGCGGCGCTCGACATGCAAGGCATCGATTCGATGGGACTCGACGGCCAGGATCGCAAGTACATGGAGACCATCGTCCGCATCTTTCACGGCGGGCCGGTGGGGGTCGAAGCTGTCGCTCACACGATGAACCTGGCGGTCGATACCCTGGTCGACGAGGTCGAGCCCTATCTGTTACGTCAGGGACTGGTGATTCGCACCCCACGGGGCCGCAAAGTCACGGCCGCCGGATACACGCACTTGGGCGTGACGCCGCACGAGCCGCCGGATCCACAACGGCCGCTTTTCAGTTGATTTCCCGGTTAATTTCTCGGGAAAAACCGACCTGGCGCGCTTGCGATTCGCCCGCACGCGAGCGAGGAAAACGAGGCCGCTAAAGTGTCCAACAAGATTGTCGTAAATGATTGTCCGAACGGTTGTTGCTGAGCAAAATCTTTCGCAAAAATATCCTTGCACAAACGATTGCCGATGGGTTACGATGCAAGAGCGCGAAGGGATTTATATCGCTTGTGACGGTTTTGCGTGCGTTATCAGCCTATCTTCGACCAAGTCTGAAGTCAGTCGGTTCTCGACTGCAGTGGAACTCGGGTGGGCGGGGCAAACTCCAGGGAGCCTCGCGGCGGGTCACTTCATCGAAGAGTTAGGCAGAGGGAGGACCTAAAAGTGGCGCTGACCCAAGCTACTTTTGACCGCCTCGTCGCCGATCATGGACCTGCGCTCTATCGCATGGCCTATCGAATGGTGGGCGACCGGCACGAAGCTGAGGACGTCGTCCAAGAGACCTACCGATCGGCATGGTCCAGTCGAGCCGGCTATCAAACGGGGCGCAGCCAGCGCGCCTGGTTGGCGTCGATCTTGCGGCGACGCGTCGTCGATCGCTGGCGCCGGCACTCACTGCCCGGCCCAGCCGGCGGGGACTATACGGTGGAAGTCGAAGTCGACGGCGTCGATCCGCTGGCCAATGACTTTACCGACGAAATGCAACAGGCGCTGAACCGGCTGCCGTTCGAGCTGCGCGAGTCGCTTTTGCTGGTCGTGGTCGGCGAACTGACCCACCAGGAAGTCTCCGATTTGCTCGGCGTGCCGCTGGGAACCGTGCTGTCGCGAGTCAGTCGGGCCCGCGAGCGATTGCGGGAATTTTGGCTGATGATGGCCAAATCGGCGGCCGGCTGAATTGCTGGGCAGGGTAGCCTGATCGCTGGACGGGGTGACCGGATCGCTGGACAGGTCGGTTGGCGGGAATAAATAAAGCAAAAACCCGCGAATTAGTACCGAGCCCCGACCGCAGGGCGAAACCGGTCTGATTTCGCGACCCGGCCATCGAGCCGGTGGCGTCCAAGCGGTGTCGAGGCAGGCCTGGGAAAGATTCGAGGCCGTTGAAAACGAATGAAGTATAGCGGCTGCGAGGCAGACCGTAGCTGATACGACAAACAAGTGACACGGAGAACCGGGCTGTTTAGAGGCAGCAGCTCGGTTCTGGGACCTCACCAAGGATTATTGGTTTTGTAGAAGGCCGGACTGGAAACCGCCGCCTGACGTTTTGGGAACGGGACAGAGAACCCCACTGGATCACCACCCCCCGCGTTTCCTCATGCCCAACTTTGGCTCCGACAATTGGATCGACGCGCAACTGCGCAATGTGCCGGTGCCGCCCGATTTGCTATCGCGGTTGGCCGGGACCGGCGCGGCCAGCGAGCCCAACGGCGCGGATGCCCGGCTCGACGCCGTGTTGCGCAACGTGAGCGTGCCGCCCTACCTCGAAGCGCGGTTGCTGCGTATCGCACGGCAACGCCCGCGCCCTTTGTGGCGCAGGTTTGGCTTGGCCGCTTCGATCTTTCTCATACTCGGACTGTCGACTGCCGGCTACGTGGGCTTGATCACCGGCGTGTTGGTGCCGGGCGAGCCGATGTTCGTCACGCAAGCGACGCCCGCGACGCCGGCCCATGAGCTCAGCAGCGTTCCAGCGGTGACGAGCCAGCAGCGGCGCGTCGTGCCGGTGGCTTCTTCCGCGACGGAATCCGTGGCGGCCCGGCCAGCCAATGGCGCCGTTGCCGCGGCGGCACCGGCAAGTGAACAGACGACGAATGCCGAAGCCGACCAGGGAGCCGACTTTGGCACGATGCTCAAACAGGCGGTCGAGACGCATCGTCGCTCGCAGGCTGCGTTGGGCGCCGCGGGCGATTTCAAGCGATTGCCGGCGCTCGATGCTTGGGATGGCCCGCAAGCACGTGGTATCGCCCCGCCGATCGTGCGAGGTTATGACCTGTTGTTCCAGTTGAAGCACGGCGAGCACCCCTTTGTTTCGCCAGCCGCGCACAAGACGCTGCTCACGAGCGCCGTGCCCTTGACTTTCCGCACGACTAGCTACGATCTGGCCCTGCGAGCGTTGGCCGGTGGCACGATGCCAAGCGCTGACGAGATTCGCGTTGAAGACTTCCTGGCGGCCCAAAACCTGGCATTGCCGCTGGCCCCAGTCGATGACGTCACCTTGCACGCCGCGGCCAGCCCTTCGCCCGTGGGTGGGGCGGGTTTGTATCTGGTGCAACTCACCGTGCAGGCCGGGGCGAAGGCGGTTCACGAACATCACCCGACGCGATTGATCGTGGTGATCGACACCTCGGCGGCCATGCTTTCCGGCGCTCGCTGGGAGGCTGTGCTGCGCGGACTGGCCAAGACCGCCGCGCACATGGGGGCTGCCGACCGGGTGACGCTGCTCGGCTTCTCCGAACAATCGCGCGTGCTGGCCGAAAACTGCACGCAGGCCCAACTGCGACAACTGTTGGCGTCGGGCAACCTGGCCGCGCCGGCGGGTTCCGCCGACCTGGCGGCTGCCATTCGCGCCTCGGCGGAAGCCGTGCAGAGCGTGGCCTCGAGCGAAACGCGACGGGTGGTCTTCATCACGTCGGGCCGTGCCGATCTCGACGACACAGCGCTGCGGCTGTCGGGCCAGACCCTGGCTCGCATGGCCGGCGCAAAGGTCCCCTGGCAAATCGTGCGGATGGGAGCCAGCCAGGACGATCCGCAGTGGACCGTTCTGGCCGAGAGCGGTCGCGGCGAGATATCCAAAGCTTCTTCGTCTGCCGAGCTTCATGACGCTCTGGCGCGCAACCTCACGGGCGATTTCGCCACGGTGGCTGGCGGCGCGACGCTGAAGCTACGATTCGATCCGGAGCTGGTGACGAGTTACCGCTTGTTGGGTCACGAGATGGCAACCGTCACCGGCGCCTCGGATCGCCTGGAGATCGACATCCCCGCCAGTGAGACCGCGACCGGGCTGTTCGAGATTCGAATCAAGGGCAAGGGAGACCAGTTGGCGGTCGCCGAGTTGTCATGGCGCGATCCGGCGACCGGTCAGCCGCATGGCACGGTGCAGCCCATTTGGCGCTCGCATTTCGCCCCTTCATTTGCCAAGGCTCCGGCCTGGTTCCAACAGGGGGTGTTCGCGGCCAAAGTGGCCGAAGCCCTGCGGGGAAGTTTCTATCTAGCGGGCACGCGCCCCTTCACGACGCTTGAAGAGCTGGCGGGCCAGGTCGACGACCAGGCCGCGGATCGCCCCGAGTTCCAAGCCCTGATGCGGCTGGTCAAACAGGCCGAGAAGCGTCGCTAGAAGCGGGGCTCTCTTCGATGTCTCGCCACCCAAGCAGGCGCGCCGCCTGACAATTTCCGTGCGGCGTTTGCTCGCGATGTGGCGACGCTTTTCGGCGGGTATGTCAGAGCTGGAAATGTCGATTCTGCGGGTTAAACCGACCATCGCTGCCGGGGTTGCGATTGTGTTCCGTCGTCGCTGACTATAATTTGCTTATTGGCATTCACTTAGCACGTGCTGCTCGCCATCCGAGGTTGCTCTTCCTAGACGCACCGATCAACCCGACGCGCAAGCGGGGCCCAGGGCTGGTTCGCCTCATTCGCGCTGCAGGTTCGTGGTGAGAAATGCGGGTTTCGCTATCGACGGGCGGATGATGCACTGTTTCGCACGGCCCAAACTGCTCGCGATGCTCCTTCTCGCTTGGAGCACGCTAACTCCTTGCGCCAGGGCGGTCGAACCCGTCGAAGAATTCCTCGAAGCGCTTTGGCAACGGCACTACTACGACGAAGCCCTCGACTATCTGGACGTGCTGCCGAGCATCGAGGCGCTGCCTGAGAGCGTCAAGCAGCGGGCGTTGTTTGAGCGTGGCCGGACGCTGGCCGCCAGCGCCGCTGGCCAGGCCGAGGCCGACGCCCGCAACATCCTGTTTTCGCAGGCGGCCGAGGCCTTTGAAAAGTTTCAGCAGACCTTTCCGCAGCATGAGCTGGCGGCGTCGGCCAAAAATCAAATCGCCAACATCCTGGTCGAGCGCGGTCGCGCCGAGGCTCAATCGGCGAAGAATGGTGACGACAAGCCGGCCCAATTAACCAAGGCACGCGACTATTTCGAACAAGCGAGGCGGCAGTTCGACGCGGCCGAAAAGCAGCTCGACGGCGAGCGGCAAAAGCTGCCCAAGCTGGTCGAGGAAAAGGCGATACAGGATCAGAAGCGGCAACTGGCCGGCGACCTGGCCCAGGTGCGCATGCTGCGCGCCAGCGTCGACTACGAACTGGCCAAGACCTTCGAGGCCGGCAGCAAAGAGGCCAACAAACATTTGCAGGCGGCCGCGCGAAGTTACGCCTCGTTGTACGAAAGCTATCGCACTCGGGCCGCCGGCTTGTTGGCCCGTCTGTGGGAAGGACGCTGCTATCAGGAGATGGGCCAGTTCAAGCAAGCCGTCGGCTGCTATCGCGAGTTGATGGATCTGCCGACCACGGCCGACACGCGGACGATCAAGGCCAAGAGCACGCGACACGCCCTGGAATGTTGGACGCACGACAGCGAGCAAAAATACCCCGAGGCGATCGAGCGCGGGGAGAAATGGGAAAAGGAAGTCGGCCCCGCTGGCGGAGACGCCGATTCGCTGGCGATCCGCTACCTCACGGCGCTGGCCTACCAGGCGCAATCGAACGCCCTGCCCGATAAGGATCCGAATCGCAAGAAGCTGGCCGGTTTTGCCCGGCAGGTGGTGGGGCCCGTGGCGACGCAGCCGGGCGAGTTTCAACGTCCGGCCAAGATGTTGCTCGTTGCCTTGGCGGCCCCCAAAGACAAGGACAAGGATAAAGACAAAGGCAAGAAGGACGCCGGCGGCGATTCGTCGAGCTTCTCCGAACCGTTCGAGCGGGGCAAGCAGGCGCTGGAGAAGATGCAGGAGGCAGCCGCCGCGCTCAAGGCCGCGCAGGCGTCGGGCGACAAGGCCGCGGTCGCAGCCGCGCAGAAAGCCAAGACCGAGCAGACAACTTTGGCGCGCCGAGAGTTGCTGACGGCCATCAACGCCTCGGATGCCAAGACTCCGCTCGAGGACCTGAATTCGGCTCGCTACTACGTTTGTTTTCTGGCTTGGGACGGCGGCCAGCTTTATGACGCCGCCGTGTTGGGCGAGTTTCTGGCCACGCGCTATCCCGATTCACTGCCGGGTCGACAGGGTGCGCGGATTGCGCTGGCGGCTTTCGTGCGGCTATACGGCGAATCGAAAGCCACGCACAAGGGCTTCGAGATGGCTCAGATCGAGCGCGTGGCCAATACGATCTTCAAACGCTGGCCCGGCGAGGAAGAAGCCGACGACGCGGCCTTGACGCTGTTGAATTTCGCCGCCGCCGAACGCAAGCTCGACAAGGCGATGGAATACCTGGGCAAGGTTTCGGCAAACTCGCCGCGCCGCGGACTCGCCGAGATGCGTGCCGGGCAGACGCTGTGGTCGTCCTACCTGCGCACCTTGCAGTTGCCGGCCGAAGAGCGACCGTCGCAAGAAGAGCTCGACAAAATCAAGAAGCAGGCGGCCGAAGTACTCGCCGGCGGCATCGCCAAGGCGACCAAGAACGCCGGTGACCAGGTCGATCCGAACTTGCCAGGCGCCGCGTTTGCAATGGCCCAGATCGAGTGTGATGCCGGCCATCCGGACAAGGCGATCGAATGGCTCGAAGATGCCAAGTTCGGCCCGTTGACGCTCATCAAGGCCGGCAGCCCCGCGGCGGCCCGCGAGGGATTTGCCACTGAAACCTATAAGGTCGCGCTGCGAGCGTATATTGCGGCCACCCCACAGCAGCTCAAAAAGGCCGAAGCGGTGATGGATTCGCTCGACAAGGTGGTTCGCGCCAGCGGCGACGCCAAGGCGGCCGATAGCCTGACGGCGATCTATATCAGCTTGGGCCGAGAACTGCAGCAACAACTCAGCGAGCTGCGCAAGAACGGAAAGCGCAAGGAAATGGAGAGCGTATCGAAGGCCTTCGAGGCCTTTTTGGACCGCATCACCAAGCGCGACCCTAGCACCAGCTATGCCTCGCTCAATTGGATTGGCGAAACCTACTACAGCCTGGGAGCCGGCTTCGACGAAGGGGGCACGTCGCAGTCGCCGCTGGCCAAGGAGTATTTCGAGAAGGCCATGGAGGCCTATCAGAAGATGCTGGAAATCGCGCTGAAGGATCCCAAGTATAAGGATTCGCCCGAGAGCCTGCTGGGCATTCGCCTGCGGCTGGCCGACTGCTATCGCCGCGTGGGCAAATACGACGAAGCGATTCGCACCATGCTGGTTGTGTTGCGCGAAAAACCGGCGCTGATCACGGCCCAGGTGCAAGCGGCCGAAATCTATCAATCGCGAGGCGCCACGGACTCGCGGGCCTATGCCTTGGCGATCAACGGCAGCGACGCGGGCAAGGATGGCGCGAACGTGATCTGGGGTTGGCGCAAGCTCTCGAAGATGACGATGAACAATCCCAAGTTCGCCGAGACCTTTCACCAGGCGCGGCTCAACATGAGCGAAGCCCGGCACCTGTTTGCCCTGACACAACAAGAGGGGCCGCAGCGGACGAAGATTCTGGAGAATGCCAAGCAGGATCTGTGGCTCACCTATGAGTTACATCCAGACCTGGGAGGCGAGGCGACCGCGGCCCGCTACGATCGGCTGCTCAAGCAGATTCAGAAGAGCCTGGGCAATAAGGAAACGGGGTTGAAGGAGTTCAAGGATCGCGAGACGACGGCGACGAAAACAGGCTGAAGGCTGTAGGCTGAAGGCCGAAGGTAGGAAAGAAGAAAAGTACGAGGCGAGGAGGGGAAGAATATGCGTACGGCGGCTGTGGTGGCATGCGTGGCGTTATTGGTGATGATGGGGTCGCGCGCGGGGGCGGCCGATAAGGTGCGTTTGCTGCAGGGCGGCCAGTCGAATGGGCGGCTGACTTCGATCACGCCCGACAAACTGGTGCTCGAATCGGGCTCAAGCAAGAAAACGATTCCGGTGAACGAAGTTGACCTGGTGCAGTTCGATTCCGAGCCGCGCGAGTTGACCGAAGCGCGGGTTGCCGCGCACGCCGGCCGCTTCGACGAAGCCCTCAAGCACTTGACCAAGCTGGACGCGGAAGACGCCAAACGGGCGGAAATCGCCGCCGACATTGAATATTATCGGGGCCTGACCTCGGCGCGGCTGGCCCTGGCCGGCACGGGCTCGAAGGCCGACGCGGGCCGACAGTTGCTCAATTTCGAGAGCGCGCACAAGACCAGTCATCACTACTATCAGGCTTGCGAAACCCTGGGCGATTTGCTGGCGGCATTAAACAAGTATGACAAGGCCGAAGCATTCTATGCCAAGCTGGGTACTGCCCCTTGGCCCGACTACAAACTCCGGTCGGGCGTGCTGGTCGGTCGTTCGGCCGTGGCTCAGAAGGAATATGAGCGGGCCATCGGCAAATTCGACGAGGTAATTGCCAGCGACGCCGAAGGCAAAGACGCCGAGCGGCAAAAGCTTGCCGCCGCGTTGGGCAAGGCTTCGGCTCTGGCCGGTTCGGGAAAAACCGACGAGGCCATCAAATCCGTCGAAGCGATCATCGCCAAGGCCGATCCCGAGAATCAGGAATTGCACGCCCGGGCCTACATCATCCTGGGCAATTGCTACCGCGCCGCCGGCCGCAAGAAGGAGGCCCTGCTCGCCTTCCTGCACGTTGACCTGCTCTACGCTCGCTTCGCCGAGCAACATGCCGAGGCCTTGGCGAACCTGGCCACGCTGTTTCCCGAAGTGGAGAACAAGGCCGAGCGCGGCACCGATGCCCGCAACCGGCTGAAGGAAAACTATCCCGACAGCGTCTGGGCCGCGAAGTGAGCGCTGCGATCGAGGTCGCTACGCTCGCGGGTGAAACTGCTTATGGACGGCCTTGAGCCGGGTGGGATCGACGTGGGTGTAGATTTGCGTGGTGGCGATGCTGGCGTGGCCGAGCATCTCTTGAACCTGGCGTAGATCGGCGCCGCCAGCCAGCAGGTGCGTGGCAAAGCTGTGCCGCAAGGTATGTGGGCTCATGTCGGCGGCGATGCCGACGCGCCCGGCGTAGCGTTTAAACAGCTCCCAGATTCGCTCGCGGCGCAATCGCAAGCCGCGCCGCGACACGAACAGCCACTTGGGCGTGACGGTCGCGTGCAGCACGAGCGTGTCGCGCTCCTTGGCCAGGTAGTCGCGCACCGCCAGGATCGCCCGGCGTCCCAGCGGCACCAGACGCTCCTTGTCGCCTTTGCCTTTGCAGAGGCAGTAGCTCTCGTCCAAGTGGACGTCGGCCATTTTCAAGAAAGAGATCTCGCTGGCCCGACAGCCCGTGGCATAGAGCAGTTCGAGCAGGGCCCGATCGCGACGCCAGTGTGGCTCGCCCGGCTGCGGACACTCCAAGAGCTCTTGCACCATGCCTGGCGAGAGCACGTGGGGCACGCGCTCCCACAGCTTCTGGCTGCCGAGCAGTTCGGCCAGGTTGTCTTGCAACACGCCTTCGAGTTGCAAGTAACGGAAGAAGATGCGCAGCGACGCCAGGTGCCGCGCGATGCTGGCCGGAGCCAGTTTGTGGGTGTGCAGCCAGCCGGCGTAATCGGCCAGGTCCTGAATCGTCAGTTGCGGCACCCGTCGCCCGGCCAGCCAGGAGTAGAACCGCCGGAGATCGCGGTGGTAAGCCAGCACCGTGTTTTCGGCCAGGTTGCACTCACTGCGCAGGTAGTCGACGAACGATTCGAGCCAGCGGCCGGCCATGGCACCGCTGGCCGCGGCAGCCGGTTTGAGCAACTTGCGGCGCGGCCCACCCATGGAAAGTGCCTCTGGGAACGTGACGCCGTGGTGCGAGTTATTGTGCCTGTGAGCTGCGCCCACCACCCCAACGCGTGCGGACAACACCGATCGGAGGGTGGCGCCTCTTGTTCAAATTCGACGGATTCGCGGGGCATCTTCACTGATTTGAAAACCGCCGAGTTAGCTCCTATGTTAGAGAAGCCTCGCCCGGCGGGCTGCGAACCGGCGGCAAATTGCGCACCACCGGCACAACCCGTCTAAAACGCCCGACACGGAGACTGATCTTGAGAATCCTGGTTACCGGCGGCGCCGGATACATCGGCAGCCACGCCGTGCGTTGGCTGGCGCGAGAGGGGCACGAGGTCTGGGTTTATGACAACCTGTGCGCGGGCCATCGCCAGGCCGTGCCCGAGGGCCGCCTGGTGGTGGGTGAGCTGATGGACCGGCCGAGGCTGGTCGAGACGCTTTCGGCCCACCAGATCGAGGCCGTAATGCACTTCGCGGCCTTTGCCGCCGTGGGCGAAAGCGTCGCCGATCCGGCCAAGTATTATCAAAACAACGTCGTGGCCAGTCTCAACCTGCTCGAGGCCATGCGGGCCACGGGCGTCAACAAGATGGTCTTCTCGAGCACGACCGCCACCTATGGCGCGCCTAATCGGATTCCGATCACCGAGGATGAGCCCCAGAAGCCGATCAACCCCTATGGGTTTGCCAAGCTCGTGATCGAACAGGCCCTGGACGACTACCGCGCGGCTTATGGCCTGGGTTACGCGGCGCTGCGCTACTTCAATGCCGCCGGGGCCAGTCCCGACGGTGATCTCGGCGAGGATCACGACCCCGAAACGCACCTGATTCCGATCGTGCTGCAGGTCGCGCTCGGGCAGCGCCAGAATATCACCGTGTTTGGCGAGGATTATGCAACGCCCGATGGCACCTGCATTCGCGACTATGTCCATGTCGACGACCTGAGCAGCGCCCACGCCTTGGCGCTCAAGCAGCTTCAGCCGGGCACGGCCTTGAAGCTCAACCTGGGCACGGGGCGAGGACAAAGCGTGCGCGAGGTGATCGACGCCTGCCGCCGGGTAACGGGTCACGCGATTCCCACATTGGTCGGCGCCCGCCGCCCGGGCGATCCTCCGGAGCTCGTGGCCGACAGCCGCCGGGCCCAGAGCGTGCTCGGCTGGAAGCCGCGTTATATGGAGATCGAAGAGACGATTCGCACCGCTTGGCGTTGGCACTCCTCGCACCCGCGCGGCTATGCGGGATAAATCTGCGTGCCACCGTTTGTTCGGCCCCCCGGCTCGGCTAAGATGGGAGGCAAATCAGGACCCGCCGCGTGGCTGATGCCGGCGGTGCGTTCTGGTCATGCTCCCTGTCCCACCCCAGCGAGCCGCCGCATGATTGTTGCGCTATCGGAGATGATTCACGGCCAAGAGGCCGACTTGTTCGTCTTGATGACGGTCAAGGAGGAGTTGACCACGCGCGACGGCAAGCCTTACTACAAGGTCGGCTTTCGCGACCACGCCCGCGAGGTGAGCTTTCCGATCTGGCACGACTCGCCGTGGGGAGCCGATTGCCGCGAGTTGTGGCAACCCGGCACGTTCTACAAGCTGCGGGCCGTCTATCGCGAGACAAACTATGGTCCGCAACTCGATCTGCGCAAGATTCGGGCCGTTTGCACGGCCGACCGGGCCGACGGGTTTACGCCAGCCATGTGCCTGGCGCAGACGCGATTCTCGACCGAGGAAATGTACGCAGAGCTGTTGGCCACGGCCCGCGAGCGGATTACCGATGAGCCGCTAAGAAACCTCGTGGTCGAACTGCTGACGGTCAACCACGAGGCCCTGATGACGCTGCCGGCGGCCACTCACAACCATCATGCCTTCGTGGGCGGCTGGCTGGAGCACGTGCTGAGCGTGACACGCACTGCGGTCTATCTGGCCGACAAGTATGATGCCTACTACCCCGAAATGGAGCCGCGGCTGAACAAGAGCCTAGTCGTCGCGGGAGCGATTCTGCACGACATCGGCAAGCTGCGCGAGATCGAAGAGCAGCCCCAGGGCGCGGCCTACACGGCGGCCGGCAACCTGATCGGCCACATTCTGCAAGGCCGCGACATCGTGCGCGAAAGCGCCGCGTCGCGGGCCGTCCACGGCGAACTGTTGTTGCGGCTCGAGCACATCATAGTCGCCCATCAGCGGCTGCCCGAGTGGGGTTCGCCCAAGCCCCCAATGACCCCCGAGGCGCTGTTGGTGCACTATGCCGACGACATCGACGCCAAGTATCAGATGATGGCCACGATCTTGCGCGAGGATACGAATCCTGGCCCCGTGACTTCGAAAAAGAACGTGCTCTATCAGAAGGTCTATCGCGGCGGGTAGTAAGTCGAGCACAGCCTGCACCGGTGCGTCGAGCAACCTCGTGCGAGTCGTGTAGTTACCCACCGGTGAGCTGTGATGCGTCGCCAGGCGCCCCGGCGGCGCTTCAGAGGGCAATATCGTGGACACCCCGTAGCTTGCGCCGCGATGCCTCGCGCGACTATTCGTCGCGCGTTTTGGGCAGGTCGAACTTGCAACAGCCAAGGTCGAGACTCTTGATCTCGTCGGGCTGGGCCGGACCGGGCAAGGCCGGATCGACGCGATAGGCGACGAACTTGCCGTTCTCGGTCTGGACCGCGTGGGCGTGATTGAGAATGGCATTGGTGATTTCGGGATCGAGCCGATAGACCACGAATTTTCCGCGTTTTTCCGTCTGCACGACGTCGGCGTGTCGCAACACGCCCAAATGGTGCGACACCTTGACCAACTGCTCGCCCAGTTCGCTGGCCAATTCCGAAACGTTTTTCGGCTCGCGAAACAAGCAACTCACGATGCGCAGCCGATCGGGATCGGCCATAGCTTTGAGCCGCGCGGCGAAATCTCGATAATCGATTTCGGGGATCGCGGGCGCTGCGGCGGGCTGTGGTTTAGAGGTCGTCGGCCGTCGTTTCATGGGGCCAAATCTTCCCGCGAAGGGCACTAGGGCCGGACGCTGCACGGGTGGTATTATGACAACCGCGGTAGGAAAAATAAAGGCAGAGATGCGGCAACGGCCGTGAAATCGTGAATTGAGTTGTGGGCCGTTCGCGCGGCGGGTAATACGATGACATTCGCACAATTGTTCGAGTTTTATGGCGGCGCTGCGCCTGTTTGCCTTGCTCTCCGTAGCGCGGCGTTGCCACGCGGACGCGTTTCGTGGCGCTGCCCTTCCCGAGGAAGTGTTGCCTTCAGCCTAGGAGTTTGGCCATGAAGACTCGGGCTTCGTCTGCCAGGCTCCCGCCAGAGCAAATCGAGAGCTACCACGCCAACGGCTACTTGATTCTGCGCGAGGTGTTTGGGCCGATCGAGATCTCGCTGCTCTCGCTCGAAGCACAAACGCTGACGACTCGCTCGGATTTGATCGACACGTTGAACCTCCGCTGCCGGTGGCAGGATCACGTGACGACCGGTGTGTGCACGTTTGATTGCTTCGATCCGGTGATCGACATCGGCGCGCTGTGCGATGTCTTTGCACGAGATGAACGAATACTTACTCCGCTGCGCGCGCTCTATGACGACGAGGCGCACCTGTTCAAGGACAAGCTGATCTTCAAAATGCCTGGCAGCAAAGGCTATCCTCTGCACCAGGATTACATCGGCTGGAAGGAATTTCCCGAGAGCTTCATCACGGTCATCTTGCCGATTGATCCGACCGATGCGAGCAACGGCGCGACGGAAGTCTTTCCGGGATATCATCAGCGCGGTTACTTGTCGGCCCGCGACGGAGACTATCACGAGCTGCCGCTCGAGACGATCGACGAATCCGGCGGCGTGATGCTGGATCTGCGGCCTGGCGACCTGGCCTTCTTCAGCGGCTTCACGCCCCACCGCTCGGCGCCCAATCACAGCGGCCGTTGCCGCCGCCAACTTTATTTGAGCTACAATGCCGGCCGCGATGGCGGCGATCAGCGCGATGCCCACTATCGTCAGTTCCACGCCTGGCTGCACGAGAAATATGCGCAATTTGGCAAGACGGGGGCGTACTTCAAATGAGCGGCCGGAGAGTCGCTCATGGCGATCGGGTCGGCTTCAACACGCACCTGGCAGGCACGGCGGATTTAGCCGGGCGGCGGCAGCGCGGGCTCGTGGAGCGCCGCCGCGGGGCGCTGGCTCTCATCGTAGCGCTCAACCTCAGCCCCCAGTTGAGCGAGCTTAGTTTCGAGTCGCTGGTAGCCGCGATCCAAGTGGTAGATGCGGCGCACGATCGTCTGGCGACCGGCGGCCAGGCCGGCCAGCACCAAGGCGGCGCTGGCACGCAGGTCCGAGGCCATCACCGTGGCGCCCGACAGGGCCGGCACGCCATGCACGCGGGCGGTTGATGCCGAGTGCTCGATCCGGGCACCCAGACGATTCAATTCGGCCACGTGCATGAACCGGTCAGGAAAGACAGCGTCGCCGACGATGCTCGTGCCGTTGGCGAGCGCGAGCAGGGCCATGAATTGCGCTTGCAGATCGGTGGGAATTCCCGGGTAGGGCCGCGCGTCGAGGTTTGTGGGCCTGGGGCGAGTGGCCGCGCGGACCGTGATGTGGCCGGCGCTCGAGGTCACGTCGACGCCGCATCCACAGAGTGCTTCGAGCACCGCCGTGAGGTGCTCGGGTCGAGCGCCACGCACGGTTGCCGAGCCGCCGGTGATCGCCGCGGACAGCAGCAGCGTGCCGGTCTCGATGCGGTCAGGAATGACCTGGTAGGCCCGCGCGCTTGTGGGCGCCAGCTGCTCGACGCCCACGATTTCGATGGTGTCGGTTCCCAAGCCCGCGATACGCGCGCCCAGGCTGTTCAGGAACTCGCCCAGGTTGACGATCTCGGGTTCGCGCGCCGCGCCGATGATGACGGTGCGTCCGCGGGCGAGGGTGGCGGCGCTGAGGGCGTTGGCCGTGCCCGTGACGCTGGGGCCGAATGGGCCGCTGAGATGCAGTGCGGCGCCCTTGAGTCGACGGGCTTGGGCGACGACGTAACCGTGTTCGATGTGAATGTCGGCACCGAGCTTTTCGATCGCGGCCAGGTGCAAATCAACCGGACGATTGCCGATGTTGCAGCCGCCGGGAAGCGAGACCACTCCCCTGCCCCGCCGGGCGACCAACGGGCCCAGCACGCAAAAGCTGGCGCGCATGCGGCGCACCAGGTCATACTCGGCGCGCGTGGGGCGGTTGTCGACGCACTCGATTCGCAGGTCGTCGTTCGTTTGCCGCTTGACTTCAACGCCCAGGTAACCCAACAGCAGGGCCAGGGTGTTGACGTCGACCAGATCGGGAACTCCGGCCAGTGCGATCGGGCCGTCAACAAGAATCGACGCGGCCATGATCGGCAAGGCGGCGTTCTTCGATCCGCCCGCCGTGACCGTGCCGGCCAGCGGCACGCCACCAGTGATGCGCAGACAATCCATTGTCTCGTCTCGCGGTTTGCGGCAACAGCACGCCGCCGCGACTCATCCCATGACAGGCACGGCACGATTATGTTCGCCGGGCTTGCACGATGCGGGGCAGGTTCGCCAGGTCCTTAATCGTCGTGCCTAGTATCAAACGTTCCTCGGCACGAATCAGGGACTCGACCCGTTGTTGTAACATAGGGCTGATTTCCAACAAGAGCGATCCGCCCGGCCGCAATCGCTCGGCCGCTTGGGGAATCAGGCGTTCGATGACGGCCGTGCCGGTGGGCCCGGCGGCCAGCGCCAGTTCGGGCTCGTAGGCCTTCACTTCACGCGGCAAGGCGGTCATCTCGGAGGTGCTCACATAGGGTGGGTTGCTGGCAATGATATCGAAAGATCGATCGGGCGGCACTCCGGCGAATAAGTCGCTCTCGACGAGATCAATCCGCGCGGAGACTTGCAACCGTTCGGCGTTGTCGGTGGCCACGGCCAGCGCTGCCGGGCTGATGTCGATGGCCGTCACCTGGGCTTTGGGGGACTGGCGAACCACGGCAATCGCCACGATGCCACTGCCGGTGCCGACGTCGGCGACGGCGATCGATTCGGCGGCGGCCAGGTTGGCTTTGATGTGGTCCAAGACCGCCATCACCAGAAACTCCGTCTCAGGCCGCGGAATCAGCACGTCGGACGTGACGCGGAAATCGAGCGAGAAGAATTCACGGTGCCCAACCAGATAGGCGACCGGCATGCCTTCACCGCGGCGGCGCACCAGGTCGCGAAAGCGCGTGCGTAACTCCTCGGAGGCCGGATCCACGAAGCTCGTGTAGAGCTCGATCCGCTTGCATCCGCGGGCGTGGGCCAGCAGCACTTCGGCTTCGAGTCGGGGACTTTCGGAACCGTGTTGCTTGAGATAGTCGGTCGTCCACTCGAGCAGGCGCCCGATTGTCCATTCGTCGCCCATTTCGACCCACCTCTCCGACAGGCTCTTATTCGACGGCGCCCATGTCCTTGCGCAATTGCGCGCGATCGTAGTCGATCAGCGCGTCGGTCAGCGGTTGCACACCGCCGGCCAGGATGGCATCGAGTTTGTAAAGGCTCAGGTTGATGCGGTGGTCGGTGACGCGGTTTTCGGAGAAGTTGTAGGTGCGAATCTTTTGGCTGCGATCGCCCGAGCCGACGAGCGTTTTGCGTTCGCTGGCCCGCTTGTCGTGCTCGGCCTGGCGCTTGGCTTCATAGAGTCGGCTCTTGAGCACGCGGAGAGCCTTGGCAAAATTCTTGTGCTGGCTCTTTTCGTCCTGGCATTGCACGACGATGTTCGTTTCCAGATGCGTCAGCCGGATGGCCGAGGCCGTTTTGTTGACGTGCTGTCCGCCGGGGCCGCTGGCGCAAAAGATGTCCTTGCGATAGTCCTCGGGCTGGATGTCGATTTCGACGTCTTCGGGCTCGGGCAGCACGGCCACGGTGGCCGTTGAGGTGTGGATGCGGCCCTTGGCCTCGGTCTCGGGCACGCGCTGCACGCGGTGTACGCCGCTTTCATACTGCATCTCGCGATAGGCGCCTTCGCCCTCGATGCCCAGGATGATTTCCTTGAAGCCGCCCAGCTCCGTGGCGTTCAGGTCCAGCACTTCGACCTTCCAGCCCTTGTCTTCGGCGAAGTGCTTGTACATTTCATAGAGATCGCGGGCGAACAGCGCGGCTTCGCCACCGCCGGTGCCGGCGCGGATTTCGGTGACGATGCGCGTGCGCTGGGCATCTTCGCCGCCGATGGTCATTTCGAGCAGTTCGTCCCACAACGCCTCGCGTTCGACTCGCAACTTGGGCAGTTCGGCCTCGGCCATCTCGCGCATGTCGGAGTCCTTGCCGTCGACCATCTCCTGGGTTTCGACGATCTCGGCGTTGACGGCCTTGAAGCGGCGATATTTCTTGGCCAGCTTGGCCAACGAGCCGTGTTCGCGCGCAGCGGCGGCAACTCTCCCAGGGCTGGCGAGCACGGCCGGATCGACCAGCTGCTGCTCAAGCTCCTCGAAGCGAACGAGTTGCTTCTCAAGATCTTCGCGCAACGACACGATTCAGTTCCTCGGCAGATGGGCAGCGCCCCGGCTGGTGTAAAAGCTCCGTCCTTGGGCCAGCAGGCAAAAAACCGGGACGCACGCGGAAGCGGCAACAGAAAAGCCGCCGCGGGGCGCATGACGCGCGCCAGCGGCGGCCCTTGGTTTTTTCAGACAGCTACGATTCGGTCTTCGGCTCGGCGGCCTTTTTGCCCCGCTTGAGGCTGGCATAGCCCGCCGCGGCGAACTTGTTCTTGAATTTTTCGATGCGGCCGGCTGTGTCGACGAACTTCAGCTTGCCCGTGTAGAACGGGTGGCAGACGTTGCAGATATCGACTTTCAGCTCGGGCCGGGTGCTGCGGGTCGTGAACGCGTTGCCACAACCGCATTTGACCTGGGTCACGAAGTATTGAGGATGGACTTCTTTTTTCATAATTCTCACCACGACTCATTCTAGGCAGCGAGGCAAGTCCCCCTCTGCCAGTGGCTTGCTATGACCCTGCCAGCGGCTTGCAATGACTTTGCAAACGGACCGCGGAATGGCCCGGGGGCACTCGCACGAACCCTGGGCCCGGCCCACTTTCACCGCCGTCACCTGCTTTCAATACGAAAGCGGCAACTGACAGAGCGAAAAACCGAACTCGAAATTTACCAATTCCATGAGCTTGCCACAAGGGGCAAATCACCGCTAGCGGCGAACTTACGTGCCGGCGGACGCCGAATCCTTGTCCTTCAGCCAGCGGGCCCGCAGGCGGTTTCCATGGCTCTGTGGCGACTTGATGTCCGATTCGTACGCTTCGATCGCCTTGGCCGTTTCGCCCGTGGCCTCGTAGGTGCGGCCCAGGTTATAGCGGGCGCCGGCCGTCCAGGGGCCGTCGGGCGAGGCCTCGAGCGTGCGCTTGGCAAAATAGTCGATCGCCGGCGGATAGTCTTCCTGCTGAAACATCACGAGCCCCAGCCAATAGCTGGCGCTTTGCTTGGCCTGTCGCATGAGCACGATCTGCGCGGCTTCAATCCGCGAGACATCCTCCTTCTTGAACTGCTTGACCGCCGAGGCTGGCAGCTTGTAATTATTGATAAAGTCCTCGGGCGGGCGCATGTCGAGCAGATGCTTCTTGGCGCCGGTGTCGCCATCGTACAGGCCCTTGAGATACAGGGCGCGCGACAAAGCCACCTCGGGCAGGGCATAGAACATCAGCATTTCGCGTCCGGCCGCCTTGCGCCCGTCATTGTCGAGCTTCGACACCCAGAGCTGCACCTCGAACGGCCATGTCCACAGCCGCGCGTCGGCGATGTGCGGAACTTTTTTCAACTCCTCGACCAGCGTATCGCCGGCCGAGGTCAGCACCAGCTTGTGCTTGCCGCTCAAACGCGACTCGACCAGCGCCATTCGCCGCGAGAGGTCATCAGGCGAAGCCTCGACATAGGCCACGATGCGTTTCAGGTCGTCGGCCGCGACCGGATAAGGGTGCTCACTATCGAGGTCCAATCGTCGCAGCAGTTGCTCGTCGGCAAGAACCTGCGAAAGCGTGGCCACGCCCTGCTCTTGCGGTCCGGGAATCGGCAAGCCCAGGTTGCAATCGAACAGTTGCAGTTCCTCGCCGCTCAACAAAGCGCAGACCCAAGGCCGGGGCGGTTTGGCCTCATCGGGTTGCAAAGCCAGCAACACGACATTGAGCCCCTGCTGCCGGGCCAGCAACATGAAGAGCCAGGCCCGTTCTATGGCGGTGCCGCGGCCCCGCAGCAACACCTGCGAGACGCGGTGGCGGGGACTGTCGGGCGAGTCGGAATCGAGTTGGATGTTGCGCACCGTCCAGTCGAACAGTCGCTCGGCGACGCCGAGGTCGTTGAACTGATCTTTGCGGGCAGCGCTCGAAACCGCGCGCAGCCAGACCGCCTCTTGCAGGAATTCGGCATCGTTGGGCTGGAAGAGCGTGCTGTCGAGCGCCTTGACGCTCAGCAAGTTACGCAAAGGCTCGGGCAATGCCGCAACCTGGGGATCGATTTGCCAGGCAACCTTGGGCTTCTCTTGCAGGTTCCATTGATTCAGACGGTCGCAAATCTGTTTGCGGATTTCTTCGGAATCGAACTGCTCCAGTTTTTCCAGGTTCTCGGCGACCGATTCGAACAGTCCTCCTTGCGAATCCCCTTGTGCAGCCGGTCCGCGCCGCGGCCCGGGACTGGTTTGCGAATCGCAACCGGCGAGCAGCAGCATGGCACAAGCGACACACGCGAGCAGCGCCTGGACCGGCAAGCCAACGGCGGAAAGCGACAAGGCTCGCTGCCACGAGTGGCGGCAGGGCGCGTTGGTCTGCAACGGGGGACTCGCTGGACGACTGCTCACGCCAAGGACTCCACGGTTTCGCGAATTCGTAGCAGACGCGCCAATAACTCGCCAAATTCAGCCATCGGAACCATATTCGGCCCATCGCTCGGAGAGGTGTCGGGCGTCGGGTGGGTTTCGAAAAACAATCCGTCGGCGCCGACGGCCGTGGCCGCGCGGGCCAACGGCTCGACCATCCGGCGATTGCCACCGGTCGAGCTGCCCAAGCCGCCCGGCTCCTGCACGCTGTGGGTGGCATCGAAAATGACGGGCACCCCCAGGGCCTGCATTTCAGGAATCGAGCGCATGTCGTTCACCAGCCGGCCATAACCGAAAAAGGTGCCGCGCTCGCACAATAGGATATTACGGCAGCCGGCGGCCGTCAGTTTGCCAACAACGTGCCGCATGTCGCCGGGGGCCAGGAATTGGCCCTTTTTCACGTTCACCGCCCGACCGGATTGAGCGGCGGCCACGAGCAGGTCGGTCTGGCGAGCCAAAAAGGCGGGAATCTGCAACAAATCGCAGACCTGGCCCACGGCCGCGGCCTGCGTCGATTCGTGGATGTCGGTCGTCACCGGCAGGCCCGTGGCTTGCTTCACGTCTTCGAGAATGCGCAGGCCTGTTTCGAGGCCTGGCCCGCGAAAGGCGTCGAGACTCGTGCGGTTGGCCTTGTCGAACGAGGCTTTGAACACCAGCGAAATCGGCAGTCGCTCGGCAAGCGTGCGCAAGTGCTCGGCGATGTGCAGCGTCAGGTCACGCGTTTCAATGACGCAAGGGCCGGCGATGACCAGCAAGCGCGAACCACGGCCGCAAGTATAGGGGCCTATCGTGGCCTGTTTCTCGCTCATCCGGCTGCCCCCGCGCGCTGCGGCACGGGCGGTGTGAGCCCGAGAGCAGTCAGACGGTCCAGCGGCGCCAGCAGCGTCACGCGCGCCGGCAGCACGTCGATCTCCAGCGGCAGGAACGCGCCAGGGTCGCCGTCGAGCTGATAGGGCACTTGTTCGTCCGATGCGATGCGCACGCGCGTGACCCGCATGGTCTGGTAGTCGGAGAGCACGCGTTGCTGACGCAGCTTGACCAGCCCGACGTACATCAACCCATGCCACAACGAGCCGCGCTTGAAAACGCACAAGTCGAGTTCGCCGTCGGTGGCCACGGCATCGGGCACCAGCTTCAGGCCGCCGCCGTAGTCAGGCAGATTGACCACGAAGGCCCAAGGGGCCCGGTGGGTCAGCTTGACCACGCTGGCGCCTTGCGTCGTTTCATATTCAATCTGCAACGGCGGATAGCGGTAACTGCGGATGGCCTCGAGGATCGGCCGGGCGTAGGTCCAATAGCTGATGTGACCGCCGCGGCGCTTACTGTGCAGGCGGTGCACCACGTCGGCATCGAAACCGCAGCTGGCCATGCACAGAAAGACGCGCCCGTTGGCGCGCCCAGCGTCGAACCGGGCGGTGGCGCCGGCCGCGACGACCGTGGCCAGGGCATGGGGGTCGTTGGTGAGGCCGAAGTAATTGGCCAGCAGGTTGGCCGTGCCGAGCGGAAAGACCGTCAGCGGCACGACGGCGTCGGTGCGGTTGACGATCTCGGCCACGGTGCCGTCGCCTCCGGCTGCCACGACCGCCCGCAATTGCCCCGCGGCACCAAGTTGCTGAATCTGCTGTTCGAGGGTTTGGAAGTCACGCACCACGACCGCCGTCAAGCCGTGCTGCTTGAGGCACTCGACCAGCTCAAAGATGGTTTCGATCCGATTGCGCGCGCCCGCGCCCGGATTGGTCAAGATGATGACGCGGTCGGCCGCGGGATGGACGAAAGAAATCCGTGACGCCAAGGATGTACCTCGCGCGACCTATCCGTGTGGGCGCGTCATGGGTCTGACAACAAAGGTTTTGGGCGATCCGCACCACTTCGCCCTTCAACCCGCCATTAAAGCGTACCCGGCGGCAAGCGAACAGGGGCGGCGATCGCGAGGAAGATTGCGCTGCCGCCGCGTTCGCATTAGAGGTGCGGCGGTGACGGGGTGCGATGCTGCTGCGGGGGCGCCCTGCCCACGCTTGCCGTAGGCATGCAGGGCGTGAACAGCTGCCGCCCTGTGTGGGTCGCCGTTGAGAAGGTCGAGTCGGTATGCCCACGCCAACGAGGGCACGGCACCGATCGGAGCATTCGCCATCTGCCTCGAGCACCTCGGCCTGCGAAGCTTGGCAGTCTGTCCTGTCTGGACGCGAGAATAGCACCTTGGACGGGCTCGAATCTCGGACCTTGCCGGGCGTCTCAATTTCAGACCGGCCGACTTTCCGGGCCAAATCCCGTTTTGAACGTAGCGGCGAAACGCGGCAACTGCCGTGTAACGATCCAGTGGTGGGCCGCAGTTCAAATAGGTATTTTGGGTGGCAAATAAAAATTCTAAATCATTGCCAAATATAGGTTATCCGAGCGCTGCGGCAGTGAAATTCCCCGAGAAAAACGTCCCTGGCACTAGGGTTGCTTAAGGTGCTGCTCGACGAGCCCTCCTCCGGGAAGGTTCGTTCAAGACTGCGGCCCGTGGGGCCTCTGATGAATGTAGCGGGATCGTTACCTTGCCCCTAACCGTCCAGCAACGCCAAACGACTTTGGCGCATCAGAGGCCCCTTTTTTATTGCGCCTGGCGGTCGTGCTTCTTCATTCGTTCCGCTGCTTGATCTACGGAACGTGACCCCCGCTGGCAAGCATTCCCGCGCCTGGCAATCGGAGGGCTCAGCGATGCGGTCGATTGCCGCATCACACTTGCACACCGCGGTAGCTGGCCGCTCGGGGGGCGGCGGCGCGGAGGGTGAGCTCGGGAAGGTCTTGTGAATGGCCCAGGATGATCATCACGTCGCCGGCGGCCAGCTTCAAATCCCGAGACGGGTTGTGCATCAGCGAGCCGTCAGCGCGTCGCAGGGCCACGACGACGAAACCGCCGCTGCCGGCCACTTCGACCCGGCTCAGCGGCTGATCGGCCAGCGGTGAGTTGGCCTGTATTTCGAGATCGTTCATTTGCAGGCCGATGGCGTTCAGTTCCTCGTTGAGATGCGTCTTGCCGGTGCGGGTCAGAAGCAGGTCTTCGGCCGAGGGGCGGATGATGAGCTGCGCGATCTTGTTGGCGCCGATCAGGGCCGGCATCACGATGCGGTTGGCGCCCGAACGGAACAGCTTCCGTTCGGTCGAGGGCGACTCGGCGCGGGCGATGATCTCGATCGTCGGATTCATGTCGCGGGCCGTGAGCGTGATGAACACGTTGATCGTGTCGTCGGGCAACACGGTGGCCAACACCCGGGCCTGGGCAATTCCGGCGGCGGCCAGCGTGGTCTCGTCCGAGGCGCTGCCGAGCACGGTCAGATAGCCCGCCTGCTGGGCTTCGAGTATCCGGCTTTCACTGGAATCGATGATGACCAGCGACTGGCCGGCCGCCGACAGGCCTTGGGCCAGCATTTGGCCGACGCGACCGAAGCCGCAGATCAGGATGTGGTCGCTGAGTTTTTCGATGCCTTTGGACATGCGTCGGGTTCCTAATACGCGATTGATTTCCCCTTCGGCGATCATCTGCACGAACCCGCCCACGACGTAAATGCCCGAGGAGCAGCCGGCGATGATCACGAACATCGTGAAGACCTTGAGCGCCGGCGCGGTGAGCGGCTTGGCCTCGCCATAGCCGACGCCAAACACGGTGATCACGACCATGTAGATGGCATCGAGAAAATTCCAGCCGGCGATCATGTAGCCGGTGACGGCAATGACGCAGGTGCCGCCGAAGAACATTCCGCCGATCAGAATCCTGCGCCAGGAGCTGTTCATACGCGAATGGGGTTCCAGGGCGGCGGCCGGCGACCGCGCACAGACTTTCCCTTCGCCCAGCAATCGCTAGGGTTGGCCGGCGGGCACGGTTGGGCGAATCATCCATAGCAAAAGGCATTCCAAACACGCTGCGACCCGCGAGTGCGCGGTTTTTGCGGTGGGGACCGTGTGATCCGCCCAAAGTCTGTCCGGCCGGTGCCCGCTATGAAGGCATGGCCGGCGGTCGCGCCCCTTCTTGCCGCTCGATGTGTTGGGAGTGAAAATGGAGTGCTCGGTTCGAGGCTGCAACCAAGGGAAAAATCAGATGACACTCCACGATCCGGTGGCGGTTTACGACGCGGCGACCAACGTCGAAGCCCACCTGGTGCGGACGCTGCTGGTCGAGGAAGGCATCGAGGCGCAGGTCGTCGAGGATCTATCGACTGGCGGGCTGTGGATGTTCGGCCTGCTGCCGGGAATCCACAAGCCGCAAGTCTGGGTAGCGCGGGATGCCGTGGAGCGGGCTCAGCCAGTGTTGGCGGCTTATGAGCGACAAGAAGCCGAGCGCCAGGCCGGCCACCGGCAGGCCGCCCCCACGGGCGAGCCGATCAAGGTGACCTGCGAAGACTGCGGCCGGGCGGCGATGTTTCCCGCCGAGCACCAGGGCACAGTGCAAGAGTGCCCGCACTGCGGCGCCTACGTCGATGTGGGCGAGATCGAGCCGTTTTGGGGGGAGGAAGCGGCGTCGGAAGACTCGTGAACACTGCGTTAGAATGGATGGCAATGAATTCACTCAATCGCCGACGCTTTTTCGAACAGACCGCGACCTCCGCGGTCGGTGCCTGCTTAATCAACTCTCTGTCCGTTGGAGCGGACGAAGGGTTGCTGTCGTTGGTCGATCCATTATTGCGAGCCCCTGCCACACTCCCGGACGCGCAAAATGGGCTGCTGACTTTGGATGCCGCATTACGGCTGATTGCCGAAGTGCCAGAGGGCGACTTCGAGACGGATGATTGTTTCAGCACGAAAAGGCCCGACGCGCAGCGGGATCGATCCGTCGCGGATTGGTTGGACAATAACGCGGGTATTCTTGAAACGTTGGAGAATGTAATCAAGCGTGGAAAATTGCAGTTCCCTACCGGGTCTTGGGATGATGAGCGGCTGAATGACCTGTCGAAGTATCGGCGGTTATCGCGGTATTTGCAACTGTGCGCGCAGCGACACTTGGCAAAAGGTCGCGTGCGGGAAGCCGCCGAATTGTGTTTGAAAGCGAATCAGATATTTCGACTGCTCGAAGGCGCGGGCGGAGTCTACGTTGAGTTTCTTGTCACCTATGCCTGCCAGGGCGCGTGCTTTTCTCTCATCCGGCGAATTGCGACAAGCAGCGCGACGGACGCTAAAACGATGCGTTGGATGCTCGCATCTCTACCGAATATTTCGGAACCCCTGGCTGGGATTCGGGCAGCGATTCGAGCCGAATATAGTTGTTATCTGCTCCCATTGCTGATCAAGGTCGACCGATCCGATACTGCGGGGAAAGTCCGCAACATACTCGAGTGGAGCGATGGATTGGAGATCTTTGTTCCTCGCGAAAAGTACGAATCGCGGTGCGACAAGATCGTGCGCCTGCTCGACAACCATCCAAAGCCGTTCGATCTGGCCGATACCGTGAAACGATCGAACGCGCTCTATGTCGGGTTCCTGCGAGACTTGGATAGGCCGTGGTCGACCTGCAAAACACAACCAACTCACAAGGTTGCCGATGGTCTCATTGCATGGCCCAAGGAATTGAGCATGATTCTCTTGGATCCGGTTGATCCAGACCAGGTGAGCGAATTGGAGTTAGCGGGAGCCCGCGAAAAACTGAAGTGTGTGGCGAACGCTTTGGGCAGAAAGATTCTCGAGGCGATCCAGCTTGACTCGAAGTCAATGCAGCAGATCGCGTTGACGAATCAAGCAAGCTATGATGGCACCCGCATTACGTTGGCGATTGCCATCTTCGCCCGCGAAAATGGCAGACTGCCTGACAGTCTGGATGCGCTGCGACAGGCGAAAATCCTGGACCGATTGCCAGTCGATCCGTACTCGTCCGAAGGATTTCAGTATTCCCCAGATCTCCGGGCGCTTTGGAGCGTAGGATGGAGCGGTAAAGGCGCGCCGACGCAACCCGTCGTCGGCGAAGAAGACTTCGACCCTCATATATGGCGTCTTGATGGCCTGCCAGGTTAAGTTTGGAATTGGCGGTGGTCCAGTTTAGGGATGAACATGGAAACGATTCGAGAGTGGCTGAATCGACGTCCGTTCGAGGCGTTTGTTTTGCGGCTCTCCAATGGTGAGGCTTACGAGGTGCGGCACCCCGAAAACGTGGCCTTGGGGAAGAACCGGCTGGCGATTGTCTATCCGGAAGTCGACCGGTTCGTGCACGTTTCTTTGGTAGACATCAACACGATCGAGGCCTTGCAGACGGCTTAGGCCTTGATTTCACGGTCGTATGGGCAAATGCTTCGCCCTCCAGGGCTTGGCTCAAATCCGCCCAGCCGATAAACTATCGCGATTCCGTGCTACAATTGCTCACCTTGCCAGCGTAGCTTCAATTGGCAGAGCACCGCATTCGTAATAGAAAATTGCATCCGCTTCAGGATGACCAGAATCGCGTGTAAATCCTTGTGTTGTTGGTGGTTCCGACGCCTTGGTCGCGCCATCGTAAGCACTCAGTAAACACTGAAAACACCTGGTTGCGGGTGTCAGTGACACCCGGTCATCCTCTGCGAACGCCAACTCCTGATTGCTGAACAAAGCGTTGACTGAAGGCGTATCGTGCCGGTCCAAAACGCCGTCTACATAGAAGCAGTCAGACGCTGACCATCATCGTCGTATTCGCCATCGACGCGCGATACCGGGCAGTTTGCCACGATCGCTCGTGGTGCGTTCAACCTGGCTTCGAGCATCTTGAGCCCGTCGTGCATCACCGTGCCCGTAGTGGGCCACTACACGCTGGAGCGAACAAGCGTGCCGGGCCTTAATCGTCAGCCACCTTGACCTAAAGCCGGCTGTGAATTTGGGCGGTATGCCGTTTTTGAAAACGAGAATGGCCCCTTGGTCGTCGAGTCCGTGGCCTCGGACAGGGACCTGCCTCGACCTGCTCCCCTCGCATGTGGCTTATGCATATCTAAGCCTTCAGAGCCCCCAACGAACCGGATCGTGTAAAATCCCACGATGATTCTGCACGTCGATATGGACGCCTTCTATGCCTCAGTCGAGGAGCGGGATCGCCCCGAGTTGGTCGGCCAGCCTGTCATCGTCGGCGGCACGCCCGAAGGTCGCGGTGTTGTGGCAGCCGCCAGCTATGTGGCCCGCCAATATGGCATTCACAGTGCCATGCCGGCGGTCATCGCACGACGGCTCTGGCAACACCTGCTTTTCA
>PLYM01000034.1 GCA_003153375.1 Planctomycetaceae bacterium
AGTATGGATCCGGCGGACGCTTACAGGGTTTACGGGACCAAGTTTAAATCGTGTGGCACGCACCGAACCGAAAACGCAAGAGGCCGCCGCACCCGTCGCTCTCTTTGCATACCCAAATACGGGCCGTCTACCTCGCGGGTACCTAGGGTGCCGATGCCTCGGCACCTGGAAGTTCTCCTCTCTTCACATTCCGCCGACTCGTTTGACCCACTGGGGTCTAGGGTTCGCGATCGTTAGGCTGCCGAGTTCATCGCAAATCGCAGAAGCGGAATGCACTTCCCCTACACGCCGCTGGTGCGGTTGAACGATCGAGACGGACGGCGTAGCTTGAAAGTTGTTTGGGGCGGAGCGATAATCACGCCCATCAGTCAAGCGGTTACGCATGGCCCGTATGTCCTGCCGCACCTATGCTCTGCGGCACCATCCAACTGCAAATGCCTTTGATATGCAAAATCGCAAATTGAGTGGAAGCTGCCGCCGCGTTTGAAACCTCAAGGCCAGATCGATCCATGGGCACGCGCAATTGCATTCACGATTGCTATGTCGTGCATTACTCGGCACCTTTACGGACCAATCCAATGTTGACTCATGCGACCGCACAAAAGGACGATTTGCTAACCTAAAACCGACGAGGGGGAATAATGAACGCCAAGTCATTCCTGACCGCGGTAATCGTGCTCATTGGTCTGTGCGCTTTGATCGAAGCCGGTACCGTCGTTTACATCAAGAACGAACGCGGCGAGGTCATCAAGACAATTGAGGTTCCAGAAGGTGGCAGCGTGTCGATTGAAACGGCCGCCGCTTTGAAAGCCAAGGAACAAGTCGCTCCGAAGCCTCTCGGGCCTACCGATGTAGACGTATATGCGCCTGAGTTTACTCAGGATGACTTCGCTCGAATGAAAACCGCATTCGCTCGCGACAAGAATATACGAACAGTTCACAGGCTTGAAACACTACGACAGTTGGAACCCAAGCCAGATACGGTCTTGCTGCTAGTTCTTAGTCCTGCGGCCTTTGGACGACTCGATAAGTACGACGGCAAACAGTTGAAAACAGTTCCGCTTATCGGTGTAGGGTACGGCGCGGCGAAGTTGTTTGGAGAACTAGGCCTGGAACCTAGCTGGGGGAATTGTGCACACGGAGTAACCGGACCCCCACGTGCGGTCGTGGAGACAAATTCAACCATCGCCTCCGAAGACTATACATCTCCGTTTTCTGTGTTTGAGCCGCCCACCCTGGATGAAAAAGGCTTTCACAATAAGCAGATCTGCGGCATATACATTCCCCGTGCGTCCACTGATCAAAGGTTCGAGGTCATTGCACGATTGACGACGTCCCCTGAATACGCCCTCGTCTCGCGTCACAGCAGAGATATCCTGGTTGGAGTTGACGCACCGTTGGGCAACTGGTCGGATCGTTTTTTGGGACTGGTGGTTTCGCTCGTGCCTGGAGTCAACCGACATGGCGACAACTAGCACATTGGGAAACAGACGATTGGTCTATCCCTTCTCTCATGTCATCAGCGCGGAAGAGCTGTGATTGGCGTGCGGACGAACGTGGTACTGATCTCCGATCATTCAACTAAAGTCCTCGGCCAGCTTGCGATGCCGGACACTTTCAGGACAGCCGGCGCCAGGGCGTGGGCGGATTTGGGATGAGGCCATGCTTGCCTCGGAGTTTCGTCAACTCATCGACACCTGGGACTCGCAAAAACCCACCGTTAAGTGACACGATCTGGCAACCAAACAGCGGCAACGTCCGAAGGCTCTAAGCCCGCCCGCTGTACACCGTCGAAATTGGAGATCCGAGCTTGGTCGTGCTAGCCTCGAACCACTGCGCCGGACCATTCTTTGCACGTGTTTGCCGACGGGGCACCGTATGCACGTCCGCTGTCCGCGCTGCCACAATCCAATCGAGATTGCCGTGGACGATCCAATCACCGACGTGACATGCCCTTCCTGCGGCAGTCGCCTCAGCCTGATTAGCGCCGACAGGATCACCTCCCGCCGCGGCCATGTCGAGCCCTTCGGACGCGGCAGTAGCGAGATTAGGCTGCCCGCCGGAAAACGCCCTGGCCAAATTGCCCGCGCCGCCCAGTTCTACGCCGTGATTTCTCACCTTAAGCTGTGACGCCACGGTACGTGGCTTTTGCAAGCGGCTTTGCGCTATTCGCCAGCTCGGGTAGGGCCTCATGATGGCCCAAAATTACCAAGACGTCGCCCGGCTTGAGCAGCACTCCCGGTTCCGGCGCGCGCAGGAGCGATCCGTCGGCCCTCGTGATCGCAACGACCACGAACCCGCCCTGGCCACTTGCTTCGACGTTGCCAACCTTCCGGCCAACGAGCGGTGAGCCAGGCTTGACTTCGATCCCGATCAATTCCAGTCCGATTTGTCGCAAGTCCTCGTTGAGATGCGTCTTGCCCGTGGCTTCCTGCAAAAAATCGTCGGCGGAGGGATGGACGATCATCTGTGCAATCTTCGTCGCGCCAATGAATGCGGGCAGCACCACGCGATTCGCGCCAGAGCGCATCAGCTTCCTCTCGGTCGAAGGAGATTCGGCCCGGGCGATGATCTGGATCGTTGGGTTGAGATCGCGGGCCGTCAACGTCACGAATACATTGGCCGAATCATCCGATAGCACGGCAGCCATGGCCTGCGCGCGGGCGATGCCGGCAGCTTCGAGCGTTCGGTCCTCGGACGCGTTCCCCAACAATGCCAAGTAGCCCGCGGCCTGAGCCTCGGCCACACGGCTTTCGCTAGCGTCGATCACAACGAAGGGTTGTTTGACCTCCGCCAGATCGCTGGCAAGCACTTGACCGACACGTCCGAATCCGCAAATGAGGATATGACCGGTGAGCTGGTCGATGCCTTTGCACATAAGTCTGGTTCCCAGAGCGCGATGGATTCCTACCGAAGCAAATCTCGCGCCACGAGAATTTGGTCTGGGGCGAAACCGCAAAAGGCACTTCGGCAGTGGGTGCGGGTCACTCTCTTGCGGCGAGCGAGCCGCGAGTCGAGGCCGGTTGCCCATTTGCTGGGCAACCACCGCTCAGGCTTATGACCAATTGCATCCCATCCCGCGCCCAGTGGCGGGCAGGAGAGGCGCGAAATCAACATCGCGCGCGGGCCTTGCGAACCTGCGGCTGAGATGGGGCGGAGTGCCTTCCGGGTGAGACTACTCAACGATCTCGATTTTAGACCACCGGGCCGCCGCGGCCTTCCCGGCGATCGCGGCCCGCCGTTCTGGCGTGAGGGAGGCCGCCCTCGTTAAGCCGAATAGCTCCATTGGTGCGGGATAATGATTCGCATGCATGACTACGGGGGAGTGAAATGCGTTTATCGCGTCCGTCACGTCGTCTGAGGCCAGGAAGAGTCGCCGCCACGTCGCCCGGCCGTCGAGCGCAAAAAGCGGAGTCCCAAGAACTCGTGCGAACAGCCTTTGATTCTTGAGAATCCGATCTAACCACCGTTAAGTGACGCGCGCTGCCGTTGTCAAAAAGTCATGCCTTTGACGGGACCGGTTTCGAGTCCCGAGAAGTCATACCAATTCTCGGAATGACGCGCGACTGTGCGTTGCCGCCGATTTGGCCCTGCTGCGAGTCGCATCAAAGCAACGTTTTCTGGTTTGGCGTCATGGAGCCATGACGGTGCCCCCGGTGAGCAGGTTTGCCACTTGACGGCCATCGGCTCAGGACGTTTCGACATTGGTCACGAACCCCTTCCGAGCCGCTAAGCGTGCTTAGGGCCAAGTTGACCACAGCTGCGGGAAATGGGATTCGTAACTGCCACACCAACTTCCTGTCCAAGAGCACGACAGACAAGCCTTAAAAAAAAGAATGAATTGAGCCGACGGAAAACCTGCCCATGCCTCACAGCCCTCCTGTAAAAGCGAATTGCGTGAGGGTAGCGGCGCTGGTGACTGCGATGCCCTGAAATGCTTCGTCAATTGGAGGCGTTTGATTTCAGGTTTGCAGCGATGCGCAATCAACCGAGGCGGTTATCCACCGGCCCGCGCGCTTGGCGGCGCGGTTTCCTGCAAGAGTTGCACGATTGCCCGCTCCACATCGCCGCGGTAGGGGTTGGCGTAACGAATCTTGCCCCAGCGATCTATCACATATAGCGAAGGATAGTGTGGCACCTTCCACGCGCTGACCGTGGTCTTCTCGACATCGACCGCTTGCGGCCACGTGATGCGCTGTTCGGCGATATATTCCGGCATCTCGTTCGCACCGTTGGTGGTGTGGATGCCCATGAGCACTAGGCCCTCGGAGGCATATTTCTCGTGGAGCTCCTTGAGCCGCGGCGTAAAAGCGCGGCATGGTCCGCACCAAGTGCCCCAGAAATCGAGGACAACGACCTTCCCGGCAAATTTTGCCGGATCGAGGCCGGCGGCATCGGCGTTGATCCAGTTGGTGACAGTGAGGGCCGGCGGCGGCTGGTCTTCGAGTGCGTCGAGCGTGGCCCGTTTCTTGGCGTCGCCCTCGCGGCGGATTGTGTCCTTGTCGGTGATGGTGATATCGCCGTGGCTCAGCCCCGGCACGTGGTTGGGCAATACGTGTTGCAACGCCGGCATCGCCTTGGCGAGTGCCGTCCGCCCTTCGTCGGTCACATACGGAGAACCAACGTACAAGCGCCGCAGTGATTTCAGGGGCGCGAGCTTCAGAAGCCCCCGATCCGTGAAATGACCGGTGATTTGGGCAAATTCCAGATTGCGTAAAAGCGAAAGTTGCTCCAGTCCGGCATCGGTAATCACAGCATCGATGATGTTGAGCGATTTCAGGCGATCGAATCCGGCAATGTTGAACGCTCCGTCGTCGTCGAGTGGCAATTTCAGCGTAAGTTTCTCCAGCGCCAGCAGGCCGAGCAGATATTGAACGTCGGCACTCGTCAGCTCTCCGCCTTGGATGCGCAGATCTTTGAGTTGCATGAGCTTGCCGATCTCGCGCAGGTGGAATCGGGCCCCTTCCGCATGCTCCGCGCGGGTGCCTACGTCGATATCGAGGATTCTCAGGTTTGGAAGCTTGGCAAGGTGCTTGAAGCCGTCTCCAGTCACCTTCGTTTTAGTGAGAAACAGTATTTCTAGATTCGCAAGCTCGCCAATCGCGGCAAGTGTTTCATCCGAAATCGGGCAATTCTGTAGCCACAACCAGGTGAGGGACTTCATGCCGGCGATACTCTTGGCGCTGGCGTCGGTGACTCCTTCGCCATGCAGAGTAAGCTGCTGCAGCTTGGGCAGCGTGGCGAGCGCAGCGATTCCCTTGTCGGTCACTTCCAGATTCTCGCTGATCCGCTCGAGCGACTTAAGCTTGGCGAGATTCTCGGCCGCCACGTCCCCCATGCTATGCCTGGTATACAAGCGGATTGTCTTGAGGGATTGCCGCGGTTCGAGCTGCGCCAGTCCCTTGTCGGAAACGTCGGTATGGTCGAGCGCCAGGTGCTCCAACTTCACAAGAGGCGCCAGGTACACCAGCCCCTTGTCCGAGACTTTCGTGCCGGAAAGATCGAGGCTTTTGAGATTCTTAAGCTTGCCAATGATTTTAAGCCCATCGTCGGTGATTTTCGCACCTTCGTTGTAGACGCCAAGTTGCAGGCTATCCAAATTCGACAATTGTTCGAGAGACGCAAGCCCGGCGTCCGTGACTCGAGTACCGGCCAGACCGAGGTAGGTCAGCGTCGGGCATTTGGCGAGCTCGGCCAGGCCGGCGTCGGTGACCTTTGTCAGTCGCAGGCCGACGCTTCGCAGACTGGGCAACTGCCCTAGGACTTTCATGGCGTCGTCGCCGACGCCAAAACCCTCGCGATCGACGCGGAAGGCGTCGAGATCGATCTGCTCAAGTTTGGCCAGCCTGGCGAGATGTTTGATACCTTCGTCAGTGACGTGCGTCGATTGCAGGTCGATCGCGCGCAGGCCAGTCAATCGTCCAACATGCGCCAGGCCGTCATCCTTCACGTCGGTATCGCGGAGGTTGATGGCTTGCAGATCGTTGGGCGCTAGTGCGTCGAGACTTGCCAGGTCGGCGGACGCCGCCTGACCGACATCCAGCCGCACGTCGGTATTGGCCGGAATCGAAACATCGCCGCGCGCGTTGCCGAGCGGTTTCCATTCATCGCCATACATGGCGTGTACGAGCGGTTTGTCGTTTGCCGCCCTGCCGGAGATCGTGCCGACCGTTTGATCGGCTGGGAAGTGCAACGTGCGGGCAGGCCGCTCGGCGACCGGCGCTTCATCAGCGTTCGCCGTGAAGGCGCAAAGCGTGAACAAGAGGGCGACGGTGCAAGCGAACACCAGCCGCGCAAATTTTCGCCACCGGAACGCAACGAGTACTGCCATCTGCCTCTCCTCAAACAAAGGGAATAATTCGACCGTGAGCCAGTCGAACTTTCAGAGCGGGTTGCCGAAGTGTCGGCATTCTTTGCCATTCTCCCAAAGTAGGCCCGTGGCAATCCTGACAATCGGCAAGTCGTCTCGGCAGGATTTCCCGGTGTCGCTTTCGCGCCGGTGCTGCCACCGTCGGTAACCGCCTTACGGGACTGTCCCAATTATCCCCCGGCCGATAAGCGGATTGCAAGCTTCGCGGC
Organism: Planctomycetaceae bacterium; assembly: GCA_003153375.1. GTDB lineage: Bacteria > Planctomycetota > Planctomycetia > Pirellulales > PALSA-1355 > PALSA-1355. The sequence continues at coordinate 6,580 of PLYM01000034.1, forward strand.
CCACGTTCGAGCCGGCGTTCGGTTCGACCTGAAACCAGACATCGGGCCGCAATTTGACCTGGGGTCCACTGCGTAAGGAGGGCGTGTTCTGGGGTGCGCAGACGTCGCTTCAATCCCGCCTTGGGTCGACAGACCGGCGCGCTCTCCTGCAGGCAACGATATTCCCGGAAAGTCGTCGCGAATGGGAAACGTCATCAAACCACGGTTTGATGAGAGCCGCCGCTTGGCTCGTCCTGGATTCTCATGCGTTTTGTGACGCACGATTTTCGTGCCGAGAACTCAAACGTTTTGTGAGAATCGCTCACGACTGAACGATGGCCGCCACAGTGGCTTTCAAGTCAGCGCATCAAACGAGCGCTCTTCAGAACTCTGTCACCTTGGATGTTCGGACGGCACAAACCGCGCGTCGCCATCTGCAAATCGTGCGACTTCGGTCTGCTGACGTGTTTGATCGGCAAGCCGCATTGGACCAAGCTGGTCAAGAGGTTGTTGGCAGTCCTGACAACTGGACGAGCAGGTCGCGCACGTACGCAAACGGGTCAACCTGATTCGCCTTGGCGCTAGCCAGGACGCTGTTAGGGAGCCGCGGGTTTGGAAGTGGCTTTGAGAATTGATCCGGTCATCGGCAGCTCTCCAATTTCCCCGGTGATGTCTTTCAGCGACCCAGAATCCTTTTGCGGATCGGCCAACAATTGCCTCCACTCAAATTGACCCGAAATGTTCGGTATCGAGAGCGTGCGTTTTTCCGGTTCGTAGCGCAGGGCCATTTCGGTATCGGTGATGCCCGACACGGGGCCACCGCCCATCGTGGTCGGCCCGAAGTGAAGCTTTTGCACCTTTCCGCTCTCGAGATCCCGAGCTGATATGGTTGTGGGGAGCTCGAGTTCGTTCTTTATTCCCACGAGTCGGACCACCAGATCGTCGCCGCCCATCGACCGCAGAAAGCGAATGCCTTTGAACTCCACAACGACGCCCTTCTGCTTGGAATCGAGGGTACCGCGAAGAAAATTGATGCTGTTGGCGGTGAGCGCCTGATTGGGGTCGCGAAAGAGCACCAAACGCGGGGTATTGCCTGCCTTGTCCTTGAGCTTGAACGTAACCGTGGAGTCAGGCGAATCGAAGAGCGGAGGATTATCGGCCGCCCAGGACGTGACAACGATGCAGATCGTCCAGACTGCCAACCAAATCTTTTCGGTCATGTTGCGCCGTACCAGCCGCAAGAAAAAGCGGCGCCTTCCTGTCTTGAAGGACCGTCGGGACTGATCAAGGCCGCATACCAGACTAAACCATTCTAGCAGCTCGGTGCCAGGTATATTGACGTCGGATTCGTTCGATTAATTAACGGCACTGCTCCAACTTGATCGTGTAGGGGCACTAGCAAGCCACGGCCGCACAAGGCCGAGGTCGTCGATGCATCCATCGTTCTCCAGGCCTTGCCCCGGGCGCTGCTGGCGATTGGGGTCCCGTGCTTTGCTTGAGTGTCGGCGGAGGCGTTGATTGCCTAGCCGTGTGGCCGTGGCCCGGTTCTGGGGCTCTCGGGATGCCCCGCGCTCGCGAGCCTCGCCGCAAGGGCCTTAACGGGGCCGTGGATCGCCACCGCGTGGCACTCGCTCCCCAAGCCCATCCGCCGCGCGATGCTTGCGCTGATCGGCTAAAACCGTTTCCGTCGCCAACCCCAATCGACGCACCCGACGAGGCCCAGGCCGCCGAGAACGACGCTGCTGGGCTCGTGATGTTTGTTATGCTTGCCACACGGAATCCGACATTCCCGGCGACGTCCCCCGGGCCGCGCTTCGTTCAGCAGTGGTTGACAATCTACGGTGAGCTTTCCGCTTTGTCCGTGAAACTGGCCGACAAATTGCAGTTCTGTTCCAGCCATTTTCAAGTTAGGTGCCAGCGCCGTCCGTGGACCGAACAGGGTAGTCTCACCTCAATCGACGCCGGCGAGTGGCTGGGCCTTCGCTCACAAGCCCATTATAGTGCTAAAGGCTCGGCGATTGTCGATGCAACGAACGGCCCACAATCGCCGTTCAGATAGTGGTCCGGTCAGCAGTGATTGGGGCGAAAAATCACACATGAATTACATTATCGAAGCACGCGATCTGACGAAAATCTATGAATCTGCCGTCCAGGTGGTCGCCCTGCGCGGCGTCACGCTCGAGGTTAAACCTGCGAGCTTCCTGGCGATTATGGGGCCCTCAGGATCTGGGAAAAGCACCCTGCTCAACATACTGGGTGCCTTGGAGGTGCCCACCAAGGGCCAACTCCTGCTGGAAGGAACCGATATAGCCACCCTGACCGACGACCAGCGGACGCTGCTACGGCGGCGACGTATCGGCTTTATCTTTCAACAGTTCAACCTGCTGCCAATTTTTTCAGCCAGCGAGAACGTCGCGTTGCCCTTGCGCCTCGAAGGCGTGCCGGCCGCCGAGGCCGACCGGCGGGCCGGCGAAATGCTCGAATTAGTCGGAATCGCCGACCGGCGGCACCATCTTCCCAGTCAGATGTCGGGCGGAGAACAACAGCGCGTGGCCATTGCACGGGCCCTGGTCGCAGGTCCGGCGATCATCCTGGCCGACGAGCCGACCGGCAACCTCGACAGCACGAACGGTGAACGGATCATTGGCAAATTGCGACAACTCGTTGACGAGCAACAGCAAACCGTCGTCCTGGTGACGCATGATGCCGCGGTGGCCTCACGGGCCGACCGTGTGATTCACGTGCGCGATGGCGTGATTGTCGAGGATTTTGATCCGTCGCACGGCATGCCCGCGTCGGGCACGACATTGGAGCCGCGCGCATGATCGGATGGAGCTACGCGTTACGCCAAATTCAACAGCGGCGCGGCCGCTCGCTGGTGAGTCTGCTGAGCGTCGTGATTGCCGTGGCCGCGATTGTCGCCGTGATCTCGGCTACGAAGACCACGCGGAGGGCCTATCAACAGGTCTTCGAATCGTTGGCTGGCCGGGCCGACCTGGAGGTCGTCGCGCGCGGCGAAGGTCGCTTTGACGAGAACCTTGCCAGCCCGATTCGCTCCGCGCCCGGCGTGCGGGCGGTGGTGCCAGCCTTCCACCGCGGCACGATCGTCTATGCGCATGGATCCAAAGCCAAAGTGGTGGCTCTCGGCATCGTTCCAGACGAGCCCGAATCGTTAGCGGGGTTTCAAATTGTCGCCGGACATCTGCCGGCGAAGCTCGGCGAACTGGCGATCGAAGTCAGCCTGGCTGACGCCTTGCAAATCAAATCCGGCGAGACCGTTCGGCTGTTGACCTCGCGCGGCTTGCGATCCTATCGCGTCTCGGGCGTCGTTTCGCCCGAAAGTGCCTCACGTCTCCGTCAAGGCGGCATGGTGCTGGCCCCGCTCGATCATTTGCAGCGTGCATTCAACTCGCCGCGGGAAGTCGACGGGGTGAATCTCTATTTGACCGACCCCAAACGGACCGCCGAAGCGATCGCCGAAGTTTCGCGCCTGCTGCCCCCAGAACTTCGGGTCCAGGTTCCCTCATCGCGCAGTGGACTTGCCGAAGAGACCTTGCTGTTGACCGAGGTGAGCCTGAATATGGCCAGCGCCCTGTCGTTTACGACCGCCGTGTTCATGGTGCTGAGCGTTTTCTTGATGAACGTCAGCGAACGCCGGCAACAACTCTCCATCCTGCGGGCACTGGGGGCCACGCGGCGGCAGATCATGGGCTTTGTCGGGCGCGAGGCGCTCTTGATGGGGGTCGTGGGCACGGTGGTTGGCATCCCGGTTGGCATCTACGGCGGACGTTTCTTGACGGGCTCAATGGCTGCGCTGCTCCATGCCGATCTGCCCGAATCCCCTGATTTGACGTGGGCCCTGGTCGTCGGTGCGCTGTTGGGTCCGACAATCTGCCTGGCAGCCGCCTGGTATCCAGCGCGCAAGGCAAGTCGTATCTCGCCGCTCGAGGGCATGCGGCCCGTTGTGACCATGCCGCACCAGCGCGGGCACCGTTCGACGACGGTCGCGGGACTGACAGGCTTGGTCGTGGCCGCGGCGGTGACCGTCGCTACGGCGCGGGGCATCTTCCCGATTTGGCTGGTGATTGTCGGCCTGATCGTCTCGCTCGTATCGTGCGTACTGTTGTTGCCAGCGATCCTGCCGCCGGCCGTCCGCCTGGCCGGGTGGCCGCTGCGACGCCTAATGGCCGTCGAGGGAGAAATATCGCAGCGGCTCGTGCTGCGCCATGCTGGCAGAAGCGCGCTGACCATCGGCGTGCTGTTCATGGCCGTGTCGGCGGGAGTTGGGACAAGCAATGCCGTGTTCAGCATCACCACCGACGTACGAACGTGGTACGAACGTACCATCACGGCCGATTTCCTTGTTCGCGCCATGATGCCCGACATCAGCGGCCAGACCGCGGTCAGCCTGGGCGACGAGATTCGCAACGAGATCGCAGCATTGGGCCACATCGAACAGATCGAGTCGATCCGCCTGCTGCGCGTCGATGCGGCTGGTCGCGATGCAGTCTTGGTCGCTCGCGAATTCAGCCTCTATGACAAAGTACCACTGGCCATGATCGGCGACAACGACTCAGAGGTCCTGGAGCCCTTGCGACAAGGCGAAGTCGTATTGGGTTCGGTTCTCGCACAGCACCTCAACCTGCGCGCCGGCGGCACGCTAGAGATCACCTATGGCCCCCAGAGCCACTCTTTCCGCGTTGCCGGCGTGGCCACCGAATATACATTCGGCGGTGCCGTTGTTTTTCTCGATCGTCGGGTGGCCCAACATTTGTTCGGCATCGAGGGCGCCGACTCATTCCTCATTCGATCCAAGCCCGGCGAAACTTCGGCGCTCGAACCAAAGCTGCGGGCGCTGGCTCAGCAAAACGGCCTGTTGTTGCAGTCGTTCACTGAAGTAGTGCACATGATCGACTCGCTGTTGGCCGGTGTCACTGGCGGCCTGTGGGTGTTGCTGTCGCTGGGATTGCTCGTGGGTGCGCTGGGCGTCTTTAACACGCTGACGATGAACGTGCTGGAGCAGACGCGAGAACTCGGAATGCTCCGGGCCATCGGCATGCGACGCACCCAAGTGGTCTTCACCGTGCTCGGCCAGGCCGCCTTGATCGGCACGCTGGGAGTGCTGGCCGGCGGCGTTTCGGGCGTCTCTTTGGCCCGCATGATCAACGTCACTCTGGGCTCGATGTTCGGTCACGATGTGCCCTTTGCACTCAGGCCGCTTTACATGGTGTTGCTGATTGTTGCCGCGTTGGCCGTCGTGATGCTCTCGGCATTGCTCCCCGCGCGCCGGGCTGCCCGGCTCAATCCAATCCTGGCCATGCGGAATGAATGATGCATTTCCTCACGATACGAAACACGCAGCATCGTGATGACGATCAATTGATCACTGGAGAAGGGGCAGTCATGATGAG
>PLYM01000141.1 GCA_003153375.1 Planctomycetaceae bacterium
ACGCGCACGACGACGCGCTGGATGGTCTGTTGAAGGATTTGGGGTTGGAGTAGTGGCCTCCAACCTGGCTGGACGTTGGGCACTTGTCATCGTGGCCACCGGCACGGTAGCCTAGGGACATGGAGCTCGACTTCGACCCTGAAGAGGCCGTCACGGTCCTGACGAAAGCCGATCGAAAGCTGGCGCGTGTCATACGACGCGCCGGGCCCTTCACGCATCGGCCGGAGAAAATGCAGAGCCCCTTCCAGGCATTGCTGCGGGCGATTGTCTACCAGCAGTTGTCGGGCAAGGCAGCGGCCACGATCCTCGGCCGCGTGCACGATTTGCATCCCCACGGTTCGCGAATCAAGGCCGAGGGATTGCTGGATCTTTCCCAGGAGCAATTGCGCGGGGCTGGCTTGTCGCGGGCGAAGGTGCTGGCCGTTCACGACCTCGCCGCCAAGACGCTCGACGGCACCGTGCCGACGTTGGCCCGATTGAAGAAGATGAGTGACGAGGAAATTGTCGCGCGGTTGGTGCAAGTGCGCGGCGTCGGCCAGTGGTCGGTCGAGATGCTGCTGATGTTTCGGCTGGGCCGGCCCGACGTGCTGCCGGCAAGCGATTTTGGCGTCCGCAAGGGCTTCATGCTTACGTATGCCACGGCCGATATGCCCACGGTCAAAGCCGTGTTGGCACACGGCGAGCGGTGGCGTCCCTATCGGTCGGTCGCCAGTTGGTACATGTGGCGGGCCATCGACATGGCGCGGCAGGCCGGGGCCTCGTAAGGCTATTCGGCGGCGTGAAACAAATCGTCGGCGCCGAGCCGACGGCGAGCCAGGTTCGGGCCCGCGATATCGACCTCAAGCGTGGAATTGGCTTCGGTCCGATAGTAAATCGTCAGTGCGATCGAGTGCAGCCCCTTGCCGAGGGCGATCTTGCCGAACTGCTCGCGCTTGTGGCTCTGGCTCTCGACGACCGGCACGCCAGCCACGCTCAATCGTCCTCGCGGCGAACAGCGCAGATAGAATGTATACACGCCAGCAGCCGGAACCTCGACCAGGCCGGTGAAGTGAAAGCCAAAGTCTTCCGGCCGCTCGGCTGCATCGACGCTAAACTCATCGACGACCCCGGTCCTTGCCGGCTTGGCCGCGGGAACGACATCCAGCGTGGCGTCGTCCAGTTTCTCAAAGTAGCGATAAGCAAGGCCCGTCTTGCGTGTGTTCGTGGTCAGTGGATCGTGCAGGGTGAGGCATGAGAGCTGGGCATTGCGAACATGACTGGCCTGGTGATCGACGAAGGCCTTGGCCCGCAGTGTGATGGTGCGATCGAGTTGAAAGGGACCCACGTAGCGCTCGGAGGATTCGTTTGGCTCGCTGTCATCGAGCGTAAAGTGAATCGCGGCCGTGGGCGCCGCGGTCAACGTGATCGTGCTCCGCTCGACGAACGCTTCGCCGCCCGACGAGGCAATGGCCGGCGGCTCGATCCAGGTCTCGGCCACGCGGGGGTTCGTGCCGTTGAGAAATTCTTCCAGGTCCGGGTAGCCATCGCCGTCGGTGTCCTGCGAACTGGGAGTGGCCGTTTTCGGATCAAGCCCGTTCTTCAATTCCCAGGCGTCGCTCATGCCGTCGAGATCGGTGTCGGGCGCCGGCGCAGCGCCTGCCAAAGGGGGCCAGCCGCCGACCTCGGTCTGCGAATCGATCAGCCGGCCCGTGCCCTGGCGAATCTGTTCGAACAGCCGCGCGTCGACCGCGTCGCGAACCGGCAGCACGGCGCCGCCTTCGCGCAGGATCTTTTCATACGCTGCCTCGGCCGTGTCGGTCGTCACGGTGCAAGTCGGGAAGGCATGATCGGCTCGCAGCGCCCGGCGGGTCGCTTCGGGCGTGCTGTGGTTGGGCGGCTTCACCAGCAACCAGTTGTCGGCGGTTCCGGCGAGGTAGCCGAAAAAGTAATTGCCACCGAAGTACAATCGCTGAGACATTCCGCCGGGGCTGAAGGCAATGTCCTTGAGCTTCGAGTAGGCCAGCGGCCGGAGATAGTTGTTGACGTAGTTGAGCTCCAGCCGCTCGTCGCCGCTGTAGCCCGCGCGATCTCCCCAGCCGTAGAGCAAGTTGTTGCGAAAGTCGAGCCGCACGTCGCCACCGCGCGGGCTGCGGCTGCGATGAAACGCATAGACGTTGTGGTGGTAGCTGATTTCACCCGGCCCGCTGATCAGCGAACCGTAGCCGTGCGAGCCCTTGTGGTGCACCGAGTGGTTCAGGCTTTCGACGATCAGGCACCATTGCACGGTGACCTCGGCCGAGTCGGCGTTGGTCGAAATCGTTTCGTCGATCCCCCAACTCGCCGAGCAATGGTCGAGAATCACGTTGTGTGCGCTCGAACTGATGCAATCGAGCTCGCGTCGCTGGATGTCGCCGGGCCGCACCCGTAGGTAGCGAATGACGACGTCCGGCGCGCGGATCACCAGCGACGCGCCCTGCAGGCAGACGCCGTCGCCCGGCGCCGACTGGGCCGCGATCGTCAGATGAGGATCCGTGACGTCGAGATCGGTTTTGAGCGCGATGTTGCCGGCCACGCGAAACAGGATCAGCCGCGGTCCCGGCGTCCTAATCGCGGCCCGCAGCGTGCCGGCGATGGGCCGCTCGCGGCGCGGATCGTAATCGTCGAGCGAAGTGACCAGGAGCACCTTGCCCCCGCGACCGCCGGACGCATAAGCCCCCGCGCCTTCGGCGCCCGGAAAGGCCGAAAACAGCCGTTGATCGAACGGGCCGCCGAAAGCCGATGCATTCGCGAACCAAACGAGCAGCACGGCAACGACGAGGGAGGAGCGACGAGCAACAATGGAGAGCATCTGTGAGTCCGAGGCGCGAAAAAGGAGAGCGACAAATGAAGCAGCAGCGGATGGCGAGCGGCGCGCCCGGTCAGGCGAGAAGCTTGGGCACGACCTCGCCGGCTACGTCGGTCAGGCGGAAGTTGCGGCCCTGGAAGCGGTAGGTGAGTTTCAGATGGTCGAGGCCCAGCAGGTGCAAGATGGTGGCCTGCAAGTCGTGTACATGGATCCGGTCGTCGACGGCGTTGTAGCCCAATTCGTCGGTGGCGCCGATCGTTTGCCCGCCGCGCACTCCGCCGCCGGCAAGCCACATCGTGTAACCGTCGATGTGATGGTCGCGCCCGACCAGATCGCGCGGTTCGCCCATCGGAGTCCGGCCGAATTCGCCACCCCAGATTACGAGGGTGTCCTCGAGCAGTCCGCGCGCCTTCAGATCTTTGACCAGCGCGGCAGCCGGCTGATCCGTTTCCTTGCAGCGGGCGTCGAGTGGCTGGCCCAGGTGCGTGTCCTTGTTGCCGTGATGGTCCCAATCAGTGTGATAGAGTTGCACGAAACGCACGCCGCGCTCGACCAGGCGGCGGGCGAGCAGGCAATTGTTGGCGAACGAAACCTTGCCGGGCTCGGCCCCGTAGGCATCAAGCGTTTGCTGGGTCTCGCCCGCCAGGTCGATCAGCTCCGGTGCGCTCGATTGCATGCGATAGCCCATTTCGTAGGCGGCGATGCGCGTCGAGATTTCCGGATCACCCACGGCGGCCAACCGCTGCGAATTGAGGTTGCGCACGGCCGCAAAGAATTCGGCTTGCCCCGCTCGGTCGATGCCAGGTGGGTTGGCCAGGTTCAAGATCGGCTGCGGACCGGGCAGCAGCGGCACGCCCTGATAGGCCGTGGGCAAAAAGCCGCTGCCCCAAAGCGGATTTCCGCCGCGCGGACCGCGCGGGCCCGACTGCAGCACCACGAAGCCGGGCAGATCGCGCGACAAACTGCCGATTCCATACGTGAGCCAGGCCCCCATGCTCGGCAGACCGAAGCGGCTGGTGCCGGTGTTGACGAACAGTTTGGCCGGGCCGTGGTTGAACACGTCGGTGACCATGCTGCGGATGATGCAGACATCGTCGACCGTGGTTGCCAGGTGCGGCAATAGCTCGCTCAGCTCGGCGCCCGACTGACCGTGGCGAGCGAACTTGCGGCGCGTACCCATTAGCTTGGCGTCGCCCTTGATGAACGCGAACCGCTTGTTCTTGGTATACGAAGGAGGAACGACCTGTCCGTCGAGTTCCTGCAATTTCGGTTTGTAGTCGAACAATTCCAGCTGGCTCGGCCCGCCGGCCATGAATAGAAAAATTACGCGCTTCGCGCGCGGTGCAAAATGCGGCGCGCGCGGAGCCAACGGATTGCTCGGATCGGGTGGCTCGACGTTGGCAGCGCACTCCTCGGCCAAGAGCGAGCCCAGCGCCAGCGAACCCAGCCCGACACCGCACTGGCCAAAGAAGTGGCGTCGCGTCGTCGAGAGCAAGGGCGAAGGTTCCTGAGGCGTGCCGTGCGACATGGCGTTATTCTCGAGTGATGAATTCGTCGACGTTCAACAGCACGCGGGCCAGCATAGTCCAGGCGGCCGCCTCGCAGGCGCCGGCTCCACTGCCGGCATTGACCGCCGCGGCGCCGGCCACGGTTGCCGCATCTTGCGGCGCGGCCGCAAATCGCTGCCGCTGCTGGCTCAGGTAATCGGTCAGGCCCGCCAGCTCGTCGCTTTGTGGATCGCGCGCCAATGAGCGAAGGAAAGCAGCGCGGATGCGCTGCTGATCATTGGCAGCCGGTGCGGCCAGGATGCGAGCGGCAAAGCCCTGCGCAAACTCATAGAAGGCCGGATCATTGGCCAGCGTCAAGGCCTGCAAAGGTGTGTTCGAGCGCGGACGGCGCGTGCAGGCCGTGTTGGCGTCCGGCGCGTCGAACGTCTTCAGGAACGGATAGGGGCTCGATCGCCAGAAGTAGATGTAGAGCCCGCGGCGATAGCGATCGGCGTTTTTGTTCTCGCCCCAAAATTTCACCTGCTGCGTGAAACGGTAGATTCCTTGCGGTTGCGGCGGATACACGCCGGGTCCGCCGATCTCGTCGCTGAACAGACCGCTGACGCTCAACGCCGCGTCGCGAATCGTCTCGGCCTCGAGCCGCAGGCGCGGTTGTCGACCGAGCAGTTTGTTGTAGGGATCGGCCGCCGCCAGGTCGGGCCGGGCGCGCGACGACTGGCGATAGGTGGAACTCGTCACGATCAGGCGGTGCAACGCCTTCAGGCTCCAGTGACCGTCGACCAGCGCGCCGGCTAGCCAATCGAGCAGCTCGGGATGCGTTGGCCGGTCGCCTTGCAACCCAAAATCGTTCTCGGTGGCCACCAGGCCCTGGCCGAAATACGTCTGCCAGATGCGATTGACCGTGACCCGCGGGGTCAGGGGATTGCGCCCGTCGACCAGCCAGCGGGCAAAATCCAACCGGTCGGGCTGGCCGGCGCGGGCCGCGAGCGCAGGCAGCACGGCGGGCACGTTCGGCTCGACCGGGGCACCCTGGTGCAGGAAGTCGCCACGTACGTGGATGTGCGTTGCGCGCGGTTCCTGGCGCTGGCGAACGATCAAGGTGGTCGTGATCGCGCGGTCGATCTGCTGTTGGTTTTGTTTCAGCTCGGTCAGCTGCTTGACGAGTGGGATGCGTTCGGGGTCGACTTTTTGAAACTCCAGCCGCAGCAGTTTCTTTTGTTCGTCGTTGCGCTGATCGCGAACCACGGCCAGTGCGGCTTGCACCGGCGCGGGTACTTCGGCAGCGGCCTTGTCGTCCGCAGCCTTGTTTTCGGCGGCTTTGCCTTCCGCGGCCAAGGCTGCGGCCTGCAGCCGCGCGGCCAGTTTGGTTTCCCATTCGCCCTGCCGGCCGCCGGCGTTGGCGTCGACCTCGGCCAGCCGCGTCTGCACCTGGGCAATTTCGGCCAACAGCGCCGGCAGCTCTTTGGCCTGCTGATCGGTCGGCACTTGCAACACGGGCTCGTCGGCCCCATTAAAGATCGCGAAAAGCTGGTAGAACTCGCGCTGCGAAATTGGATCATATTTGTGATCGTGGCAACGCGCGCATCCGAGCGTCAGGCCGAGAAACGCCGAGCCCGTGGTGCTGACGCGATCGACCACGGCCTCGACGCGAAACTGTTCGGGGTCGGTGCCGCCTTCTTCGTTGACCAGCGTGTTGCGATGGAAACCGGTGGCGATGAGCTGGTCGACCGTGGCCCCCTCGAGCATGTCGCCGGCCAATTGCTCGATCGCAAAGCGGTCGAACGGCAGATCACGATTCAGCGCGCCGATCACCCAATCGCGATACTTCCAAATCGAACGGCCGCTGTCGATCGTGTAACCGTTCGAGTCGGCGTAGCGAGCTACGTCGAGCCAATGCCGGCCCCATTGTTCGCCATAGTGGGGCGAAGCCAACAGAGAATCGACGAGCCGCTCATAAGCCCCTTCGCCGGTGTCGGCCAGGAATGCGCCGACTTGCTCGGCCGAGGGCGGCAGACCTACCAAGTCGAAACTCAAGCGGCGAATGAGTGTGGTTTTGTCAGCCTCGGGCGAGGGCGCGAGCCCAGCAGTCTCGAGTCGTGCGAGCACGAAGGCGTCGATCGGATTGCGCACCCAACCACGGTCCTTGACCGGCGGAGGCGCGAGCCGCGTGACGGCTTGAAACGACCAATGATCGGAGTGGCGCGGCTTTTCGACCGAGGCGGTTTCGGTGGGAACTTTGGCGCCTTCATCAACCCAACGGGTCAGCAACTCGATCGCCGCCGGCTCCAGCACCGATCCCTTGGGCGGCATCTTGGCGACATCCTCGGCCCCACGGATCGCCTGAATCAGCAAGCTCTCCGATGCCTTGCCAGCGACGATCGCCGGACCACTGGCACCGCCGGCCAACAGATCGCGCGCGGTGTCGAGCCGAAAGCCCGACTCCTGCTTTTTTTCGCCGTGACATTGATAACAATGGGCCGCCAGAATCGGCACCACCTCGCGGCCAAAGTCGACCGGGTCGGCCGCCATGGCAAGCGTGGTGCAACCGCTGGCGAGCCAGCCGCCCAGCCAGGCAAGCATGCCGGGCCGCAGCATCCCGACATCGCGAAATCCTCGCGCCGCCGACGGGCGCCGAAACGGCGGGCTAGACGACAATTCGAGAGCACATTTTGAATGCCGGGCAGGAGGCATGGTAAGGCGTTCGGTCGGGAGGTTTCCGGGCGGCAAAGCGGGCGGAAGCGCAACGCCCATCTTACACCAAACGTGAGGGCGAGAGAACCATTTTGGGGCAGCCCGCTTCACGCCCGAAACCAGGCAAGTCGCCACGAACCGCGGATCGAGGGGCTATAACCGTGACGGGATCAGCTTCTCGCGCGCGTGGGGAACTGGGGGAGGTACTCGTGGGCCGCGACGGACCTGTCGTCGCCGCGACTGAGTGCGTTCTTCGCTGACCGCGTTCAGATACCTCCAAGCTGGCGCAACAACACACCCTGACCCAATGCAGTAAGCCGCTCGACGTCGTCGGGCGCGATCGTGACGATTTGCTGCCTCAGGCCGAGCGCTCGGCAAGCCGCCTGATAAGGGGTCTGGAGCGGGGCGGTCGCACAGAGCAGGATCGGTCGGTCAGATCGTTCGGTCGCTTGCAAATACGCCAGTTCGGCGCCGAGCAGCACCCCACTCAAAAATGCGCGGTTTGTGGCCGCGAGGCAGTAGTCGATAATCTGTCGCGTACGTACGCGAAACAGCGCGGCCGACAGACCGATCTGAGCGCTGCGCGTCACGCCCTCGCAAAACGCTGCCGACGATTCCTCCGTCACTTCGACGGACGTTCCGCTGGCATCGAGCGAATGACGTAAAATGCTGTGCTGGTTGAGCACGTCATACAATTCGCCGGTCATGAACGTGCGAAATCCGCGAATCTGGCCCGCATCGATCTGGATGTGCTTCGAATGCGTGCCTGGCAGGATCAGGAGGGCCCCGGCAGCGAGTCGCTTGATCGACGGCAGTTGAAACGCGCCCAGGGCTTGCGTCTCTTCGCCCCGCATCACGTCGTCGTCCGTCCGCGCGCCAGAAACCAGTACCACCGGCCGGAGACCCTGTGGGGTATAGAGGGGTCCCAACGCGCGCCACACCAAACCGACGCTCGAGAGCCACAGGGGCAGCTCGGCATAGGGCAATTCGTGCCAGCCAATCGACGAACTTGCCATGCCCGAGATGATCACCGGGCCACCCAGCGACTCGCGGCCGGTTTCCTGGTGGTGCTGTCGGCCCAGTTGTTCGAGCCCCTGGCAAAGTGCAATGCGAAACCGCTCCGCTCGCGGGCGGTCGTTAGCCTCCTGGGCCAGGGCGGCCACGCCTTGATCCGAGCGGAACTCGGCGACCGTCTCGCGCCCGCCGGCACGGATAGCGCGGAGCCGAAAATGGGTGCTTCCCCAATCGCAACTGACGAATTCGCCTGTTTCGGCCGCGGCGCGCAGGCTCGCTTCAATTTCCATCATTGCATTTCCCAGACTGGGTGGTTTACCATAATCCCGTTCAGCAAACTAACGATTCTGCAAGAAAACACCCTTGGGGGGCGAAACTTTTGGCCACCGGCGGGGTATCAATACTAATAGATTCGAGCCGCTTTTGCGGGCGCGCACGAATTCTCCTCGTGCGCCAGGGTTAAGGGGTCAGGGGCAATGGCAAATCACGGCCGATCGCACCGCGCGGGCATGACGCTCGTCGAACTGCTGGTGGTGATCGCCATCATCGCCGTGTTGGTGGGCTTGCTGCTGCCGGCCGTGCAATATGTGCGCAATTCGGCTCGGCGCAACCAATGTTTGTCCAATCTGCACAACATTGGCCTGGCGATGGAAAGCTATATGGACTCGCGTGGGCAGCGGGCATGGTTCCCTGACGCGGCCCGGCTGCCCGAGCAGCAACTTCCGCCTCCCGCCCCGCCGAAACCGAGCCTGGCCAAGGTGCTGGCCGATTACAGCGAAGCCAACAATAAGATCTTTCTTTGCCCTGGCGACGATGCCTCGTATCGCGATGCGGACCTGGCTCAGGCAGTTCCCCCTTTGGTGCCCGAGGGCCTGAGCTATTTCGACAAGGACGGCATTAGCTACGAATATCAGGCCTCGACGCTAGCGCTGAAGACACGACAAAATGTCACTGCGAAGAAGGCTAGCGCCACGGTGATGATGGCCAACGATCTCGATCCCTTTCACGGACCGACGGGCGACGACGGTTCGCGCTGCTACATCTATCTTGACGGTCACGCCGATTCTTCTTGAACCATTTTGGCAGGCGGGGTTTTTTGCCATGAACAAGACGACCAAGCGAACGCTGTTGGCCTTGCTGCTCCTGCTGCTACTATCGGCGGTCGGCTGGGCATTCTGGGGACCAGGTGAGGATCCGCAGATCGCGAAGATCAAGGAAATGCGCGCCCAGATCGAACAGGCCCCGCGCGAGCAGCAGCGCGAGATGTTTGGCAAGATGCGGGAAGAATATCAGAAGCTTTCGCCGGAGTCGCGCGAGGCCCTGTTCGCCGAGCGTCGGAAGCAATGGCAAGAACGAGAGCGCAAACAGATGGGCGAGTTTTTCGCCATGTCGTACGCGCAGCAGATCGCCGAAATCGACAAAAGTATTGACGATCGCGAGAAGCGTCGTCAGCGCCGCGCCCAAAACGGCGGTAACAACGGTGGACCACGAAATGGTCCTCCCGGCGGTGGTGGGTTCGGCGGCGGCGGTGGACCGGGCGGTGGGGGGCCTGGTGGTGGCGGGCCCGGCGGTGGCGGCGGAGGTCAGGGTAATGGCCGCGACACGAATGATCCGAATGCGCGACGTAAGAACTATCTCGACCACACCACGCCGCTAGACCGGGCGCAGCAGCAAAACTATCGGCAAATGGTGCAACAGCGCCGCACCCAACGGGGTCTCTAAAGTCGCTGTGCCAATGCACAAGCGGGGTGTTAGCGGTCCTCTCAATCCGCGCGGAATTGCTTCTAAGTCTGCTCGTGATGCCGATTTGCAGACCAGCTTGGAGGCATTTCGGCTGTGCTTGACCCGACCGGGCCAGCCCGCTAAACTCCCGCCCTTTCCTGGTGCCAGCCTGCTTGGGGCGGCATGAAAAATGGATTTTTCTAGGGAGATATCATGAAGACGCTCGTATTTCTGGCAGCTTTGGCGGTCGTTGGCTTGGTTGTCACCGGAGCCATCAAGCTGCAAAAAACCACGGACAATAACCTCACGATTCAGGTCGATGAGAATCGCGTGGCCGACGACGCGCACCGTGCCGTCGACGAGGGTCGCGAGATCCTGCACCAGGCTGAAAGTGCCCTGCAATCCTCACAAGGTGGCGTGCAAAAGTAGCTCGCCGCCTCTTTCTCGTGCCTTTTGACCAATGGCCGCCGGCCCCGGGCTCACCGGGCGGCCCGCGGCTGCGCGCTCAACTGGCCCGGCCAGTCGAATGCCCGACCACAAGGTAGCCGATCGCCTGCATCGCCGGGCTAGAGAAAAGTCTGGATTTTTGCTTCTGCCGGCGTTATCGTATCGGCTACTACCTCGCGTGCGCGCACACCGGAATGCGCCTCACGCACCTACCTCGCATTCATTCCGAGCAGACCGGTTCAGCAGGGGTGGCCATGAAGATATTGCCGGCTCATAGGGCCAGGCGTGTGGCCGTACGTTCGCGTCGATTGCGCATTGAGCCACTCGAGGAGCGCCGGCTGCTCGACGCCGGTCTGGCTCACGCCGCGGTTGCCAGCGCCGCAGGTTCGGCCTGGCAGAACCCGCTGTTTCCGATGGACGTGACAAACGACGGCATGGTCAGTCCCATTGACCTGGCCACGTTGTCCGACTTCCTGCGCACCCATGGCATCGTCACCGCGCCGGCCCGCGATCCGCAGCATCCGGCGCAAGTTTACTATGACGTCAACGGCGATGGCGTGGTTTCTCCGGTCGATGCTCTGATGTTGGTGACTCGCCTGAGCAATCCGACGGTCGTCTCGCTGTCGATGCTCGTGCCTTCGTCGAGTGTCGACGCGACGCCGCAGGTGACGGTGAAGGCCACGAGCCCCGCGTCACTGCCCAACGGCCGCGCGGTGCAGATTGACGTCGACCTGAATGACGACGGCAATTTCACGGGTTCCGAGATCGGCTATTCCCTCGGAACGCTCTACAACGGTTCGGCGATCTTTGATATCACGCCGGGGCTTCCTTCGAGCGACAAGACTGGCCCTTATACGGTGAACGTGCGGGCGCACGTGCAAGATTCCGACGGCGTGGTGGGCTATAGCAACGTGCAACCGTTGACCATCAACACCACGCCCTCGAATGCGCTCAAGGCCTACGTCGCCGCGCCCGATAGCTCCTATCAGTACACCGTCAAGGCCACGACGCCGGAACCAGGCACGATCAACGGCATTCTGGTGCCGAATCTGTATACGGTTTACGACATCAGCATGACGAGCCAGACCTGGCGCTCGACCGACGACGTCAACCAGCCGGTGTGGAAGCACTGGGTGCGCGTGATCGTGCCCAACGCGCTGACCGGGCCGTTGCAGTCGACAGCCTTGCTGCTGATCGACGGCGGCTCGTATTCCGATACGCTGCCTTCGACCGATATCACCAGCGATCCCACGATCGGTGAGTATGGTCAGGCGGCCGTGGGGTTGCACACCGTAATGATCGACCTCGAGGATGTGCCCAACGAGCCGTTGACCTTTACTGGCGATCCCGGCGACCCCCGGTCGGAAGACGCGATCATCGCCTACACGTACAATCAGTTCCTCAACAATATCGGCCAGCCGGGCAACGACACCTGGCCCGCCCTGTTGCCCATGGTCAAAAGCGCCGTGCGCGCCATGGACACGGCCCAGAACCTGCCCACGCAGATTCCAGGCTTTCCGACGATCGAAAACTTCATGGTCACCGGCTATTCGAAGCGCGGCTGGACGACGTGGCTCACCGCGGCGGTCGATCCCCGCGTCATGGCGATCATCCCCGGCGTGTTCGACAATCTCGACCAGGCCGCGCAGATGGTACACCAGTACGAGGTTTACGGTTTCTTCTCCGAAGCCGTGAAGGACTACAACGACTTCAATATCTTTGGTCGCATTGCGACGCCTCAGGGCCAGCAGCTGTCGTCGATCGTCGATCCGTACTACTACCTCAGCGATCCGCGCTTCGCGTCGATGCCCAAACTGTTGATCAATTCGGCCGGCGACGAGTTCTTCGTTTCCGACTCGGCCCAGTTCTACTTTCACGACCTGCCGGGCACGCAAAACTATCTGCGCTATCTGCCCAACGATGGCCACGGGCTCGACACGACGAATCCGATCAATAGCACGATCACCTTCTACAACGCCGTGGTCAATCACCTGCCGCTGCCGCAGTTCTCGTGGGTCGTGCAGCCTGACGGCTCAATTAAAGTCAATACGGTCGACGCGCCGAGCCAGGTGCTGCTGTGGCAAGCGACGAATCCCGTGGCGCGCGATTTCCGCCACTCCACACTGCTGAATCCGAACTCGCCATTGTGGACAAGTAGTCCGCTGACCGACCAGGGCAACGGTGTCTATATCGGCAGCACGCCCATGCCGGCCAGCGGGGCCACGGCCTTCTTTGTGGAATTGACCTTCCCGAGCACGATTCCCGGCAATCCGTTTGTCTTCACGACCGAGATTCACGTCAACACGAATTTGCCGTTATATGGTTGGCCGCCTCCGTCGGTGCCGGCCGTTGGCGCCATCGCGGCCGATGCCACTCCCACGGCCGGGGCACTATCGGCCGTGGCGAGCGCCCTGGTGGCCAGGCCGGTTAGCACACCTCCGAGCGCCGTCGCCGCGCCTGCCGCGCCGCCGCTGGCCCCAGTCGAAAGCAGCAACGCCACCAACGCCGTCACCAGCTCGATCGCCACCGCCTCGCCCGTCGATCCGATCACCGGTGACGACAAGTCGACCTCTGACGAAGACGACACCGAGTTGCTCGACGAAGTCTTCGGCTCGAAACTCGACGATCTGCTGCTCTAGCATCCGCTCGCAACGACTTGCAGGTTGCTTCACCGCATCATTGCTGAAGTTAGCGGCCCTGGGCGCCCCCGCGTCGGCCAAATCCTTGCACTTCCGTAAGTTTCGTAGCATTCGCCGCTGTATCGCGCATAGTTGATGCAGTGTAAGGCTCCCGCATGCAAGTGCGGGCTCGCCGGGGAGCCTGCCTTGCTGCAAAGTGGGGCAGGCTCCTGTTTTTCGAATTCGTCCCGCCGGGGCCATCGAGCCGCTGCTGGCATTTCTCGCATTCCACCGCATCCGGCGGTTTGGTAGTCTTCCGCGACCTGGGGCCCTCAACGCGGTCCTCCCCTCTCGTTTTAACGACACGGAAAACTCAGGTGCATCCCCATGATTGAGTACTCGCAAGCCAAACGAGGCGACAAGATTACTGACAAGCAGGGTCGCGTGTGGATGGTGCAGGCCGTGAAGAACGACACACTGCACGTCAGCAACCGCGACACGCACTCGGAAATTCGCGCCGATGACGTGCAGATCGTTCACGTCAAAAGATGATCTCAAAGGGAACCCGCGCGCCCCGCGGATCTTCGCGCAAGGTTTTCAACCAGGCGACGGCACCGCGCCGACTAAGCATGCCGCGGGCTGCCAGCGGGGATCGACAAGGTCTTTACTTGCCGGGCGTCGCGCCGGCCGCCTTCACTTCATTACCAAAGTTGCCGGCCAGGTTATGCCATACGGTGTGCACGTGATTGGCCAGGTTGCCGGCCGAATCGGGCTGGGTGTTGTTGAATTCGATCAGGAACGTCTTGCCCTGCACGCGATAGTCGTGGCCAACGTCTGACTTGTCGCCGCCCGACCAGCAGAACTTGATCTCGCCATAGCCTTCCTTCTCGATGGCCGATAGCCGCTCCTCGGCCACGTCGCTCGGCAAGTTGTGGGCATAGACGTCGATCAATGCCCGCAGAATCAACACTTGCGGCTTGGTCATCTCGCTCGCGGCCAGTCCCACGGCCGGCGAGTTCGGCGGCGTGGCCTTGCCGGCATCGCGAACGTCGCTAGGGGCCTTGTCGGCCACGACCGCCTTGGCTCGTTGCTCGGGGGTTAGCGACCGCAACAGGTCGAACGCCAGCTCCTCTTCCTTGGCCAGCACGCGCACGCCCTTCTTGAAGTCGCCGCCGTAGTCGGCCAGCAGCACGGCAGGGTTCGCGCCAAAGAACGTCGGCGTCGAGGATGCCACGCGATTGTGATCGACCACGAAATTGAGCGACAGATGATGCCCCTCGATGCTCAAGCCCCAGCGAGCATCGCCCCCCGGCTGGCCGAACAAGGTGAAATAGTAGCGCAGCGGGTCGCGGATCATGCCGTTGGTTTTGTTCTTTTCCAACTCGTGCAGAATCGATTCCAGCTCCATGATCTTGGTCGCCTTGCCATAGCCCACGGCGCTCAGGGCGCTGTTCAACAGCTCGAGTGCCGCCGTCCGCTGGGCGTCGGTCATCTCCTTGATTTGCAGTCCCTTGCGTGTCGGCTTCGGGATGTAGTGCCAATCGGTGCGGGCCGGAGCGTCATAGGCCATCAAGGCCTTGCCCTTTTGATCCTCGTTGAGCGTTTTGACAAACGCCTCGGCTGCCGTGGTCATCGCCGCTCCGGCGCTGGCGACCTTCAGATAGCTGAACCCCGCGGCACTGCACAGCGCGACGGCCACCAACGCGAAACCGAACAGGCGATATTTCATGGCAGGATTCCTGGGCAGGTTGTCTGGGGAGCAGCGGTTCGCCATCTCATGCACCGGGCGAGCCGTTCACAATATACTGCCACCCGGGGCCGGTGACGAGCGAGTTGCCACCGAAAACCGCTCACCGTGCGGCCGGATGGTCGTGATCGGCGTGGTGTGGGCCGAGCCCATGGTGGCCGTTGTCAAAGTGTACATGAACGCCGGGCATTTCCTCCTCGAAACGGCCACGTGCCTCATCGCTGACTTGCGTGCGATCGAGGTAGAGCGACTCCAGGTTTTTCAGCGCACGGAGAGATTCCAACCCCGCGTCCGTGATCGGGGCATCCATCAAGTGCAGATGCCGCAGTTCTTTCAAGTTGGTCAGCGAAGCCAGGCCATGATCGTCCAGGTGCCTGCTGGCGAGCCGCAACTGCATCAAGTGCGGAAGCTGGCAGAGCCGGGTTAGCCCCTGGTTCGTGATTTCAGTGCGCGAAAAATTGATGCGTGTCAGCCGATCTTCCAGCCCATCGAGTCGGCTCAGATCGTCGTCGGTGACCACGGTGTGCGCGAGCCGGATTTCGTCCGCTTGCCCGTCGCGAACCGCCGCCACTTGCTCGGCCAAGGAGGGCTCGGAACGCGCGGGTGGGGCCGCTACGCGAGTACAACCGAGCAAGGACAGCGCGCAAAGTATGGCTACGACGAATTGACGCGGCGTGACGCTGCAACAGGTCTGTCCAAGGGCAAGCTGGGCACTGCTGGACAAGCCAGCAGTGGCACCCGAGGGACGTGGAGGGCTGGGAGTTATCGGCACTGGGAACACCCACTTAGCGGCGACATTGGGGGCAGGTCAGGGCATAGCGTGTAATGCCTGATGAACGCATTTGCTTGAGCTGCATGATATTGCCACAGCGGGGGCAATACTCCGGCGTGCCCGTGGCTTCGCCCCGTTCGGCCTTTCCCTGACAGGTGACACAAATCTTGGCGTCAGGAAACGCTTCCAGTCGTTCGCGGGCGATGGGCCGGCCGCAGTCCTGGCAGGCGCGGGCCATGCCCCAGTCTTCGTCCGATTCCGGCGGAGCCTCGCGGGCCACAAGTCCTTGATGTGCGCACTTGGGACAAGAGAACTTCGGAGCGGCCGAGCGGAACAGCTCACCCAGCAGGTCCTCCTCCGGCGCGGTGTCCCTCCGCACCATCCGCACCCGGCGCAGCCAGTCGAGCATGGCCGTCGGACCACAGGTTGTCATCCAATGACATTTCGGACAGGCGAGTTCTGCCAGCAGCGCCACCGTCGTTCTCCTTTCAGGTCGAAACGCCGGCGGCGATCCGATCCCAATCGATCTTCGCCGGGTCGGCAATGCGGGGCAACTCGCAGGCCATGGCCTCGGGATATTTTTGCGCGGCGCCCGTGTTGAAGATCACGACCCGTTCGGCCGGCTTGATCCACCCCTCCCGCGTTAATTGTTCCAAGGCCCCGATGCAAGCCGCCGTTTCCGGACAAATCGCCAGGCCTTCGCTCCGCGCGCCCAGTTCCATCCACTCGCGGATGCGCGACTCGCTGACCGCCAGGGCTCGTCCACCACTGGCGCGAACGGCATCCAAGATCATGAAATCTCCCACCGCCGCCGGCACGCGAATGCCGCTGGCCACGGTCGCCGCCCCAAGAAACGGTTCGGCGAACCGCTCGCCGCGCTCAAACGCTCGAACGATCGGAGCGCAACCATCCGACTGCACGGCCACCATCCGCGGCCGCTTCGCGTCGGCCAACCAACCCATTTGCTCCAACTCGGCGAAGGCTTTCCACATGCCAATCAAGCCCGTGCCGCCGCCGGTCGGATACAGAATCACATCGGGCAAATGCCAGTCGAACTGTTCGGCCAGTTCCAGCCCCATCGTCTTCTTGCCTTCGATGCGATAAGGCTCCTTGAGCGTCGACATGTCGAACCAGCCCATCCGCTGCTGGCCTTGGCGCACGATCTTGCCACAATCGGTGATCAGCCCCGGCACCAGAAACGTCTTGGCCCCAGCGAGCTGGCACTCGTACTGGTTGATCGTCGGCGTGTCGTCGGGCATAAAGACGAACGCCTCGATGCCAGCCCGTGCGGCATAGGCTGCCATCGCTCCACCGGCATTGCCGGCCGTGGGAATCGCCACCCGCTGGATACCGAACTGCCGGGCCATCGTGACCGCCATGGCCAGGCCGCGGCTCTTGAAACTGCCCGTGGGCAGCCGCGACTCGTCTTTGACCCACAGGTCCGACAGTCCGAAGTGGGGACCCAGCCGGGGGCACGCGACCAGCGGAGTCATCGTCTCGCCCAGCGAAACCACCGCGTCGGACTGGGCATAAGGCAGCAGCTCCCGATAGCGCCACATCGATGCTGGCCGGCGGGCCAGCTCGGACCGCGCCAGGGCTTGCCCGGCCGACTCCAGGTCGTAGCGGACCCACAGCGGCCGGTCCTTGTGCAGGGTCTGTGGGCGATCGGCCGGTAGACGCGTGGCGTCCAGGGCGCTTTCCAGGTGCGTGACAAAGCAGTTCATGGGGGTGTCCGGCGGGCAGAGCGGAGCAAGGGGCTAGCTTTTGCGCTTGGAATTGCGTGTTCACGCACAGTTTACCGATCGACCTTGACTGGCGAGAGGGGTCGGGCATAGATTACTTACCGACAAGTAAGTTGCCCCGCCTTCCGGCCCGCGGCCCCCCTCTCATGGCGTCTGTTGCCGAAAATGTGATTGCCAACAAGCTGCTCGAGGCTGCGGTGCAGTTGTTCGCGACCAAGGGGTATCCGGCCACTTCGACGCGCGAGATCGTCGAAGCCGCGGGCGTGACCAAGCCCATGCTGTACTACTACTTCCAGAGCAAGGAAGGCCTGCTGGCGGCGGCGATCGGCCATTTTCTGGATGCGTTTTATCAGCGGCTGCGCGAGGTGCTTTCGCAACCGCGCGAGCCTTACCAGCAGTTGGTCGAACTGGTCTGGGCCCATCTCGATTTTTGCCAGGGGCACATGCCCTTGGCCCGGCTCTTCTATGCGTTGTACTTCGGGCCCGACGACCAGAAGGGATTGGTGGACCTGAAAAAATACACCGACGTGGGGCACGAATTGCTGATGCAAGGTGTCGACCGGGCGGTCGCGGCCGGGCTGGTGCGGCCCGACTGCCGCGAGGATCTCGGTCTTGCCTTGCACGGAATGATCAATATCTGGACCATAGCCGCCCTGAACGGAGAAGCGGAACTTAACTTCGACATCGCGCGAAAGATCATCGACGATCTGCTGCGCGGCTTTCGCAATTCCCTATGAACCCATCATCCTGGGCCTTTCCGGCCATGAAATCACGTTTTCACGTCGCCTCATTCATTGTGTTTGTCTTGATTCTCGCGCTTGCCCTGGGCTGCAATCGCGAGCGCGAAAAAATGCCGCCCCAGGCGGCCGCGTCGCCGGGCGCGGCCGAGGCCGTCAAAGTCACGGTGCAGCCGGTCACGTTCCGCCCCGTGCAACGTCACGTCGACCTCGTTGGCACGCTGCACGGTTACGAAGAGATCTCGCTTGGTGCGAAGATCGAAGGCCGCGTGCGCAAAATCATGCACGACGTGGCCGATCGCGTGACGCCCGGCGAAACGCTGCTCGAGATCGATCCGACCGACTATCAACTGAACGTGCGCCAGGCCCAGCGGGCGCTGCAAGTCGAACTGGCCAAGCTCGGCCTCAGCGAGCCGCCGGCGGGCAAGTTCGACGTCACGCATATTCCCACGGTCATTCAGGCGCAACTGCGGCGCGACAATGCCGAGAAGCGGCTCGATCGATCCAAGACGCTGGTTGACAAGAAGGCCGCCTCGGAAGAAGACCTGAGTGAGAAAACGTCCGAATATCGGGTGGCCATGGCCGAGTACGACAATCAGGTGCTGGTTGCGCGCGCCGGCATGGCGGCGCTTCAGGTCAAGCAAGAAGCCCTGTCGATCGCGCGGCAGCAACTGGCCGACACGGTAGTGCGCGTGCCCGAGCCCAGCCAGGTCGTGCCGGGCTTCGACAAGGGCGTGAGCTATGCCATCACCGGACGGCCAGTTTCCGAGGGCAGCTATGTGCGGCCCGGCGCCGACGTGTTCAAGATCGTCATCGAGCGGCCCTTGAAGTTCCGCGGCCGCGTGCCCGAGCGCAAGAGTGGTGAAGTACGATTGGGTCAGAAGTCGGCGGTGTTCGCGGCGGCTTTTCCCAAGCCGTTTCCCGGCGAGGTGACGCGCATCAATCCTTCGATCGATCCACAAACGCGGGCATTCGAGGTAGAGATTCTCGTGCCCAACGCCGGCGGGGAATTGAAGCCAGGCGGATTTGCCAAGGTCGGCATCCTGACCGATCTCGACAAACATGCGGCCACGGTGCCGCTCGAAGCCTTGGTACACTTTGCGGGGGTGACCAAGATTTTTCTCGTGGTCGATGGACACGCGAAAGAAGTGCAAGTGACCCTGGGCACGCAAGACACGGCCTGGGTCGAGGTGGCCTCCCCTGCCCTGCCCGAGAATGCCCAGGTCGTCACCAGCGGCCACTCCGCGATTGCCGACGGCACCTTGGTGGCCGTTCGCGCTGTTGAGCCTCCTGCCGCGCCGGTCGTTCGCGACGGCGAGTCGCCGCCAGCCGAGACGACGCCACCTCCGATGGCTCGCAGAGAGATGGCGCCGTGAACATTTCCGAGATTTGCATCCGTCGCCCCGTGTTCACTTGGGTGCTGGTCGCCATTCCGGTGGTGATGGGCACCGTGGCCTACTTCGATCTGGCGGTCGACCTGTTTCCCAAGGTCGATTTTCCCGTGGTTTCGGTGACGGCCAATCTGCCGGGCACCAGTCCCGAGGAAATGGAGGCTAGCGTCACGCGGCACATCGAAGAGGCGATCAACACCGTCTCGGGTGTCGATGAGCTGCGCAGCGTGGTGCGCGAGGGCACCACATCGGTCGTGGCCCAATTCGTGCTCGAGAAGGACGGCGACGTGGCCGCGCAGGAAGTGCGCGACAAGATCACGTCGATCGCCAAGCAAATGCCCCAGGGCATGGAGCCGCCGCTGGTCGACAAGTTCGATTTCGACTCCGCGCCGATTATGACCATCGGCGTCTCCGGCCGCCGCGACGTGCGCGAAGTGACCGAAATCGCCAAGCACGAAATCCAGGAAGTGCTGCCCAAGGTGCCCGGCGTGGGCCGCGTTTTCCTGACCGGCGGTCACACGCGGGCCATCAACATCATTCTCGATATTCACCAGTTGATCTCCCACGGGCTGTCGGTCGAAGAGGTGCGCCAGGCCGTGCTGACGCAGCACATGGAAGTGCCCGGCGGCATCGTGCAGCAGGGCCCGCGAGAACTGGTGCTGCGCACGCTGGGACGCATCTCGACGGCTTCGGAATTCGACGAGCTGATCGTGGCCAACCGTGACGGCTATCCGATCCGCATTAAGGACGTCGGCCGCGCCGAGGACTCGATCGAAGAGCCACGGGGACTGACACGGCTCGACGGCGCCAATGCGGTCAGCCTGTTCATCCAGAAGCAGTCAGGCACCAACACGGTCAAAGTCTCGGATGGCGTGCAGAAGTTACTGGCCACGATCGCCAAGCGGCTGCCGCCCGACATTCACATCGAGATTGTCAACGACCAGTCGCGATTCGTGCGCAACTCGATGGAAGAAGTGAAATTCCATTTGCTGCTGGCCGGCGTGCTGGTGTCGCTGACGATTCTGCTATTCATTCGCGACTGGCGCACCACGCTCATCGCCACCCTGGCGATTCCCACCTCGATCATTCCGACGTTCTTGTTCATGAGCCGGATGGGCTTCACGCTCAACAACATCACGATGTTGGCCTTGATTCTGGCGATCGGCATCGTGATCGATGACGCCGTGGTGGTCCACGAGAACATCTTTCGCCACATGGAAGAAGGCGGACTGGATGCCATGGCGGCCGCCCGCAAGGGAACCAAGGAAATCGCCCTGGCCGTGATGGCCACCAGCCTGTCGCTGGTCGTGATCTTTCTGCCCGTGGCCTTCATGGGCGGCATCGTCGGCCGGTTCTTCAGCAGTTTTGGCATGACCGTGGCCTTCGCGATCCTGATGAGCCTGTTCGTGTCGTTCACGCTGACGCCGATGCTCTGTTCGCGGTTCCTCAAGCTCGATCCCTCGGAAGTCGGCCACGCCGGCTCGAAGTCGGGCATCGTCTATCGTTCGGTCGATTGGTGCTATGGCCTGACGTTGCGGTTTGCGATGCGTCATCGCTGGCTGGTGGTGATTCTGTGCATTGGCGTCGTGTTCAGCACGGGGCCGATCGCCCGGCGAATGGGGGCCAACCTGGTGCCGCGCGACGATCAGAGCGAGCTGCAGGTGACGATTATCACCCCCGAGGGCTACACGCTCGAGCGGGCCGACCAGGTGTTCACCGAAATCGAAAACCGACTGATGAAGCTGCCCGGCGTCATCCATCGCTTTACCGTCATTGGCGAAAACAACAACGCCGCCGGCAAGGGCCAAGGCGACGTCACCCGCGGCTCGATCTATCTGCGGCTCAAGCCCCTGGAAGAGCGCGAGTACACGCAGTTTGACGTGATGGCCCGGGCGCGCACTCTGCTAAAGGATTTTCCGGACCTGCGGACGGCGGTTTCGGACGTATCGACCATTCAAGCCGCCGGCCAGGACAGCCGAAACTTCCAACTCTTGCTCTCGGGGCCTGACCTGGAACAACTGGGCCGCTATTCGGACCAATTGATGGAACGGCTGCGCAAGATTCCGGGCCTGGTCGACGTCGACACGACCCTCTCGCTGCGCAAGCCGGAAGTGCAGGTGGCCATCGATCGCGAACGCGCCAGCGACCTGGGCATTCCCGTGCAGACGATCGCCAACACGCTCAATGTGCTGGTCGGCGGCCAGCCGATTTCGCGGTTCACCGAGGGCACTGAGCAATACGACATCTGGCTGCGGGCCGACAAACAGTTTCGCGCCAATCCGCAGACGCTCGATCTGCTCAGCGTCCCCTCGCCCAAGGTCGGGTTAGTCGAGCTGAGCAGCCTGGCGAAAGTGACCGAATCGCGCGGACCGAGTCAGATCAACCGCTTCAACCGCCAGCGGACGGTGACGATTCTGGCCAATCCCGACGGCGTCTCGCTGAGCGATGCCACCAGTGCCGCCGAGCGCGAACTCAAGGCAATGGAGCTGCCGCCGCAATATGAAGTCGACTTTTCGGGCCAGTCGAAGACCTTGGGCGAGACGGCCTACTACTTCATGGTCGCGCTGGTGTTGTCGATTTTGTTCATGTATATGATTCTGGCCGCACAGTTCGAAAGCTGGGTGAATCCGCTGGCCATTCTCTCGGCCCTGCCGGTGACGATCCCCTTCGGCCTGATCTCGCTGTTGCTGTTTCGGCAGCCGATCGATCTCTACGCCATGTTCGGCCTGTTCATGCTGGTGGGCATCGTCAAGAAGAATGGCATTCTGCAAGTCGACAAGACCAACGAGCTGCGCCGCGGAGGTATGAACCGCGAACAGGCCATTTTGGAAGCCAACCACACGCGGTTGCGGCCCATTTTGATGACCACGCTGATGCTCGTGGCGGCCATGGTTCCCATCGCGCTGGGCCAGGGCCCCGGCGCCGCCGCGCGGGCCAGCATGGCCAAGGTGATCATCGGCGGTCAAATGCTCAGCCTGCTGCTGGCACTGCTCGTGACGCCTGTGATCTATTCGCTGCTCGACTCCCTGACCTGGCTGCTCGGCTGGCGCAAGACGTTCGCGGCGACGCCGGAAGGTGCGAGCAAGCCGACCCCGGCCGTCGTCGATTAGTGGCAAGGATCGCGCGCGACCGGTAGACTGTTAGGAGTTTACTGGTTGCCTCTCGAACACCGGTCTCCGCGATGATCACTCATCCCTCGCTGGGGCGCTGCTTGCTTGCCCTGCTGACAGTCGTTCTTGCGGTACAATCCGCCTCCGGGATCGCGGAAGAGCCGGCGAGAAACGGCCGCTATCTGTATGTGGCCGTGCCCGGAATCCGCGATTACCTGGAGTTTGGCGGTCACGGGCTGCTGGTGTTCGACATCGATCACGGCCACCAGTTTGTCAAGCGAATCGCCACCGCGGGCGTCAACGAGACCGGCCGGCCGTTGAACGTCAAAGGCATCTGCGCGAGCGCTCGCACGGGGCGACTCTATATCAGCACCATCAAGCAGTTGATGTGCTTGGACCTGGCCAGTGAGAAAACTCTTTGGGAGCGTAAATACGACGCCGGCTGCGACCGAATGTCGATCACGCCCGACGGACAAACGATCTATCTGCCGTCGCTCGAAGGGCCCCTGTGGTATGTCGTCGACGCCGAGACCGGCCAGGTTCGCCATAAGGTGGTAACCAACTCGGGCGCCCACAACACGATTTGCGGCCCGACCGGCGACTTTGCGTACCTGGGTGGCTTGAAGTCGCCGCTGTTGCAGGTCGTCGACACGCGCGACTACAACTTGCACGGCGTGGGACCATTCAGCGCGTCGGTCCGCCCGTTCACGATCGACTCGCGGCAAACTCGCTGCTATGTGAACGTCAACGAGCTCTTGGGCTTTGAAGTCGGCGATCTGGCCAGCGGCGACAAGCTGTTCCGCGTCGAAGTGCAGGGCTTCAGCAAAGGCCCCACCAAACGGCACGGCTGTCCCAGCCACGGGATCGGCCTGACGCCCGACGAAACGGAACTGTGGGTGGCCGACGCCGCCAACAGCCGCATGCACATCTTCGACGCCACGGAGATGCCGCCCAAGCAAGTGGCCAGCATCGCGCTACGCGAACAGCCGGGTTGGGTCACTTTCAGCATTGACGGGCGCTACGGCTATCCATCGACGGGCGAGGTGGTCGAGACGAAAACTCGCAACATCGTGGCTGCGCTGGCCGACGAGGAAGGGCGGCCAGTACACAGCGAAAAGATGCTCGAGATTGACTGGTCCAATGGCAAGGTCGCTATCGCCGGCAATCAGTTTGGAATTGGACGGGCCAAAGACGCGGCAAAATAGCTGCCGAGGGTAGCTGGATGGCCTTGCGGCGATCAATTAAACTCTAGGAGTCTGCCAGGATTCGCACCATCCCCTGCTCTGTTCGCCGCGCGGCAGCGGCAGTCCATCCAACCCCCGCACACGACATCGCACAGGAGTTGTCTCTCATGCACGAGTCCCTGCCCCATGCCTCGCGACGCGCCTTTCTGCAAAACACCGGCCGAGTGGCCGCCGCCACGGCGTTGGCGTCCGTGGCCATTCCCAAGGTACACGCTGCCGAGGATAACACGATTCGCATCGCTCTGATCGGATGTGGTGGTCGCGGCGGCGGAGCCGCTTCGGATGCGATGAGCGCTCAGAACGTGCCCGTGCAACTGGTGGCCATGGCCGATGTCTTTCCGCGCAAGCTCGACGATGCCTTCAAGAATCTGAAGCAGCAGCATAGCGAGCGGATGGACGTAACCGAGGACCGCAAGTTCATTGGCTTCGACGGATATAAGAAAGCGATGGACTGCCTGAAGCCGGGCGACGTGGCGATCTTTGCCACCCCGCCGGCCTTCCGCTGGGTCCACTTCACCTATGCGATCGACAAGGGCTTGAACGTCTTCATGGAGAAGCCCGTCTCGGTCGATGGCCCCAGCTCGCGACGGATGTTCGCCCTGGGCGAAGCCGCCAAGAAAAAGAATCTCAAGGTCGGCGTCGGCCTGATGTGCCGCCATTGCAAGGCCCGGCAAGAGCTGTTCGACCGCATCAAGATGGGCGAGATCGGCGACATCACAATGTTGCGGGCGTACCGCATGCACGGACCGGTCGGCAGTGCCTTTTCGCCCCCCAAGCCGGCCGATCAGAATGAACTGATGTGGCAGGTGTCGCGGTTCCACAGCTTCCTATGGGCCAGCGGC
This sequence comes from Planctomycetaceae bacterium, assembly GCA_003153375.1. Lineage (GTDB taxonomy): Bacteria > Planctomycetota > Planctomycetia > Pirellulales > PALSA-1355 > PALSA-1355. Next base: position 24,410 of record PLYM01000141.1, read on the forward strand.
GGCTGCTACTCCGACTTCCTGATCCACAACATCGACGAGTGCTGCTGGATGAAGGACGGCTGGCCGGTCAAGGCCCAGGCCATCGGGGGACGCCACTATCGGGGCAACAACATCGACCAGAACTTCGATTCCTACGGCGTCGAATATACCTTCGATGACGGCGCCAAGCTGTGGCTCGATGGCCGCGTAATGGGGGGCTGCAACGACAAGTTCTCCAGCTATGCCCACGGCACCAAGGGCTCGGCCACGATCTCCGAGTCGTCGCACACGCCGTCGCGGGCCAAGATCTTCCACGGCCAGAACATCAAGGATCGCGGGGGCGACGTGGCCTGGGCCTGGGGCACCCGCGAACCGAATCCCTATCGGCTGGAGTGGGAAGACCTGTTCGACGCGATCCGCAACGACAAGCCGTATAACGAAGTCGAGCGCGGCACGTCGGCCAGCCTGGTCACGGCCATGGGCCGCATGGCCGCTCACACGGGTCAGGAAATCACCTGGGATCAGATCCTCAACTGCGATCATGAATTTGCCCCCGACGTCGACAAGCTGGTGCTCGACGGCCCGGCTCCGATCCAGGCCGACGCCGAAGGCAAGTATCCGGTTCCGCAGCCGGGCATTACCACCAAGCGCGAATACGCTTAGTCTCGCGAGCGGCTTAAGCCGAACCGCGAAATATGCGACAAGCCGCCACGCCGAGGGCCGCAACCCTCGGCCTGGTTCATTGGATCTTCGCAAACACGACCAAGGCCAATGATGAAGGGCGAAGTCGTTTATCTGTATGCCTTCGACGTGGCCAACGAGATCGCCACGGACAAAGTCCAGGATATCCTGGCCAGCAAGCCTTTCCCGTTCGAGATCCAGACGCCGCGCACGTTTCCCAAGGACGTGCCACTCTATCGCCCTCTGGCCATCCAGCCGCCGGCGCTGACCTCGCCCCTCGGGGGCCGGCCGGTACGCCTCCTGGTGCGCGTTTACGACGTGGGCGTGGTATCGATCACGATGCGCGTCGATTGCGAAGTGGCGAGCCTGGCCGACCTGCACGCTCGGCATCGCGCCGTGCTCGACAACGGCGTGTCGCTCGACCGCGTGGCTCGCGACGTCTGCGCCGAAGTCTGCAAGAGTCTGGCCGATGTGCTGGTCGACACGTCCGCGGCATCCGAGCCCGAGGCCTACACCGTCTTTTGCCTGACCGACCTCGACGGCCAGCAGGAAACGAGCGCGTGGCTGGCGGCCAACCGGCCGGCGGTGGCCGAACTGCTCACCGAGGCCCGGCCAGGAACTCTCAGTGAAATGCAAGTGGCCGATTCGCTGCGCATTGCCCGGTCATACAATCGCACCGACCTGATCGTCATCGATTGGGACGCGGCTCTGGCAGTTGACCTGAGCGGCTACATGGACGACGTGCTCTATGTGATCGAGCTGGCAAACCTGCAATTGGAAGAGTATCGCGTGATGGACCGGCGGCTCGACCGGCACTTGGATCGGGCGTACGAAGATCTCAAGCAGCGCCGCTTTGGCTGGTTGGGAACTTACTCCAGGACGCTCAGCACGCTGAGGCTGTTTCGCGTCGACGTCACCAAGCTCAATGACGAGGTCACCCACATCAGCAAGTTCTTTGGCGACTGGTATCTCGCCCGGGTTTATCTCGGCGCGTTTGAGCGGTTTTACCTGAATCAATGGCGGCAAAGCGTCGAAAACCGCCTGGGCCAACTGGACGAGCTTTACAGCGTGGTCAATGGAGACATCAACAACCGCCGCATGGTGCTGTTGGAAGTGATCGTCGTCGTCTTCTTCGCGATCGATTTGCTGTTGCTGATGTTCTTCAAGCGTTGATCGCAACTTAATGCGGTCCCTCGCTGACTACGCGGCCCTGAATTACGCAGCCCGTGCAGTGCGAGGTGTACTCGAATGGGTCGCCGTCGTAGAGCGCGATGTCGCCGTCCTTGCCGACTTCCAGCGAGCCGACCCGCTCGGCGATGCCGAGAATTCGGGCCGCGTCGATCGTGATCGTGCGCAGTGCCTGGTCGAACGTGAGCCCGTTGGCCGCGGCGATGGCCGCCTCGAACAGCACCAGCCGGGTCTTGGGAACATAGGCCTCGTAACCGCTTTGCAGGGCCACGGGGATCTTGGCCGCGACCAGCTTGGCGGCCGTGTCGAAGCTCTGATTCTCGCGCTCGCCGATCGCCCGCGCCATCGGCGGATGCAGGATCACCGGTACGCCGGCCGCCTTGATGTCATCAATCAACAGATAGGCTTCGCTGGCTCCATCGAGCCAGATCTTGATGTCAAATTCCTTGGCCAGCCGCAGCGCGCTGGAAACATCCTGCGCCCGATTGGTCGTGATCATTAGCGGCAGCTCGCCCGCGAGCACCCGGCCCAGCGCTTCCATCCGCAGATCGCGCGAAGGCTTATCGGCAGCTTTCTCGCTTGGCTTCTCGTCCTTCTTGTCAGCCGCTGGATCAGCTGTCTTATCTGGATTTTTGTCGGATGGCTTATCGATCGCCTTGTCCGCGGGTTTCTCAGCGGCTTTGTCGCCCGCCTTCTCATTCGCCGCGGCACGGCGGTGCTTGTCTTGATACTCGCGGGCTTTGATCAGCTCAGCCCGCAACATGGCCATCGTTTTGCCGCGCGTGCCCGGCGACTTGGAACCGGTTTTCTGTGCCGCGGGGCCGATCGTGGCCGCCACGGCCCGAGCTTCGACGATCACCGCGTCGGCAACCGTGCGGCCGCTGGTCTTGGCGACCAGTGTCTGGCCCGACATCAGCTCACCGGGAGCGTGCCCGGCATGAATCGTGGTGACGCCGAAGCCTCGAATCCACTCGATCAAGTCTTCCTGCGAGTTGTAGGCGTCGATCGCCCGCAACTCGGGCTGAATCGGCGAGGAATGTTCGAGCTGATCTTGATCGTGGTCGTGATTCAAGATGCCCGAGAAACCGACCGTGCTGTGGGCGTCGATCAGACCCGGCGTGACCACGTTGGCCTCGAGCACGCGAAAGCCCTGCGGCACCGCGATTTGTCCGGCCTGACCGATGGCTGAAATCTTGCCGTCCTGAATCACGATCATGCCATCGCTGATTGTGGCGCCGGCCATGGTGTGAATAGTTTTGCCATGCACGGCGACTTGGGCTTGGGCCGTCGAGGGGAAGAGGGCAAGCAGTGCGAGAAGGAGGCCGGCGTACGGCATGCTCAGCGTGAGCTTGATCATTTGGCGGCTCCGGTGTCGGCGTTTTCGAAGCAGCAGAGATAGGGGGCCTGGTCGTGACCAGCGCCGTAACCGCCGATGGCGTAAAGATAATCGGTCGGATCGGTGCGATCGAAGACCTTCACTCCTTCGACCCAGGTTTCCAGTGTCTTGGCATAGACGCTCAGCGGATCCGCGTCGAGGATCGTGAAATCGGCGTCTTTGCCGGGCGTCAGCGAACCGATGCGGTCCTCGAGCCCCAGCATCTTGGCCCCCGAGATCGTCAAAGCCTTGAGGGCTGCCTCACGCGACATGCCAGCCCGCACGGCCAACGCGGCACTGCGGCGAAACAGCCGCGAATCGGTGATCCAATCGTCGGTATGAAACGCGGTCAGCACGCCGGCTTTCTCCAGCACGCCGCCCGTCTTGAAGGAAGAATCCCGAGCTTCGAGCTTGCCTCCGGGCGAGTCGATCACGATTACCGAGCAAGCCACACGGGCCTTGGCAATCTCGTCGGCGACCTTCCAGCCGTCGCTGACGTGGTGCAGCACGACCTTCAGCCCAAATTCCTGGGCCAGTCGTAGCACGGTGATGATGTCGTCGTGGCGGTGTGTGTGATGGTGGATGATTCGCTTGCCTTGCAGTGACTCGACCAGCGCCTCGAGATTCAGATCGCGTGGCGGCAACTTGGCGGCATCGCCGGCTGCTCGGGCGACCTTGTCTTGATACTCGCGGGCCTTGATGTATTGTTCGCGCACCAGGAACGCGCTCTTACCCCGCGTGCCGGGAAACGGTGGCTCGTGCATCGAGTTGGTGCCGTTGGCCATTTTCAACCCGCCGAGCGGAGCGCCCCCGGCGTCGGCGATGAAAAAGTCGTCGATCTTCTTGGGCTTGGGATGGGCCAGTCGCAGCTTGACATAGATCGTTTGGCCGCTGATCAAATGGCCCGAGCCGGGCATGATGTTGAGCGTCGTCAACCCGCCGGCGGCCGCCCGTTTGAATCCCGAATCGAGCACGTTGATCGAATCGTAAATCCGCACGCCCGGCTGAATCGGCCCGCTGCCGTCGGCGCCACCCAAACTTCCGCTGCCGCCGATGTGGCTATGCGTGTCGACCAGCCCCGGCATGATCACGCGTCCCGCGACGTCGATCTTGTTGGCGCCCAGCGGAATGGGCACATGCTCGTCTGGTCCAATTGCCGTGATCTTGCCTTTTTCGACGACCAAGGTGCCCTGGGGAATTTCATCGCCGTCAACGCGAATGATGCGCGCGCCAACGAACGCCAGCGGCCGGTCCTGCGCCATCGCCGTCACGGCTGACACCATCAGGCAGCTCGCCAGAAAAACGCCAATCCGCATCTCGAGCCTCTTAGAAAGGGTGCGTCGATTTCGATCGCGCGGCAGGAGCCGGCGACCGTGAGTTCCCAGTATAGTTGGCCCAAAGCCGCGGGTCAGGGCTGGCCATGACAATCGCCAGGCGACCTGACGAAGTCAGCTTTTGGCCGCCGGCGGGGCTAAACCGGCTACGCCACGACTTCTTTCACCACGTGCCCGGCAACGTCAGTCAGACGGAAGTTGCGGCCGTTGGAGCGGTAGGTAAGCTTTTCGTGGTCGATGCCCAACAAGTGCAAGATCGTGGCGTGCAGGTCGTTGATACTCACGCGGTCGGTCACGGCCTTGTGGCCGATTTCGTCGGTGGCGCCGTAATGGACGCCTCCCTTGACGCCGCCGCCGGCCAGCCAGGTCGTGAAGGCGTGCGGATTGTGGTCGCGCCCCGTGCCCCCCTTCTGCACGATGGGCAGCCGGCCAAATTCGCCATTCCACACCACGAGCGTGCTCTCGAGCAGCCCGCGCTCGTGCAAGTCGTTGAGCAAGGCGCCGATGGGAATGTCCGTCTCGCCGGCGAATTGACGATGATTCTGCTCGATGTTCGCGTGGCCATCCCAACTGCGCTCGTTTTCCATGCCGCCGCTATAGATCTGCACGAAGCGCACGCCCCGCTCGACCAGACGCCGCGCCGTGAGCACCTGCTTGGCAAAGTGCGCGCACTTGGGATTGTCGATGCCATACAGCTCGCGAATCGCCTTCGGCTCGCGGTCGATATCGAGCGCCTCGGGCGCGGCCATTTGCATCCGATAGGCCAGCTCGAAACTTTCGATCCGCGCTGCCAGGTCGGCTTCGCCGGCTTCTGGGTGGTGCTTGTTCAGCTTGCGCAGCAGTTCGAGCTGCGCCAACTGTTCGGCGTCGCTCAATCCTTCGCGGCGAAAAAGGTTATTGATCGGAGCGCCTTGGGCATTGAGCGCGGTGCCCTGGAACACGCCGGGCAGGAAGCCGGCGCCCCAGTTTTGGGCGTGGCCCTTGGGCAGCCCGCGACCGAGCGTGTCGTACATCGTGATGAAGCCGGGCAAGTTTTGATTCTCGGTGCCCAGGCCGTAGGTTACCCACGCGCCCATGCAGGGAAAGCCCATGCGGCTCATGCCGGTGTTGATTTCGAACAGGGCTGGCGAGTGGTTGTTCGTTTGCGTATAGCACGAGTGCAGGAATGCCATCCGATCGACGTGCTCACCCATCTTCGGAAAGATTTCCGAGACCCAGGCTCCCGACTGGCCCTGCCGGGCGAATTTGAAAGGCGACTTCATCAACGGCCCAACCTGCTCGGTGAAGAAGCCCGTGTTCTTGTCGAAACCGGTCAGATCCTGGCCGTCGCGCTTCTCCAACTCGGGCTTATAGTCCCAGGTATCGACCTGGCTGGGACCGCCGTTCATGAACAGCCAGATCACGCTCTTTGCCTTGGCCAAAAAATGCGCCGGCCGAGGCGCCATGGGGTTCAATCGCACGTCGCCGGCCAGCGCATCCCTCTCCAGCAAGCCTTGCTGCTCCAACATCGCCGCCAACGCCACCAGTCCGCAGCCGCTGCCGGCCCGCCGCAAAAAATCGCGGCGCGAAGCATAGGTCGAGGAAGGCGAAGCGAACAGATGAGGATGGTTCATGTTGGTGCTCGTGGGACGGAGTGTTTTCCGGCCGTCAATCACTTCGGCTTTCAGTCGATGTAAATAAACTCATTCATTCCCAGCAGCACCTGGCAGAAATCGGCCAGGGCCGCTTCGGTAGCATCGGTCTTGCCCGCGGCTTTGTAGGTTTCGGCTGCGCGAGTGAAAAAGGCCACGGAGTCGGCCAGCTCTTCGGCATCGGCCGTGCGCGCGAGCCCCGTCTGATAGGCTCGCTGAATTGCGGCTTCGGTCGTGCAGCCCGGCGCCGACAAGCACGCATGCGCCAGCGCGCGGGCCGAACTTTGGACGAGCGCGCTATTGAGCATCGCCAGGGCCTGCGGCGCCACGATCGTGGCGGCGCGCTGACCGAGTCCTCCCAGCGAGTCGGGGGCGTCAAAGAGCATCATGCTCGGCACCAGCTGACTGCGCTTGACGGTAAAGTAAATACTGCGGCGCCGTTGCGTCTCATCGAGCGAGCCGGGGCCGTACATCCGTTCGTCGAGCTGGCCACTGACCGCCAACATCGCGTCGCGAATCACTTCGGCCTCGAGTCGCTGCCGCGAACGATGCCAGAGCAGGATGTTGTCCGGATCGGCCGCAGCGCGCGGAGCGTCGGTCCCGACCGACTGCATGTAGACGGCGCTGGTCATGATCAGCTTGTGGACGTCCTTGAGCCGCCAGCCGCCTTCGATAAGTTGCCCAGCCAGGTAATCGAGCAACTCCGGGTGCGACGGCCGCTGTCCGCTGGCGCCGAAATCGCTGGGCGTGGCCACCAGGCCGCGACCCAGGTGGTGCTGCCAGAGCCGATTGACGATCACCCGGGCCAGCAGGTGGCCGGCGCCGCCGTCGACGTCGGTAATCCAATGGGCCAATCCGGTGCGCCGCAGCGACAACCGCGATCCGGCCGGCGGGGTCGAGCGCCAATGCTGTTCGCCGTCGGGCACGCGCACCAGCACTTGCAAGAATCCACTCGAGGCTTCGCCAACCTTCTGGTTCAAGTCGCCGCGGCGCAGGTAATAGGTCTTGTCAAAGAAATCGGCGCCTTGCGTATGAAAGCGGATCGCCGGCAAGCCTTCGCTGGCGATCATGACCTTGGTCAGCTCGGGCTTGGGCGTTTGTTTCGCATGCTCTTGCACGGCTCCGTTCAGCTTTTGCCAAGTCTCGTCTTGCCGCCGATACCAATCGAGGAGGGTCGCGCGCTGTGCTTCTGTGCGCTCCGCGGCCGGCGTGGCCAGCGCCTGATTGACTTCGTCGATGCGCCGTTCGGCAGCCTCATCGCCTTCCAACCCGACCGGTTTGGCCGCGGTGCTCAGCGACAAGCGGAATCGGCCCAGGTTGTGGCCTGCGTTGTTCTCGAATTTGAGCGTGAATGTCAGCGTCGTGCCCTGCGGATTGCTGACGGGCGTTTCGATCTCGAAGCTGGCTGCCTGATTCTGGCCCACCTGCGGATCGACCGCCCAGGCCGACTTCTTGTTGTCGTCGATGGCCGAAGCCACCGGCAGACTTTCTTGCGAGAAGGTTGCCAAGGGCTGCGTCAACTTCACCGGAGCGCCGGGGCCTTGGGCTCCGGCGGCAGCGACCCAGAGCTGCAGATTCGACAGCGCGAAGTTGCCGTTGGGCGCGCGCCCCGGTCCGCGCTTGGGCAGCGAATCGTCGGCGAGCGCTTCGAGCCGCACGGCGGTGATTCCTTGCCGCTTGGTCTGCACCACGATCGTGTAGACTTCGTTCGTCGCGTTCTTGCCTCCAACCAGGTAGGAGCCGTCGGACTGGGGGGTGAATGTCGCGCCCCCGTCGGACTTGGTGTTGGCGGCGTCGACGATCAGCCACTTGGGCGCCATGGGCTTGGGCGGCGCGGCCAGAAAGGCCGCGAATCGGCTGGGCAGCTCCTGGCTCTCGAACTTGGCCAGGGCGTCGACTAGTGGCGCATGATCGCGATCGAACGCGGCCTGGGCGGCGCGGTAGCGCTCGGGATGAAAGTCGAGTTCGACTTCACTGCGGACCGTGGTCGTAAAGGTCGACACGACACGGTAATAATCGGCCTGCGGAATCGGATCGAACTTGTGGTCGTGGCAGCGGGCGCATCCGACGGTCAGCCCCAGAAAGACACTGCCGGTCGTATCCGCCCAATCGGTCAGCCGCTCGTAATCGAGCTTTTTGCCGTCCATGTTCGATTCGTGAATCTGCGTGCCCAGGGCATACAACCCAGTGCCGATGCGGGCCTCGAGGTGCTCGATTTTCGACTTGGGCATCACATAGGTGCCGTCGAGCGACAGGTCATCGGGCCAAATCTCGTCGGCCGCAATCTGCTCCTGGACAAACCGGTCGTAGGGCTTGTCATCGTTGAAGCTTTTGACGACATAGTCGCGATAGCGCCAGGCGTTGCGGAAGTACATGTCGGTCTCATAGCCGCCGCTGTCGGCATAGCGAGCCACGTCGAGCCAGTGGCGGCCCCACCGCTCGCCGTAATGGGGCGAAGCCAGCAGCTTTTCGACCAGCCGGGCAAAGGCGTCTTCCCCGACATCGTTGACGAACTGGGCAACCTCGTCGAGGCTGGGAGGCAAACCCAGCAAGTCGAAGTAGGCACGCCGCACCAGGGTGCGCTTGTCGGCGGCCGGCGCCGGTGCCAGGCCGAGCTGCTCAAGCCGGGCCTGCACGAAGCGGTCGATCATGTTCTTGGGCGGCGGCGTGGTCTGGGTCGCCGGCGGATCGGGATCGGCGACGGGCCTCAGCGCCCACAGCGGATCGCGCTCGCCCGGGGGCGGCGGATCGGGCAAGGTGGCCGGCACTTGATCGGCGGGCTGCACGTCATCCGAGTACCGGGGCCAAGAGGCACCGGTTTTGACCCAAGCGGTAAGTAGCGCGATCTCGCCGTCGCTCAGCTTGCCATCAGGCGGCATTTTCGGGTCTTCGGCATAGCGAATGGCCTGGATCATCGGGCTGTGCTCGGGATCGCCCGGCACGACAGCGGGGCCCGAGTCGCCTCCCGCGGCCACGGCAGCGGCCGAGTCGAGCCGCAGGCTGGCTTGCTGCTTCTGATCGCCATGGCACTTCCAGCACCTGGCGGCCAAAAGCGGTCGCACCTGCTTTTCGAACTGCTCGATCGCGGCCGGCGTGGGCTCGGAGGCGGGCACGATCGCCGCCAGGGGGCCCCAAGCCAGCAACAGGCCGGACATCACTCGGCGTGCGATCATGACTCACAGCTCAGGGTGGGAGATTGCCGAGCCCCGGTGGCCAATGGAGCCGCAACAACTGGTTTCTAGCGGTATGGTGCCAATCCTGCAGCCCCTTGCACCCGGCCGGATGGGGCTGGCATGGCCCCCAGCGGGTCGAGTCCTTCGATGGGGTCGCGCGCGGCCCGCTTTCGGCCAGACTAGTGCGTGGCCAGGGCGCTGTCCAGGTTTTCCGCCCGCGAGTTTTTTCCCAACATGGCGTTGGGCTGAAAAAAGCGAATTTCCCGGCCGAGGCAACTTTCTGCTTGACAGGCCTGGGGCGTCTCCTATGATAGGGCCTGATTCAAAGACCCCACGAGACCGCTAATGAACTCATGAGAAACAAGCGTTCCTCCCGCCACGTTGCGGGTCGTTTCGTTTGGATAGCATGTGTTCGTTTCTTTCCCGCGGTTTGATTTTCTCAGGGGTTGTCTCATGAATGCTTTATGCCTCCGGCGCCTTTCTCTCGTGGGCGCTGTCAGTTGGCTTTGTTTGTCGTTCGCTACATTCCTGCCGGCCGGCCAGATCTATATCGAATCTGGCCATTCTCCCGCCGAACCCGGCCCTGCTCCTTCGCTGTTCGCCGACGCTACGCGTTCGACGGCCGCGACCCCGATTCAAGTGTTCGCCGCGCCGCGCGCCACTCCCGCTGATTCGTCGGCTGCCCTGGTCGCCGGAGTCGACTCACTGGGCGGCTCGCTCACCGGCACCTTGGCGTTGGCTCCCGAAGTCGAGCGCCGCAATCCGCTGCTGGCCCGACAGTGCAAGGTGGCGTTCGCGCGATTGGCCGATGCGCCGGTCTATGCCGACGCACCGCTGATGCACACGATGTCCGAGGCTCAACGGCAACTCGAGCTCACGCTCGCACGCGGCGAAGCCATCGCGGCCCTGGGCGTCGGCGAGTTTTCCGCCGGCTCCTTCGCGATGATCTCGACCGTGGTTCACGAACAGCGTTCGCGGCTGCTGGTGGGCCTCGAGTATCTGAATCTCTAGCGCACCGCCGTCGCAAGGCGGCTCGGAGTCGGCACCATGAATAGTGCTTGTCGCACGGCGATTGTCGCCGCGCTTGTGGCTTATTGCTCGCTCGGCGGGGCCTGCCGGCTGACGGCGCAAACGGTCGAGCCGGCCCACTTTCATCACGTGCTGCTCAACTCGGTCGATCCGGCCAAGTCGATGCAATTCTATCGCCGCGTTTTCGGCGCCACCCCGATCAAGTTTCGCGGAGTCGCCGACGCGCTGTTTACCGAGCGTTCGTTCCTGCTGTTCAACAAGGTCGACACGCCGCCCGACGCCAAATTGAACACCGGCATCTGGCACATCGGTTGGGGCGGCGTTGACGTCAAGAACGAATACGAATGGTGGAAGCGGCACGACGTCACGATCCACACCCCGCTCTCGCCGTTGGGCGGGCCTGACAACTACTACATATACATTTCGGGCCCGGACAAGGAGTTGATCGAGATCAACACGATGGGCCATCACCGTTTCGGCCATGTGCATTTCTTTTGCACCGACGTCAATGAAAGCCTGGCCTGGTATGCCAGACACCTGGGCCTCAAACCCCGCTTGCCGCAGGTCAAGAAGCCCAAGGGGGACATGTCGACCCTGAGCGGCATCTGGATCAATATCATTCCCTGCGACAACGTGACGATGATCTTCTTCGGCAAGCCCGACGTCTCGCCGGCCCCGCCCTGGTGGCCCGACGAGCCGCTCAAGGACATCCAGCCCACCAAGGGCCGCCCGCTCGATCGCGTGGCCTTCTCCTATCGCCAGATCGAGCCCATCTTCGAGCGCATGAAGGCCGCCGGCGCCACGATCCTCGAGCCCATCACCGACCGCCCCGAGTTCAAATTCAAAAGCTTCCTCGTCGAAGGCCCCGACAAGGTCACCGTCGAGATCGTCGAAGCCAAGCCGATCCCAGAAGGCGCGTGGGATTGAGAAAAATGGGACGGCCCGACCCCTTTCATTCACCCTACTTCGAAGTGGCGGGTGCAATCGTCTTGGGCGGTTGCGCTGTTGATGATCCGGCGTCTGGAGTAGCCGTCGCTTTCATGGTCAGGTGCTTGCCCGACGCCTCGCTGTCGTAGGTGGCGGCAATCGTTCATACCCTGGGGAG
>PLYM01000221.1 GCA_003153375.1 Planctomycetaceae bacterium
CCGTCGATAGCGTGCCGGCCATTTTTGGCGTCACGAAGGATCCGTTCACGATCTTCACCTCGAACATCTTTGCGATCCTCGGCCTGCGGGCGTTGTATTTCCTGCTGGCCGGCGTGATGGACATGTTCCGCTATCTGCCTTATGGCCTGGCGGCCGTGCTGATTTTCGTGGGCACCAAAATGGTGCTCGCCTTCTGGCTCAAGAAAGAGCTGTTCAGCCCGGCGGTTTCGTTGATCATCATCTTGTCGTTGTTGGCGGCTTCGATCGTGGCCTCGATCATCGCCAAGCGGCGCGATCCGGGCGGCGGCGAGTAAAATGGCCGGTGGATTTGCGGTCTAAATCCGCGGGGTCTTGACGGCGGCAACCCCTCGGCGCACTGTGGACGAGTAGGCAGTTTGACCCGTCTGGAACCGAACACTCGTGAAGCACGCCCTGATCACAGGCGGCGCCGGCTTTATCGGCAGCCACCTGGCTGAGACCCTGATCGCTCGTGACTACCGGGTGACGGTGGTCGACGACGAATCGACCGGCAGCGCCGAAAATCTGGCGGCGGTGCGCGATCACTTCAATTTCAGCTTCGTCAACGGCACCGTGGCCGACAAGTCGCTGGTGCGGCGGCTGGTGAGCGACGTCGACGAGGTCTATCACCTGGCGGCCGCCGTGGGCGTGCAGTTGATCTCGACCGCGCCGATCCACACGATCGAAACCAATATCTATCCGACCGAGCTGATTCTGAGCGAGCTGCTGCGCCGCAAGCGCGACGGCTACTCGGTCAAGCTGTTTCTGGCCAGCTCGAGCGAAGTGTATGGCAAGAACCCCAAGCCGCTGTGGAACGAGGACGACGACCTGGTGTTCGGTCCCACGACCCGGCCGCGCTGGTCCTATGGCGCCTCGAAGGCGATCGACGAGTTTCTGGCCCTGGCCTACTGGCGGCAACATCGGCTGCCAATCGTCATCGGCCGCTTCTTCAACGTCGTCGGCCCCCGCCAGACAGGCCGCTATGGCATGGTGCTGCCGCGATTCATCGAAGCGGCCCTGGCCGGGCGGCCGCTGACCGTTCACGACGATGGCAGCCAGGTGCGCTGCTTTGCCCACGTGAATGACGTGGTGCGGTCGTTCCTGGAGTTGATGGACACCGACTCGGCCGTGGCCGGCGTGTTCAACATCGGCAGCGACCAGCCGGTGAGCATCCTGCAATTGGCCAAACAAGTGATCGCCGCCGTCGACCCCCGACTCACAGTCGTCTTCCAGAGCTACGCCGAAGCCTATGACGCCGATTTCGAAGACGTCCGCTCCCGCATCCCCGACCTCTCCCGCCTCCGCCGCACCATCAAGTACCGCCCCGAATACCAATTGGACGGCATCATTCGGGAAGTCGTCGAGCAGACGAGGGCGAGGCTGCGCCGAGGGATTAGTGGCTAGGTGTTAGGGATTAGGGGCTAGGGTTTAGGGGCTAGGGATTAGAAACGAGCACCGATGCGAGAGCCTTTTGTGACTTCGTAACCAACCCCTAATCCCCAACCCCTACCCATTAGCTTTCCCCACCCGTTGCGGTTAAAATAAACCCGTCGACTCCTGGGCCAGTTCTGGACGCGGGGCCGACATTCTGGGGCGAAGCGCAAGCGTAACGAGTCCGCCATGAATGGGTCTATTCTGCCCGACGGTGCTGCGTCGGCACGCCGTGTTTCGCGCGTTTCCCTCGCGGGTCGCCCACGAGGCGGTTTTACGTTGATCGAGATGCTCGTCTCGCTGACGATCACGATCATGATGATGCTGGCCGTGGTCACGCTGTTTCAAGTGATGACCGATAGCGTCTCCGGCTCCCGCGCCCTGCTCGAAACCGCCGACCGCCTGCGCGCCTGCCGCAACCGCCTGCAAGCCGACCTGCAAGGGGCCACGGCGACGATGAACCCACCGCTTAGGCCGGAGAGTGATGAGGGGTATTTTGAGATTATTGAGGGTATCAACAACGACGCGAACTACGGCGGAATGACACGCAACGGTGCCTCGCTCTATGGGGACGTAGACGACTACTTGGCCTTTACGGTTAGAAGCCGGGGCGAGCCGTTCGTAGGCAAGCTGGCCGGCGCTGCTGCCGAGTCTCAGATCGCCGAGGTGCTCTACTTCCTGGCACCATCAGTTGATGCATCGTTGAACCCAAACGGCACCATCATGGATGCCACGCAGAGTCCACCGACACGGCTCTTTACGTTGTATCGCCGGGTGCTGCTCGTATATCCCGTGATGGGAACGCAGACATCGAGCACTAATTTCTATGACAACAACGACATCTCCGTACGTTTGCAGGAGGTGTTGCCAGTACCGCTCGGCGGACGAACATTTAACGTTGTACAGAATACGCTGGGAGATTTGACTAAACGCGAGAATCGATTCTCCCACTATGGCTACGCGACAACCTTCCCGTCGCCGTTTCCATTCACGCTGTTTGTGCCGACGACAGCACTGCCGAAACCAACTGGCTGGCCGACATCTACGGTCAATCTCGTCACCTCGAATCAGTTCCTTGCTCCGATGACCGCACCTCGACTTGGCGACGATGTGATTTTGACGAATGTGTTGGCATTCGATGTTCAAGCATTCGATCCAGGTGCGCCGATTTATCTGTCGGGTGGTGTTGCGGTCGAACCTCGAGACGCTGGCTTCGCAAGCATGACGGGGGCCTCGTCAGCATATGGAGCGTATGCGGACCTTGGATGGACTCCCCCGTCAGGATTTACCCCGTCGCCTGGCAATCCGCCCCTTTTCAACGGCGCGCCAAGCACTCGTTCTGGCATCACGACGCGGCCTTATATCTACGATACGTGGTCGCTTCATTACGAGAACGATGGAGTGCTGCAACTCAGCCCTACTGGCATTGCCGATGCCGGCACGAATGGCCTAGACGACGACAGCAACGGCATCGTCGATGATCTTCCTGAATACGACACGCTGCCGCCGTATCCGGCCAAGCTGCGCGGCGTGCGAATTACCGTTCGCGTTTATGAGCCCAGCAGCCAGCAGGTCCGCGAGATCACGGTCGTTCAGGACTTTTTGGCGGAGTGACGTGGTGGTTGGGCACTGATGGGGCAACTTCACGTCATTCGGCTGCGCGGGCCTTGGGAATTGCAGCCGCTCGAGCGCGACGTGCCGGCGGGCGGAGACGGGATGCAACACTTGGAAGAAAAGGGGTCGGGAGTCATTTCCGAAAAGACTCCCGACCCCTTTGTTGTCCGGCCCTCCTCGTACCGGGTGACGGTGCCGGGCGATTGGCGCGAGTCGCTGGGAAGTGATTTTTGCGGCCGGGCTCGCTATCAGCGACGCTTCAACCGCCCCACGAACCTCGAAGCCGATGAGCGCGTGTGGCTCGTGCTCGAGGCGGTCGATCACCAGGCCGACGTCGCGCTCAACGGCCACGCCCTGGGCACGATGCGCGATCTGCAACCAGCCCGCTTCGACATCACCGCCACGCTCGAACCCAGCAACCAGCTGACCGTCGACGTCTCCCTGCCTGCCGCCGTCTTCGCCGACCCCACGCTCCGCCGCGACCGCGCCAGCCAGCCCGGCGGCCTGATCGGCGAAGTGCGCCTGGAAATCGGCCCCAGCGAAGTCGGGCCGCGCGCGCACTAGCCCGACGCGCGAGCGAGGGAATCGTGAGGCGGCCCTCGCTCGCGCGTCGGGCTAGTGTGGGAGTCGCGTGCGGCGCGTGGAAAAGCTTCTGGGTGGTTGTTAGAATCGCCGCCCTTGCGTGCCCTGCTTCCCGGCCTGCCACACCTGCGAGATTGCTCCCATGAACGCCCGCGCTTGGGTCCTGATTTGTAGCCTGACGGTTATTCACTTCGCCATTCCTGCCACCGCGCGGGCCGAAGACCCGAACACGCTCTCGCCGGCGGAGCTGGACGCGGGGTGGATTCTGCTGTTCGATGGGCAGACGGACTTTGGCTGGAAGGCGACGAGCCAGGCGAATTGGAAAGTGGCCGACGGCGTGATCTCGGTCAGCGAAGGATCGATGGGCTTGTTGCGCACGACCAGCGAGTTTGGCGATTTCGAACTCAAGGTCGACTTTCGCAACCCGGCGGGCACCAATAGTGGCGTCTTTCTAAGAACGCCGGCCGAGCCGAAGGACCCGGCCACGGATTGCTATGAACTGAACATCGCCGCCGAAACGGTCAGCCCCTTCCCGACCGGCAGCTTCGTGAAACGCAAGAAGGCCCTCGACACGCCGGTGAGCGACAAGTGGCGCTCGTTTCATGTGAAGGCCGAGGGAGGGCACTTCAGCGTGGCCGTCGACGGCTGGCAAGTGCTCGACTATCTCGATCCCAAGCCGCTGGGTCGCGGATATATCGGCCTGCAATACAACACCGGGCCGGTCGAGTTTCGCAACGTGAAGCTCAAGCCGCTGAGACTGAAGAGCCTGTTCAACGGTCGCGACCTGAGTGGCTGGAAAACCTTTGCCGGCAAGAGCA
>PLYM01000157.1 GCA_003153375.1 Planctomycetaceae bacterium
CTCATCCACAACATTTGGTTATATCTCGTGGCGACCCGCGTGTGGGTCTCACAGACCGCCAGGAATAGAGATGCTACATTTTACCCAAGCCCAAATCTGTCCAGCGATTGGGGGGCCACCACAGACGGAAAGAAGGAAGAAACTTATCCGCTACGAATTCATTTACCGCTGACCAATCAGATTATGCGTAGCTGATTGTGGTCGGTGATCTGATCGACACTCCCAAACAGCCTGCCCGCTTGGTTGCAGAATAGCTGCCGATGGCCCAGCTACTTCACGGCCAGCAATACGCCATTAGCGGTATTCAAATCCTCCGCTGAATAGGGCGCCCAATCGGAATGCATGCCATTGGGCGGCTTCTCCGCCCGGCAATCCGTCAGGACCGAGAAGTGAACCTGCCTAAATCGTCGGCGAAACGCCGCTATAAAATCGGATGCGCGGAGAAGATTGAGTTCGCCCCGAGGATTCTTCAAATAAAGTGGATTGCTGTCGCGGCTCTGTTGGTACATCGTCCCAAACGGCATTCCGCTGATGTCCTGCGCATTCAACGGCGTGAAATCAATGTAGTGGAAATGTAGGGAACCCGCGGTGGAGGCGTCGTAACATGCGTCCACGGCACGATCGACGTCTGGAAGATATGCCAAACACGATTTTGAAAGCACGAGATCATATCGCTCAGGAGAGGGCGCAAGTTGTTCCAGCCCGCACGCGCGGGCTTCGATTCGCATGATGCGATCCATAAACGACTCGAAGTCGCGAGGGCCGACAGTGCCACTCAGGCGAGAGTGCATGCAGTAAAGAGGATATAAGTACTGGCGTTGAAAATTTTGATTTTCTCGGAGTTCCACATAGGCCGGATCTAATACACTTACCGCGGCGGCGCCTTCAACGATGGCGAAGGGTGCAAATCCGAGGACTTGACCAGCGCCGATTTCCAGGCTGTGTCGGCCTACGAAGCTGAAGTTCAAGTCGTTTTGCTCGGCAATCGCTTGAAACGCGCGAAGATAATACGGCAATCGGTTCCAATGCCGATGCTTGCCCATGGTCCATACGGCGCTAGCAGGCACCCGAGTCAATTTACGCCAATAGTCGCGCGGGCTCTTGACCCAGATATTTCTTAGGAAATTATGCAATTCTAAAAAGCTCCGCTTGAGGGGCGGGCGCAACTCCGCCGAGAATTTGACTGACGGAGAATTGTCGGCCGGATGTTAGTAAAAAACAAGACTTACGAAAACCCATGACCGACTGGTCCGACCGTTTCGCCGAGCAAACAGGGTGCGAGCACACGACGCCGGAGGCCGGCGTTCAGAAGTCGAAATGGTCGATGTTCTGGCGATCGAACACCTGCGGCGGCCCCAGCAGGACCTCCTGGGGACTGACCAGGATGTGCTCTAACCGACCAATCTTGTGTTCGCCCGGCTCCAGCTGGCCATCGTGCAGCAGCTTGGCAACCTGGACGGTCAAATAGCCCACGTCGACCGGGTTCCAAAGCACAAACTGCCGCACGGTGCCGTCGGCCACATACTCGCGCATTGTGTTGGGCAGGCTCAGGCCGGTGACAAATATCTGATCGGCCTTGCCAGAATCCCGCACCGCCTTGGCCGCTCCAGGCAGCGAAACCGAGGTAATGGCCCAGATACCCTTCAAATCGCGGTGCGCATTAATCACGTCACGAGTGAGTCGATAGGCTTTGGCCTGGTCTTCGTCGGTAACCAGGGTTTCGAGCAGTTCGAACTGCCGAAACTTCTCGCTCATGCGAGCCCGCATGGCCTGCATCCAGGCATTTTGGTTGGGCGCCGTGGCCGAACCGGTCACGATCACGACCTTGCCCGGGCCCGGCACGGCCGCGCCCATCAGGTCGACCAGCACATTGCCGATCGCCTCGACGGGCGCCTGGTTGACGAAATTCTGGCGGTGCGACGCCTCGGGATTCGCGTCGGCATCCCAAGTCAGCACTGTGATCCCCGCATTGCGGGCGCGGCGGAGCGACGGGGCCAGCAACTCCGGATCGTTCGCCGCCACGGCAATCGCGTCGTAGCCCTGGGCGATCCAACGATCGACCATCTTGCTCTGCTCTTCGGCGCTGTCGGTTGTGGGGCCGTCGAAGTCGAGATCGATCCCCAATTCTTCGGCGGCCTCGAGCGCTCCCTTGCGCGCAGCCGTGAAATAGCTGATGCCAATTAGCTTGGGCATCAGCCCGACCTTCAACGCCCGTTTTCCGTCAGGAGCGGTCCCGTTGGAACCGCAGCCGGCGAGCACGACCAACAGGGGCGCGAACAGGAGTGGCACGACCATGGCCAGCCACCAAACGCGCGACACGGTGTGCATGATGGGTGCCTGGGCCTGCGAAGGAGCAACGTGAAAACTAGGTGGACAAGTCGACCCGGCCGGTGCTGTCGCCCAGAACTTCGACCGATGACTCGATGCGATCGAGCATCGACAGATAGAGGTTGTTCAGCGGAGTTTCCTTCTCATAGCGGATGTGCCGGCCCGTGGCGATGCTGCCGCCGCCACGGCCAGCCAACAAAATCGGCAGGTTGTCGTGATTGTGAGCATTTCCGTCGCCCAGGCCGCTGCCATAGAGAATCATCGAGTTGTCGAGCAACGACCGCTCGCCCTCGGAAATGCCTTGCAGTTTTTCCAGGAAGTAGGCGAGCTGGGTGACGTGAAAGTGGTTGATCTTGCGAATCTTAGCCTGCTTTTCCGGATTGTTGCCGTGGTGCGACAGATCGTGGTGACCATCGGGCACCTCAATGAACGGATACGCCCGATTGCTCCCCTCGTTGGCCACAACAAACGTGGCCACGCGGGTCAGGTCGCCCTGAAACGCCAGCGCCAGCAGGTCGTACATCAAACGGATGTGGGTCGCGTAGTCCTCCGGAATGCCCGAAGGCACCGGGTAATCGGGGAGCGGCGAGTGAGACTCACCGCCGGTCGAGTTGACGCGCACTTCCAACTCGCGGACCGACGTCAGATATTCGTCCATCTTGCGACGATCTTTCGTGCCCAACTTCGATTGCAAGTCGCGAGCGTCCTCGAGCACGAAATCCAGAATGCTCTTGTGATACTTCTGCCGGCGTGACAGCCGCTCGGCCGTGGCGCCACAGGAAAACAGTCGCTCGAAGGCCAACTTGGGGTCGATCTCCTTGGCCTGCGGCGTGGTGTCGCTGCGCCAGGAAATGTTCGTCGAATACGAGCAGCTATAGCCGCTGTCGCAATTGCCGGCCTGCGCGCCGCGATCGCAGCCCAACTCAAGCGAAGGGAATTTTGTCCGTTGACCCACCTTGCGGGCCGCGACCTGATCGACCGAAACGCCCACTTTGATATCGGCGCCGTGGGTCTTGCGAGCCTGCTGGCCGGTGAGAAAGCTCGATAGAGCCCGGGCGTGGTCGCCGGCCCCGTCGCCATTCGGGCGCCCGTGGTCCTGGGCCAGACCGCTGAAGATGTTCAACTGGCTTTTGACGGCTTTGAGAGGTTCGAGAATAAAGGGCAACTCGAAGTCCGCACCCTCCGTCGCCGGCGTCCAGTCGGGCATGTGCTTGCCATTGGGCACATAGACGAAGGCCATCCGGTTGGCCACCTGCTTTGGGTCCGCTCCCCAGGCCAGCGGGCGGCTCATCGCGTCCAAAAAGGGCAGGGCCACGGCCGTGCCCAGTCCACGCAACACGGTGCGCCGAGAAATTCTCCAGGCCTGCGTCATAGCTCACTCCCTTTGCCCCTGCGCTTCTGGAAGGGGTCGCTGTGGACGATTGCGATGATCAAACTAGAAAACTTGTAGTCGGCCGATTGCATGGCATTGGTAATTTCGGCGAGCACGCACTTGTCACTATACTCCATGCCCCGACCCAGGCCATATGTGAGCATCTTTTCGGCCAGACAGCGCACGAAGTCGTCCTGCCGCTCTTTCAGAATGGCCTTCAACTCACGCGGACCGGCGAACGACTTGCCGCCCGGCAGTGTGCCCGACGGATCGATCGCGAACTTACCGTCTTCGGTCCGCCAGGCGCCAATACCGTCATAGTTTTCCAAGCCGAAGCCGAGTGGGTCCATGCGGCTATGACAGCCGGCACAATCGGCCCGGGCGCGATGCGCCTGCATGCGCTCGCGCAAAGACCCCGTGGCTTCGGCGCCCGAGTCTTCGGCCAGCGGTGGTACATCGGCCGGCGGAGGCGGGGGCGGCGTGCCCAGGATGTTATCCAATACCCACTTGCCGCGTTTGACCGGCGAAGTGCGCGTGGGGTTCGAAGTGACCGTCAGCACGCTGCCGTGCGCCAACACGCCACCGCGCTGATCGCCTTCCAGCTGCACCTTGCGAAAGTTGTTGCCCTTCACGCCCGACAGGCCGTAGTGTTTGGCCAGGCGGTCGTTGACGAACGTAAAATCGGCGTCGATGAAGTCCAGCACCGAGCGGTCTTCCTTGACGATCGCCTCGAAGAACATCTCGGTCTCTTGCTGCATCGCCGTGCGCAGCTGCTCGTCAAACTGCGGATAGGCCTTCTTATCGGGCGCGGCGATTTTCAGGTTGCGCAGTTGCAGCCATTGGCCGGCAAAATTGTCAACCAGCGCGCGGGCTTTCGAGTCTTTCAGCATCCGCCGTACCTGGTCGCTCAGGTTCGTGCCCTGCCGCAGCGTGCCCAGCCGAGCGTGCGCGATCAACTCGTCATCCGGCATGCTGCTCCAAAGGAAATACGACAGTCGCGCGGCCAACTCGTAATCGTTCAGCGTTCGCACCGACTGCGGATTATTCGGCTCGGGATCCAACTCGACGCGGAACAGAAAATGGGGCGAAACCAGGATCGCCTCGAGCCCGATTCCGATGCAGGTGGCAAAGTTCTCGTTTTCGGCCACCGCAAACTCGACGATCTTGCCGACACGATCGACCTCGATCGCGGTCGCCGGTCGTCGAAAGGCACGGGTCATGAACGCACCGATGATTTCGCGCGCCAGGAGTTGTCGATCCTCGGGCGTGTGCTCGCGCGGAATGATCTGTTTATAGGTCGCCGGATAAGGGCCCATCACCTCGAGTTCCGAGATGATCAGATTGCGATCCTGGGGGGGATGGGCTTGGGGATCGTAATAGTCATTGAGGAATACGATCGAATACGTGTGCCCACCGCCTTGCAGGGGCACCCAGGCTTCGTAGATCTGCGGGCCACCCTTGACGGCATTGACGTCGAACGTGCGGATGAGGTTGTTGTCCATGTACAAACCCATCCTGACCGGCTCGTCGCCGGCCTGTTCGCCATAGGCCCGCACGCGAACGATGTAATCGCCCTTGCCGAAGGGTCGCAGTTGGGTTCGCACTTCGCACTCGCTGCTCAGCAGCCGCTCGCCTCCTTCGATGATTTGTCCGCCGGTGATTTCGCCCGTCACGAGGTTCACTTGCTCGGTGCCCAAGGCCCGCTCGACGATCATTTGCGCGGCGGCCAGATACTTTTCGAGCAAGATCGGCTGCATCGACAGCACGTCGCCGATGTTGTCGAATCCATAGCCCACGTCGTCCGAGGGAAAATCGTCAGCCGGATGGAAATCGATGCCCACCAGGTCGCGAATCGTGTTGTCGTATTCGTTGCGATTCAGCCGGCGAAGGGTCACCCGGCCCGGATCGCGCTCGGCCCCGCAGTCGTGCCGGGCCAGCGTGCCGTCAATCCAACTCGTAATCCGCTCGCGATCGGTCGCAACCAGCGCGGGCTCATCCTCGGGGGGCATCTCCTGGGTGTGCAGCTTTTCAGCAATCCGTTCCCAAACCTTGCGATCTTCGACCGGCGAGCCTCGCTTCAGATAGGGCTCCAAGGCCAGGTTGCCCTTGGGCTCGCTGCCGGCGTGGCACTTCTGGCAATGCGCAGTTAAGAGCGGCGCAACTTGTTCGCGGAACAAGGTGTCCGGCCGGGCTGCTTGCTGACCGTCATCGCCCGCGGCGCGCGCCGCGGCGAGAGTCAGGCTGAGCGAGCAGATCATGGGGAGCAATCGGTGCATCAAGCGAGCACTGGGGTGGGACGATTCGCAACACAGGCGGGAGGGCACGCAGGCCAGCACTCTATCATATCAAGCCGGCCCGATGCGACCAAGCAGGCCGGTATTACCGGCCCAATACGTGCCGCAGGGCCGGTTCCAGCGTCGAATACTGGAATCGATAGCCGCTCGACAGCAACTTGGCGGGCCGCACGCGTTGACTGGTCAAAAAGAGTTCGTCGGCCATCTGACCAAAGGCCAGCCGCGCGGCGAAGGCCGGCATCGGAAACACCGTCGGCCGCGCCAACACGCGCCCCAGGGTTTTGGTGTAGGCCAGATTCGTCACAGGCTCGGGCGCCACGACGTTCACCGGCCCACGTAGCGACTCGTTGCCCAGTGCGTGTAGGATCGCGCCGACCACGTCATCGACCGCTACCCAGCTCATGAATTGCCGTCCGCTGCCAATCTTTCCGCCTAAGCCCAAGCGAAACGGGAGCAACATCGTGGCCAGCGCGCCCCCTTTGCGGCTGAGAATGACACCGAATCTCGCCAGCACGACGCGCACCGCGGCATTGGTGGCCGGCGCGGCGGCAGCCTCCCAATCCTGGCAAACCTGCGAGAGAAAATCGCCCTGGCCCGGCGAGCTGGTCTCGTCGAGCAATTCGTCGCCACGGCTGCCGTAAAACCCGATGGCCGAGGCATTGATCAGGGTGCGAGGCCGGCCATGCTGCTTGGCCAAGGCCTCGGCGATCGTGCGGGTACCACGGATGCGGCTGTCGAGAATGCGTTCCTTCTTCCGGACGCTCCAGCGGCCGACGATGGACTCGCCGGCCAGGTTGATCACGGCGTCGCAAGCGGCTACCGCACCCTGGTCGATCTCCCCGGCGATCGGATCCCAGAAGACATCGCTTCGCGTCACGCGGGCCTTGTCGCGCACCAGCCGCTGCACGTCGTGCCCAGCGGCTTGCAGGGCCGGGATCAATTCCTTTCCCACCAGCCCAGATGCACCCGAAACCAAGACTCGCATCATGTCGCCGCCTTTCGAAGCGCGGTCCTACCGCTCACTTGGCGCTGCCTGCGCCAGTATCGGCAGAGTATATCACAAGGCGGCGGGCGGACAGACGATCGTGCGGCCCAGAACTGCCGACGGAGGTGTGGCTGAGCATCCGGAAGAGAACGGTACTATTTGATCAATCCCGGCGGGACATAGGTGCTGTGCCAGGCGCGAGTCGAGCTATTGACCACGCGCTGCAGTTCGGCCTGCTGGGCCGATGCCGCGCGATCGAGCGTCGCCGCGACCTGCGAATCGTACTCGCGTCGGATGGCCGTCTTGGCCGGCGAGACGATCTTCATGATCCGTTCCTTGAACTTGCGCTCGTTGGCATCCCGCTGCTGCCCAGTTTGTGGTTGTCGGTTTCAATGCGCACGACGGCCGGCATGACCTGTTTGATCAGCCCCACCAGGCCCTGGTCGCCGGTGGTGCTGCCCGGCTTCTCAGCGGGTTTCGGCTTGTCGGCTGCCGGAACAATTTCGCCGGGCGGAAGAACTCTCTGCGCAAAGCACGGTTGCGGTCCGGCCCAAGGAGAATCGAAATGAATCGCGGCCATGCCGATGGCCAAAAACATATCGACTCAGCAGGGCTTCCCCAGGAGTTTTGTTTGCAACCGCCGAATCGACGCCGACATGCGAAGTGCCCCGGTGAGAACTCCTCTCGAAATGAGCAGAAGGTCACCCTAACAATCGCAGCAAATACGGGTCAACGATTTCTCGGGACTTGTCAAGACCGGCCGGGAAATCGTCCTCAGATGCCGGCCGGCGGCGGTGGCGCGGCGGGCATGCCGGGGCCCTGCGTGTTCGAGCCGGGACGAATCGATTCGTCCATCGTGAAGATGTAGATCAACATCGCGCCCAGCATCAGGCCGACCACGAGCCAGGTCCGCCAATCCTTGTGAAGTCCCTTGCGCGGACGATGATGCTGATCGTGCTCGTGACCATGGTTCTTGTGCTGGTGTTCGTGCTGGTTCATCGTCGAGGTCTGTCGCGAGTTTAGGGGTTGGGGGGACCTGACCAGTTTACACAGCCGCGCTCTGTTCCGGCATCCCAAAACGCGGTTCTGCCGTAGCAGCCCGTTGCCGATGTTACCGGACCATGCGATATTTTGCGCTTCGGTTTACGGGGACGCCCGGGCCTTGGGTCCACAGCGCCGCAGCCGGTGGCTGAACCCAGTCGCGCCGGCGGGGTCCCTCTTTGAACTGCGGTCGACGTTTTCAGAGCTGAGGTGCATTGATGGCGAAGCGCGTATTCAATTTTTCGGCCGGACCGGCCACGTTGCCCCCCAGTGTACTGGCCGAGGCCCAGCGCGGCGTGGCCGAGCTCAACGGCCTGGGCATGTCGATCCTCGAGATCAGCCATCGCTCCAAAGGCTTCGAGGCCGTGCTGGCCGAGGCCAAAAGCCTGCTGAGTGAGCTTCTGGGCATCGGACCAAACTACAAGACTCTCTTCCTGCAGGGCGGCTCGAGCCTGCAGTTCAGCATGCTGCCGATGAACCTGCTGCGCGGCACGGGCCGCACAGCAGACTACATCCTGACTGGCACCTGGGGCACCAAAGCCTTTCAGGAAGCCCCGCGAGAAGGCACCGCACGTGCCGCCTGGGATGGCAAGTCGGTGAACTATTCGCACCTGCCGGCGGCCGGGGACATCAAGCTGAGCAGCGACGCGGCCTACGTCCACATGACGGCCAACGAGACGATCCAGGGCGTCGAATTCACCGGTGAGCCCGAGACCGGCTCGGCCCCGCTGGTGTGCGATGCCTCGTCCAATTTCCTCTCGCGGCCGATCGACGTCGATCGTTATGGAATGATTTACGCTTGTGCCCAAAAGAATGCGGGCATTTCGGGAGTGACGGTCGTCATCATTCGCGACGACCTGCTCGACCGCGTGCCCAAGGGTCTGCCGCCGATGCTCGACTACAAGCTGCAAGCGGACAACGACTCGCTTTACAACACCCCGCCGACCTTCGCCATCTACGTGCTGATGCTCGTCGCCCGTTGGCTCAAGAACGAGGTTGGCGGCCTGGAAAAGATGGCTGCGGTCAATCGCGAGAAGGCCAAGCTGCTCTATGACGTGATCGACAAGAACTCCGATTTCTATCGTGGCCATGCCCGTGCGGACAGTCGTTCGCAGATGAACGTCACCTGGCGGCTGCCCAGCGAAGACCTGGAAGCCGCCTTGGTCAAACAAGCCCAGGCTCGTGGTATGGTCGACCTGAAGGGGCATCGTTCGGTCGGCGGCCTGCGGGCGTCGATCTACAACGCGATGTCCCGCGAAGGCGTCGTGGCACTGCGTGACCTGCTGCTGGAGTTTCACGAGCAACACGCCGGCGCCGCCGCGGGTCAGGCCAAGAGTTCGTAGCTCCTAGCGCGAGAGAAGTCGGCATTTGCGCTCGTCAAAACATCGCGACTTCGACCGGCGGACTGGCGAATTCTGGCGGAAAACCCGGCTTTGAGCCAATTTGCCCCCCGGGTATGATGATCGGTCTCGCCCAGGCTCGCGGAACCGAAGCTTCTTCACGTTCGTATAATTCCGCATCGAGATATTTCACGCTGGCTGGAAAGACACTCTTATGGAGACGCAACTGGTAGTTCTCGGCGGTGGGCCGGGCGGGTACGCGGCAGCCTTCATGGCGGCCGACATGGGCGCACAAGTTACCCTGATCGAAGCCGAATCGCGGTTGGGCGGGACTTGCCTATTAAAGGGCTGCATCCCCTCGAAAGCCCTGCTGCACGTCGCGCGCGTCGTGGCCGAAAGCCGCGAGATGCACGAGTGGGGCGTCACGTTCAACACTCCCACGATTGACGTCGACACGATGCGGGCTCGCAAGGAGAAGATCATCCAGAACTTGTCTGGCGGTCTCAAGCAACTGGCCAAGAAGCGCAAAGTGACGGTCATCAACGCGCGGGCGACGTTCCTCGATTCGACGACGCTGCGGCTGGAAGGGGGCGACCCCTCGACCTATAGCGAGAACCGGATCACGTTCGACCATTGCATCCTGGCCAGCGGCTCGATTCCCGCGATGCCCGGCGCGTTCAAGCTGCCGACCGACCGCGTCATGGATTCGACCGGGGCCCTGAACCTGGCCGACGTGCCCGAGAGCCTGCTGGTCATTGGCGGCGGCTACATCGGGCTGGAATTGGGCACCGTCTACGCCGAATTAGGCTCCAAAGTCAGTGTGGTCGAACTGACCCCAACCTTATTGCCCCTGGCCGACCGCGACCTGGTCAAACCCCTGCACGATCGGCTTAACAAGCTTTTTGCGGCGATCTATCTGGAAACGAAAGTGACCGGGCTCACCGACGCCGGAGACGGTATCGAAGTGGGCTTCGAGGACGCCAACGGCCGCCGCAGCGAGAAGTTCAGCCGGGTGCTGGTGTCGGTGGGCCGCCGCCCGAACAGCGCCGGATTGGGGCTCGAAAATACGCAAGTCGAGTTGGATGACAAAGGCTTTGTCGTGACCGATGCCCACCAGCAGACGGCCGATCCGCACATTTCGGCGATCGGCGACGTCGCAGGCGAGCCGATGCTGGCTCACAAGGCCTCGCACCAAGGCAAGGTGGCCGTCGAAGCGCTGCTCGGCGAGCCAGCCGTCTTTGATCCGCAGGCCATTCCGGCCATCGTGTTCACCGATCCCGAGATCGCGTGGGCCGGCCTGACCGAAGAGCAAGCCAAGGCCGAGCAGATCGCGGTGGAAGTCGTGAAGTATCCCTGGGCCGCCAGTGGCCGGGCCGTGGCCTTGGGCCGCACCGAGGGCTTCACCAAGCTGCTCGTTGACCCCGATAGCGAGCGGATCCTGGGCGTGGGCATCGTGGGCATCAACGCCGGCGATATCCTCACCGAGGCGGTCGTGGCGATCGAGATGGGTGCCACGGCCCGCGACCTGGCCGAATCGATCCACCCCCACCCGACGCTCAGCGAAACCCTGGGCAACGCGGCTGAAATGTTCTTGGGCACCGCGACCGAGATCTATCGCCCACGGCCAGCCCCCAAGGCCTGATAGCACTCAAAGGAGAAATCGGCAAAACGGGCTATGCCGCATGGACTTACAGCCCTTTACCGAATTGGCAGGCCGAGAGATAATCAAGCCACCTGGTTGGCGGGCAATGAAATGCCTAAGGCGCACCACCCATACTCCGGCCGCTACTGACCCCTGCCCTTATGGAGTTTGGATATGTCGCAAGTTGACACGATTCCTTCCCACGCCGATCCAGATCCGCTGGAAACCGCGGAATGGCTCGAATCGCTACGAAGCGTGCTCGAGAGCCAAGGTCCGGCCCGGGTCAGCTACCTGCTGGGCGAACTGAGCGAAGCGGCCCACCGCGAGGGGGTCGAGCTGCCGTTCACGGCCACCACCCCTTACATCAACACCATCCCGGCCGACAAGCAAGAGCCTTATCCCGGCAATCGCGAGATCGAGCGCCGCATCAAGAGCATTATTCGCTGGAACGCGATGGCCATGGTCACGCGGGCCAACAAGGCCCACGACGGCATCGGTGGGCATATCTCGACCTTTGCCTCGGCCGCCACTCTGTACGAAGTTGCCTTCAACCACTTCTTCAAGGGCAAGGGCGATAATTACTCCGGCGACCAGATCTACTTCCAGGGCCACGCCGCGCCCGGCATGTATGCCCGGGCGTTTCTCGAAGGCCGCATCGACGAGCAACACCTGGTCAACTTCCGGCAGGAACTGGCCGAGGGGGGCGGCCTGTCGAGCTATCCGCATCCCTGGCTGATGCCGAACTTTTGGGAGTTCCCCACCGTCTCAATGGGGTTGGGCCCGATCATGGCCATTTACCAGGCCCGCTTCAACAAATACTTGCAAGACCGCGGCTTCATCGAAAATGAAGGCCGGCACGTCTGGGCCTTCCTGGGCGACGGCGAAACCGATGAGCCCGAGAGCCTGGGCGCTATCACGCTGGCGGCTCGCGAGGAATTGGACAACCTGATCTTCGTGATCAACTGCAACCTGCAACGGCTCGACGGGCCGGTACGCGGCAACGGCAAGATCATTCAAGAATTGGAAGGCATCTTCCGCGGCGCCGGTTGGAATGTCATCAAAGTCATCTGGGGCGATAGCTGGGATCCGCTCTTGGCCAAAGACAAGCACGGCCTGCTGATGAAGCGGATGGCCGAGGTCGTCGACGGCGAGTACCAGAAATACACTGTCATGCCCGGCGAGTACATTCGCGAGCACTTCTTCGGCAAGTATCCGGAGTTGCTGCAAATGGTCCGTGCCCTGTCGGACGAGGAACTCAAGAAGCTGCGACGTGGCGGACACGACCCGGAAAAGGTCTTTGCCGCATACAAGGCGGCCGTCGCCTGCGAAGGCAAGCCGACGGTCATCCTGGCCAAGACCATCAAGGGCTATGGCACCGGCGAAGGCGGCGAGGGTCGCAATGTCACGCATCAGCAGAAAAAGCTGGGCGAGAAAGAGCTGCGCGAGTTCCGCAGCCGATTTGGCATCCCCATTTCCGACGTCGAAGTGAGCAAGGCTCCGTTCTATCGGCCGGCCGAGGACAGCGAAGAGATTCAGTATCTCAAGAGCCGCCGCGCGGCGCTGGGTGGCTTCGTGCCCGAACGCTCGACCAAGCCGGTCAAGAGCGAGATGCCCCACATCGACGCCTATCAAGAGTTCGTCGCGGGCTCGGGCGACCGCGAAGTTTCAACCACGATGGCGTTCGTCGGCCTGCTGAGCAAAATGCTCAAGGACAAAAAGGTCGGCAAGAACATCGTGCCGATCGTGCCCGACGAATCGCGCACCTTCGGCATGGAAGGCTTGTTCCGCCAGTGCGGAATTTATTCACACGCCGGCCAGCTTTATGAACCGGTTGACTCGGGCATGTTGACCTACTATCGCGAAGCCAAGGACGGGCAGCTGCTGGAAGAGGGCATCACCGAGGCCGGTTCGATGTCGTCGTTCATCGCCGCTGGCACCGCGTATGCCACGCACGGAATCAACATGATTCCGTTCTTCATCTACTACTCGATGTTCGGCTTCCAACGTATCGGCGACCTGGTGTGGGCCGCCTGCGACAGCCGCACCAAGGGCTTTATGATCGGCGCCACGGCCGGCCGCACCACGCTGGCCGGCGAGGGCTTGCAGCACCAGGACGGACAAAGCCTGCTCAATGCATTGGCCTTCCCCACGGTGCGGGCTTACGATCCGGCCTTCGCCTACGAAACGACCACGATCGTCTTCGATGGCATGAAGCGGATGTACGAGGATCAGGAAGACGCGATCTACTACATCACGGTCACGAACGAAAACTACCTGCACCCCGCCATGCCCACGGGCGTCGAGGAAGGGATCATCCGTGGCATTTACAAGTATTCCTCGCAGGATGCCGGGGCCAAGCGTCCCAGGGTGCAACTGTTCGGCAGCGGTGCAATCCTGCGCGAGGCGCTGCGGGCGCAGCAGATTCTGGCCGAGAAGTACCAGGTATCGAGCGATGTGTGGAGCGTGACCAGCTATACCGAGTTGGCTCGCGACGCCCAGGAAGTCGACCGCTGGAACATGCTGCACCCGACCGAAAAGCCGCGCACGTCCTACATCGCCCAGGTGTTGGCCGACGAAAAGGGTCCGTTCATCAGTGCCTCGGACTATGTGCGGGCCTTGGCCGAGCAGGTCGCTCCATATGTTCCCGGTGGCTTGTTCCCGCTGGGCACCGACGGCTTTGGCCGCAGTGAGGTACGGGCCAACTTGCGGCGGTTCTTCGAGGTCGACGCCGAGGCGATCACGATCGCCGCCCTCTATCAATTGTCGAAGCGCGGCCAGTTCGAAGCCAAGTGCGTGGCCTCGGCCATCGCCGATTTGGGCATTGATCCAGAGAAGATCAATCCGGCCCGCAACTAGACCGAGGATGGAGATTCGGTGAGCCGACTGAGGGGCGATCGCGGCAATGGTCGCACGTTGACAAGAAAAGTTTCGTTTCGCGAGCGCGGGCGGCGCCGCATCAGGACTTAGGGAGCCGATGTTTCATGGGGATTGATTTCAAGGTTCCTGACTTGGGCGAAAACGTCGAGTCGGGCGATATCGTCAACGTGCTGGTCAAAGAGGGTGATGAAATATCGGCCGATCAGGGCGTGATGGAGATCGAGACCGGCAAGGCTGTGGTCGAATTGCCCTGCCCCTTCCCCGGCCGCGTGACCAAAGTCCACGTCCACAAGGGATCAAAAGTCAAAGTTGGCGACCCGCTGATCACGGTCGAAGGCAACAACGCCGCCGCGCCCGGCAAAGCGAAATCAGCCGCCGCGCCCGCTTCAAAACCGGCCGCCAAGCCAGCAGCCGAAGAACCGGCTGAATCCGAAACGACTGCCGAAACAGAAGAAGTGCAAGCCCCGGCTCCGGCCGCCAAGGCCGACGCCCCCAAGGACAAACCGGCCCCCGCGAAAGCGAAAAAGCCGGCCGCCGAAACCGCCAAGGCCGTGCCGGCTGAAAAGCCCCCCGCCGGCAAGACTCCACCCGCTGGTCCTGCGACGCGCCGCCTGGCGCGCGAACTGGGTGTCGATCTCTCCGCCGTGACGGGCTCAGGACCCCATGGCCGCATCTCCGAGGAAGACGTCAAGGCGGCCGTCCGCGAACATGCGGGCACGCCCCGCGCGGCGGCCTCGGTGCCGGCCGCGGCGCTGCCCGAGGGAACGGACGAGAAAGACGCCTGGGGATTGGTGCGCCGCACCAAAATGTCGGGCATTCGCAAGGCAATCGCGGTCAACATGGCCCGCTCGTCGTCGACCATTCCGCACGTCACGAACTTCGACGAGGCCGACATCACCGAGCTGGAGCGGATTCGCAAAGGTGGAATGTCCGATTATGTCGGCACCGAAGTCAAGCTGACGATGATGGCCTTCGTGATGAAGGCCGTGGCCCAGTCGCTCAAGCTCCACCCGATGGTCAACGCCTCGGTCGACATGGAGAACGAGCAAATCCTGTTCAAGCAATACGTCAACATCGGCGTGGCCGTCGACACCGAGCGCGGCCTGGTCGTGCCGGTCGTTCGCGACGTCGACCAGATGAGCATTCCCCGCATTGCGCAGGCCCTGACCACGGTCGGCGATCAAGCCCGCAAGGCTAGCTTCTCGCTCAATGACCTCAAGGGCGGAACGTTCACGATCAGCAACCTGGGCGCCATTGGCGGAACGTATTCGACGCCGATCATCAACCCTCCGGACGTGGCCGTGCTGCTGTTGGGCCGGTCGCGCAAGCTGCCGATCGTGGTCGAGGGCGACAAGCTCGAGATCCGCCTGATGATGCCGCTGAGCCTTTCCTACGACCACCGTGTCGTCGACGGCGGCACCGCCGCCCGATTCCTCAACGAGGTCATCAACTACCTCAAAGTCCCCGGCCGGCTGCTGCTGGCGTCGTAGCCTGCAAGTGGCTTCCGAGCCGTATTTCTTGCCGCTGCCCAAGACTGGTGGTAAGGTGCTGATATGGCTGATCAGCTTTCAAACCAGTCGGAAAAGTATCTCGCCGACGTTGTGGCGGGGGGCTTGCACCCGTCGAAGGAAGCCGCGCTCGAGGCGGCCGTCACTGCCCTGCGGGAGAAAAACGAGCAACTGCCCGAGGTGCCACCGGAGGACGCCGTGCTGGTTGAAGAAGGCCTCGGCCCGGGCTGGTCGCTCGCGCCCTCTGGACGGTGCCGTGTGGGCTGAGTTACGACGACTCGCCCATGACACCGCGGCGGGGCACGCACCGGGCGGCCACTGATGGCGCGCGTGATCGGCAGACTCGTCCAGCCTGGCGCTCGTTGAGCAAGATCGTTTGATCGATCGCGCACGATTCAACCTAATTCTTTGAGCGCCGCGATCACCTCTTCGTCGTGGCCGTCGACGTTGACTTTCTTCCACACCTGGGCGACCTTGCCCTCGGCGTCGATCAGAAACGTCGAGCGTTGGATGCCCATCGACGTCTTGCCGTACATATTCTTCTCGCGCCAAGCTCCATACTTGTCGGCCACCTTGTGATCGAGGTCGGCCAGCAGCGGAAAGTTCAGCTTGAACTTGTCGCGGAACTTCACGTGGCTTTCGACATCGTCGGGGCTGACGCCGAACACCGCCGCGCCCAGCTTGGTGAGCACGGCCTTTTGATCGCGGAAGGCGCAGGCCTCCTTCGTGCAACCAGGGGTGTCATCTTTGGGATAGAAATACACGACGACCGGTTTACCGCGCAGGGCGGACAGCTTCACCTTGGCGCCGTCGTCGGCGGTCAGCGTAAAATCCGGGGCCTTGCTGCCCGCTTCGATCCAATCGGCCATGACGGTCTAACTCCCATGAGTGCGAATGATTCCCAGCCAGCCCATACAATAGCGGGGCTCGGCGGCCCGGCAAGGCCCGCAAAACCGAAGTTTGCGGCCCCCTCGTGGCAGCGGGGCATTTGCGGCGGGGCTCTTCGCTTCGCTGGCGCGGCTGTGTAAAATGAAGGTGTACCCCGACTTCGACCCCAGGAAAGGATCACGTTGGCTATCGCTAGTCCCGCCATCAATCTGGAACAGAGAGAAAACCGCAGTCTCGAGCGCGCTTTGGCCGCCGCTCGGGTTGCCGACCTCAACCGCGGGCGAGACATCACGATTCTCGACTTGCGCGAGTTGACCCCAGTATTCGACTACTTCATCGTGGTCACCGGCAGCAGCCGACGGCAGTTGCACGCGATCAGCGAAGAGATCGAGGCGGTCCTGAAAAAGGAATTCCACGACCGGCGACTGGGCATCGAAGGCTACGCCGAAAGCCGCTGGATCCTGCTCGATTTCGGCGACATCGTGATCCACATCTTCGACGCCGAGACCCGCGGCTACTACGATCTCGAACGGCTGTGGGCCGGCGCCAAGCGCGTACCCTTCGAGAGCAGCCAGCCCAAGATCGTGCCGGCCGACACCGGCCCCACGGCCTGAGCAACCGCCCGCATTGTTTGGGGGTTGCACGAGTCGTTTGGGGTTGCACGGGCAGCGCGCAAGTGGCCAAACTGGTTGCGCATCCACCGGGCCAATGGAAGCCGGACCAACGGAAGATCGTTTGACCGGTGCGGCTATTCCTCCCGCACTCAGCCTGCTGGTGCGCGTTTTGAGCCCCGTCGGTTGGGTGTCATACCCATGCCGGGTGCCATGCCCACGCTGGCGTGGGCATGCTCGACCTATCGGAATCCCAAGCCCGCATGAATATTCTCGCCGAATTGCAGAACCGCTTCCGCACGGCCTTGCAGGGCCTGGTCGACGACCCGACCGAGCTGCTCGCGATGGTGCGCCCCAGCCAGGATCCCAAATTCGGCGATTACCAGGCCAACTTCGCCATGTCGCTCGGCAAACGGCTGGGCCGCCCGCCGCGCGACGTGGCGACCGAGGTGGCGGCTCGCTTGGCGATCGACGATCTCTGCGACCCGCCCGAGGTGGCCGGCCCGGGCTTCATCAACTTGCGGCTAAAAACCGGCTGGCTTGCCGGCGCCGTCAGCACGGCCCTGGCCAGCGAGCGAGTCGGCGTCGCCACAGCAGACCCTCCACGCACCTACGTGGTCGACTACTCATCGCCGAATGTGGCCAAACCGATGCACGTCGGCCACATTCGCTCCACGGTCATTGGCGACGTGTTGAAACACACGCTGCGGTTCCTGGGTCACACGGTGATCTCGGACAATCACATCGGCGACTGGGGCACCCAGTTCGGCATGATCATCTATGGCTACAAGCACTTCCTTGATCGGCCGGCCTACGAGTCCCGCTCGGTCGAGGAGCTCGGCCGACTTTATCGCGTGGTGAATCGGCTGGTCGGCTACTACGCGGCGAAAGAATCGCTCCCCAAGTTGCGCGAACAAATCGAAAAACAGCGCGCGGCCGTCGCGGCCCAAGCCCAAGTCGTCCCCAGCGGCGACAAGGCCGCCGACAAAAACGCGGCCAAAGCGCTTCGTCGGGGGGAATCCAATCTCCAAGAGCTCGAGGCATCGCGCGCGGCATTAGCAGCGAGCATCGCGGAGATCGACCACGATCCGCACCTTTCGAAACTCGCGCAAGCACATCCCGACATCGGCCGAGACGTATTGGCCGAGACCGCCAAACTGCATCAGGGCGACGCGGAAAACTTAAAACTGTGGAGTGAATTCCTGCCCGCCTGCCTGGCCGACATCGAGCGGATCTACCAGCGGCTAGGTGTCACGTTCGACGTCACGCTGGGCGAGAGTTTTTATCACGATCGTCTCGCGGGCGTCGTCGACGATCTACTCAAACGCAAAATCGCGACGATCAGTGACGGTGCCGTGTGTGTGTTCAACGAGGGCCAGGCGGCCCCGTTGATTATTCGCAAACAGGATGGCGCGTTTTTGTATGGCACGACCGATCTGGCTACGATCCAGTATCGGGTCGAGACGTGGTCGCCTGACGCGGTCCTGTATGTGGTCGATCATCGTCAAGGCCTGCACTTCGAACAATTGTTCGCAGCGGCGAAACGATGGAAACCCGAATATGCTCGGCTCGAGTTGCAACACATCAGCTTCGGCACCGTGCTGGGCGACGACGGGCGGCCGTTCAAAACCCGCTCGGGCGACACCGTCGGCCTGTGGGGTCTGCTGGATGAAGCCGTGCGACGGGCCCACGAGGTCGTCAGCACCGGCGACGACGCCAAGCCGGGCGGACCCGAGATTTCCGCCGAGCGGCGACAGCAGATTGCCGAGGTGGTGGGCATCGGCGCCCTCAAGTACGCCGATCTGGCCAACAACCGCACGAGCGACTACACGTTCAGCTACGACCGCATGTTGGCGATGAACGGCAACACGGCCACCTACATGCAGTATGCCTACGCCCGAGTGCTCAGCATCTTTGCCCGGGGCGGCGTCGAGATCGGCGCCCTGCGCGAACAGGCTGCGGCGATCGAACTGGGGCATCCGGCAGAGCGAGGATTGGCCTTGAGCCTGCTGCAGTTCTCCGAAGCGCTCGAGCAGACCATGGCCGAATACCGGCCCAACTTCCTGACGGCCTACCTGTTCGAAGTGGCCAACCGCTATTCGACCTTCTTCGAGCAGTGCCCCGTCCTCAAGGCGCCCAGCGAGGCCAGCCGCACGAGCCGGCTGCTATTGTGCGACCTGACGGCCCGCACGCTAAAGCAAGGGCTGGCCCTTTTGCGCATCGACGTGGTCGACAAGATGTAGGCTCTCGGCACGCGCACGCTCGGCAGCGCGAAAACCGCCGGCAGGGGCCTAAACCTTGGCGGTGGCTAGGGATTCGGCGCGGCCAAAAATCATCCGGCCGGCGCTGGTTTGCAGCACGCTGGTCACGGCGATCTTGACGTTCTTATTGATGAAATCGCGACCGCCTTCGACCACGATCATCGTGCCGTCGTCCAGGTAGCCGACGCCCTGCCCTTGCTCCTCGCCTTGTTTGACGATGCGAACTTCCAGCGTTTCGCCGGGCAATACGATGGGCTTTAGCGCATTGGCCAGATCGTTGAGGTTGATCACGCCCACGCCGTGCAGCCGCGCCACCTTGTTGAGGTTATAGTCGTTCGTCACGACTTTGCCTTGCAGATACTTGGCCAGCAGCACGAGCTTCAAATCGACCGTCTGACCGGCAAACTCGGGCAGCTCGCGATCGTAAATCTTGAAGTCGACGTCCGTGGCATTGCTCAGTCGATTGAGGATGTCGAGCCCGCGGCGACCGCGGCTGCGGCGCAGCTTGTCGGAGCTGTCGGCGACGGCCTGCAGTTCGGAGATGACGAACCGCGGCATGATCAACTGATTGTCGAGAATTCGGGTATCCACGACGTCGGCGATCCGACCGTCGATCACGACGCTGGTGTCGAGGATATAGGGCTTCAGCCCCTTCACTTCCTTGACGAACTCAACATAGGGAATGATAAAACGAAAATCGTCCTTGGTCTGCAGCAAGAAGCTGATGCAGACATAGCACAGCACCATGCCCAGCACGAGCATGGCCCAATGCGTGAAGTCCGACTTTTCCGGCAGCAGCGAGCTGAACGCCAACCGCAGAATGTAGGTGAGAAACAAGCCGACCAACAGGCCGATATAGACGGCCGACACCGTGTCGAGCTGCTTGCGGCGCACCAGCATGTCGGCGCCGATCACCGCGCCCGACAGCAACAAGAGTCCGATAAAGACCAACCAGGGGAGGTAGGCCGGATCGTTGCCCAGGCTGGGTGACTGAATGAGTTGGAAACCCAGTCCAACGGCCACCATTACGAACACAAACCGTAGCACGATCAAAGCCATGCCAGAACGCCGCTCGCTACGGGATAGAAGGATGGTGCAACACGCACGGGTTCTATTCTAGGTCTGGTGGTGGGGGGTTACCAGCCCCGGGCGTTGGGCCGTGGAAAAGCCGCTCAAATTCGCGCCGGGCGAAACGGTCGGTCATGCCGGCCAGGTAGTCGCCGACGCTCCGCCGTAGCCCCGTTTTTGCCGCGCGGCGGCGAGAATTCTCCGGCAACAGATTGGGCCGGCTTACGTAGCCCTCGAACATCGTCCGCAGGCAAGCCTGGGCCTCGCGTCGATGCGAGAGCACCTCGGCGTGCCGGTAAACCCGCTCACGCAGGAAGGCTTCCAACTCTTTTTTTTGCGCTGCCAGGTCTCCGCTCGCCACGATTACCAATTCGGCCCGCCGGACGGCCACTGGGCTGTCGATGTCCCCTAAGGCCAGCCGTGCCGCGGCCCGCTGGAGCAGATCGCCGACTTGCCAATCGATCAATTCGTGCAACACGGCCCGCCGTAGTTCTCCCTTTTCCAGGTCCGCCGTGCGGCGCCGCACCCGCGCGGCGGCGGCCGCCCACAACGGGACCGTCAGCAACTCGTCGAGCGACAACAGGCCCAGCTCCAAGGCGTCGTCGGCATCGTGCGTGTCGTAAGTCACGCTGTCGGCCGCTTCAACGGCCTGCACTTCCAACAGTGGTCGGGTCGACTCGACATCGTGTGCGATGCGCGTGCTTTGCCCTTCCAGCACCTCGCGGGTCAAGTTCAAGCCGGGGAACTCGTGGTAGCGCGTTTCCAATTCACGCACGATCCGCAGCGCTTGCGCGTTGTGCGAAAAACCTCCTTCGGCGGCCAGACAATCGTCCAGCAGATCCTCGCCGCTGTGGCCAAACGGTGGATGGCCCAGATCGTGTACCAGGGCCAGCGCCTCGACCAGATCCTCATTGAGCGACAACGCCCGGCCGATCGTGCGGGCCACCGATGCCACTTCGATCGTGTGCGTCAATCGCGTGCGGTGATAGTCGCCCAAGGCGCCGGTAAAGACCTGCGTCTTCGAACTCAGCCGGCGATACGCGGCACTGTGTACGATGCGATCGCGATCGCGCTGAAAGGGACCACGATACGGATGCTCGGGCTCGGGATGTTCGCGGCCGGCCGACTGGCTGCCGTGCATCGCGTAGGGGGCCAGGATGGCCGCTTCGCGCTCGGCAATGGTTTGGACGGGAGCGTTCACTCGGCAACTCGCGCTGGAATCTCGCTTCATGACCGCGGCGGCGGGGCGTTCGCCTCGTGCAGCATCTCCCAGAGGGTATCGAGCGATTGCGGGATCACGCGCACTCCGGCCAGCGCGGGCATGAAATTCGTATCCCCGCTCCATCGTGGCACGATGTGCCAGTGCAGATGCCCCGGCAAGCCCGCTCCGGCGACCCGGCCCACGTTCAGGCCGATGTTGAAACCCTCGGCATTCATCAGCCGCTCGAGCAGCGAGGCATATTTAGCGATCAACCGCTGGGCGTCCAGCAATTCGGCATCCGTCAATTCGTCGA
This sequence comes from Planctomycetaceae bacterium, assembly GCA_003153375.1. Lineage (GTDB taxonomy): Bacteria > Planctomycetota > Planctomycetia > Pirellulales > PALSA-1355 > PALSA-1355. The sequence goes on from PLYM01000157.1 coordinate 21,730, forward strand.
GTCGACCCTGATGGCGCAGCGGCGCGACCAGCAGATGGCCGTTGTTGTAAGGAAAACGATTGACGATGGCGACCGACTGAGCCGTGCGCTCGACGATCAGGTTGCCGCGGTCATCTTGGTCGGCAATCCCACGGCAGATGAAGCAATCGGGATCGGCCCCCGGCAAAAATTGATACTTCGCCTCGCGCGGCTCGGCGCCGGCCGCGTCGCCGCTGACGTACGCCAATCGCCAGGGTGCCCAAAGTTGTTCGTGTCGCACCAAAGTGCCCAATCCCTTGAAGCCTGCGCTGCGTCGCGGAAGATTCGGCTAGCCATTCTCCAGTCCAGCCGAACGCGACGCGCAAATCACCACTGCTGCGAAGTTTATGTCCCTGGCCACGGCCAGACAAGAGCAGTCGCCGCCGGGGATGCTCGGCCGCGGTCCGTCGCGACCAAGCGCTAGTTTCCGGTACGGGTCACTCGTGGTCCTGAAAGCTCAGCCCGAGATTTTTGGTGTGAAACGCAATCGCTTCGCGGATGTGCTCGTCCCAATACTTCCAGGTGTGGCCACCGGGGAATTCTTCATACTCATGCGCGATGTGCAACGACTCGAGTTTGGCATGAAAGTCGCGATTCTGCTTGAGCAGAAAATCGTCGACTCCACAATCGATGCGCATGGCCGGCACGAGACCATGGTCGATCTTCTCGATGAGCGCAAACGGATCGTCCGGCCCGCCCTCGGCGTTGGGGCCAAAGATCTTGAGCAGTTCGGCGCCCAGCAGTTTGTCTCGCGCTGAGCCGCGCGCCATGCCCATGGCGCCCGAGTGGGAGTGGGCGCTGGCAAATCGATCGGGATACTTGAGCGCCAACTTGATCGCGCCATATCCGCCCATCGACAGGCCGCCAATCGCTCGGCCGGAGCGCTCGGCCTTGACCGGAAAAGTGCGTTCGACCAACCCCATCACGCCCTTCAGCAGGTCGTCTTCGTAGGCCGGCCCGTGATCAACCGTGTTCGTATAGCAATTTCGGCCGCCGTCGGGCATCACGACCAGCAGCGGCCAACCCTGCACATAGCGTTCGATGCTCGTCTGTCGCATCCACACCGATTGATTGTCGGACATGCCGTGCAACAGATAGAACACCGCCCAGGGACGTTTGAGGGGCGGGTTGTCGGGAAACAGCACGTTGATCGCCGAGCACTTCTTGAGCGAGCGACTGAAGTATTCGATCGTGGCAAAGGCCATGGAATCCGGTTCTCCGCAAGGTGTGTGAGCTATTCGCCCAGGTAGGCGTCCTGCACCCGCTTGTCGGTCAGCAAGGCCTCGGCCCGATCGGTCATCGTAATCCGGCCGATCTCCATCACATAGCCGCGATGCGCCAGTTTGAGCGCCATACGAGCTGCCTGCTCGACGAGCAGCACGGCCATGCCCTCGCGATTGAGCTGTCTGACGACCTCAAAAATCTTGACTACGATTAATGGCGCCAACCCCAGCGACGGCTCGTCGAGCAGCAGCAACGTGGGCCGGCCCATCAAGGCCCGGGCCACGGCCAGCATCTGCTGCTCGCCGCCCGACAGCGTGCCGCCAGCCTGGCCGCGACGCTGAGCCAGCACCGGAAACAATTCGAAGGACCGCTGCAAGTCCCGCTCGATTTGCTTCGTGTCACGCCGTGAGAAGGCCCCCATTTGCAGGTTCTCGAGCACGGTCAAGCGTGGAAAGATCTTGCGTCCTTCCGGGGCATGGCAGATTCCGCGACACACGATCTCATGCGCCGGCAATCCTTGAATCTCGCGACCCTGCCACAGCACACGGCCGCGCGAGGGACGCAGACAGCCCGAGATGCCCATCAACGTCGATGTCTTGCCCGCACCGTTCGAACCGATCAGCGCGACGATCTCGCCTGGCTGCACCTCGATCGAAATCCCCTTGAGCACTTCAATCGGACCGTAGCCCGCATAAAAATCTTCCACGGCCAGCAAAGGGGGCATCAGCTCACCTCCTCGCTGCCGAGATAGGCGGCGATCACGCGCGGATTGGCGCGGACCTGCTCGGGCGTGCCTTCGCCAATCTTGACGCCATATTCGAGTACGGCGATATGGTCGGAAATGCCCATCACGACTTTCATGTGGTGCTCGATCAACATCACGGTCAGCCCCTGCTCGCGCAGCCGCTTGATGAGCCCGTTGAGCTCAAGCGATTCGGCCGGGTTCATGCCCGCGGCGGGCTCATCGAGCAGCACGAGCCGTGGACTCGTCGCCAGCGCGCGGGCGATCTCCAACCGTCGCTGATCGCCATAAGGCAAGTTTTTGGCCAGCATCGTCGCTTTGCCGGCCAGACCGACAAACTCCAACAGTTCCGCGGCACGGTCGCGAGCTTTCTGTTCTTGTCGTCGAATGCCGGGCAGTTGCAAGGCCATGCGAATCACGCCGCCGTGCAGATGCCGATCCATGCCCGTGAGCACGTTCTCCAGCACGGTCATGTTTTGAAACAAACGGATATTCTGAAACGTGCGCGCGATGCCGGCCCGCGAAATCACCTCGGGGGTCCGTCGCGCGCGATGCCAAACGGTCCAGGTGCCGGCAGCGCCGACGGCGATTCCCAGCACCAACGTCGCCAGCGCCATCCGCCGACGGGCCGCGGGCTCGCGCGCGATCGCGGCATATTTGTCCATCACGGCCTGGGCATCCTCGGCCGAGTCAAAGCTCGCCAGTTCGGCGTCCGAATCGGGATCGACAACCACCCATTTGCTGCCTTGCTCTCGAACCGCGTCGGGCGTCACAGCCAGGGCGATCAAGCGATTGAAGCGATCTCGCAATTGGCTGGCCTCGTCGAGCGACGCGGCATACCCGAGCGTACGGCGACCATCGGCCGTGCGTACCGCCCAGCGGTCGCCGCGCAAGTGGTCGAGCGCCAGCGAGCCTTGCAGATAGCTCCACCCGTCGGCCACCGCGGCACGCGACGAAAACGATTCGCCAGGGCCCGCGTAATTGCGTTTGATCGTCGCGCGCCACAGAGCATTGACGTCGACACTGAGCGCCGCCGCGGTCAACCCGGTCAGCATTCCAACCAGTGCGCACATGGCAAGGACGCGCCAAGTCAGTGGTCGCTCGAGCGCGCGGCCTTCGAAGGTGATAGCGCCGCTGGTGGGTTCATAGATGCCCGTGATCGCGTTGAAGACCGTGGTCTTGCCGGCGCCATTGGGGCCGATGATCGAGAAGATTTGCTTCTCGGCGACGGCGCAATCCACCCCTTCGACGGCCGTCAACCCGCCAAATCGCACCGTCAGCTTGTCGAGCTTGAGAATCGCCATCAACGGGCCCTCAAAAGCTTGCCGCGCGGCTGCGGCGCGTAGCCAACCAGTTCCTCTTCGACGACCCGCGAGGGGAGCAAGCCCTCGGGCCGGAACCGCATCATCACGATCAGCGCCACGCCAAAGATCAGCAGCTTCCAATTGCTAAACGTCAGCAGCGGGTTGCCGTTGGGATTGATGTTGGCGCCTTGAATCAGACCATCGAGCACTGGCGCCGCGACGTTGTCGAAGCCGATCAACAGCACAACCCCCAGCAGCGTGCCGCGCAAGCTGCCCAAGCCGCCGAGGATGATGCAGCAGAGCATGATGATCGAACGATTGAAGTCGAACGCATCGGGTCCAGCGGTGCTGGTGAGCGTCGTGGCATAGAGGCAACCGGCCATGCCCGCCAGTCCGCATCCCAGCGCGAACGCCGACAACTTCACCCGCGCCGCATTGATGCCCATGCAGGTGGCAGCCAGCTCATCTTCGCGAATCGCCACCCAAGCACGACCCAGCCTTGAGCGCTCGAGGTTCGTCAGCAGCACGACAACCAGCACCAGCAGTCCCAACGCGAGATAATAGAACAAGCGGTAGTCGAGGCTCCAATCGGGCTGAATGCCGAGCCAGGAAAGTGGCGTGGCCAGCACGCCCGGCAACTGCGGCGGCGGCACGGGATTGAGACCGCGCGTGCCGGCCGTGATTTCTTCCAGATTTCGGAGCGTGAAACGCGTCACTTCGCCGAATCCGAGCGTGACAATCGCCAGATAATCGCCTCGCAGCCGCAAGGTCGGGGCTCCCAGCAGCACTCCCAACAGCGCCGCGCCGGCGGTGGAGAGCACGAGCGCCGCGATGAATCCGACCTGAAACGGATAGGCCGGCACGGTCAGAATGCCGGTGATATAGGCCCCGATGCCGAAGAAGGCCGCGATGCCCAGGTGCAGCAGTCCCGTATAACCGACGACCACGTTCAGACCCAGCGCCAGAATCGCGTAGATGAAGATGTAGGTCAGCTGCATGCCGATCGAGATTTCGGTCAGGCGAAACAGCGCGTTCTCCGGATAGACCAACAGCGGATAAGCCACCAGCAGCGCCAGGTAGAACCACGCCATCGGAAATCGCTTGGGCGCCGTCGTGTTGCTCATACTTTCTCCCGGGTGCGCGCGCCAAGCAGGCCCGCGGGTCGAAAGACGAGGATCGCGATCAAGATCACGAACACCAGTGCACTGGTCCAACGTTCGCCGACATAGCCACTGCCGAACGCCCGGGCCAGGCCGATCACCAGGCCACCCAGCACGGCGCCGGGGATGTTACCGATGCCCCCCAGTACCGCGGCCGTGAACGCATACAGTCCGTTCTGAAAACCCATCTGATAGCTGACGGTGTTAATGTACAGGCCGTAGACCACCGCCGCGGCGCCGGCCAGCGCGCCGCCCAGAGCAAAGGTCAGCGCAATCACGCGGTCGATGTTGATGCCCATCAATTGGGCCGCCACGGGATCCTGAGCCGTGGCGCGCATGGCCTTGCCAAGCCGCGTGGCTTTGACGAATACGGTGAGCGCGGCCATGATCGGCACCGTGATCGCCACGACCATCAGGTCCTTGGCCGTAAAGCCGATGGCGGCATCGTCTCCCAACAGATTCTGCCGCGAGATCAGGTCGGGAAAGTGCCGGTCGGCCGCGCCGCCCCACAGCAGCCCCACGTTCATCAGCACGAACGACACGCCAATCGCCGAAACCAATGGCGCCAGCTTGGGCGCGCGGCGCAACGGCTTGTAGACCACGCGATCGATCGTCACGTTGAGCGCGGCACAGAACAGAGGGACCACCAGCAGCAACAGCCCAATGCCCAGCCACAGCATTTGCGGATCGGACCAGTCCCAATCTCGGCCCGTCATCACGTTGATCATCGCCAGGGCCAGGAACGATCCCAACATGAACACGTCGCCGTGGGCAAAGTTAATCAGCTCGATGATGCCATAGACCATCGTGTAGCCCAGCGCGATCAGCGCGAACAACATGCCGTTGGTCAGCCCGATCAGCGTGTACTGGCCCAGGGTCTCCCACAAACCCGAGGCATCAGCGGCAGCCAGAAAGGAAAGCGATGTCACGGGGCACAACCTCCGGCCTTCGACCAATCGGGCGCGGCAAGTGCTTCGCGCAGCCGGGCAGTAAATGAACGCTCCATCGCCACGCGCCTAATGCCCGAGAACTTTGACAAATTGGAACTTTCCGTCGCGGATGATGCTGCCGCTGATCGTGGTGAGCGTCGTATCACCGTTGGCGTCGAACGACCAGGTGCCTAAGGCGCCCTGATTGAAATCCTTGATCGCCAGGCAGGCCTCGCGAATCGCGTTGCGGTTTTTGACGCCGGCAAGCTGGATGGCCTCGAGCGCCACCTTGGCGGCCTCATAGCCATAAATGGCATAGACCTCGGGCATGCCACCAAAACGCTCGGTGTATTTGTCGACGAAGGCCTTGCCCGGTCCGACCAGTTTGTCGGGCGGCAGTCCGCCGAAGGTGACGTAGCAGCGATCGTTGAGGTTGTCGGCACCGGCCGATTGAATGAACGCCTCCTCATAGCAAGCGTCGGGCACCATCAACTTGCAATCGAGCCCGGCGGCGATCATATCCTTGGCGATCTGGCCTCCTTTCGACTGCGTGGTGCCCCCAAAATAGACCAGGTCTGGCTTGTCGCCTTTGATCGTGGCCATCAGCGGCTTGAATTCCTGGGCCTTGGAATCGATGCTCTCGTGCCCCAACACCTCGATGCCCAAATCCTGGCAGGCTTCAATGAACAGCGTGGCGATACCTTTGCCGTACACCTCGTTGTCGTCCAGCACATAGACGCGTTTGACGCCCATTTCCTGGGCCCAGCGGGCGCCGAGCGGGCCCTGCAAGTCATCGGTCGGCACAACACGGACGTAATTCACCCGGCCCGTGGGACGATAGATCGCCGGCTCGCCGGGATCGCCCTTGTCGGGCTTGGTGAGTCCCGGCCAGGTATTGGCGGGACTGACCATCAGCAAGTCCGCCTTATTGAGAATCGGCATCGAGATTTTGGCGGCGCCTGAGTTGTAGGTGCCGATGTACACCATCACGTCCGGGTCGCGCACGGCGCGGTTGGCGTTGGCTGTTTCGGCTTCGGCGGTCCACTGGCCGGCGCCGGCCGTGGCGTCGTCCCAGTCGGCATAGACAATGCCAAAACCCCCGGCCTTGTAGTCGGCCTCGCCCATCGCGATCTTGATGCCGTTGACGATCGTGTCGGTTTGGGCCTTGGCGCTGCCGGTGCGCGGCAGGCTGGAGACGATCTTGATCAACTGGGGATGCCCGTCGCCCGCGTCCTTCCAGCCGGCAAACGTCGTGATCGCCAGCAGCGACAGCAATAGAATCGGCGGCAAGAAACGGGACATCAGGGCCCACTCGGCTGAATTTCGACAACTGCACGAACCGTCGCAGGGATTTTAGCGCACGCAAAATCGGGCGTCAATGAACGGCAGGCCGATCCCCCGTCGCCCTCAATCGCCCGGGGCAGTGGCAATCGGCTGCGTGTGCTGCAAGCCGGTGGCAACTTGTGGCAGGATGCCCTTGGCCTGATAGATGGGTCGAATCAGTGGCCGCAGGTGCGTCAAGCGCCAAGCAAAAACGCCCGCGGCGGCGATGCACACGCAGCCCGCGATCGTGAGCGTCGCCGGCGCGCCGATCCAAGTGGCCACGGCGCCGGCCAGCAGGCTGCCAAGCGGCGCCACGCCCAGGAAGGCCATGGTGAACAGCGACATCACTCGGCCGCGCTTGTCGTCGTCGACAATCGTCTGCAATACGGTATTGGCTGAAGCCACTTCAACCACCATCGAAAAACCGATCACGACCAGCAGCGGCAGCGACAGGGCCAGCGAATGAGACGTGGAAAACAGGATCAGGGCAATGCCCAACGCGCCGCAGGCCACGGCAATCACCCGGCCCAGCCCCAGCACGCTGCGCCGCGACGCCAGGTACAGACTGCCCGCGAATGCGCCCAGCCCCGAGGCTCCCAGCAGCCAGCCGAGCGTCCGCTCGTGGCCACCCAGCACGTCGGCGGCAAAAACCGGCATCAGCGTGGCTTGCGACATCGCCGTCAGGCTCGTCACGGCAACCATCAGGAGGAGGGTGCGAATGGGCCGAAAACCGAAAGCGTATGCCAGCCCCTCGCGCAGGGCCTCGATCGGATGTTGTGTCACCACGAGCATCATCCGTGGCTTCACGCGCATGGCCACCAGCGCAAAGATCACGGCCAGGTAGCTGAAGCCGTCGATCAAGAAGCAGTAGCCTTCACCGAAGGCGTAAATCAGATACCCGGCGACGGCCGGTCCGATGAGCCGGGCGCCGTGCATCATCGACGAATTGAGCGCGATGGCATTGCTGAGGTCATCACGGTCTTCGATCATTTCGGTAGTGAACGCCTGCCGGGCCGGCACGTCCCAGGAAGTAATTAATCCCTGCACCGCATTGAGCGCCAGCAGCTGCGCGATCGTGACACGGTCGCTGAGCACGAGCGCCGCGAGCGCGAACGATTGCAACATCGAGAGCGTTTGCGTGATGATCAGGATCGTGTGGCGGTTCCAGCGATCGACCCACACCCCGGTGAGCGGCGTGAACAGGAAGACGGGAATCTGGCCAGCGAAACCAACCAATCCCAACATCCACTCCGGCGATAATCCCTCGGCCCCTGCCATGCGGAACACCAGCCAGCTACTGGCCAAAGTCGAAAGCCAGGTGCCCACCAGCGAGACGATTTGGCCGCCGAAGAACAAGCGGTAGTTGCGGTGTCGCAAAGCCCGCAGCATGAACCGCAAATTCGAGGTGGGCTGTTGCTGGCTGTTCATGCATGCGTTTCCGAGGAGGACCGTCCACGGCTGGCGACACGGGCCCACGATGCACGATACGGCCGGTCTGGCGCCTGTGTAAATCGAGGTTTTTGTAGGCACATCGGGCGACAAGCCAGCGGGGGGCCGGCGGTCTTGACGCCAGCGGCCAGATTGCGGTACTGTTCGCCGCCTTGGCCGGGTCGTGGCGGCAGCCGTGACAGGCCCTTTCCATGATTCTCAAGCCTCGAATTGGGTGATTCATGAGCGTCGCTACCTCGGTCCACGTGCCAGCCTCGATTGCCGTGCGAGCTTTGACCGACACACCGGCGGGCGTGCCGCTGCTCGACGTGCAAAGACAGTACCGCACCATCCAGCGCGAGGTCGCCCAGGCCATCCAAAAGGTTTGCGACTCGGGCCGGTTCATCATGGGGCCCGATTGCGAGCAGCTTGAACAGTCCGTGGCCAGCTATTGCAAGGTGCCGCACGCCGTGGCCTGCGCCTCGGGCAGCGATGCGTTGCTGCTGGCCTTGATGGCCTATGGCGTCGGCCCCGGCGACGAAGTGCTGATGCCAAGCTACACGTTCTTCGCCACGGCCAGCGCCGCCTGGCGGCTGGGAGCCAAGCCGGTGTTCGTCGACATCGAGCCAGTCTCGTTCAACCTGAATCCCCGCGCGCTCGAGGCCCTGATCACGCCGGCCACCAAAGCCATCGTGCCCGTCCACTTGTATGGCCAGTGCGCCGACCTGCGAGCGATCGGCGCGATCGCGCGGCGACATCACCTGCCGGTGATCGAAGACGCCGCGCAGGCCATCGGGGCCGAATTCGAAGGCCGCCGCGCCGGCAGCATCGGCGACATCGGCTGCCTGAGCTTCTACCCCACCAAAAACCTCGGCTGCTTTGGCGACGGCGGACTGTTGACCACGACCGATGCCCAGCTTGCCGAGCGGCTGCGCCTGCTGCGGGCCCACGGCATGCAACCGCGCTACTATCATCAGGAGGTCGGCATCAACAGCCGACTCGACACGCTGCAGGCCGCGGTGCTCAACGTCAAGTTGCGTTATCTGGAAGGCTGGACCGCCGGCCGTCAGGCCAATGCCCGACGCTATGCCGAGTTGTTCGCCGGCTGCGGACTGGATCGCATGCTCGGGCTGCCGGTCGTGGCCGTCAACGGTCGGCACGTCTGGAACCAATACGTCATCCGCGTGCCCGAGGGACGCCGCGATCCATTGCGGGCCTATCTCGCAGAACAAAAGATTGGCACCGAAATCTACTACCCGGTGCCGTTGCACCTGCAAGAATGCTTCGCCACACTCGGCTACGAACCGGGTAGCCTGCCCGAAAGCGAAAGGGCCGCGCGGGAGACGCTGGCGCTGCCGATCTTTCCCGAGTTGACCGCCGCCGAACAGCAAACGGTTGTGCAAGCGATCGCGGCGTTCTTCAAAAACCCACGGCGCGGCCAGTAAGGCGTCACCGCCAGCAAGGTGACGCGATCGCCAGGGAAGCTTAGAACCAGCAGCGCGCCCTCTTCGCGCCGGCCGGGCTACTCTTCGTCGTCCTTCTTTTTCTTGCTGTCGTCAGACTTGTCAAGCCGTCCGCCGGGGCGGCAGACCGTCATGACACCCACGGCCACCAGCGAGATCACCAGGATGTACGGAAAGACGTAGCTCTTGGTCTCGACGACTTCCTCGACCTTTTTCTTGGTCTTGGCCCAAGCCACATCGGGCATCGCCAGGCACAGCGCGCAGCCCGCGAGCAAACACACCAGCACGCGTAAGCCGCTGCGGGCAGTCATGCGAAATCGGGATCTTGAGGTGGTCATCGTCACGGTTCCTGAAACCATTTGTCTTGGATCTACTGACACGACAGAAAACATTCCACGGGCGACGCCAGTTGTCAAAAATGGACGGTTGGAATCGCCAGCGTATCCCACCGGGGCGAAATGGGCCGGGCGTGCATCGCTTATTCGTGCAGCCGGATGCCGACAAACCCGTACAAGCCGCCCCGAAATTCAAACAGGCTTTCGGCCGGCAAGGGTGCCCGGTCGCCGACGACATTATAAGCGAACACGAACAGCCCGCCAAACTGCGAACCGAACAAGCTCTCCCACCGCGACAAGCTGACCAGATCGTCGCGGGTCGACCAGTTCTTCCAATACTGCCGCTGCTCGCCCGAGGGAAATCGTCGCCCTTTGACGTCAACCAGCCAGGAGGCGGCCCCGGGCGGCGAGACAATGAAGTCCAGGCTCTTGAGCGAGCCATCGCCCCAGCGACTGCGTTTGGCCTCGTCGACGGCCACGTAGGGTACCCGGCGGTGCCGCAGGTACTCTTCGAAGGCCGCTTCGTAATGGTTGTCGCGATTGGCCATGATGCCGCCATCTTATACGAACCACTGAAATTGCTTG
>PLYM01000073.1 GCA_003153375.1 Planctomycetaceae bacterium
AATCACGCGATTGAAGACTTGTTCTTAGGATTTTAGCAAGGTCGTTTTCGGGAGCTCTGTGCCTCTCTCTCGCGTAGATTCGGCCTCGAACAACGTAATACAAAACCTTTTCTAGACTGTAGATGTCCAGGCCTGCGCCGACCTCCTCTGCTCGTCCCTCTTCAGACTCTGGCGCCAAGTAGAAACGAGAGCCGACTTGCTCCATGGTCTCGGTGAAGCGTTCTCCTTGATCAAAGTACACCAGGCCAAAATCGCAGAGTCGTGCGGAGGACCGATCTTCGGAAATCAAGACGTTGTCTGGCTTGATATCTCGATGCACAAGGGTTTTGCTGTGAGCATGCGCCAACGCTGAACAAAGCTGCTCACACCAAACGAGTCGCTGAGAGAGCGGAATAGCCAGCAACTCGTCGACCGGAATGTCGGCCAAGCTTCCACCCGGCTCGAATTCATAAACTGCGTAAAACGGCTCGTGATCAAGATTGGCATTTATCAGGCGCACGACTCCGGGATGCTCCAATAGACGGACAGCCTCCACCTCCTGATTGAATCGCCCGTGGCGATTGGAGTTCTTTAGGCGTTTGAGAGCGCCCGTTTGACCTGTCTCTGAATGCTTAACTTGGAAAACGTGGCCCATCCCCCCTTCGCCAATCTGTGCCAAGTTTTTCCAAGGTCCCCAGCTCTTCGCCATCACTTTGGTCGTCCTTGGTGGCGGAAAAAGGTCGGAACGACTATTTGTCCGACGGCCTTTGAAGCGATTGCGAGCTGTGCTCTGAATGCTTCACAGCTTCTCCACATTCCCCGCCGCCGTTTCACGAACGCTCGGGGCCGGCAGCATCGCGGGCAGTTCGAGGGTGAAGCAACTGCCTTGGCCGGGGGTGCTGGTGACGCGGATGTCGCCGCCGTGCTCTTTGAGGATCTTCTGGCTGACGGGCAGGCCCAGGCCGGTGCCGCGGCCGCCTTTGTTCGAGACGAAAATCGTAAAGATCTTGTCGATATCTTCGGCTGAAATGCCGATGCCGTTGTCCTCGACCAGGATCCGCGCCAACGATTCCTCGGGCAGATAGTGGGTCGAAACGGTCACGCGGCCGTCGGGCCGCTCGTCGCAGGCGTCCACGGCGTTGGTCACGATGTTGAGCACCGAACGGTGGATGCCCTCGGGATCGAAGGTCAGAATCGGCATCTCCTCGGCCGGTTGCCAATCGATGGTGACCTTCAGCTCCTCGGCCCGGGCTTGCAGCAGGTCGATGACGTCGCCGACCACCTGGTTCAGGTCGCTGGGCACCGGCTCGGGCTCGCGCTCCTTGCTGAACGTGAGCATGTCCAAGACCAGCGCCGAAATGCGGCCCTGGTTCCCCTCGACCATCTTCCAGCCCTTGCGCACGATGTTCTCGTCGTGCTGCGCCAGCCCGGCCTCGATCAGGTAGCTGCCGCCGCTGATGCCTTGCAGGATGTTCTTGATGTGGTGCGACAGCATGGCGATCGTCTGGCCCACGGCGGCCAGGCGCTCAGCCTGCATCATCGCCGAGTAGTAGCGCGTGTCTTCGACCGCCAACGCCGCCTGATGGGCGATGGCGATCATCAGCTTCAGGTGCTCGTCGGTGAATTTGTTCTGATGGCCGCGCTGTTGAATCACGCGCTGCGGGCTGGTCGAGGTGTCGATATAGATCACGCCCACCACGTCATACCGCCCCTGCATCGGTACGCAAATCGCCTCGCGAATGCCCATCTGCACGATGCTGACCGCGCTATCCCAACGCTCGTCCTGCCGGGCATCACTGGTCAGCACGCCCTCGTTGTGCTGCAACACATAGTCGAGGATCGTCTTGCTGATGGCCAGCTTTTCGCTCGAGGTAAAGCCCTGCCGGTTGCGCCGCACCTTGGGCGTGAGGGCCTTGGATTGCTGATCGAGCAGCATGATGCAGCCGCGGTCGGCCTCGACCCACTCGAAGATCAACTGCATGATGCGGTTCAGCAATTGGTCGATGTCGAGCGTGTGGCTGACGGCCAGGGCCGTGCGATACATGATTTGCAGGTTGCTGCGGGCCCGGGCCAGCCAGGGGCTGGCGGCACTGTCGGGATCGAAATTCAGGATCTCGCTGCCGGCTTCCTGGCTCATCGAGCGGACGATGCGCGAGTTTTCGGCCTGTCCGCGATTGACGATGTCGATCTTGTCCGAGAGATCCTCGGGCAGCTCTTCGGCCGGATCGGTGAACAGCATCTTGGTGCCACCGATGAACAACTGGTCGCCGCTGGTTAACTCGTGCTCTTGGTTGATGCGGTGCCCGTTGACGAACGTGCCGTTCGAGCTGGCCAGGTCGGCCACGATGGTGGCCGTGCCGTCGTAGCGGATTTCGGCGTGGCGGCGAGAGACTTCCGTGTCGTGCAGTTGAATCTGGTTCGCCGCATCACGTCCGACGCCCGAGGTCCCCTCTTCCAAATCGAAGAGCGTCCCTTGATCCGGACCTTGATACACGAAAAGCGAGGGCACTGCCCGACTCCCATGAATGCTGCACGTTGGCCATCCTCGGGCCCCAGCGCCATCCGTCCACGCGTCCCCATTCAGCGACGCGCGAACCGATTCAGGCAACCCCTCGATTTTACGGCCTGGCGCCAGGCAATGATAGGGTTTTGGCACTAAACTGGCCCGTCGAATCGACTTTCGATCGCGGATCGGACGTCGTGAACAACACAGTCGCTGCCGCTTTCCTAATCCGGCAAACTTTCCGCGCCAGCGACATCCGGGATCGCGACTTCCCGCGCCGCATCGCGAGCCGTCTCCGCGGTTCGCAAATTACCGCTATCAACTCATGCTTTCTCGCGCTCGCGCCAGCCGGTAGAATGCTGCATCCCGCCCGATTTTTGGTTCGTTCGCACGCCCTAGTCATCCCAAGTCAAAGCAAATCTCCATGAAGTTTCACCTTCTTCGCAGCCGGCTCGCACTTCGCACTCTTGTCGCTCTGGTGATCTCCGCGCTGCTGTTGCCGGCGACTCCCGCTGGGGCCGTGGACGCCGCGGCGATCGAGGCGCGACTGAGCCAGTCGGCCAAATACCTGTCGAGCGATGAATTGGAAGGCCGAGGTGTGGGCACCCAAGGGCTCGACCTGGCGGCCGATTATATCGCCAAGCAATTTGCCGAGGCCGGTCTGAAGGTCGATTCCTACGACGGGTCGCCGTTTCAAAAATTTCACATGACCACCGGCTCGAGTTTGGGCGCCACGAACGAATTGACGTTTGTCGGCCCGGCCCCGCTGGCCGGGCACGATCCGCGGCGGCTGGTCGCCAAGCTCGGCGAGGGATTCAATCCCCTGGCCAGCAGCGGCTCGGGAAAGTTCGACTTGCCGCTGGTGTTCGTGGGCTACGGCATTACGGGCAAGGATGAAAACTATGACGACTACGCCGGCATCGACGTCAAGGGCAAGGCCGTGATCATCCTGCGGCACGAGCCGCAGCAGAACAATCCCCACAGCGTCTTCGAGGGCACCAAAACCTCGCGGCACGCGCCATTCAACCGCAAGATCTCGAACGCCTATGAACACGGCGCCGCGGGCGTCATCTTCTGCAACGACGAGTTCGACATTCAAAAGACGCTGACGAACTTGCGCACGCGGTGGCAGGCGGCCGTCGACCAGATCGCCGAGGAGAACGCGAAGTTCAAGGCCATCGAAAAGCCCACCGCGGAGCAGTGGACCAGTCACGAACAGCAGATCCAGAAGCTGGCCGACGACCTGAGAAAGTTCACAGAACAGGGCAAGGCCGCCCAGGACCCAATCCTGGGCTTCGACGGCGCCGGCACCGACTCCGAGGGCCGCGACTTTCCGGTCCTGTTTTGCCAGCGCGAGCTGATCGATCAAATCGTTCGCGCCGCGCTCAATGTGCCGCTCAGCCAGTTGGAGGCCGAAATCGACAAGGGCCCCACGCCGCACAGCCAGGTGCTCGAAGGCTGGCGAGCCATCGGCGAAACCAGCGTCAAACGCCAGGAAGTCGAAGTGAAGAACGTCGTCGGCGTGCTCCCTGGAGAGGGGCCGTTGGCCGATGAGACCATCGTGATCGGGGCCCATTACGATCATCTCGGCTTCGGCGGCAACGGCTCGGCCGCGCCCGGCGTACACGAGATTCACAACGGCGCCGACGACAACGGCTCGGGCTCGACCGTGTTGATGGAAGTCGCCCGGCAATTGGCCGCCGGCAAGAAACTGCCGCGGCGCATCGTGTTCATCGCCTTCACCGGCGAAGAACGCGGGTTGATCGGCAGCGCTCGCTATGTGCGCAATCCGTTGTTTCCGCTCGACAAGACCGTGGCCATGCTGAACCTCGACATGGTGGGCCGGCTGCAAGACGACAAGCTGATCGTACACGGCACCGGCACGGCCACCGAGTTTGACGCGCTGGTCGATCAGTTTGCCAAGCAGGATGCGTTTCAGGTCACGAAGAAACCCAGCGGCTTTGGGCCCAGCGATCACTCGTCGTTCTATGGGGCCAAGGTGCCCGTGCTGTTTTTCTTCACCGGAACGCACAAGGACTATCACCGTCCCAGCGATGATTTCGAAAAGCTGAACATCGTCGGCATGCGCCGCGTCGGTCAGATGGTGGCAGAAATCGCCACGGTGCTGGCCGATGCCGGCGAGCGTCCGCATTTTCTGGAGGCCAAGGGCGCCGCGCCCGAGTTGGACAGCGGTGGCGATCGGCCCTATTTCGGCAGTATTCCGGACTTTGCGCAGGACGCGCCGGGCTATGCCCTGTCGGGAGTCAGCAAGGGAAGTCCCGCCGAGCGCGGGGGGCTGAAAGCGGGCGACGCGATCATCCAATTCGGCGACAGCAAGATTGGAAATCTCGAAGACTTCGACAGCGCGCTGCGCAAGTTCAAAGCCGGCGACAAAGTGCCGATTGTCGTCAAGCGTGGGGCCGAGTCGGTGAAACTCGAGGTGACGCTCGATCCGCCACGATAACAGCCGATCTCTCGTAAGAGGCCACTCCGGCGGGCTTTGCGATCGGAATCCCCCCGGCCAAAGAGCGTTTTTTTTTGGCCTTTACGAATTCTGGGGTTCTCGGCAGAATACCGCCTCAAAATCGCCCCCGGAGCTGTCTCGGGAGTCGATTCGGTTGTCCTGCGGATGGACAGCGGAGGTCATGGAAGACCAGCCGTTATTCAGCAAGGAGCGCTCGAACGTGAGAATCCACCAATTTGCGGCCGCAGGCCTGGCCGTTTTGCTCGCTGCCTGCGTCGGCACCTCGCTACACGCTCAGGGACAACCGCAAGCTCCGGCCCCGGCCCCCGGCGGTTCCGCCTCGATCAATCATCACGGCGTGGCCGTGATCGACATCAATTACATCTTCGAGAAATATTCCCGCTTCCAGCAGGAATTTGAGCGTTGGAAGCGCGAGATGGAAGGCACCGGCGCGACGCTGAAGAAAGAAGAAGACGCCATCGTTCGCCAGATGGAGTCGATGAAAACGCTGAAGCCCGGCACCAAGGAATTCAAGAATCTCGAAGAGGAGATCACGCGCAAGAAGTCCGACCTGCAAATCAATGCCTCATTGAAGGACAAGGAATTCAAGGAGAAGGCCGCCAAGCTGCAGTTGGCCGCCTATCAGGAAATCACCGACGCGGTCAAGAACTATGCCGATCGCAACAACATCTCGCTGGTCTTGCAATTCAACGGCGCCCCGGTCGACCAGGCCAATCCCCGCGCCGTCCAGGCCGACATCCAGAAACTGATCGTCTATCAGAACGGCATCGACATCACGCCGATCATTCTCGACGACTTGAATCGCCGCGCCGCATCAACGGCCAATCGGCCGGCGGCGCCGGCTCGGCCGGGCGCGCCAGCCCCGCCCACGAGGGTGAAATAGCTTCTTGTTCGTCGCCCGGCGACCGCGCTTGCGCGCCGCCTGGTTCTGGTAAGCCCTTGGCCTCGTGACACAACGGTTTTGATGCACGCACTAAGAAAACAACGCACGATCAGCCGGTCGGTTTCTGTGTCGGGATTCGGTTTCTGGAGCGGGCGGGACGTCACGGTCGAGTTTCGTCCTGGCGAGCCCGACGCGGGAATCACCTTTGTCCGGCGTGACCTGGCCGGCCAGCCCCGCATTCGTGCCGTGGTGGCCAATCGAATCGAAACGCCGCGCCGCACGACCCTCAACTCGGGCGGCGTCAGCGTCGAGATGATCGAACACGTAATGGCCGCGCTCTACGGCTTGCAAATCGACAACTGCGAAGTCTGGGTCAACGAATCCGAGATGCCCGGCTGCGACGGCTCGAGCGAGCCGTTCGTCGCGGCGTTGGAAACCGTCGGTATCGTGGAGCAATCGGCGCTGCGGTCGCGACTGGTCGTGCAGAACATCACGCGATTGGGTGACGATGAAAGTTGGGTCGAGGCTCGGCCCAGCACCAACGGCGGCATGAGCGTGAAGTTTCGGCTCGACTACGGCACCGGCAACGCCATCGGACGGCAGACGCTGCAATTGCTGGTCACGCCCGAGTCGTTCCGCCGCGAATTGGCCGCCTGTCGCACGTTTGTCCTTGAGGAAGAGGCCCAGTGGCTCGTGGCTCGTGGCTTGGGCCAGCGGGCTACTTACCAAAACGTGTTGGTGTTCGGCAAAGACGGGCCGTTGGAAAATGAACTGCGATTTCGCGATGAGTGCGTGCGTCACAAGGCGCTCGATCTGGTCGGCGACCTGGCGATGGCCGGCTGTGACCTGGTCGGACACTTCATTGCCCACCGCAGCGGGCATCGGCTGAATGCCGAATTGGTGCGGGCCTTGTTGAATGAAGAGGAAATGATTCAAAGCCGGCACCGCTCGGCCTAGCGACAGACCACTCGACGAAAAAAGCGATTCGCGGTACGGGGGCACGGAAGCACCCGGCAAAGCGATCCATGGACGCGGAGCGACCCTATGGCTACTTACGTCGCCGACAACGTCTCGATTCATCCCCGTGCGGAACTCGATGCGGACGTGGAGATCGGGCCGTTCTGCGTGATCGGACCCAACGTTCGCGTCGGTCGCGGCACGCGGCTGGAAAACAACGTCACGCTGATGGGCCACGTGACGCTCGGTGAGCACAATCATCTCTGGCCGGGCGTCGTGCTCGGCGGCGATCCCCAGGATCTGAGCTACCGCGGTAGCGACACGCAGGTGATCGTCGGCGACCACAACATCATCCGCGAGTGCGTGACCATCAATCGCGCCACGGAAAAGGAAGACGGCGTCACCACGGTCGGCAGCCACAACTATTTGATGGCCTGCAGCCACATCGCTCATGACTGCCGATTGGGCAACCACATCGTGATCGCCAACGGCACTCTGCTGGGCGGCCACGTCCACGTTCATGACCACGCTTCGCTCTCGGGCGCCGTGGCCGTACACCACTATGCCTCGATTGGCAGCTACTGCTTTATCAGCGGGTGCAGTCGCGTACTGCACGACGTGCCGCCGTTCATGCTCGTCGAAGGCCATCCGGCCCGGCCGCGGTGCATCAATGTCGTGGCGCTCAAGCGTAATGAGTTTCCGCCCGACGTGATCAATTGCCTGGCCGAAGCTCACCGTCTGTTGTATCGGGCCAAGGTTGGTCTGGATCACGCCCGCGAGATTTTGCGGGGCAACGATCAGCTCGTGCCTCAGGTGACCGAGTTGCTGAGCTTCGTGCAGCAGCAGCAGGAAGGCAAGCACGGACGCGCCCGCGAACGCAGGAGAGCCGCGTGACCAGGTTCAAGTTGGCGGTCGTCGGGGCCGGCCACCTCGGACGAATCCACGCCCGGCTGATTACCGAAATGAACGATGCCGAGCTGATCGGCGTCGTCGATCCCCTGCCGGCAGCACGCGACAAGCTCGCCGCCGATTGCCATGCGCGGGCCTTTGCCGATCACCGCCCCCTGATCGCCCAGGTCGACGCGGCGGTCATTGCCACCCCCACCCAATATCACCACGCCGTCGCGCTTGATTTTCTGCGCCGCGGCATTCCATTGCTCGTCGAAAAGCCGCTGGCCTCGAGCGTCGCGGAGTCCGACGAATTGGTTCAGGCCGCCGCGCGCCACGGTGCGCTGCTGCAAGTCGGCCATATCGAACGCTTCAATCCGGCCTTCGTGGCCGCCCGTCCGCACGTCAGCAAGCCGCGCTATGTCGAGGCCGTGCGAGCCAGCGGATTCACGGGCCGCTCGGCCGACATCGGCGTCGTTCACGACCTGATGATTCACGACATCGACCTGTTGTTGTCGTTGGTCGATGCTCCTCTGCGCAGCGTGTCGGCCGTGGGCCTGGCGCTGTTGGGCCGACCCGAAGACGTGGCGCAGGCTCGCCTGGAATTCGCCAACGGCTGCGTCGCCAATTTGAGCGCCTCGCGCGTCAGTTTTCAGCCCACGCGGCGCCAGATGCAGATCTGGGGCGCCGACAGTTTCGCCGCGATCGATTTTGGCGTGCCGAGCGCCTCGGTGGTACACCCCTGCCGAGCCGTGCTCGATCGACAGTTTGATTTTCAGTCGCTCAGCGCCGACGAGAAGGCCGGCTTCAAGGACCGCGTCTTTCACGACGTCTTGCCGGTCGAAGCGCTGACCGTCACGCCACGCAACGCCCTGGCCGACGAGCTGCGCGACTTTGTCGACGGCATTCGCTCCGGCAGTACCCCTCGCGTCACTGGCGAACATGGGCGGCAGGCCGTGGCCGTAGCGGCGCAGGTTCTCGACGCTATCGCGGCCCACGCCGCGCAGGTCGGCCGTTCGAGGCCGATCGCCCCGGCCCCGATCCTCCGCGGTCCCCATTGGACCGAATCCCGCCCGGTGCGACGCGAAGCGGGCTGACGCCGCGTCGGCTGCGCCGTTGTTCACCTCGCTGTGCGCAAAAAAACGCCGCGATGGTCTCGCCCTCACGGCGTGCGATGACTTTCCGGTCTATCGACCCGAATTCAGCGGTGCTTAAACACCTCGTGCCGCGGCACCACGATTTTCGCGTGATCGGCGGGAATATGGTAGTCGCCCCGGTGAAAACCGGTCAGGCCGAAGAGCTTGTCGAACTGGTAGATCACCCAGCCGGCCCCGTTGTGATAGTACCAGTGAACTCCGTCGGTGTAGTACCAACGCTTGTCTCCGTCGTGCCAGTAACTCCAATGGCCGTCAAAATTTCGCCAGTGATCGCCGACCACCTTTTCTTGTGCGACGGCCGGTCGCGACGATAACAACTCGATCGTTGCGCAGGCGCCGATCGCCACGACAACCACGGCGGCCAACGCCCATTTTCTGAGTCCTTCCATGATCCTCCTCCTTGAATAGCACAGTAGCCAGCGCCATCGATTCCAACGCCGCACGTTGTAACAAATTCGCCCCGCCAGGGCGAGCGTGAAGCGTTGATAGCAAGCCGGGCCCTACGCCAGATCCCGATCTTCGAACATCAACAGTCCCAGCAGCATGGCGACCGTCGTGTAGAGCAAGCAGTAGACGAGGGCCATGCCCAGATAGTCCCAGGGCACGACGGCTCCGGCGGCCACGGCGGCTTGAATATTGAAAACGTCGAGCACGGGCAGCACTGTGGCGATGAACTGGCCGACGAATCGCACGATCTCGAACTTGCCGACCGACGAGTTGACCAGCATCGGCACCAGATGCCCCAGCACATAGATCGAAGCGCACACCAGCAGATTCGCCAGCATCGGCAGTCGCGTCGACATGGCCACGCTGATTGACGACAACACGACGGTCTCCATGAAGGCCAGCGCCAAGCCAGGCACGATGCGAATCATCTCGGTGAAACACATCTGCCAGGAAGGTTCCATCTTGGACATCTCGCGCGAGTCGTAGACAACTTTTACCGATACCGTGACCAGGAACAGGAATCCGAGCAGGACGAACAACACGACCACCGGTCCGAGAATTCCCAGGAACTTGCCGAGGATGAATTGCCGCCGCCGGACCGGTTTCGACAACACGGTTAGCGCCGTGCGACCTTCTACTTCCTCGGAAACCGAAACGCTCGCCGACCACACGGCCACGATCATCGACAACACCATGATCAACGTCAGGCCCGAATCCTTGAGCATCTTCACGTCTTCGCCAAACGTGTTGTAGGGAATGAAGATGAAGGTCACGAGCGCGACCGCGCCCACGGCCAGCGCCACATAGAACAACGGCTGCGACATCGACTCGCGGGCCGTGGTCAGCGCGATCGCCGCCACCTTGGGCATCAGCAGTCGCAAAGCCAGATAGGCCAGCACCAGGCCGACCAAAAACAAAGCCGTGCCGGGCACCACGTACACTTCCGGAAACTCGATATCGGTGATCACGTGCGCGCGCAGTTTCGCCGGCTTGTCGCCGGTGTTCGTGGCCGTCCACTTCAAGAACGGATCCGGCGGGCCGCTGGCTTTTGATCGCTCGGGGTCGATGTTGACCTGTCGGTCCCAATGAAAGGGCGAGCCCGGCGAGAGCCGTAGCGACAGCGTCTGGATCAAGCCTTGAGGGATATTCGTCGTGATCTGCAGCGGTTGGTCCGCTTCGATCGTAAAGCGCTTCAATTCGGGTTGCGGTCCCTCCAAAGCCGTCAGTTCGAAGTCATGGGTCGTCGGCGGCACCTCGATCTCAACCTCCTTCGGGCCCACGCTAGCGATCCGTGAGACCGAGCTGATGATCGCCCGATAGGGAATCTCGGGCACCACCAGCACCCCGACCAAGACAAAGGCCGTGAGTAAGAGCACGAGGTAGGCAATCGGCGCCAAAACGCCCTCGCGGACCGTGGTCACGGCCACGTCGGCCGCGGATCGTGAAATCAGAAACAGGATGCCGTACAGCACCGCCAACACCGCCACGCCGAGCGCCGCTCCGACGCTCAGAACCCACAGCGGCGTGACCCAAGTGACCATGAGGCCGACGATAAGTGGTGATCCGCCCAACATTTCTGATAGTCTTCCCGTGTTTCAGTGACGAACTTGGAAACTGCTGAATTCACCGGTTGCCGGCCGTACTTCCGCCTGGCGGTTTTCGATGTGCCGGTCCAGCTCGGCTTCGACCGCCGCGACAAACGCGTCGAGGATGCACGCTTCGCCCTCGATGACCATTTGCACGCGACCGTCGACCAGGTTCTTGACGTACCCCGCGACGGCAAACCGCGCGGCGACCTGGCGGGTTGTGTAGCGAAAGCCAACGCCCTGCACCCGCCCGGAGAAGTGGATTTCCCGCCGCTGGCGGCCGGCCTTCGATGGTCTCATGAAAAAGCGCCAGCCGACCTGCGGTTTCAGCCGACCCCGATTCGTACTCGTCGAACCCCGATGCGTTGGGGCCTTGGGCCAACGGCCGGGCCTGCCTTGCTCCGCGAGCTGCCCAGCTAGGATTTGAACCTAGACTAAATGGTTCAGAGCCATTCGTGCTACCGTTACACTACCGGGCAGAATTGACCGCTTCGTTGCCACGTTTGCAACCGCCACGTCAGCATCTCAGCGATGAACTCTTAGCCTAGGATCGACGGTCTGTGCCGTCAAGTCTGGCAAGCGTCGCCGTTCAACGCGCAACATGCACGGATGATTGGACCTAGGAGTCGTGGCTTGTGGGAAGAAAAATGCGTCCCTGCTGTCCGCACCCTCCTGGTCCCCAGCGATTTATTTTTTTCAGTTTTTTCGTCCCGTTTCGCTTTTTTTTACGCCTATAGAGATAGGGGAAGCGGTTTCGAGCCTGCCCGGCCTGGCGAGGCCCGGGCGGGCTCTTTTGTCGGTGCACAGCTGGGGGGCAGGTCGTCGTATGGATTCGGCTTTGGAACTGCGGGCGGATATCGAGAAGAAACTGGCCGAGGTCAATGCTTCGATGCGGGCCTTGCGTGATCCGCATCAGGCCCTCCCTGCCGAACATGTCGCCCTCTGGGTCCAACTCTACAAGGAGCGACAGACCCTCGAACAGCAGTTTCTGCACGTCCTACCGATCTAACGTGGTCGGAAATTCTAACGTGGTTGAAGATCGGACGTGGCTAATCTTGCCGTACCGGCCGTCCTGTTGACATAGTTGCGGCCCATTGACATCGCCCCGCTGCTTCTACGCAGGATCACCGCCCAGGGAGCGATCCAGAGCAAAAAAAGAAGCTGTCCCCCGGGTCCTGACGGACCAAGAGGACAGCTTTCCTAGGGGACTACCCAGGTTCCTTCCCGACTGTCGCTGTTTTTACGGCAGGTGGTCTTAGACCATCGCCTTCAGGCTCTTGAGGGCTTGCAACTTCACGACGTTGCGAGCCGGCTTGGCCTTGAAGACGGTTTCCTGCTTGTTGAACGGGTTGACGCCGGTGCGGGCCGGAGTGGCCGGCTTGCGCACAACCTTGATCTTCAGCAGGCCGGGCATCGTGAAGATGCCGGGGCCGCCGTTGCTCAGGTTCTTGCCCACCAGCGTGGCCAGCGAATCGAACAGGCTGGTCACTTGGGCCTTGGTCAGACCCGTGCTCTCGCTCAGCGCCGCGGTGATTTCCGATTTGCTGAGGGCCTTTTCCGCGCGGTTCTTGGTCTTGGTCGTCATGGGATTTCCCCTTTTCAAGAATTCGAAGAGTCTGCTTTACGCGCATTGCTGGGACCTTCGGCGGCGCGTTTGATCGCGTCGTAGACCTCTTGGCGATGCACGGGAACTTCCTTCGGAGCTTCGATCCCCAATCGGACCTTATCTCCACGAATATCAACGACCGTAATCACGATATTGTCGTTGATAATGATCGTCTCGTTTACCTTCCTCGATAAGACAAGCATACGTTTGCCCCTCCTCAGTTGGGCCTTCGCTCGTTCAATGCGCCCCAGTCACGCGGCCGATCGTCTGAATGACCGCCGTGCATCCAGAAGGCTGGAAGCCTGGGTCGGACGCACGACCGCGTCGCTGGTGGACGTTCAATTCACTATGAACATGCTAGGTCACGTTGCCGAGCCGTCGCGGGGAGGTGCGAAAAAATGCGGGATCTGGGGGATGCTCTAGCCTCATTTTAACGGATGGGAAGGCCCGAAGGTTCACTTCGGACGATTGCGGGCGGCTGAGACCACCCGCTTGGGGGCGCCCAAGAGAGCCTGGAAACGCCAAAAAACCCGAATTTCCGCCCCCCCGAGGCGCGGCGAATCCGGCGATTTCAGGCAAAAAACGGTCCTCTCGGGCCCGAACCGCGGCCGAGATGCGGCTACTGATAGAGCCGCGTTACCCATTCGGCGACGAGCGCCGGCTTTTCTTCGTTTTCCAACTCGACAGTAATCAACCATGTGACTTGGACGCCGCCCGGAAAGTCGTCCACGGCCTTCACGGCGCTATGCGAGCGAATACGCGACCCCGAACGCACGGGGTTGGGAAATCGCACCCGATTGAGCCCGTAGTTAATGCCCATCTTGTGTTGGCCATCGAGCTTGATCGACTTGGCGTGCAGGTGGCTGATCAGCGACAGCGTCAGGAAACCGTGGGCGATCGTCGTGCCGAACGGCGATTCGCGGCGGGCCCGTTCGACGTCCGAGTGGATCCATTGCGTGTCGCGCGTGACGCCGGCAAACCGTTCGATCATGTCCTGCGTCACTTCGATCCATTCGCTGACGCCCACCTCCTGCCCCACCATCGACCTCAACGTATCCGTCGTCCGCCCTGTCGTCATGAATGCACCCCAATGAACGTTAGCGTCCCACGGTTGCGCCCCTCCAGCAGGGCGTGAACCGCCTCGAATGTCGGTCGTTTCCTCTCCTGTCCCACCACGGCCTACAGCCTACCGCGTGCGGCCTTGCATTGCCATCACCGCTGCCAGACAGCTCGAAAATCCCAGCCGCCAGCTCCAACTTACTCTTCTTCGAAAAACCGCCCGGCGGTAAGATGTCCGCCGTGAACCCCCGGCAAGGATGCCGCGGGACTGGCAACAAGGAGGTTGCGCGCATGACCATTTCTCCCCATCCTGACGAAATCCGCAACATCGTGTTCCGCACGTTCCTGGAGCTCGATATCGATGAGGATAGCCTGACCGACCTGGACGAGCGGATCATGCTCGACGACGGTCGCTATGTCGCCCGCAGCTATCGGGTCGACGATTATCTGGCCATGTGGATGATCGATTGCGGCCTGGTGCAGTTTTACGATGCCGACGGCAACATGCTGCGCACCGTGAACCTGTTCGAGGAAATCGAGCCGCACCGGATGGCTGCTTGAGCCGATCGCGGAGAATCGTCGCCGCCCGCCTCATGGCTTGGACGCACCGCCCCGCTTAATTGTGCGAGGGGTCGGACGGGGCGTGCTTGATGTGCAGCGTCGAACGCAAGGCCGCCCCGGCTACGTGCCTCGTCGCCCGCTTCCATAACTCGTCCTCGTACTCGAAGGCGTGATCCGGCACGGCCGGCATCACCGACCACGAGCCGCGCGCGATCTCCGCTTCGAGTTGTCCAGGGCTCCAGCCGGAATAGCCGGCGAAGAACTTGATCGGGGGCCCGTCCTGCTGCTCGGCCAATTGTTCCAGCTTGTCTTTTCCGGCCGAAAAATACAGCCCGGACATCACCTCGATCTCGCTGAGTTCCGGATGCGTGTGCAGTGCCACCAACGGACCTTCGCAGGGGCCGCCCAGGAAGATTGGCTCCGTGCGGTGACAAGGCACCTCGCTCAGCTTGTTCCAGGCTTCTTTGAGCAAGGCCGACGTGCGGCGGTTCAGAATCAAGCCCAGCGCCCCATCGTCATTGTGTCGCACGAGCAGCACGACCGATCGCGTGAAGGGCTCGGGCAGCTCGGACGAGGCGATCAACAGGTGCGATTGCAGGGAAGTCACGGCGCCAAGGATCGGCAGGGGTGCGAAGACAGTTCCTACTCAACTCATCAACACTCAGCGTACAACATTCTGGCCATCGGCAGCCAGTCGTCCGCCAAATTCTCATCAAAGATCATCGGTTTGCGGTCGGCCCTGGCTGATCAAGAGCCAGGCTGTCGGCGCCATCACCAGCACCACGCCCAGCCGGCTGAGCAGGCTAAAAACGTGATTCTCGAACACCACGTCAAACAGCATTGCGAACCCGACCTGCGTCAGGGCCACGACCGAAACCTTTGCCGGCGGCCCGGCCGCGAAGGCCTTGGTCAAAAAAACCTGGCCGGTTGTCGCGCAGATACCTACCCCCAACAGCATCCATAGCGTTGGCGTCTCGAAATGCGAACTGGCCAGGGCCGTGTTCGGAATGAGCAGGATCGAGGCCAGGCAGACCAGCAGCGACACGGCCGAAAAGTGGACCACGATCGCCCGCGGGTCGATCTGTTGCAATCGGTGCAGCCCCAGCATCGAGATCGAGGTGCTGAACGAACTAATCAACGCCACCGTGGCTGGCAGCACCGCGTCCTGGGCCAGATGCGGTTGGGCCACCAGCACCACGCCGGTCACCCCGCAGGCAATGGCCAGCCAGGTTCCCTTGCCGGGCACCTCGCCCAACAAGGGCCAGGACAGCAAGGCGACCCAAATCGGAAAGATATTCGTCAGCGTCAGCACGTCGGCGATCGGCAGCCGGGTCAACGCATAGAAAGTACACACCAGGCTGATACTGCCAGCAATGCTGCGGACCCACAGGGCGCGCGGGCCCCAAAAAACAAGCTTGGCGCCAGCCGCCAGGGTCAGCCCGGTCGCGAAGACCAACGCCAGGGCTGTGCGGACGGCAGCGATGATCAGCCAATCGCACTGGGCCCCCAGCGCGTGGGTCAGCGCGGCCATGACGCTGAAGGCCATCGCGCCAAACAGCATCCAACCATAGGGAAGAGCCGCTTCAGGTATCAATCAATTGCCGTTCGAGGGGCTCGGCGGGAGGCAAACCGCATTATCGTAACCGAGGGGCCGAACAGCGGCCAGGGGACGGCAGCTGCGGTCCAAGGCATCGCTTTTCGAGCCGCCTTTCCGGCGTTACGCTGTACGTCTGTCGACAAACTAGACAACACCTTCTCGCTGACGCCCAACTGTGAAACCTTTCAACTTGCCCATTCCGTTGCGGGGCATTGTCCCGCCGATGATTACTCCTCTGGTGGATCGTGATACGCTGGACGTACCTGGGCTGGAGCGGCTGATCGAGCACGTGCTCGGCGGCGGCGTTCACGGGCTGTTCATTCTCGGCACCACCGGCGAAGCCCCGAGTCTCAGCTATCGCTTGCGGCACGATTTGATCGATCGCGTCTGTCGCCAGGTGGCTGGCCGCGTGCCAGTGCTGGTGGGCATCACGGACACTTCGTTCGTCGAATCGGTGAATCTTGCCCAGCGAGCGGCCCAGGCCGGCGCCGCCGCGGTCGTGCTTTCGGCCCCCTACTACTTCCCGGCGGGGCAGCCGGAGTTGTGGGAATACGTCGAGGATATCGCCGGCATGCTGCCGCTGCCCGTGTTTCTCTACAACATGCCCAGCCACACCAAGCTCTCGTTCGAGCCCGAAATGATCGCTCGCGCCTTGGATATTCCCAACATTGTGGGGCTCAAGGACAGCTCGGCGCAGATGATCTATTTTCATCGCGTTCGCCAGCTGACCGCCGGGCGCGAGGACTTTTCGCTCCTCGTGGGCCCCGAAGAGTTGCTGGGCGAGTCGGTATTGTCCGGGGCACACGGGGGCGTGAACGGCGGAGCCAATCTGTTCCCCCGCTTGTACGTCGACTTGTACGAAGCCGCGCGGGCCGCCGATCTGCCGCGCATCGCCACGTTGCACGCCCAGGTGATGCGGCTTGGCGCCACGATTTATTCGGTGGGCAAGCACCGTTCGGCCTTTATCAAGGGACTCAAGTGCGGCTT
Organism: Planctomycetaceae bacterium; assembly: GCA_003153375.1. Classification (GTDB taxonomy): domain Bacteria; phylum Planctomycetota; class Planctomycetia; order Pirellulales; family PALSA-1355; genus PALSA-1355. The sequence goes on from PLYM01000073.1 coordinate 16,696, forward strand.
GTCGTTGCTGGGCGTGTGCGACGACGCCATGGCCGAGCCCTTTCGTCGGTTCGAGGCCAAACAGCGGGCTGAGGTGCTGCGCTATCTCAACGAGCTCGGCGTCAATTCTGAGCGGCTCGCACTGCCGATTGGCTAAATCGCTGACCTCTCCCGCAACAGCTTCAACGGTCTAAGCCCCCCTGTTGGGCTATTTATTAAATTATCTATAAATATTCTTGACAGCAGATTCGGATTGCCTATAGTCAGCTTGATCGATTCAGGCAGATCAGTAGGCGGATTGGCGTTTGCAAACCCGTGCGATTTCACTCGTGAAGGGAGGGTCTAATGCATCGAACTCGACAGACAGTTCTCCACTGTCGAAGTGTCTGTGTGCTGGCCTTGGTGTTGGCGGCCATGCTGTCGATGATCGGCGTCTCCGTTGCTCAAGACAACGACAATGATGCCGACGATGGCTTCTATGGCATGATGTTCAACGTGCCGGCCGTGCCCGAGGCTTTCGGCAAAAGCGGCACCGGTGGCTGGGGCGCCTTGGTGCTGACGTTCAGTGGTCCGATCGAGGGCGCCACGTTCGTCTTCAACCCCGCATGTCCGACTCCGCTGTCCGGCATGATCGACCCCACCAGCAACAATCAGACAATCCAATTGGGTCCAGGCGCCTACGGGCTGGGACCAACCGGCGGCACGATCAGCAGACCGGCCAACATCGGCGGCAATCCCAACCCCTATATTGGCCAACAATATGGCGGCTTTTGGGTGGTTGTCGAATATGAAAACGATGGCAGCGCGCCGGTGCCCACCGTAACCGGCGCCTTTTGGCAATCCAAGCTCACGACCGGCGGCAACCGCACCTGGACCATCTCGGGTGATGGCTTGGCCACCGGTGACGGGCCCGATATGACCGAGAGTGCGAGACCGCAAACGGTGGCGGTGCCTGAGCCGTCGACGTTCTTGCTCTTCGCCGGTGCCCTGGTGGCGCTGGTCGAAGTCGCACGCCGGAAACGCCGAGTCTAGATTCCTTTCGGACGAGCGAATCGCACGCAAATCTCGCCCAACTGGCGGCGCGAGCTAACCCCTCGCGCCGCCTTGGCGAATCCCCCCTTCATGCGTTCGAGGGTGGCGTACTTTTTCCTTCGCAGCGCCTGATCCGACCTTTTGGCTTCGGCCGTCGTCCTTTGCAAGCTCTTTGGCAAGGGATACATTTGGGTGCCCGTCGACCTCATGACAGGCTACTCACACCCCCCTATTCAAGGAGGCCGAAGCGTTGAAGTGCCGCACCTTCACGGCGGAAGATCAGGCCGCATTCGCTGAACTGTCGGGTGATTACAACCCGTTGCACGTCGATGCCGTGGCCGCGCGGCGGTTGCTGTATCGCGCGCCGGTCGTGCACGAGCTGAATGCTCTGATGTGGGCCTTGGACGCCTGGTTGGAAGACCGCGGCGAACCGCTTGAAATCAGTTCGCTCGCAGGCCGATTCTTCCAGCCCATCCGTGTTGGCGACGCCGTGCGACTGGCCCTGACCCATCAGGACGAAAGCCACGTGGGCATGGAACTATTCGTCGGTGATACCGTTGCCGGGGAAACGGTCGTGGGCACGGTCGAGTTCGAGTGGGTCAAAGCCGAGCCCAAGCGGGCCGAGTATCTGGAAGCCCGCTTTCCCGAAAAGCACGAGCCGCGCGTGTTGGCGGCCGCTGAGATGGAGGGCCGCGGCGGTACGCTGGGCCTGTGTTTGAATACCGAGGCGACCGCCCGGCTGTTTCCGCAATTGGCTCGCTGCTGCACGCCGCTCGAGATCGCCACGCTGTTGGCCACCACGCGGCTGGTCGGCATGGAATGTCCGGGGCTGCACTCGCTGTTCAGCGAGCTGCGACTGCGAGCGGCCCCGACGGACCGCGAAAGCACCTTGACCTATGTGGTTACCGAAGCCAACCAGCAACGCGGCACGGTCGTGATGGATATCGCAGCGCCGGGCCTGACGGGCCAGGTCAAAGCCTCGTTGCGGCCGGCGCCCGCGGAGCAAGCGAGCTACGCCGAACTTCGCGCGCGGGTCAAGGCGGACGAGTTTGCCGGACAGCGGGCCTTAGTCGTCGGCGGTTTGCGCGGGCTGGGCGAAGTGGTGGCCAAGCTGCTGGCCGCCGGAGGGTCGGACGTAAAAGTCACCTATCATCTCGGCGAACAGGAAGCCCACCATATCGTCGACGAGATCAAGTCGTGCGGCGGCTCGGCCGGCTGCGTTGCCTGCAACGTGCTGTCGACCGAGCAGCAGCCTCTGGTCGAATCGCTCAATGGCTGGCGACCCACGCACGTCTATTATTTTGCGACGCCCTACATTTTCTCGGGCACGAACGTCGCGTTTTCGCCCCCTTTGTTCCACAGCTTTTGCGATTACTATCTGACTGGCTTCTTGAACGTCATGAACGCGATACCCACCGCCGAGGTGACCAAAGTCTTTCATCCCTCGAGTGTTGTCGTCGAGGAGCCCACCGCCGACATGGCCGAATTCGCCGTGGCAAAATCAGCGGCCGAGGCTTTGTGTGCCTACCTGGAAAGCAGCAAGCAAGGTCTGTTCGTCTATCGCCCTCGCCTGGCGCGCATGGCCACCGATCAGACGGTGGCCATGGCACCGGCCGACCGTCAGGATCCCGCGCCGGCGATGATCGAACATTTGCGCATCTTTCGTGATACCGCCGCGGCGCGGTAGGCTGCGGCACGAGCGACGTTCGCGCCGTCCAGCTTTGTGGAACAGTTCCGATCTGTAGCAAGGAGCCATGGCATGCCGGTCGATCGTAAGACGGTAACGGGCCGACGCAAGTTGAGGTTCGACTCGTTTGACGCCATGCTCTTGGACGCTGAGCATCTCGTTTCCTCGCCTGGCGTGCGAACACTCGGCAACTGGCCGCTCGGTAACTTGCTCACCCATCTGGCCGCGGCCATGAATCTTTCGGTGGAAGGCATTCCTTTCAAGGCGGCCTGGTATATTCGCCTGCTCGGTCCGCGGATCAAACGCAGGGTTCTCGCGAAGGGCATGTCTCCCGGGTTCAACTTGCCGCGCAGTCGCGATCGCGGCGCGTTCCCGGAGCCCGCTTCACCGCAAGTCGCGCTCGAATCGTTGCGTGCTGCCGTGTCGCGCGTCCAGCGCGAACAGATGACCGCCACTCATCCGGTTTTCGGCCGGTTGACCCACGACGAATGGTCGCAGTTTCACTTGCGACACGCCGAGATGCACCTCAGCTTTGCAGTACCAGCCGATGTTTCGGCCGCCGTTTGAGGATGTCTGTCGCCGCATCGGCCTTCGGCAACTCAGGGCGCGGTCAGCCGGCGCTGATACCGTGACAACCGATCACTTCCGTTGCGCTGGTCGACATGGCCGAGCGCCAGGGCCACCAGATCGATGGACCGATACAAGTCGTGCGTCACGAGCGCGATCTTCATCAACGCCTCGCTGGAGAGCTTTGCGAAGTCCGTAAATCGTCGCACATAGACCGCGTCGGACCACAGCGTCTGGCTCAAGCCGGAGTAGATGCTGTCGCGGACCAGCATCGGCTTGAACACCCGGCTGACCATGGGGCCGAACCGATGCAGCAAGAACCCGGCGGCGCGCAACTCCTGGTCGACATCAGCGAACAGCGGCTGATTCTTGTAGAACGGAACGAACTGCGCTTCCGTTTCGACAACCAGTGTCGACGTCAACTTGCGTTGCGCCCCGCGCAGCACCGACAACTCGCTGCCTTGCACGTCGAGTTTCAAATAATCGATGCTGTCCACTTCGGCCAGGTCGTCGAGCCTGTGCGTGGTGATGCTCCGACGGTCGACGACGCGTCCCCATTCGCCGAACCCCTGAAAAGCCGCGAGAATTTCCATGTCGGGTTCATACAGCGAGCTCATGCCCGGCGACTGACAAACATGGAGCGTGGCCGCGCTTCCGTCGCCAATGGCATAGGGCAGATAGGTGGCCACGGCGCTACCTTGCGCTTGCAACTTGCGGCAGGCCTCGGCATCTGGCTCGAAGCCCACGACTCTGGCAGCGCCCCGATCGACCAATTGCTGATAGGGCGGCTCGCCGTCGACCGGGCTCGACCCGATTTCGACGATCCGCAGCGTGGGCAGATCGTCGAATAACTTCGTCAGCGAAAAGTCGATGCCCATGACCGTCTGGCCGCCTCGTCATTTCGACTCGGGCGAATTCTTGGGTTTTTCCGCGGCCATTTGATGGGCCGTTTGTTCGGCGCCGCGCATCGCACGCAGCACGTTGCCCCCCAGGATCTTGCGAATATCGGCCTCGCTGTAGCCGCGGTCCAACAGGCCCTGCGTAATCTTGGGATACGTCGAAACGTCTTCCAGTTGTCGCGGGACGGCTTCGATGCCGTCAAAGTCCGAGCCCAGGCCCACGTGGTCCACGCCTGCCACGCGAACGATGTGGTCGATGTGATCGAGCACCAGGTGTACCGAGCCGGCATCGATCGGGTTCTCTAGCGCCCAGCGGCGCATCTCGGCCCGAATTTTCTCGTTGTCGCGGCCGAATTTCTTTTCCAGTTCGCGGCGCACGCCGATCGCCCGTTTGCCCCGCTCGGCGGCACTGGCCACGATGAAACCCGGATAGAAGTTGACCATCACCACACCGCCGTTGGCCGCCGTCAGCTTGAGCACGTCGTCGGGCACGTTGCGGGGATGATCCGCCAGCGCTCGGGCCGAAGAATGGGAGAAAATGACCGGCGCACGGCTGATCCGCAGCGCGTGCTTCATCGTCGGCACCGACACGTGCGAAAGATCAACCAGCATGCCCAAGCGGTTCATTTCGCGCACGACTTCCTCTCCAAACGGCGTGAGCCCGCCGTGTCGCTCTTCGTCCGTGGCTGAGTCGGCCCAATCGAGCGTGTCGGAGTGGGTCAGGGTCATGTAGCGCGCGCCCTCGGCGTACAACTGCCTGAGCACCGCGAGCGAGTTTTCGATCGAATGCCCCCCTTCCACGCCGATCAGCGAGGCAATCTTGCCGCTCTTCGAGATCCGCTCCACGTCGTCCACCGTGCCGGCCAGTTCGAACACGTCGGGATAGCGGACCATCATGGCTTTGACCAAGGCGATTTGCTCGAGCGTGGTCGCCAGCGCCCGGCCGTCGTGTCGCGTGCTGGCCGGCACGAAGACGGACCAGAACTGGGCCTTGACGCCTCCCTGCCGCAATCGCGGAATGTCGGTGTGCAACTCAGGCTGCGGCTGCGCGATATCCAGCTTCTCGAACGACAGCGTGCCCCGCTCGCGCAACTTCCACGGCAAGTCGTTGTGGCCATCGATCAACATCGCGCCGCCGTGTACCGCCCGCGCTTGATCGGAGACCACGATTGGCGCCTCCGGTTTCGCGGAGGTCGACGCCGGCGGCTCTGCGATGGCCCCACGCGCAAAAAGAATCAGACCGCTAGCCGCGATGAGGTGCAAAAATTCCGCGGATGGATCGTTGCACGACGATTTGAATCTCCTCTTCAACAGGCGCACGCGGCCATGAAAAATCAGTATACTGGCCTGTCACAACACCGGGTAGCGTGGCGCCGGTTGTCGCGCCCCTTGCCGCAGACTAGCGCTTACCGACCGAGGATGTCATGAGTATCAGCAAATCTCTGTTGCCCGAATACGATCACGAGATGGCGAATACCCGCAAGGTCCTGGAACGCATTCCCGACGACAAGTTGACGTGGAAGGCCCATCCTAAGTCGAACACGATCGGTTGGGTCGGCATGCACCTGGCGGATATTCCTAGCTGGGTCGCGATGACCTTGCAGCACGACTCCTTCGATGTCGCGCCGCCCGGCAAGGAGCCCTATCGAACGCCGCCGGCCACCTCGCGGCAAGCAATCCTGGGCGTCTTTGACAAAAACGTGGCGGCGGGCCGTCAGGCCATCGCCGCCACCGACGATGACCGCTTCGCCGAGCCCTGGTCGTTGCTCAGCGGGGGGCAAACGGTCATGACCATGCCCCGAATCGCGGTGATCCGTACCTGGGTGCTCAATCACAGCATTCATCATCGCGGCCATCTGTGCGTCTACTTGCGACTGAACGACGTCCCCGTGCCTGCGATGTACGGACCCTCAGCCGATGACTCCGGACAGTAGACGCATCGCGATACAGGAAGCTGACGCGGAACCCGGCGATGAACGCGGTCACGCTGCTTACTGCTGCCTCTGTGTTCGCGCTTTGCGTCCCTGACAATTGGGGCAGAAGAACGTCGAGCGCTGAGCCTGCACGATCCGCTCGATCTTGGCCCGCTGGCAGCCGGGGCAGAGCTCGCCGGCGCGGTCATAGACGCGGTGGTGGTTTTGATAGCCGCCCTGCTGGTTGAGTGCGTTGCGATAGGTGCCGTCGCCCAGCGTCGAGCCCTCGTGGCGAATGGCCAGTTCCAGAACCTCGACAAGCGCCGTCTGAATGCCATCCCACTGTGCCGTTCGCAATTGATCGCAGCGCCGCCGCGGGTCGACGCCGGCCAGGTGCAGGATTTCGCTGGCGTACAAGTTACCCACTCCCGCGACGGCCTTCTGATCGAGCAGGGCGACCTTGATCGCCCGACGGCTACCGGCCAGGCGTTCTTGCAATCCTCCTTCGGCGAGCGCCAGCGCATCGGGCCCGAGCTTGTCCTCGCCGTAGAACTGTTCGAACTCCGCCGGCGTGACTAGCCGCACGAGCCCTAACCCGCGCCGGTCCCAAAACAGCAGCTCCTCGTGCTTCCTCCCGGAGAGGCTGATGCGGAGTCGCAGATGTTCGCTCGTGGGCGGGGCAGCCAGCAGCACCAGGCCGGTCATCCGCGGCTCGAAAATGATCGCGTCCGAGGAATCGAGCCGCACGACAACCCGCTTGCCGACGCGATCGATGGCGACGATCGAGCGGCCCACGACGCGTCGCCGCAGCGTGGCCGGTTTGGGCGAGATCAGGATCGGCCGCTTGCCGCAGGCCGGGATTTCGAGATCCTCGATCCGGCTGCCCACGATCGGCAAGATTCCGCGCCGCATCGTTTCGACTTCCGGAAGCTCGGGCACGCGCGTGATCTCCGCGAGAATGAAGGACGGCGAATTGTATCGCCGTTCGACGGCGGCGGGCAAGGAGCCGGCATTCGCTGGCGTTCACCGCGACGGGGCGGTAAATTAGTCCGCAGCGGCGGGCGGTGCCCCAGGCCTCTTCCCGCTTTCAATCACGGCCCGCTTTCGATCACGCCCCGCTATCGATCCGAGAGACTCCCCATGCTGCATCTCAATGTCTGGCTGACAGTAAAGGATCCGGCCGACGTGGCCAAGGTCCGCCAGTTGTTGTCGCAGGCGGCCGGCAAATCGCGCGCGGAGCCGGGCTGCAAGCGGTTCGAGGTCTATCACTCGACCGCCGACGAGACGAAATTCCTGCTCAACGAGCATTGGGAGTCGCAGGAAGCGATCGATGGCCACCGCAAGGGCTACGCCTACACGCAGATTTATCAGCCCCAGGTGCTGCCGCTGGTCACCCGCGAGGGGCACCCCTCGCACCTGGTTGAGCCCAGCTAGCGATTCGTGCGGCGCCTCACGCTTTTGTTGAAGGGCTGGCTCGCGCGCGGCTCGCGCCGCCACCCTTGCCCTGGACGATGGCCGTCGTAACAATACAATCTTGCTTGGTTTAGGCGTCTGAATGTCCTTGTCGCATGTCCTGACTTCCAGAAATTGAGATCGCCCGATGCCCGCGAGTAGCAGCGTTCCCAACAGTGCCGGGCGTTTCGGCGACTTTGGCGGCCGTTATGTGCCTGAGACGCTGATTCGCGCGCTCGACGAGCTGTCGGCCGAATATGCCAAGGCCCGCGTCGACCCGGCTTTTCAAGCGGAACTCGACGACTTGCTGCACCATTACGTCGGCCGTCCTTCGCCGCTCTACCACGCCCGACGGCTGAGCCAGGAGTGCGGCGGCGCGCAGATCTATCTCAAGCGAGAGGATCTGAATCACACCGGCGCCCACAAGATCAACAACACACTCGGGCAGGCCTTGCTCACGATCCGTATGGGCAAGAAGCGTGTGATTGCCGAGACCGGCGCCGGGCAGCACGGGGTGGCCACGGCCACGGCCTGTGCGCGATTCGGACTCGACTGCGTAGTCTTTATGGGCGAGGAGGACATTCGCCGCCAGGCGCCCAACGTATTCAGCATGAAACTGCTGGGAGCCGAGGTGCGGCCCGTGACCACCGGTTCGCGCACGTTGCGCGACGCCATCAACGAAGCCATGCGCGAGTGGATGAACTCGGTCGAGACGACTCACTACATTCTGGGCTCGGTCGTCGGTCCGCATCCGTTTCCGGTCATCGTCCGCGATTTTCAGGCCGTCATCGGTCGCGAAACGATCGAGCAGTCGCGGCAACAGCTCGGCCGGCTGCCGAGTCTGGTCGTGGCCTGCGTCGGCGGCGGCAGCAACGCGGCCGGCATGTTCTATCCGTTTGTCGAGCATACTGGGGTCGAACTGGTCGGCGTCGAAGCCGGCGGCCGCTCGTCGCAGCCCGGCGACCATGCCTCGCCGCTCTCCTATGGCCAACCCGGCGTGTTGCACGGCAGCTATAGCTATGTGATGCAGGATGAGGACGGTCAGACGTGCGACGTCCATTCCGTCTCGGCCGGCCTTGACTACCCGGGCGTTGGCCCCGAGCACAGCTATTGGAAAGACGCCGGCCGCGTGAGCTACACCTGCTGCCGCGACAACGACGCGTTGGCCGCCTTCAACTCCTTGGCCCGCACCGAAGGCATCCTGCCAGCGTTGGAAAGCTCGCACGCCGTGGCGAAAGCCATGGAGCTGGCCCGCAGCCGTCCCGAAACCGACACCATCGTCGTCTGCCTTTCCGGCCGCGGCGACAAAGACGCCGCCGAAATCGCCCGCCTCACCGCCAGTTAGCAGTCGTCGTTTTCGCTTCTCCTTTTTCATCCTTCATCCTTCCGCCTTCATCCTCCTCTTCCATGCCCGTCATCGACCAACTCTTTGCCTCCCTGCGTGCCCAGCGACGCAAAGCGCTGATGCCCTTTGTGACCGCGGGCGATCCTGACCTGGAGTTCACCGCGGCGGTCTTGGCCGAATTGGTGGCGCGGGGCAGCAGCCTGTGCGAAGTGGGCATTCCCTACAGCGACCCGATCGCTGACGGACCGGTGATTCAGGCCTCTTACACCCGCGCCTTGGCCCACAAGATCAAGCTGGCCCAGATTCTGGAAATGCTGGCCGCCGTGACGCCACGGCTGACCGTCCCGACCGTGACGATGGTCAGCTATGCGATCATCCTCCGTCACGGCCTGGCCCGCTACGTGGCCGACGCGCAGCGGGCCGGAGTGGCCGGCGCGATCGTGCCCGATTTGCCGGTTGAAGAAACCGCCGAGCTCTCGGCCATCTGCCGCAAGGCCGATTTCAGCCTCGTGCAGCTAGTCACCCCGCTGACTCCGCGCGATCGCGCGCTCAAGATCGCCGCTAGCTCGACCGGCTTTTTGTATTACGTCTCGGTGACTGGCATCACCGGCGAGCGCACCGAACTGCCGCAAAGCCTGATCGACAGCGTCGGTTGGCTGCGCGAGCAAACTCCCCTGCCGATCTGCATCGGGTTCGGCATCAGCACGCCCGAACACGTCAAGAAGCTCGCGCCCGCGGCCGACGGCCTGATCGTCGGCTCGGCCGTCGTCCGCCGCATGGCCCAAGCCTCGACCAAACCCCGCGACGCCGTTCTCAGAGACGTTGGCGATTACGTCGAGAGCCTGATCAAGGCCCTGGCCTAGCCGATCGGTTGTCCCGGCCATCGGCCACGCACACGATCGAGCTACTTCGCCGCGGCGTAGTCCTTCCAAAGCCACTGGAGCGCCGCGGGTAGCGTTTGCTGTTTCACGCTGCCGTCGCAGTGCACGGCGTTGCGAGCGAAGACGAATTGATACTTGTAGTTCTTGGCGGCCAGTGCTTTGGCCATATTCTCGTTGGCCAGCACCCAATCGTGCATGCCGTCGAGCATCGCGTTGGGGTTCAAAAGATTCCGGTCGCTCACTTCCAGCCAAATGCGTAGCGGCTTGACCGGGCTGCTGGCGATCAAATGCTCGTGAAACTCCCAGGCCCCGTGCGGCGTTGCGTCGTTGAACGGCCACTGCTGATTCACATAGGTGCCAGAATACGTCAGCACGCGGTGGTACAAGTCGGGACGATACCAGGCCATGATCAGGGCGCAGGAGCCGCCCGAGCTGCAACCCATGGTCGCCCTGCCCTCCGGATCCTTGGTCAGTTTCACGTTGCACTGCCGCTCGACCAGCGGCAGAACCTCGGTTTCGACGAACTCGGCATACCGCGCGGACATCGTGTCGTATTCCAAGCCGCGCTGGCTGCCTTGAGCGTCGCCACTGCCGTTGCCGATCGAGATCGCCACCATCGCCGGCACCTTCTTCTGGGCGATGAGATTGTCGAGCGCCGTGAACAGCAGCTTGTCGGGGCCATCGGCGCCGACGATGAATGGAGCCGACGTGCCGGGCTCGTATTGCCGCGGAACGTAAACCGCCACGCGCCGCGTATAAGGCGCCGGGTGGCTGGTCGTCACGATCATTTTTGCCGGCGTCGCCGGATCCACGGTGCCATGAGTATTCGGCTCCCGCGCAATTCCGGGATAGAGCTTGCTGTCCGTGGACTGCATCGTGAGGTTATGGACCGCGCCATGCGGCACGCCCGGTTGCACGGTCATCTCGGGCGCGGGTTTATGGGTCGGACCGATGACAAAGTTGCCGTTGGCATCCACGAGCGGACCTTCGCCGTCGGGCAGCTCCTTGGCCACGACAAAACCGGGCGAGTTCGGGTCGCGTGCCGGAGGCGTCGGCCGTTCAGCCGCAACCGCGAGGCCGCTGCGAGCGATCAGGATTAATACAGAAGCGACGATCAAAGTGATTCGATTCATGGGAGCCGTTTCGTTGTGGTTGACGGTGTTAACCGCCGGTCATTGACCGGGGGCTAATTCACGTCCCCCTCGGCACCAGTCTTGCCAGTCCCAGCGTGGCCCATGACGCCGAAGCGCAGTTAATCGGCGTCAGCAGTTTCGAGCTCCCGGGCGAGCCATCGGGCGTCGAGCGAGAAATCATCGGCCAACTGCCGTCGGGCAACTGTGTGGCGACTAGAAAGTCGATGGCTCGCTTGATTTCGGGTTGTTCGGCCGTATACCCAACCAGCGCGAGAACGTACAGCGTTTGGCCGGTGGCAAAGGCGTCGCTCCTCGGCTCGGGGACCGTCTGGCTCCAACCACCATCGGCACGTTGCAGCGCCAACAACTCGTCGATCGTCGATTGCATCGTGTCACGAGGCTTGCCGGCTCGCGCGCCGAGCAACACCTTCATGGCCTTGTCTTGATGGACGTCCGAGGCCGGGGCTGCCTCGAGCCAGGCAACTCCTTTCGCCAGCGCCGCACGCTGCGGTTCCGGTGCGTCGGGCCCCACTTCTCCCGCGAGCGCCATGATGATCCAGGCGGCGTCGACGGTTTGGTTTTCGTTGATCGGCGGTCGACGGAGCGTGGCAAAAAACTCCCACGAGCCGTCGGGCTGCTGTTTGCTGACAATCTCCTCGGCGATCAATTTCAGGCTCTGCTTTTGTCCCTCTTCCAGCGAAGGCATCGATCGCGCGGCCACGGCCAGGAACGGAAGCCCCATGTTCAGCCCTCGACCCTGCGGGCGTGGGTCGGGCGGGGCGGTCGGATCCGGAAAGATTCTTGAGGCCAGCAATTTTTCCTTACTGCCCAAGAGCGACTCGATCTTATCGGTCAGGTATTTCTTGTCGATCGGATAGCCCTGTCGGTCGGCCTCGCTAAGTGCCCAAAACGGCATGCCCGCATGATGGCAAGCAGCGCACTTCCGCGTGTTCAGCCAGTTGCCACTCTCGGCTTGCAGATAAGGAATGGCGCGCTCGACCGCCTGGTGCACCTGCTCAGGTGTTGCAGCGGGAATTGGGGCCGGTTCATCGCCCATCGCCGCTTGCGAAAGGCAAAGTCCCAGAAAGAACGCCGCCATCGAGGACATGCGAGCCATCGATCGATCCCCCTGTGCAAAACATGGGTCAACAAGGAACGCACTTGGGCAGGTAACTACTCGGGCAGCAAAGCTGCCGGGCGGTTCAATGCGTCCTAATTTTACACCGCTTGAGACCGGCTTGCCAAACTCCAAAAGCGTTGAGTTTATTTTATTTCTTTTCTTTCACAATCGGTTGTCGCAAAGGGTTTAAGGCCAACTTCATGAAGGAATGTGGCATAATGACCAGCGTTGGCATTGCCCGAACTCTTCCGCAAAGGGAGCCGTGCCCATGTGCTCGCGACACACTGTGAAGTTATCCGGATGGTTCGTCTGTGCGCTGGCCGCCGTTTGCTCTTTTCGCATCGAGGTGTCGAAGTCGAATGAACCGGACAAGGCAGCGACACCGGCCAACGATTCGATGCCTGCCGAAAAAGCGGGACCAGTGCGAAGTGACAACGGCCTGGCGATGAAGTTCGTCTGGTGCGCGCCCGGCAAGTTCTTGATGGGAGCCTCGTATAGCACGCGCGGGCAAGTCGAAGTGACCTTGAGGCGAGGCTTCTGGCTGGGCAAATACGAGGTGACCCAAAAGGAATATCAGCGGATCGTGGGCACGAACCCAAGTTATTTTTCGGTCGAGGGCGAGGGAAGTAAGGAGGTCTCAGGCAAGGACACCAATCGATTTCCGATCGACCAGGTGAGCTGGGACGAAGCCGTTGCGTTCTGCCAAACCTTGACCGACCTGGAGCGCAAGGCGGGGCGTTTGCCGGCCGGATGGAGTTATACGCTGCCCACCGAGGCGCAATGGGAATATGCCTGTCGAGCGGGCACGACGACGAAGTATTCGTTTGGCGACAAGCTTAGCCCGGGCGACGCGCAGATTGCCGGCGACAAACAAGGGGCCTTAGGCGGGCCAGGGCCCGATGGCGTGGAATTCTCGCTGGCGACCACCACCGTCGGTTCGTTCCGCGCAAACCCGTGGGGGCTGTGCGACATGCACGGCAATGTCTGGGAATGGTGCCGGCCTGAAGACAGCAGTCTGACGGGCGGCGCGGATTTGGAAGTGGCGTTCCTGCGCCAGACCCAGTTCTATCGGGGCGGTGGCTGGGAGTGTAACGCCTACGACTGCGACTCGGCGATGCGTCGCGGGGGCTTGCCTAACAACCGCTATCGCTACTTGGGTTTTCGCGTCGCCCTCAGCCCGTCGAACAAGTAAGCGCAAGCCAGTAGGTGCGGGCAAGCCGCGCCCCGGTTTGTTCAAACGACCCGCTCACACCGTCACGTTGTCGTCGCGCGGGCGAGGGTTGAAGGCCAGCTCGACATCGTCGATGCGGATGAAGGCACTGGAAATCGGGCCGCCTGCGGACAGGTTGAGCGGCGCAGCGTCGACGCGCTCGACCAGGACGGCCACGCCGATGCCGTTGCTCGTTTCCATCGCGCCGCCATCCTGGCTGCGCAGCGTCGCCGAAACTTGAAACCGCTCGTACTTGGGCTGTCCGCTGGGCGACCACGCGGGCTGGAAATCGAGCTGAGCGAAAACGCGCTGCTGGCGATGATCCTTCTTGCCGTCGACGAAACCAAAAATCAGCAGCCGGCAGGCGAACTGCTTGAGAAACACTTCGCGATACCATTCGGCCGACCCGCCCGCGCCGCTGGCGTGGACTGAGAACGTGAACCGGCCAGCCCGCGGGTTGCGCACTTCTTGCGAAAGCAGGGCGCGAGCGCCCGACGGAACGGAAAGGACGCCGCTCGCCGGGTCCAGACCGAATCCCAGGCCCGCGTGCCGCAAACCTCCCCGCGAATCGGCCGCATCGGCGCGAATCGCGACGCCGAACCCTCCCGGCGTTTCGGCCGGAACAATCGGCGAAGCCTGCCAGCTCTTGGCCCGTTCCGCCGTGCCGTGAGGCACCAGCGCCGTGCCACTCTCAAAATCACCGTCGTGGATCTGGCGGTCGTCATAAGACGGGACCAACGCGAGATCGCCGCCGGACGTGACACGCTCGGCCGTGGCCGGCGCGGTGCCCAGCAGTTTCCACAGCGGCTCGCCTTTGCTGACCGGCAGTGGGCGTCCGGTGCGATCGCGAAACGTGGCGTCGTGGCCAATGCCCAGCAGGTGGAAGATCGTGGCGGTGAGTTCCGGCGGCTGCACGCGGTTCGAGGCCGGATAGCCGCCTGTCTTGTCACTCGAGCCATAGACCTGGCCGCCGCTGATGCCGGCGCCGGCCAGCGTGAACGAGAACACGGGCCCCCAGTGGTCGCGACCGCCAAACTTGTTGATCTTGGGCGTGCGTCCGAATTCGGCCACCGCCACAACCAGCGTTTCGTCGAGCAGCCCGCGCTGGGCCAGGTCTTCGATCAGGGCCGAATAGCCGACGTCGAACATCGGGCAGAGGACGTCTTGCAGCCGGTCGGCATTTTGCGAGTGCGTGTCCCACAGCGGATTATCGACCGCCGTGTCTCCCGGATCGCGTGGCCAGCCGACGTGTACCAGCCGCACCCCGGCTTCGATCAGCCGCCGTGCCAGCAGCACGCACTGCCCCCAGCGATTCTTGCCATAGCGCTCGCGAACCCGCTCGGGCTCCTGGCGAACTCGGAAGGCATCACGCGCCTGCCCCGACGTCAACAGCCCGAAAGCAGCCTGGCGGATGTCGTCGAAGTTGCGCGTGGCCGCGCTGCGTTCGGCGGCGTCCAGATGCCGGCCGACCTGGTCGAACAGTGAGACGCGCCGCTCGAGCCGCAGGGGCGACATATCGCTTTGCAGGCCGAGCCCTTGCACCTGGTAGTTTTCGTCCGAGGGATCGCCGATGAAACGGTCTGGATCCCACTGCGCGCCCAGGAATCCGCCGGTTTGACCGGCCGGTCGGACGTTATCGTTGAGCCGCATGATGTCGGGAATCCAGACGCTGCTCAACGCCGGCACCCGCTCGCTCGGCTTCAGCATTTTGACGACCGAACCGAAATAGGGCCAATCGCTGGGTTTGATTTCCCGCGCGCTGCCCGCTTCGTACTTGTTGCCCGTCAGCACCCAGTAGCCGCTGGTGTCGTGCGTGTTGTCGTCGGTCGACATCGAACGCACGACCGCCAGTTTGTCGGCAATGGCCGCGGTGCGCGGCAACAGCTCGCAAAACTGGATGCCCGGCACATTGGTGGAGATCGGCTTGAATGGTCCGCGAATCTCGAGCGGAGCATCGGGCTTGGGATCGAACGTCTCGTGCTGCGGCGGTCCGCCTTGCAGCCAGAGATAAATGATGTTTTTGGCCCGACCAAAGGTCGGATCGCCCGACGACGCGGCCCCGCGCGCCTGGGCTTGCAGCAAAGCCGGCAGCGACAGGCCGAGCAGGTTCAGCCCGCCCACGCGCAACAGCTCGCGCCGCGAGATGCGGTCGCAAAGCGTGTACGGCCGGTCTTCCAGCGAAAACATGGCGACACCCGGCGGGGTTCAGGCGGTGGCGAATTCGTGCAACAAACGTCGTCGTCAGCCGGCCCTTGGCTTATTTTCTTGACTGTCCAGGTCGAACTTCCTGGGCTTCGGCAGCACCAGTATAGCGACCCCTCGGAGGGGATTAAGTGGCTTTCCGCCTTCAATTTCTGGCGTGAAGTGGGATGGATTGGCCATTTCGGCTGATCTTGACCGGTGGCGCCCTGCCGATTTTACTAAGAAGGAGAGGCACGCATTACGGGCGGAATGGAGGTTCGAGATCCATGACTGCTGATCATCCGGCGTTTCGCCTACGAGATTTCTTCGCGGGCGTCGCCGAATACGCTTTTGAAACCCGTTTGGGCATTGCCGACCCGCCGCTGATCGATTATCTGACCGATCTGCTGACGCGGTTCATTCATTTCGACAAGCTCTACAACGTCCGCGACCTGACCGGCCGTCGCGTCAGCGAAGTCGAGAGCATGCTGGCCGAAGCCGACGTGCGAATCGGTGATGCCCGCCGCGAAGTTCACCGGCACATTGGCGACTTCACGCTCTTTTGGACCGGGGTCTATCCAGAGGCACTGCGCAGCGTCGACAGCGGTGCCCGCGACCGGTTTGTCGACTACTGCCAGCAAGGCAAGCGTGCCTATCACATTGCCAGCACCATTCCCAGCGAGAAAGACGACGGGCCGTCCGAGGTGCTCGAACGACTCAGCCAGGAATTCGAACTCTGTGCCTACGGCTTGAACGAAGCCCGCAGGGAATGGGAACGTCGCGAACCCGGTGGACCTTGGCAACTGGTCGTCTTTAACTAGCCGCCAACGCCTCGGTCTGTTCTGTTAGATCGGCGCGCTGTTACCATTCGGCGGCGGCCCCGTTACCACTCGGTGGTGGCATAGCCCAGTTCGCGCAGCAAGGGGTCGGCCTCGGCTTTGAACGCGGCCTTGTCCTCGCTTGTCATTTCCGATCGCCAGCGACCGACGGCCGAGTCGTACACGGGTTTGCTGGCCGCGCGCGTGGTCGTTTCCTCGGCCTCGTGCTGCCGACTCTTGCGGTAATGGTGCAACACCGCGTCATGCCAGGGCTCGTCCAGGAATCGAAAGACCTCGCGCAGAGTGCGGTCGGTCTCGGCCACCAAGGTCTCATAGCGCACTTCGAGCACGCGACCCTCCAACACCGGATGCGCGGCGTGCTCGCGCGCGGTTCGCACCACGTCGCGCCAATAGCGGGCGGCCGAGGCGATGTTCCGCGTGAACTCCACCGGTTGACCGCTGCTCGCGGCAATCCAATTCGAATTCACGAGCGAGCAGGCGACGTCGCGGCCATCGCGAATGACGTGGAGAAAACGGGCCTCGGGGAAGACATAGGCCAGCGGCGCCATGACGATCGCGTTGTGCGGAGTTTTTTCGGCCCAGCGGGGCTTGCCGGACCGTTCTCGGAAATTGGCGACCAGGCCCTCGATCAGCTCGCGAAATCGATATTGCAAATCGGGCACGTCACAATCGTAGCTCTCCATCAGCGAACCGTTCGTGGACAGGCAAGCAAAAGCCTGGGCGATCGGCGGCAGCACCTTCAATTCCGGACCGCAACAGATGTTGGGGTGGGCGTCGAGCATCATCCGCATCAGCGTCGTGCCCGATCGGCCCGCGCCACCAATGAAGATGGGTCCGCGCTGCTGTTCCACGCTCTTCATGCCACGCACACTGGAAACGCTCGTCATCGAGATTGTCGAGCATTCGAACCGTTAGAGCCGGAAGTGCTCGCTTTCACCGTCGGAAACCGTGCCGGCATTCAGCCCGACTTCCGGGATGGTGATCTGAATGCCCACGTGGGCACTCAAGCGGGCGGAAGTGGCCGAGTCGCTGAGATCCTCGGTGCGGAGCAACAGGATCCGTTGCGGATGCGCCGCGGCCAACTGGCTAATGGTCTGCTGATATTCATCGACGTAACGACGGACGAGCGCAGCTTTAGCCGGCTCGGGATCGGACTCGGCGCCGGCGGGAAGCGGATACTGGGGATAAACGGGATCCCACAAGTTCGCCGGCCAAATGCCATTGCCCGGCGGCGCCCAGTGATTGACCGATTCGGTGCCGCGTCCCTTGACGTTCAGGAAGGATTGCACGCAAGCCTCGGTGTCGCGCGAGAGGACCACGACCTTGGCGCTGGGGAACTCTCGCAAAAAGCGCTCGAGCACGTTGAGCCACCAGTGGGCCGCGTCGAATACCACGCGGTAATGGTTGGCCAAACGTCGCAATCGCTCGAAATGAAATCGCGTCTGCTCTTCCTGCGGTTGCCAATAAAGGAACGGATGGTTCTCGTGCGTCGAGCAAGCGTCGTCGAGCGCCGCAAAGGCTGCCGTCAACGTAGACGAGCCGCAGCGCCCCGGGCCGACCCCCAACACCACGGTCCCCGGCACTTCGTGCCGCGGCCGATTGGCCAGCCAGTGGTCGAGATTCGCGAAGTATGCCGCCGTCAGCCTCGCGGTCGGAAAACCCTTGCTGGTCAACATCGCGAGAAAGCGAGAGCGCTCAATCGATCCCAGCGGATACCCCGATTGCTCGAGATCGAACAGCAAATCGGCGACCCGCTCGCGCGCGTGACGATCGAACGGCGCCCCCCGCGACAGGGTTTGCCACACGCGAGCCGAGGCGCCTGGCATCCCCGTGGTTTCGAAGAACTCGGCGACCTGGAGCGCCGTGTCGCTGGAGATTTCGAGTTGCTGACTCATCGACGTTCGATGGGGCAGACGCCGCGACGCGTGACCCAACGTGAACAAGGAATTGTGCGGGCTAACAAACCCCTAGCGTCCTTGATTATGGCCACGGCGACTGGGGGGCTGCCAGACCCCCGCTTCGTTACAATCGTGCAAGAGATTGGGCGCGACGACTAAAAAAAATCTGCCATCGCGCAATCGAAGTTTGGTCCGCTCCAAAAAAGAGTTAACCTGAAAAGCGACTATTCTCTATGGCAAATGTGCCTAAATGACCAGGCCCTTGGTCACGAGCATGAAGACGTCTTCGAGCGTGGGATCCTTTTCGTGGAAGGAGCGCATCCGCGCACTCGATTGCGACAGCTGCTGCATCAAGGTGGCGACCTGGTCGTCATCGGCCGCTAGCTCCACCGTCACCTGGTGATCTTCGATCTGCACGTCGCGCGTTTGCGGGCAGTTGCGAATGATCGAGAGGCCCACGTCCATTTGTTCGACGAACTTGATTTCGACCATCCGGTTTCCGCGAATCCGCCGATAGACCTCGTCGATCGGCCCGTGCATCAGCAGTTGCCCGCGCTCGATGATGCCGATCGACGTGCAGCAGTCCGCCAGTTCAGTCAGGATGTGGCTCGAGATCAGAATCGTCTTGCCCATGCGGCGCAGCTCCTTGAGCAGCGCCTTGACCTCGAGCCGCGCGCGGGGATCGAGTCCGCTGGAAGGCTCGTCGAGAATCAGCACCGGCGGATCGTGTACCAAGGTCTTGGCCAGGCACAGCCGCTGCTTCATGCCGCGCGACAAGCCGTTCACGAAATCATCGCGCTTGTGCATCAGGTCCAAGAGTTCGAGCACGTCGCCGATCACCGCCTTGCGCTTGGCCCGCGGAATCTGATAGGCCACTGCGAAGAAATCGAGAAACTCCCAGACTTTCATGCCGTCATAGACGCCGAAATTGTCGGGCATGTAGCCGATGCTGCGACGCACGGCCAGCGGGTCCTTGGTCACGCTGTGGCCATTGACGATCCCTTCGCCCTGCGTGGCCTTGAGCAGCGTGGTCAAAAAGCGAATCGTGGTGCTCTTGCCGGCGCCGTTGGGGCCGATGAAGCCAAACAGCTCGCCGGCCTCGATTTTCAGGTTCAACGAGTCGACGGCGGTGAAGTCGCCGTACATCTTCGAAAATCCGATCAATTCAATCATGGCTGGGGACCGGCGGCCTCGGTTTTCGCGGCGTTGGATTTCTCTTCGCGGGCGGGCTCACGCTGCAGACGCAGATTCATGTCGGGCGCTGGGATCGCCGCGGGTGCAAATTGCAGGTTGGCCACGACCAGCGTCGCCCGCCGGGCCTGCGGCGCGGCCGGCTCGATGTGGACGCCCCCCAGCGGCTGATCCTGCCAGGCCACAAGGCGCACGTCGCCCGGCTCGAGCGTCGCGTGACTCTCGGCAAAATCGAGCAAGCCACGCAGGTTCAAGCTGCCCTCGCTGCGGTCGTGGGTCGACAGGGGCGACCGGTCGCGAGCTTCGGCCAACGCGGCGGCATCGTGCGGCGCGAACTGCACGTCGATCCGGGCGCCGCTAATCACGTCGCCCAGCCACGCCGATTCATTGACGGATTGCCCCTGATTGTCGCGGCGGCGTCGCACGACCGCCACGCCCGACAGCTTGAGTTTCGTGTTGTTTTCCAAGCTGGCCCCGCCTTCGGCATCGGGCTGCCAAACGAGCCCGCCGCCCAGGTCGATCATCTGTTCGCTGTGGACCATGCCGGTTGAGTTCGACGAAACCACATAGTCGCTCAGCACGTGCTCGGCGGCGTTGCGAAACATCACGGTGGCATGCCGCTGGCCGGAGAGCTGCGTCAAGTCGACGGCAAACGGCTGCGCCACGGCGCTCCGCTCGTCGAAACGCACGCTGTAGCTCGTCGACAACGAACTGTACAGCGCCGTGTAGCGCGTCAGGTGGGCGCGAGGAAAGTCGGATTGCACTTCGAGCACCGAGATCTCGGTCTCGGCCCGAGCAAAGCCGATATCGAGCTGGGCCAGCCAGATCACCACGGCGCCCCAGGCCAGCGCCACGACCGGCACCGCGAACCAGGCCCATTCGACGCGTCCCATCAGGCGGAACACCAACCAATTCACCGGCACGATCAACAGCAGATAAAGGCCCACCATCCAGAGCACGAATTCTCGCTTGGGCACGGCGATGCCCGCCGCTTCGCGCAAGGCATGCCCGGCCGTCTTCGAGACCTTGCTGAAGTCATTCCAAGCCGCCACGCCGGGGCGGGCCCGCAGGGCTTCGATCACATCCACGTCCGAAGCCGCCTCCGGAAGGTCACCGCTCAGACTGGCGATCAATCCAGACGCGGGCTGGACTGCTTGGGGCTGACTCTGCGGCAACGGCGGGTTCGTGCCCGCCGGTTGTCCCGCATCGCTCGACGCGGTGGCGCCGGCGGCCGTGCCTGGGGGCTCCTTGGCATCGCGCGAGAAATAGCGCACGCCGGTCGTCAACTCGGAGTCGAACCGGTCCTCCGCGCGAATGCCCTCGAATTGGAAGCGATCGTGCGTCGGGTTAAAACTTCGCCGCGGCCGATGCAGCACGCAGGCATTGAAAAAACTATCGAAGCTGCGCCAATTGATCAGGTCGGGCTCGCTGAGACGAAACGCCGTGGTCAGCACGCGTCCGCGACCGACTCGGCGCTCGGCGACCAACTCGCCGGTGTCCGCGACAAACTCGGCCGACGGACTGCGAACCAGCTTGACCCCGGACCAGGGTTTCACCGGTAACAGGGGCGACTTCTCGCCGTTGGTCTCGGCAATCGTCCAATGCTCGTTCAACGCGGCGACGGCCTGCGCGCCCAGCTCCGTCGTCTCGCTGCCCGTGGCCGGCAAAATCGGTTCCAGAAAGCTGCCGCGCAGGGCATCGAGCGATTGCGGTCCGCTGACGATCAGGGCGCCGCCCCAATGGACCCAATCGACCAGCGATTGCTGCTGGTCGGGCGTGAGAGCCGACGGCAGGATGTCGTCCCAAACCACCACCGCCGCGCTCGTCCAACAAAGCGGCTGCGACGGCAGCGCCAGCGGCTGGTTGGGGCGAAGGAACAACGTGCGATAGTACGCCGCGTCCTCGGCCAGCGTGGTCGCCGCTTCGCCCAACGGACGCACGCTATCAAGGACTCTCAAATACCGATAGCGCACCGGATCGCGGGCCAGCACGACCATGAAATACTGGAAGCTCGGCATGTGCGGCAACAGCTCCGGATCGACGCGCGATTCGATGCCGCGCTGCGGAGATCGCAACTGGTTGTACATCCAGGTGCTGGTGCGCCGCAGCACGACCGGCGCCGATCCGTCGATGGGTGCCGTTTCCTCGACGACCGCCTGGGAGCGGTCCAACGGAGGCGCAAAGAACAGCGACTCGAGGGTTTTCTTCTGGCCCTTGGCCAAGGCTGCCGGCCGCGAGAGCACGAGGTTGAAGGCGCTGCCTTCGAGATCCACTAGATTCTGCTGGTTGTCGCGCGGCTCGCTGGTCAACTCACCGCCGAAATCCGCCGTGTTGGCTCTGGCCTCGACCAGCACGCCGGTCCAATGTCCTGGCTTGATTGCGTTGCGCGGCGCGAGCTGATTCTCCAGATCCTTGGGATCGGTAAACGAGCGTTCGTTGGGCTCGGCGAAAACCCTGAGCTGGTCAAACGGCGGCTTGGGCTTCTCTTTCTTCTTGAGCTTCTCAAGCTCTTTCTTGGCCTCGTCGGGCGACTTGCTGGCGCAGCCGCTGGAGCACGGCAGAATGACCACCGCCAACAGGGCCAACAATGCGCCCGTCAACCGCATACCGCGAGCCCTGCTCTGCCCCTGTGCGCCCATGGCCTGCTCTCGGATGGACCCTGTTCCCACGCATCCTTGAATGTACGCCCTGCCGACTCCCCTGAACAGCATCGGCCGTGGCCGTCTCACACTGTCCGAGCTAGTGGCCCAGTTGACTAGCGGGTGTACCGTTCCCGCACGCGCTGGTAGTCGCCCGGGGTATCAAAGTCCTGGCAAATAGCGTCTGGGGCCACTTCGATAAACTGCGTCGAAAAGCGATCGATCAAGGCATTCAATCCTTCGTCCTCCGCCAGACGCGCCACCTCGGCTGCCAGCGACCAGGAAAACAATACGGGGTGCCCACGTTTGCCCCGCGCACGCGGCACGATGACCGCCGGCACGTCGCCGCCCTGTGTGACCGCGGCTCGGTAGGCGTCGAGGACGGCATCGATGGTTGTGGACTTCAGCGTCGGCATGTCGGCCGGCGCCAGCAACCAGGCGTCGTCGGGCCCGGGCCGATAACGGCCGACGGCCTCCAGTCCATAGCCGACAGACGCCTTCATGTCCGGCGGCGGCGTGGTCGGACGGACCAATTCTGCGCCGGCGGCCTCGGCCAATGCGGCCAATTGACTGTCTTCGGGATGGACGACCGCCAGGACGCGATCGACCGAACTGGCGCGCCAGACGGCGATCATCTGCTCGATCACGGTCGAATCGTTCCAGGGAAGCAGCAACTTGGGCTGTCCCATGCGTCGGCTGCGACCGGCGGCGGGAATGATGGCGAACGTTTGCATGACGCCCCCGCGCTAGCCACGATCGGCAGCCAAGGTTGGCCGCTGCCGGGCATGATTGCCGACGATGCCCAGGTTGCGATGGGCCACCAGCTCGGCCGTAATGCTCACCGCGATTTCCATGACGGTTTGCGAACCGATGTCCAGACCGACCGGGGCATAGACCTGTGCCAGCGCCTCGGGCGAGACGCCCTCATCCAGCAGATCGTCGAAAATCAGCTTGATCTTGCGCATGCTGCCGATCATGCCCACGTAGCGAGCCCCGCGATCGACAAGATGAAGCAGGGCTTCTTCGTCGTGGTTGTGCCCCCGCGTGACGATCAGGCAATACGTGCTCGGTGTGATTTCGAGCTTGGGCAGCACTTCGCCAATCTTGCCGCTCAGCAGCCGCTCGGCCCGCGGAAATCGCTCGGGAGTGACGTACTCCTGGCGATCGTCGACCACCGAGACGTCGAAATCCAGCTCGGCGGCCAGATTGCCCACGGCCTGGCCCACGTGTCCGCCGCCCACGATCACCAACCGGCAGCGCGGCAACAGCGGCAAGTAAGCCACCCCATGTCGGGCCGCCGGGCGCGGCCGGTCGATCAACGGCTGCAAGTTGTCGCGAATTGTTTGGGGCGCCTGGCCACCTTCGAGCGGCCCCCGCGCGTGCCCGATCAGGTTGCCGTCGGCGTCGAACAGGTAGCTGGCCGTCGCCGGCAATCCACTGGCCTCGGCGTCGAAGACGATGGCTTCGGTAACCCCTTCGCCCCCGGCACTGGCTTCGTGCAACGCGTCGAAGTAACGCCGGCTTTCGGCCTCCGCGATCGGGTCGATCAAGACCTGCATTCGACCGCCACAGATCAGTCCGTCATCCCAGCCATAATCGTCGTCAAGCTGAAACTTGGCCACCTCGGCGGCGCCTCCGCCGAGCACCGCCAGCGCTCGTCGCTTCACTTCGGCTTCCACACAACCGCCGCCCAGCGTGCCGGCCTGCGAGCCATCGTCAAAGACCAACATCGACGCACCCGACTTTTGTGGCGTCGACCCCCGCGTCTCGACCAGCCGGCAGCAGGCAACCCGTCGGCCGGCGGCCAGCTTGGCGATTAGTTGTGGGAGGAGCTCACGCATCGATTGCCGGGGGAGAAGAAAGGGGCAAGTTGGCGGTCGCGGTGACCGTAAGTCAGTGTAGCCTTGGGCCGTGTGCTATGCCAACTTCCGATGATACTGCACACGCCGCGGGACCGAAACGCGGCATCTCATGGCCGCGCGGGCAAATTCCGACGCTGGCGCAGCTCCGCAACGAATTGATCAAACGACACCCCGGAATCGCCGGCATCCATATCGGCGATCGCCCCGTTTAAGGCTGCGACCGAATCATCGAACTCATCTGAGGCCAGGTCGTCGGTCATTAAGTTGTGTCCAACGATTACTTGAAAAGCTTGTAGATGCTTTGGACGAATGGAAGGAGCAGCGCGACTGCAATTCCAATCCATATAGGAAGGAACAGCAGGAACATTGACCACCCGGGCGAGCCGATGTGTCGCATCTTCATATGGTCGCCGTTCGCCCGATGAGTTCACGAACCGAGCAACGATAGAAATCATGCCTAGCTCATGTCTGGGGGTACGCCTCGATTATAGCACGGCATTATCGGCAGCAACGAGCAGAGCCCCTTCCTTCTCAACCCGTCTAACAGCCGATAGGATAGGGCTGATGAGCAATGTGGAAACGAAATCGGTCCGACTCGAGCCTGAGCCGCTGCCCGACAATCTGCGGTCGGTGCAACCGGGGGGCGGGTTTTGCTATCAGGTGGAACTAGCCTGGGGCCGGCTGCGGCGCTGGTTTCTGCGGACGTTTCGCCCGGGCTACGTGCGGCAGATGGGCGCGGCCCGCTATGGTTCGGCGCTGGGTGTCGGGCACGAGATTCTCGACCCGCGCGATCTCAAATACTGCCGCAACCAGTGTACGTGTGATTGGGATCCCTCGCTCGACCGATTTGCCTGGCGCGAGAAGCTGCCGTTCGCCCGCTGGGGACTGGCCGAAATGCAGTTGATGGGCCTGCCGCTGTTGGCCCTGGCCGTCGTAGGCGGTTGGTTTCACTGGTATCTGGCCATCGTGCCGGCGGTGCTGCTGGCGTTCGTGCTCTATTTCTTTCGCGACCCGCCCCGGCAAGTTCCCTTGGAGCCGGGGCTGCTGGTTTCGCCGGCCGACGGCAAAGTGGTCGAGATCACGCGACTGGAGCACGACGAGTTCATTGGCCGGCCCGCCGTGCGAATCGGCATTTTCTTATCGGTTTTCAACGTCCACATCAACCGGGCGCCCGCCGAATCGCGGGTGATTCGCCTGGTTTATTCGCCGGGTGCGTTTCTGAACGCCCTGAATCCCGAGAGCTCCTTCAAGAACGAAAACCTCTGGATTGGCCTGGAGGAAGAGTCCCCGCCCCACCGCCGGCTGGTCGTTCGCCAGATCGCCGGACTGATCGCCCGGCGAATTGTTTGCGATTTACGCAGCGGCGAGCGGGTCGCGCGGGGACACAAATTCGGTATGATCAAGCTCGGTTCCCGCACCGAGTTGATCTTTCCCGACGATCCCGGTCTGGAAATCCTGGCCCAAATCGGCCAGAACGTCTCCGGCGGCAGCACCGTCCTGGCCCGGTATCAACTCAAGGCCGAGTGAAAATCAGACTGTTTAGACTGTTTCCGAATATCGCCACCTCTTGATTGAACCGTCAACTCCCGGGTTTCCGTTTTTCATCCTTCATCCTTCCTCATTCATCCTTCCACCTATGGGTCGCATTCGCACGGTTGCTGTTTTGCCCACGGTGTTCACGCTGGGCAATTTGATCTGTGGATTCTTTGCGATCGTGGTGGCGGCACGCGTGGACCGTCCGACTTCGACCGAGATTCCGCAGGCCGGGGCGATCGCGTTTCAGCATCCAACCCGGGTGATGAAGGAGTTCGACCCGACGGATGACACGCACAACGTGATGCTCAGCGGCTGGCTGATTTTCATGGCCATGGTGTTCGATGCCCTGGACGGCCACGTGGCCCGCTTGGCCCGCACCACGAGCGACTTTGGCGCCCAGTTGGATAGCCTGTGCGATCTGGTCTCATTTGGCGTGGCCCCAGGCTTCCTGCTTGTGAAGATGTGTCCGACATTCACTTATTCACACAACCAGGTGTGGATCATCGCGGCTTCGTTTGCCGCCTGTGCGGCATTGCGCCTGGCCCGATTCAATGTCGAAGCGAGCAACGATGACGACCACATGCACTTTAGCGGCTTGCCCTCGCCCGCCGCCGCGGCGGCTATCGCCGGCTTCGCGATCTTGTTCTATGAGCTGCGCCGCGAAGGCAACGTGCTGCAATACAAGGCCGAGATTGACTCCTGGGTGCAAACGATCCTGCCGTTTTTCGCCCTGTTTGTGGCCCTATTGATGGTCTCGCGTATTCCCTATCCGCACGTCGTCAATCAGGCCCTGCGCGGCCAGCGCAGCTTCGGCCACATCGTGGCGCTGGTGTTCACGTTCGTGGTCATCATGATGATTCACGGCTATTCGGTGCCGCTCCTGGCTTGTCTGTTCGTCCTTTCAGGTCCAGCCCAATACCTGTGGCAGCGCGGCATTGAACGCCGCGAAGCGCAGGATCCGATCTTCTAAGCGGGTGCGCCGAGCGTCTATGTTCACTGGCCTGGTCCAATCCCTGGCGACCGTCCGCGCCGTGCGAGCCGAACCACCAGGCAAGCGGCTCGTCTTGGAATGCTCCGAACTGGCTCGCGACGCGGCACTCGGCGATAGCATCGCCGTCAACGGCTGCTGCCTGACCGTCGTGGCCAACGCCGACGGCTGTCTTGAGTTCGAAGCGGGGCCCGAGACGCTCGCCCGCACGAATCTGGGCGAGCTCGTCGAAGGTCGGGCCGTGAACCTGGAGCCTTCGCTGCGGGTGGGCGACCGGCTGGGCGGCCACTTTGTTACCGGACACATCGAGGCCGTCGGCACGCTCGACGCGCGCCACGATGAGCGCGACTGGTCGACGCTGTGGTTCCGTTTTCCGCCAGTGTTGGCTCGATACATGGTCAGCAAGGGCTCGATCGCCGTCGACGGCGTGAGCCTGACGCTGGTCGAGGTCGAGGCCGACCGCTTCAGCGTGGCCCTGATTCCCCATACCCTGTCGGCTACCACGCTGGGCCAGTTACGGCCCGGCGGACGCGTCAATCTCGAGACCGATCTGCTCGCCAAATACGCCCAAAAACAAGCCGATTGGGAAAAAACCCAGTAATCTCGGGCTCCCACGAGCAACTGGGTCTGTCGCCCTGAACCCCTAGCACACCATGCCGCCAACCGCGACGAATCAGACGATCTCTTACCTGGCGCGGCGGTTCGCCGAGGTCGGCATTCGGCTCAATGCGCGCCACGGTCAGAACTTTCTGATCGATTTGAACTTACAGCGACTGATCGTCGAGCGGGCCGAACTTGGGCCGGATGACGTGGTGCTCGAAGTAGGCACCGGCACGGGCGCGCTGACGGCCCTGATGGCGTCCCACGCGGCCGCCGTGGTGACCGTCGAGATCGATCCACGGCTCTTTCAATTGGCGAGCGAAGAGCTGTTCGGCTTCACCAACGTGGTGCAACTCGGACACGACGCGCTGGCGAACAAAAGCCACTTCGATCCCCGCTTGCTGGCCGCCCTCGAGCAACAACTGGCCGCCGCCCCGGGTCGCCGGCTGAAGCTCGTGGCCAACTTGCCCTATAGCGTGGCAACGCCGGTCATTGCCAATCTGCTGGCTGGCCAGCTCGTGCCCGAGTCGATGACCGTCACGATTCAGAAGGAACTGGCCGACCGCATTACAAGTGTCCCCGGCACCAAGGATTACGGCGCCCTAAGCGTGTGGGTGCAAAGTCAGTGCCGCGTCGAGCTGGTCCGTTTGCTGCCGCCGAGCGTCTTTTGGCCTCGTCCCCAGGTGACCTCGGCCGTCATTCACGTCGAACTCGACGAGCCACGGCGCAAGCTGATTCCCGACCGGTCGTTCTTTCACGACTTCACCCGATCGCTGTTTTTTCATCGCCGCAAGTTCCTGCGCAGCGTCTTGCAAAGCGCTTGGAAGGGGCAGCTCGACAAAGCCACGATCGACCAGCTGATCGTCCAAGCGGGCCTGGCCCCCGAATGCCGCGCTGACCAGCTCGACGTGCCCACGATCCTCAGGCTCTGCGAGGCCGTACGGACCGCCTTGCCTGCCTGAACTCCGCGGAAATGCCCTGGGGATGGTTCAAATCATGGCGGTTCCTGGGTATGATAGCCCCGGCTCGACGCCTGCCGTTTCTTTCGGGATTGTGATTGCACCATGAAGTTCATAGAAATCTCTGGCACGGTATTGAAGAAACTGCTGAGCGCCGACGAAATCAAGGAGCTCAGCGGGGCAGGCGTCCGCGACGACAGCGAAATCCGCATTAATCCGCAAGGAGACATCGAGTTGCGACAAGGCAACTCCTGGACCGTGATCGGCGGGTTGCTGGGAGATTATCAGGGCCGCATCAAGCGGCTGACCGGTCTCGAATGGAGCTGAGGCCGACGTTTTTTCCGTGAAACTGCAAGGAGGGTTTGCGGCGATCTTTTCGCCGCGTTTGGCACGCGATTTGGACATTTCGCGCGTCTAGTTAGTCCAGCTCAGGGAGGGCCTGGCGCTCTTTCTCCCCGCTTTGCTGGGTCGAGTTTCCATTGTTAATGTGAGTATTTTGGGTGTTTTGGTGATATTTTGTGGTCCTGTCGCCGTTTGATGGGGGCTACGATCTCTGGTACTTTGTAGCGACTAAATGGTTTAGGTTGCCAGACTTGCTGCGGTGGATGCTAGATTCCCGTTCTCGTGATGAACCTGCACAGCTAGCAAAGACGATGTCCTGCCCGATGGCTGCGCGGACCGATGATGGAAGATACAGTGTTTGGCGCGCAGCCAAGCGGGTGCCAGTACCCTCCTTTTCTCCCAGAGAGTTAGGATAGCCGTGCATCTCGATTATTTGCCTGGATCGTTCTTTGGACCTTCGAATCTGGTTGATCTGCTGCGACATCGGGCTGCCCACCAGCCCCATGATCGCGCCTTTACCTACCTGGTCGATGGCGAAACCGAAGAGCTCCACTTGAGCTATGAGGGTTTGGACCGCCAGGCCCGCGCCGTGGCGGCCCAGTTGCAGGCCCTGAATCTGGCCGGCGAGCGGGCTTTGCTGCTCTATCCGGCCGGGCTCGACTTCATCGCGGCCTTTTTCGGCTGCCTGTACGCGGGTGTGGTGGCCGTGCCGGCCTATCCGCCGCGTCGCAACCGGTCGATGTCGCGAATCCAGGCGATTGCCGACGACGCCCAGGCCAAGATCGCGCTGTCGACCTTCCCGGTTTGGGAACGCGTGCAGTCGGTGATCGATCAGAATCCCGATCTGCGCAAGATCTCCTGGCTGTGTACCGACCAGTTGCCCCCCGCCTCGGAAGACCAGTGGCAAGTGCCGGACGTGCATGGCGACACGCTGGCATTCTTGCAATACACCTCGGGTTCGACGGGCACGCCCAAGGGCGTGATCCTCAACCACACGAACTTGATGCACAACTCGGCATCGATTTCCTACGCCTTCGAACACACCCGCAGCGGCAGCGGCGTGTTCTGGCTGCCCAGCTACCACGACATGGGGCTGATCGGCGGCATTTTGCAGCCGCTCTACATTGGCCAGGCCAACGTGCTGCTCTCGCCGATGGCATTTTTGCAAAAGCCATTTCGCTGGTTGCAGGCGATCTCTCGTTATCGTTGCACGATCAGCGGCGGCCCGAACTTTGCCTACGACTTGTGCGTTCGCAAGATCACGCCCGAGCAGCGCGACATGCTCGATCTGAGCCGCTGGTGCCTGGCGTTCAATGGCGCCGAGCCGGTGCGGGCCGAAACGATCGACCAGTTCACCAAGATGTTCGAGCCCTGCGGTTTCCGCCGCGAGGCGTTTTATCCGTGCTATGGCATGGCCGAAGCCACGTTGATCGTTTCCGGTGGCTTCAAGGCGGCCCTGCCCGTCGTGCGCACCTTTGATGCCGAAGCGTTGGAAAACAACCAGGTGGTCGATGCCTTGGGCGACGAAGAAGGCGCCCGCGAACTGGTCGGCAGCGGCGGCCACCTGCTCGATCAACGTATCGTGATCGCCCATCCCGAAAACCTGACCACGCTGCCGCCCGACCAGGTTGGCGAGATTTGGGTCAGCGGCCCCAGCGTGGCCCAGGGCTACTGGAGCCGAACCGACGAAACCGAACGCACGTTCCGCGCCTATCTGAAAGACACCGGCGAGGGGCCGTTCTTGCGCACCGGCGACTTGGGCTTCATGCAGGACGGCGAATTGTTCATCACGGGCCGCTTGAAGGATCTGATCATCATTCGCGGTTTGAATCACTATCCGCAGGACATCGAGCTGACCGTCGGCAAATGCCACGCACGGCTGCGGCCGGGCAACGGTGCGGCTTTGGCCATCGAAATCGAAGGCACCGAGCGGCTGGTCGTGGTTCAGGAAGTCGAGCGCCGTCAACAGCGCGATCTAGGCGAAGTGTTCGAGGCGATTCGCCGCGACGTGGCCATGGAGCACGAGCTTCCGGTCGAGGCGATTGCGCTGCTGAAAGCCGGCAGCATTCCCAAGACGTCGAGCGGCAAGATTCAGCGGCACGCATGCCGCCAAGGCTTTTTGGACGGGACGTTGGACACCGTGGCCGAGTGGCGCGCCTGGGCGCCCGATGCTCCCTTGGAGCCGCGCCGCCGCGTGAGCGACGTTAGCCAGGCTGACGCTGAAAGCGATGCCGAGCCACCCAAGACGGTGCGCCAGCGTCGCGTTCCGGTGAACTCCGAGCCGCCGAAAGTCAGCCCCGTCAGCCCCAATCCGGCCCTGAGCACCGCGGAGATCGTGCTCGATCACGTCCGCCGCGTGGCCAAAGAGCGGGCCATCAACATCACGCTCGATAGCTCGATCGTCGAGCTGGGTCTCGATTCGTTGGAGAGGATGGAAATCATCGCCTCGCTGGAAGATGCCTATGGCGGCCGTTTTCCCGAAGACGTGCTGCCGCAGATCGAAAGCTGCCGCGAAGTGGCGGCCGCCGTCGAGGCCTATCTCGGCCCGGCGCCGCGGGCACGTGGCGATCAGCCGCCGATCCACGAAGTCTCGCCCGAGAACTATCGCTTTGAGTGCTTTCCCGAGTATCTCAAGCTCCGCCAGATGATGGAGGAGACCAACCGCGCCGGGTTCATGAACCCCTATTTCAAGGTCCATGAGCGTGTGATCAACGACACGACGATGATCGACGGCCGCGAGATGGTCAGCTTCTCCAG
The DNA here is from genome assembly GCA_003153375.1 of Planctomycetaceae bacterium. Classification (GTDB taxonomy): domain Bacteria; phylum Planctomycetota; class Planctomycetia; order Pirellulales; family PALSA-1355; genus PALSA-1355. Next base: position 47,706 of record PLYM01000073.1, read on the forward strand.
CTACAACTATGTCGGCATGTCGGGCGATCCGCGGGTGGTTTCGGCGGTCAAACGGGCCGTCGATCGCTATGGCACCAGCGTTTCGGCCAGCCGGTTGGTTTCGGGCGAGAAGACGATCCACCGCGATTTGGAACAAGCGATCGCGGGCTTCATCGGCACCGACGCGGCCATCGTCTATGTCGGCGGCCACAGCACCAATGAAACCACGATGGGCCACCTGTTTGGCCCTGGCGACCTGATCTTGCACGATTCGCTGGCCCATAACAGCATCGTGCAAGGCGCGCTGCTCTCGGGCGCCCGTCGGCGTCCTTTCCCGCACAACGATTGGGAGTCGCTCGACAAGTTGCTGGTCGAACTGCGGCCGACCTATCGCCGCGTTTGCATCGCGATCGAAGGCGTCTATAGCATGGACGGCGACATTCCCGACGTGCCCCGCTTCGTCGAGATCAAAAAACGCCACAAGGCGTTCTTGTACATCGACGAGGCCCACTCGATCGGCGTGTTGGGCGCCCGCGGACGCGGCATCGCCGAGCATTTTTCGATCCATCCCAAGGACGTCGACATCTGGATGGGCACGCTCAGCAAGTCGTTCGGCAGCTGCGGCGGCTACATCGCCGGCTCCAGCGCCCTGGTCGAGTACCTCAAGTATACGGCCCCCGGCTTTGTCTATGCCGCCGGCATTTCGCCGGCCAACGCCGCCGCGGCCCTGGCCAGCATTCGGTTGCTGGAAGCCGAGCCCCAACGCGTGGCCACGCTGCACGAGCGCTGCGAGCTGTTTTTGAACCTGGCCCGCGCTCGCGGCCTGAACACGGGCATGAGCGGTGGCACCGCCGTGCTGCCGGTGATTCTGGGCAACTCGATGGACAGCTTGCGGCTGTCGCAAGCCCTGTTCGAGCGCGGCATCAACGTGCAGCCGATTCTGCACCCCGCCGTCGAAGAGAAGGCCGCCCGCCTGCGATTCTTCATCACCTCGGACCACACCGAGGCGCAGATCCGCGAAACGATCGAGGCCGTGGCCGAAGAGCTCGAGAAGATCGACCCCCGCTACTTGAACATGCCCACCACCCGCCGCAACGGCCACCACTTCGGCACCGTCCCGGCCAGCCAGGGCAGCCGCGGTTAAGCCGATCTCGCCTCCGGTGCGGGGCGCCCCAGGTCATCGAGCGGCGTGCCGCGCGTTTTTGTGGGCCAACGGCCCAACCTGCCTAAGCCAGGGGCAGAGCGCAGCGCCGGCCCTGGACTGATTCTGCACCCTCTGCACCAACAGATCCGGAAACGCTCTGCTATTTCTGTTTCTCTGTCTTCAGGTTGGTCGCCGGCGATGTAATACCAATCCCAACATTTAAC
>PLYM01000271.1 GCA_003153375.1 Planctomycetaceae bacterium
TTAAATGTTGGGATTGGTATTAGATTCCTGCTTAGGATCCTGATGAATATTGTGCACAGATAACTGTTGGGCCACGGCAGCGAGCACGCGCCCGCGCAGGGCCTCCTCGGCGGGTCGCGGCGTCAGACGTTTAAACAATTCCGGCAGATCGTCATTCATGGCATTTCCTCTCGAGCCAGCCGCGTAGGTTGGCCAGCGCCGTTCGATAGCGGGTGGCCACGGTGCCCTGCGGCAGTCCGGTGATCGCCGCAATCTCGCGCAGCGTGAGTTGAGTGTAGCTTTTCAGTTCGACAATTTCGCGCTGCTCGCTCGGCAGCCGCGCCAGGGCCGCGGCCAGCGCCTCGGCCATTTCGCGGGCCTCGAGGTCGTCGCTCGCGGCTTCGCAGAACAGATCGGAAGCTTGCGGGTGATTCGATCGGTGGTCGGATTCGCGCAACTGGCGGGCTAGCAATCGCGCCGCCTCGTTGCGGGCCACGGTGAACGCATAGGCCAGCAGGTTGTCGACGCCGGCCAGTTTGCGGCCCGCGCGGGCGATGCGGATGAACGTCTCTTGCAGCACGTCGTCGGCATCGGCACGCGAGCCCAGCCGGCCGACCAGGTAAGGGTGTAGCCGAGCCGCGCAAGCGTCGTACAACTCGGCGAACGCCGAGTGTTCTCCTCGAGCCAATCGGTCTGCCAGGTCGCCCATGCTCGCTCCGCGTGGTCCGTCTGCATGATAGACCACGCCCGGGCCGACTTTTATTGGACAAACTGCCGCCCGAAGTGAAAAAGGCGGAAAGCGGTGGACTTTTCCTCGGTGAAAAAGTCGCTCGGCGAAGGTCAGCCGTCGACGCGACGGTAGAGGCCGAGGTTCTGCTCGGCGAGCGTTTTGAGGAAGCTGTCGAGTGGACTGCCGGGCACGCCGGCGCCGACGCCGATCGTATAAATGCTAATGCGGCGAGTCCGGTTGGCCTCGGTGATGGCGGCTATGATGTCGACCGGGGCCTGAATTTTTCCACCGCGGGGCGCGCCATCGGAGAGCAGGTAGATCGCTTCGGTGTCAAAGCGGAGCGCCGTCTCCAAGGCGTCGTAAGTGGCGGTCTCGGAATGCGCTTCCTGGACGGTGACGTAGTGTGCGGCCAGGTCTTTCCAGTTCGCCGTGGCCGGCACGAGCTCTTTTTGCCAGGTCGTCACGGTGCCGTTGAAAATAATGATGCTGAACTGCGTGTGCGGGGGCAAGCTCGCGATCGCCCGCACCAGCTCGCGCTTGGCGGCGGCGAGGCGCGGACCAGTCATGCTGCCCGAGGTGTCGAGCACGAACACCAGCCGCTCGGCAAACAGGGGCATGCCATAGTAGCTGCCGGCCGTGTTATTGGCGACGCTGCGATAAGGGGCCGGCGCGATGCGGGTGGGATAGGTGAAGGTCGCTTCGACGTCGCCCCACCAGCGCTTCCAGGCGGGAGCTTCCATGCCGAACACCTGCCCGGTGAGCTGGCTGAGATACTCAACGGCATCAGCCTGGGCCTCGCCGCCCACTTTGGGCATCAGCTCGATCAAGGCGCCGATCGCTTCCTTGGTGCGGATGCGCGTGAGCGCCTGCACCACGGCGCGGCGGATGCCAAAATGGTCAGCGAAAATCGTGGTCTTCGACAGCCGCTCGAGCGGTACTACGTCGGTCGCCGCGTGATGCTGGCCCAAGTCGTCGGCCAAGCCGACGGCCACGCCGACGCCATTCTTCGACGCACACAACTTTTCAAGGAACTCGTTGGTCTCGCGCTGCACGCTGGGCAGGGTCGACGACAGCAACACGGCCAGCATGGGCGCGGCGTATTGGGCGTCGTCCTTGCGGTTGATGTTCTTGCGAACTGACGCCAGCAGCGTGTCGCAAACTTCCTGGTTGCCCGACATCTTGAGCAACGTCGAGCGGGCCGCCTCGTACACTTCGCCTTCTTCGTCGGCCAGAGCAGCCTGCGCGAACTTGACGGCGTCGGCGATCGGATATTCCTGCAAGCGAACCAGGGCATCGGCACGCACCGAGGGCTGCTTGCTGTGCAGTTGCTGCACGAGCGTGCGCTTGGCCTTGTTGAATTCCTCGAGCCGATCGACGGCCCAGGCCGTGGGCACGGCCAGCCACAGCATGGCGGCCGCCAGCAGGCTTAAATACACCCCTCGTCGCACGCTCATCCTCCGTCCACCGACCGCCCAAGCAGTGGACCAAACCAGTGGAACTGTTGCGCGGAGAAGTCTCCGGCATCCGCTTCGCCACAGCCATCATTCTCAGGCCGCGGGGGCAGACTTGTCAATCAATTGCCTCCGGCACGCGCTTGCGGCGGCACGCACGGCATGTTTAGATTCCAGCAGCTGGATTTGCGGCACGGCGCGACACGACTTCCCAGTCGGGCACAACGGAAAAACTCGGCATGCGAAACATCCTGCGAATCACTCTGGCGGTGGCCGTTTGTCTAGCGGTAAATCTGCGGCCGGCGGCGGTTTTCGCGCAGGCGAAAGGCCGGCCGAACCTGATCTTCCTGCTCACCGACGATCAGCGGGCCGACACGCTGGGGGCGACGGGCAACCGCATCATCCGCACGCCGCACATCGACGGCCTGGCGCGGCGCGGGGTGATGTTTTCTAACGCATTTGTAACCACGGCCATCTGCATGACCAGCCGGGCCTCGATCCTCACCGGGCAGTATGCCGCCCGGCACGGCGATTGGGACTTCAGCCGCTCGTTCACCGCCGAGCAACTGGCCGCCACCTACCCTGCCCTGCTGAAACAGGCGGGCTACCGCCTGGGTTTCATCGGCAAGTGGGGCGTGGGCACGGCGCCGACGGCGCTGTTCGACTACGACCGCACGTTCGAGGGCCAGGGCGGCTACTTCGTCAAGCGTGACGGCCAGACGATTCACCTGACGCGGCTGATGGGCGATCAGGCGGTGGAGTTTTTGTCCGGCGCGCCGCAGGACCAGCCGTTCTGCCTGTCGATCAGCTTCAAGGCGCCGCACGAACAGGACTCGGAGAGCGTGATCCAACAGCCGTTCCTGTTCGATCCGGCGCACGCGTCGTGGTATGCCGACGTGACGATTCCGCCGCCCAAGCTGGCGGCGCCGGAGTATTTCGAACGGCTGCCAGACTTCTTGAAGAACTCGGAGAATCGCGCGCGCTGGGCAGCCCGGTACTGGGGGCCGGCCCGCTATCAGGAGTGCGTGAAGGGGTACTATCGGCTGATCAGCGAAGTCGATGACGAAGTGGGCCGGATCGTGGCCGAGTTGGAAAAGCGAAAGCTGGCCGACAACACCGTGATCGTCTACACGTCAGACCATGGGGCCTACCTGGGCGAGTACGGCTTTTCGGGCAAGTGGTATGCGCACGAGGTTTCGATCCGCGTGCCGATGATCGTCTGCGATCCTCGGCTGCCGGACGCGCGGCGCGGCACGCGGCGCAGCGAAATGGCGCTGAACATCGACCTGGCGCCCACCTTGCTGGAACTGGCCGGCTTGCCAGCGCCGCCACGGGCGCAGGGGCAGAGCCTGGTGCCGCTGGTCGAGGGCCGGCAGCCGGCGTGGCGGCACGAGTTCTTCTACGAACATCACTTCAAGCACCCGCGCATTCCGGACAATGAGGGACTGCGCACCGAGCGCTGGAAGTATCTGCGGTTCGTCGACCAGCAGCCGGTCTACGAAGAGTTGTACGACCTGGCCGCCGATCCGTTGGAGGAGCACAATCTGGCGAAGGAACCGGCGAGTGCGGCAACGTTGGCCGAGATGCGGACCAAGTGGGCACAGTTGCGCGAGCAGTCGAAATAGCCAATCGATGTCAACGGACGATTGGCACCGGCTCACACTTCGCCGGGAAAATGCGCCACGCTGGTGGAGCGCATCCGCTGCCAGAGCCGGCTGAGTTGCTCGGCGGTGTTGGCGGGCAGCTCGCCGCTGGCATAGGCGGCGCGGGCGTATAGCTCGGCCAGGTTGCGGGCGTCGGCGGCCATCGAGGCGTTGAGCTTGCTGACGTCGCGGGCCAGCTCGTGCGGCGTCTGGTCGCTGGTTCGCGGGCAGCCGTGCTCGCGCGACCAGGCTTCGAACGCCTCGAAGCTGTACCGCACCAGTTCGCCGGTCGAATAACGCGCGGCAATGCCGGTTGTGAACGGATCGGCAAAGCTGGCGAACGGCGCTGGCGGGAACTCGGGTTCGGCCGCTGTCTCGCCCGTCGAAATGCGATCGCGTTTGCGCCCGCCGAGCAGTCCTTGCAGGTAGGCCAACAGCTCGCGGAGCATCGCCAGGATTTCCGCGCGCGATCGCCAGGCAAGGAACAGCACACCGAAGGCGAAGATGAAGTAGAACAGTGCCTTGAAGAACTCGCCGACGCTCGTGGCAGTTTTCAGTGCCTCGGCGAATTCCGAGGGCGGGGACATTTCGGGCTCGGAGGGCGACGGCGTCGGCGACGATGGGGGTGGCGGCGCGGGTGCAGCCGGCGGCGTCTTGGCGTCGGGCGTGGGATTTTCCTTGGCCGGTGGATTTTGGTTGGCCGGCGGCTGCGCGGACGGCTGCTGCGACGGCGGGGCTGGTTGCTTGGCGAGTTGATCGCGTTGAATCTTTTCGATCAGCCGGGCGATGTCCTCCTTCGAGGGCATGCCACCCGTGGGCCGTGGACTCTCGCCCGGCTGAACGGTTTTCCCTTGTGGATTGTCGGCCGCGGATGGGGACGGTTTGCTCTCCTGGCCGGGTTGGCCCTGCTCGCCGGCCGGCTTCTCGGACGACTTGGAACTCGCCCCGCCGCTGGGCTGGGATGGCGCTGACGAGGACTGCGCGGCAGAGGACCGGCCGGAGGCCGGCTGGTCGGCCTTCTGGTCTTGCGCGCCACTGCCGCCGGCAGTGCCGCCGTTCGGCTGATCGGGCGGCGGCTTGTCGTCACTCTCGGGCGGTTCGCCAGCGGGCGCCGAACCGGGTTGCTGCTGATCTTGTGTGCCTTCGTGCGAAGCTGACGCCGAGTTTGAAGCGGATGATTGCCCGGGCGAGCCGACGGTGAAGGGCAATTGCGAGATCGGATACTCGGCGCTTGGCCGGGGCAACAAGGCCGCCAGGATCAGCAGCAAGCCGATGATGACGGCGCCGCAGCCGAGCCACAGGTTGGCCATCAGCGTGGGCATCTCGATGCGGCGTTGCCGCAGATAGCGGCGAAGGCCAAGAAAGCTGGTGGTGACCAGCAGGCCCAGCCCGCTGGCCACGTAGACGCACAGCAGCCAGAACGCATAGCGGCGACCGGCAACATTCGTAGCCGGGATGAACCACTGGCCGATGCCGAACAGCGGCAGCGCGGCCAACGAAAAGTAAACCACCCAGACACCGGGAGCGTGCGGGCGATGTTGGTTTTCGACGAATCGTTGCCACCAGCCGACCCGCGGCGCGCGCGAGGTCGTGCCTTCGAGACGTCGTTCGAAGACTTCAACGGCCTCGGTGGGAACTTCAACGCTCTTCACGGGCGTCTCAACGGCCTTCGCGGCATCGGTCGCACGCTCGAGCCCGGCGACTTGCAGCAGGCCCTGGCCCGAGGCGTCTTGCGTGTCGTCGATCAGCGTACAATCCCAGGTCAGCCGGTGGGCGCACCACCAGATCAAGGCGATCAACGCCCAATTGATGAGGAAGCCGAACTGGTCGATCCAGGTGCCGTTGACCTCCATGAACTTCGTGGCGGCCAGGCCCACGACCGTGGCCAGGGCGATACCAAAGGGCGCGGCGCGCTCGAAGCCCTCTTCGATCGAAATACGCCCGATCAGCACGGCGGCAAACACAAAACAGGCCATCACCCAGTGCAAGCGGAGTGCGAACTCGCCTTGATAGAGCACGGTGAGCAGGAAGAACACCAGGCTGCCCACAAGCGTCATGATCAGCGCCGGGCTGATGGCGATCACCACATAGTCGGCCATCGTTTGGTGCAGGCGGCGAGCCATGGCGGAATCTTCCGGCAACTAGTGCAACACGTAACTTCGGCAAACCGAGCCGATCGCAGCTTCGTCTTTCAGGTGGTGCGAGTCGATTCGCTCGCTGAGCAACAGCCCGGCGGCTTCGGCGAAGTCGCGGTCTTCGAAGACGTTGAGGATCGCGGTGACGGCAAAGCCCCGGCGGCGCAGGTTGCCCAGGGCGATGGCCGCGCTGGGCGTGACCGTGGTCAAGATCGCCACGACCGTGGCATCGCGGGGCAACCGGCTGGCGGTCTCGAGGATCAGGTGCGCAAGATCGAGGCCATCGGTCAACTCGGCGCGGGCCAGTGTTTCCAGAATGCGCATCAACTGCTCGGCGCCGCGACGCGTTTCGACGACCAGAGGGCGCAGCCGATCGCTGGTGGTGAGCATGCCGGCCGCGCTCTGGGCGGCGCTGCGCGAACGGATGTCGCCGTCCCAGCCTTCCTGACGGATGCGATCGGCGGCGTCGCGGGCGTTGGTCACCAGGCCCACCTGCTGGCCCATTTGAAACACCGCGTTCGATAGCGAGGCGGCGGCGGTGATCGCCAGTTCGGAACGATAAGGCTCGTGACGCTCGGCGAACGAGTCGCGATGAAAGTCGAGCAGCACGGTGGCGCCGGCCACGGTCGAGGGCTCATAAATCTTGCTGTGCAGCACGCCGGTGCGGGCCGTGGCGCGCCAGTGGACGCGGTTCAAGGGATCGCCCGTTTCGTAGCGGCGAACGCCGGCCACGCGGGTGGGATCTTCGAACAAGCGATAACTCATTCGCACTTCGCCAATCGGGCGGCGCGAGGCAATGTCGAAACCGGCCAGCGGCTCGACCTTCGGATAGACCAGCAGAAAGCTGGGCTCAGTGGCCACGCGAAAGCGGCGGTGCAACCCAAACAGGTCGCCGGTCTCCAAGACCAACGGGCCGATCTGATAGTAGCCCCGCCGGTTGCATTCCATCTGATAGCTGAGCGTCTTGCGGCCCCGGCGTTTGAACATGGCCAACTGCAGCCGCCGGCCGTACACACGCAGGTTCGGCGGATCATAGACCAGCGCAGCACGCGGCAGCAGGTCTTCGACCAGCAGCCAGGCGACGGGCAACGCGCCGTGGTTTTCGATCGTGATCACCACGGCCACCGAGTCGCCCACGTTGGCCGACAGCCGGTTGCACTCGCGCGACGCGGTGAGATGCTCGGACCACGAACGGGCCAAAAAGCGGCTGACGAGCATTACGCCCAGCAGGGCGTACATGGCATAGGCCAGCAAGCCCAAGTTGAACACCAGGGCCAGAGCGAGAAACAGGCTGGCGCCCAAAAACCATTTCATGACGCACGCACTTCGGCCGTCATCGTGGGGACGGGAACCTCGCTCAGAATTTCGTCGACCACCGCGGCGGCGGTCACCTTGCGCAGCCGGCTCTCGGGCCGCACGATCAGCCGGTGCGTGAGGACGGAAGGCGCGACGCGCTTAATGTCGTCGGGCAACACGAAGTTGCGGCCCAGGATGGCGGCCATAGCCTGGCCGGTGCGAAACAGGGCCAACGACGCGCGAGGGCTGGCGCCCAGGCTCAACTCGTCGTGCGAGCGCGTCTCGTGTACCAGGTGCATCAGGTAGCGGCGCACTTTGTCGTCGACGTGTACTTCGCGCACGGCCTGCTGGCAGGCGATGATGTCGGCGGCCGAGACCACGGCCTGCAACTTGTCGAGCGGATGACCCCGCTCGAGCATCTCGAGCATCTTCAATTCCTGCTCCAGGCTCGGATACCCCAGGCTGAAGCGGACCATGAAGCGATCGAGCTGGGCCTCGGGCAGCGGAAACGTGCCTTCGTGATCGACGGGGTTCTGCGTGCCGATGACCAGGAAGGGACGTTCCAACTCATGCGTCGTGCCATCGACCGAGACGCGGCTTTCGCCCATCGCCTCGAGCAAAGCCGCCTGCGTGCGGGGCGTGGCCCGATTGATTTCATCGGCCAGCACGATCTGGGCAAACACCGGTCCGGCGCGAAATTCGAAGTCGGTGGTCTTGGGGTTGAAGATCGAAGCCCCGGTGACGTCGGTGGGCAGCAGGTCGGGCGTGCATTGAATGCGCTTGAACGAGCAGCCCACGCTGGCCGCTAGCGCCCGGGCGAGCATCGTCTTGGCCACGCCCGGCACGTCCTCGAGCAACACGTGCCCTTCGCAAAACCAGGAGACCAGCGAGAGCACGATTTGCGTGCGCTTGCCGACGATCACGGTTTCGACGTTGCCGATGATCTTTTTGGCCGTTGTGGCAACTTCCGCCATAGCCCGTCGCTGCCTCGATCTGCTGCCTGAACCTGTCCCAAGAGGTGCAGCTTTATGCTAACCCCCCGGCGGGCGATTTGCCAACGCGCGCGAGCGAGGACGGGGCACTCAAGGAGCGGGCGAATCCGCGGCGATGTGCTGTTCGGGCGGGATTCTAGTAGCGGAAGATGACGTCGGCGTAGACGCGGTTTCGCAGGATGTCGGTGTAGCCGGTCATCGAGAACTCGAATCCGCCGCCGACCTCGAAGTTGCCGCTCGGCTTCCACTTGCCGCCGATGACGCCCGACACCACATTGTTGCCGGCTACGCCGCTGACCGGGAGATTGAGAAAGTCGAGGCCCGTCACCGGTGCGCCGATGTTGAGGTTGGCGCTGCGCATCCAGTGGAACCAGTTGACGCCCACCAGCGGATAGAAATGGTTGGGCAGCTCATAGTCCCACTGGTTCGACCAATACCACAGCTCAGTTCCGAAGTTGCTGTCTCCGGGAATGCGGAAACCGGTCGCGCTGAGCCAATGGCCCCAGTCGAAGATCTGCTTGCCGGCGGTCAGAAAGAAGTGGTAGTCACCGTTGCCGAAGTTCGAGAAAGCCTGCCGCGAGCCGGGAATGAAATAGGTTATGCCGGCTGAAACCAGAAATTGCTCGTCGACGTCGCGAATGAGATTGTATTTGACGCCGACGGGAGCGGACAAAAACCCCGCGGATTGCCATTTCCGCCGTTGGGAGTAATCTCCAGATAGCCCAAGCGGGGCGCGATCACGCTCCAGCGATCGGTCACGCGGCCGCGGAATTGTGCGGCGCTGACCTGTACGTCGTCACTGCCCAGGCTGTTGGGCAAACGATTGCTGATAAAGATGCCGCGGGCTTCGGTCAGCGAGCGTGGATCCTCAAAGAAGAACGGATTCGACAGCGGGCTGATGAAGCGGTCGAAGCAATGATCGCTGGGCAACATGCCCAGCACGCGTTGGCGATCGTTGAAGCAGTCGCAGCATTCCGGCACGTCGTCCGGGCACTGGCACTCGTCACACGGTGTCGAGTTACAAGGGGTCGAGCCAGACTGAGTCGAAGATGACAAGAAGGAAGAAGGCCCGCAAGGGCAATCGGCAGCCCTGGCAGCGACCGATGTTATGAGGCAGCCAGACAAAACGGCGACGACAAGGCTGGGGTAGCGCATCCGTGCACTCCTGGTGATGCCCCGCCAGTAATCACACATTCTGACAACTGTTTGTGTATCGGTCGGACTTGCGCGTGCGGGTAATCTTTAGAGGTGGGAAGGGCGCTATCCGGATAATCGGCCGCAGCGACCTAAAGCCCCGTTTCCACCCGCGCGCGAGAACCGTGAGCGGCGATATATCTTGCGCCGTTTCTCTCGTCGCGGCCGGCTAGTCCTGTTCGGCGACGTGCGCGCTGGGGTCGTACTTCAGAAATAGCAGGCCGGCGAACCAGATCGACACGATGCCCTCGGCCACCAGGATCAACCACAGAGTTAGCGAGAGGGCGACGGGGGCCTCGCCGATCCAGGCGTAGACGACAAAGCAATAGAACATGGCGATCGCCAACATCAGGCCCACGTAGATCACTTTGGCCAGGGTCACCAACATCAACCGGATGCCAACCAGCACGTCGCCAGGATCGAAGCGTCGAATCGTGGGAAACAACAGCACGAGCAGGCTGTCGGAACCGATCATCAGCAGGTTGACCGGCAGCGTGAAGACCAGCGTGAGCGTGATCGCCAGCGACCAGTGCCCGATCAACGCTGCCATGGCTAGCGCGGTGACCCATTGCAGCAACGAGATGTAGACGATGGCCGAGGCGATCGATCCCCAGACGATCGCGGTGGGCGAGAGCGGGAGCGTTTTGATGGTGTCGACGTGATCGAGATCGGTGCGCAAGCCGAGCGGCATGATCATCGTGACGAAGAAGCCGATGAACACGGTGATGAAAATCACCAGTCCGGTTGAAACCGCCTCGCCCTGCCGGCTGGAGGCCAACAGCGCCGCGCCGGGTCCGATCAGGGCGGGCACCACGAAAACCAATCGCCCCGAGCCGCGCAGCAAGTGCAGCATCTGCCGCCAGGCAATCGGCCCCACGCCTCCGGCACGCGGCAACCGGGGCAACGTGAAGCGCGGTTTGCTGCGCGCGCCCAGGGCGGGCACGCCGCCGCTGCGCTTGACGCGTTCGATCCAGTCGTAGCGGCGCTGGCTGGCGTGCAGGCTGGCTTCGAGAAAGCGATGGTCGAGTTGCAGGATGCCGGCCACCACGGCCACGTTGAGCGCCAGGGCCGCGGCGCCCCAGCCAAGCAGCGACAGGGCGGTCATGGCCGTGATCATGCGGTTGAATACGACGAACGGCGCGAGCAGCACCTCGACCGGCCAACTCGCGTCGAGCGCGGCCAGCCGGTCGGGCAGTGCCAGATCGGGATCGAAGACGCCAGCCTGCCACAGCGACGCGGCCACGCCCGCGATGACCGCCCCGGCCACGGCCATCGTGGCCCAGAGGAAGCGCTGGCCCAGCCAGTCGATGGCCAGGAAGAGCAGGATCGTGCTCATCTGCATGAACGAGACCGCCCACCAGATGCCCAACAGGGCCGCCAACCACCAGACATCCAAGTATTTCCAGGCAAACGGAACCATGATCACCAGTCCCAGTGCGCCCAGGGTGCTGATCAGCAACTTGTAGACCAGCAATTGGCGCCGCGTGAAGGGGCCGGGAAACAGGAATTCGACTTCGGCCAGGGTGAACGCCAAGGGGCTTTTCATCCGGCTGCCGGTCAGGGTGACCAGCCACAGGGCGAACAGCGCCATCGGATGAATGAACAGATTGACCGGCGGCGCGTGCTCATCTGCGCGCGGCGGACGGCCGATCAGCAGCCCGGGCAGAATCATCGCCGAGAAAAAAGCCACGGCAAACAGCGTCAGCAACGCGCCCTTGGGCGTCATCAACGTTCGCTTCAATTTACGCAGCGCGCCTTGGAACCGCAGTTTCGAGAGCAGCAGCAGCGTGCGATACATGTCAAGCCCGGGGGCGTAGGGGCCGGTGACTCAGGGCGTCTGGCCTTCGGTGGCGCGAAAAAACACTTCTTCCAGCGACGCGTCCTGGCCGGCGCCGCCGAACCGCTCGCGCGCCTGGCCGACGGGTCCGCAGAACAGGGCCCGGCCTTTCTGCAAAATCAACAGGTCCGTACACAGGTCCTCGACCAACGACAGCAAGTGCGAGCTGATGATGATCGACGCGCCGCCGGCAGCGCGGCTTTTGATCGATTCCTTCAGCGTTCGAATGCCGCGCGGATCGAGCCCCGTCAAGGGCTCGTCGAACAGGATCGCCCGCGGCTCGTGCAGGTAAGCGCAGGCGATGGCCACCTTTTGCCGCATGCCGCGCGACAACTCCTGGGTGATCGTGTCGCGCTTCTCGGTCAACTCGAACAGTTCGAGATAGGCCGTGGCCCGGGGCTCGAAGTCGGCCACGCGATAGGCCGAGGCGATGAACTCCAAGTGTTCCCAGACGGTCAGAGTGTCGAACAGCTTGGGGTCGTCAGGCACGTAGGCCAGTTGGCGCTTGGCGTCGATCGGCTCGGCGACGATATCGTGCCCCGCCACGATCAGCTTGCCGCGCGTCGGCGGAATGATGCCGGCCAGAGCCCGTAGCGTCGTGGTCTTGCCCGCGCCGTTGGGCCCGACCAGGCCCAGAATTTCTCCCTCGCGAACGGCAAACGAGAGTCCCGCGACTGCCGTCAGGTCGCGGTAGGTCTTATGATAATCGACAACTTCGATCAAAGTGCCTGCCTCGCGCGAAAGCGCTGCCCGTTCCCCCGCCGTGCGAACACCAGGGCAGACTAGCACGGCCCTGAAGCAAACACTAGAGGCGCGCGAGTCATGCGTCGCCGGGCTGGGGATGGAGATAGATGAAGCTCTTGCCCAGGCGGCCGCCGTAGTTGCCGGCGGAGATTTTGAGCAGGCCGGGCGTGTCGACCGACGCTGCGATGGCGCGGCGGGTGGCGGCGGTGATGGATTCGAGATCGCGGCCGTTAAGAATGATTTCCATCACGGAGTTGACGCCGGGGGGAAGCTTGCTTTGCTCTCCCAGTTTGTCGCGCAGCGTGGGACAAAACTCGGCATAGGTGCTGGCGATGGTGAACTTGTAGCGGCTGCCGGCTTTCGAACCGCTGGCGGCGATGCCGCCGGGAAAGGGAGCGATCACGCCGGGCGTTTGCCTGGCGGCGGCCAGGGCCCGCTCGGCGGCCAGTAGCGCGGCGTCTTCATTCTCGCCCATGAACCACAGGTTGCCGCCCATCAATCCATCGCGATAGCCAAAGCGCCGATCGATCACGAACTCGCCGGCCAGAATCGGCACGACCCACACGGGCCGATTCCAACGGACGTCGCGAAACTGATGGCCGTCGCCAAAGAAGGCCAGCTTGTGCCCTAGCTTGAAGTAGTCCTCGGTGTCGAGCAGGTTGAAGCAGGCCGTAGTGGGACAGGTGAGCACGTTCTGGCTGATGCGCACTAGCAGCGAGCGCTCGAGCGCCTCGCGGCGGTCCTTGCGAAACCGCGGCACGTGGAATTGCAGCACGGCCCCTGGGCGATCGTCGGGAGTCGGCGTCGACGGGTCACCGCCGGGTCCGACGTAGCGATCGAGCCCCGCTTCGCAATCGCAGAGGATCGTGCTCGAGGCATTGCCCGTGGCGGCCGCGATGGCGTGATCGAGCCAGGTGCGATCGCGGGCCGTTACGAGGACCTCGGCATGGATGCTGCGAAAGGCCTCGGCGTAGGTATCTTCGACCTCGGCGCGAACCGATGCTCTCACGCGCTACCGCCCCTTCCCCGGATAGATCGCCCGTTCGGTGATGATCTTGTCCATGAAGATGTCGTGCGACTGCGTGGGAATTTCGGGAAAGAGCTGACACTCAAAAGCCAGCGCCACCAGCGGTGCGTTGGGCCGGGCATGTTCGAGCAGCTTGTCGTAATAGCCAAACCCATGGCCCATGCGCGCGCCCTGGCGGTCGAAAGCCACGCCGGGCACCATGATCAAGTCGACTTCGCTGACGTCGACGCGTTTTTCGGGCCGGTCGCGCAGCTCGGGCTTGGGCTCGAGAATCTTGTACATGCCGATCGCCAGCTCTTCCATGTCCTCGAGCAGGAACAACTCCAGCTCTTTGTCGACACAATAGGGCACGACAATTCGTTTGCCGCTGGCCAGCAAGGCGGGCAGAGCCTGCCGGGTGCGAACTTCGGTGCGGACGTCGATATAGACCATCACGGTGCGCGCGGCGGCAAACTCTGGCTGAGCGGCAAACGTGTCGCAGATCGTCTCGCTCAGGCCTTCCTTGTCCTCTTGAGCCTTGCGATTGGCGTGGGCCTGTTCGCGGATATTCTTTTTCAGTTCTTGCCAATCCATCAGTTGATCCGACGCCATCGGGTTACCTGTTTTTCATCTGTCCGCCGATCGGCCATGCCCGCACAGCCGCGAGAAACGCTATCGTACTGGCTTTGCCGCGATTGGCAATTGGCTCTTTTGGGCACGGCGGCTGGCATGCCGAAAACCGTCGAGGTACGATGCCTGATGTGCCATCGAGGGGCCACGCGAATGGCGGATGTTCGCGGCGTGTCCCGGCTTGATTCAACGCATAGAATGGTGTCATGACTAGCGCTTCCTACATTATTGCCGGCTGTCGGACCCCGATCGGAAAATTTCTGGGAGGGCTGTCGAGCGTGCCCGCGCCGCGGCTGGGGGCGGTGGCGATCGCCGAGGCCGTGCGCCGCGCGGGATTGCCGGCCGACGCGGTCGAAGAAGTCATCATGGGCAACGTGCTGGCGGCCGGCCTTGGCCAGGCGCCGGCTCGGCAGGCGGCCATCCACGCCGGGCTGCCCGATACGGTCGCCGCGTTGACGATCAACAAGATGTGCGGATCGGGACTCAAGGCCGTGATGCTAGCCGATCAGGCGATTCGCTGCGGCGACGCCCAGGTGATCGTGGCCGGCGGCATGGAAAACATGACCCGCGCGCCGTTCTTGATTCAGGGCGCACGGCAGGGCTGGCGCTATGGCGATCAGCAGGTGCGCGACTCGATGCAGACCGACGGCCTGTGGTGCGCACTAGAGGACGTGTCGATGGGCGCTCAGGCCGAGTACATCGCCGAGACTCGCGGCGTGTCGCGGGCGGATCAAGACGCCCTGAGTGTCGAAAGCCATCGCCGCGCCGTGGCCCGCGCGGGCAGCAGCCAGGCCGAAATCGTCAACGTGACCATCAGCGGCCCCAAGGGCGATACGATTGTCAGCCGCGACGAAGGTCCGCGGCCCGATACGACCTTGGAGGTTCTGTCCAAGCTGCGACCGTCGTTTTCCAAGACCGGCACCGTGACGGCGGGCAATGCTTCGCAGATCAGCGACGGAGCGGCGGCCGTGGTGGTGGTGTCGGAGAAGATCGCGCGCGACAGTCACGCGCCGCTCAAAGCCCGCATCGTGGCCAGCGCCACGAGCGGCGTGGCGCCAAAGGAGATTTTCATCGCGCCGGTCACGGCCGTGCAAAAGGTGCTGGCGAAGGCCAACTTGACGCTGGCCGATATCGACCTGGTCGAGCTGAACGAGGCCTTTGCCGCGCAGTGCCTGGCCTGCATGCGGCCGCTGGAGTTGGATTACGCCAAGCTGAACGTCAACGGCGGCGCGATCGCACTCGGTCACCCGATTGGCGCCAGCGGCGCGCGGGTCCTCGTGACATTGCTCTATGCCTTGGCTGAACGCGGACTGAAGCGCGGTCTGGCGTCGCTGTGCCTGGGCGGCGGCAACGCCGTGGCGCTGATCATCGAGCGCGTGTGAAGCCCGACGCGCGAGCTCATTCCGGCCGCATCGGGCGTCGCGCGCCGCTCGGGCAGCAATCGACAGGGCACACGTCGTGACTGGGGCCGAGGTCGCCGAGCCAGCGCTGGGGCGCATCGGCCGTGCGCTCCAGAATCAGCTCGCGGATCATCCGTACGAAATCGGGATGACTGCCAACGGTGCCGGCGCGAACCATGTTGATGCCGAGCTCGTCGCAGAGCTCGCGGGCCTCGGTATCGAGGTCCCACAGGATCTCGATGTGATCGGACAGGAACCCGATCGGCACGACGACCACGTCGCGTGTTTCGCCGGCTGCTCCCAGCGTGCGCAGCAAGTCGCCGATGTCGGGCTCGAGCCAGGGCTGCTCGGGCCGGCCGCTGCGGCTCTGATAGGCGATCTCGAACCGCGACAGGCCCAGTCCCTCGGAGACCAGCCGGCTGGCCTCGGCCAATTGCGCGGCGTAGCGGCAATTGTCGGCCATTGAAATGGGAATGCTGTGCGCCGTGTAGATCACCCGCGCGGCCGAGCGGCGGTCGGCGGGAATCTCTTCAAGCGCCTCGCGCACCCGCTCGATCAGCGGCCCGATGAACAGCGGATGGTTGAAAAAGACGCGGAGCTTATCGATTTGCGGCGCCTTGGACCCAACGATTTCCTGCGCCCGCTGGATGTCTTCGCGATACTGACGGCACGACGAATAGGAGCTGTAGGCCGACGTGAACAGCGCCAGGGCGCGGTGCACGCCGGCATTGGCCATTTGCTCGAGCGTCGCGGGCAACAGCGGATGAAAGTTGCGATTGCCCCAAAAAACCGGCAGTTGCGGGCCGTGGGCCTCGAGCTCGCGCTGCAAGGCGGCCACCAGCACGCGATTTTGCGCGTTCAGCGGGCTGACGCCGCCGAAGTGGTCATAGTGGCGGGCGACGGCCAGCATGCGCTCGCGGGGCACGTCCTTGCCACGCAGCACATTCTCGAGAAAGGGAATGACGTCGTCGGGTCCCTCGGGTCCACCGAACGAGACCACCAGGATCGCGTCATATTGCACTGCTGCCACCACACACCTTGCGAGGCGAGAGAGGCGCGCGCCGAGCTGGTGCGCCGCGGCAAACATTCCGCGCGGCGCAAGGGGCGCGCAGCCTCAACGGCGCGCGCAGATCATGAACTCCGGCGCGCGGGCAACGAAAAAAATGACCCCGACGGGATTTGAACCCGTGTTATCGGCGTGAAAGGCCGGTGTCCTAGACCGGGCTAGACGACGGGGCCGCTCGAACAGGGGTATAATGGCCAGCAGGCCAACTCGTCAAGTGGTGTCGCGCGCGGGCAATGACGTTCGACGACCTTGAACCACGAGGCAACGAGGGGCCAAGCGTGCGAAATGCGGCGACGACGCGAACCAGAAAACTGGACGCACAAATTGCGGAGAGAGATCCTAGTCCGCGGAACCGTTGGATTCACCATCGGCCGGGCCAGCAACGGGCTGATCGCCGACGGGGTGATCGGTCAGCTCGTTGCGGTGGATCGAGTCGTAGACCTCGCGGCGATGGACGGGCACTTCCTTGGGAGCTTCCACTCCCAAGCGCACCTTGTCGCCACGAATCTCCACAACGACGATCGTGATGTCATTGTTAATGACAATACTCTCGTTCTTCTTGCGAGATAAAACCAACATATCCATTCCTTCGATGTTGTCGCGGGGCTTCCTTTTTTTCTCCACCCCCGTCTGCGTTGGCATTGCAAGCAGCAAGACCACGACAGACCTGCCAGCAGTCGCTCCCTCTGAGGAAGGGACACCAGTACATTCACTCTACGTACGCTCTGACCAGAGTCAAGATTTGGCAGGCCCGCTCGGTCGGTATTTTCCCGATATTTTGCACCGAAACCGCGTCACAATTCCGCACTTTGCGGGACTACAGACCGAGGCTGGACACTCTCGAAATCTCTGCTGCGACTTCGAGAGGCACACTTAACCTAAATCTACGTAATACGTTATGCCGCCGCATCTCGCGTCCCAGCGAGCCCCAAAGTCCTCGCGAGGCACTGCCCGGCGCGACCTGGGGAGGAGCGGGGACGGGAATCGACCGGCTGCTGGCATTTCGAAAATAACCTCCGAGGTATTCGTTTTTCAAATGACGGCGCGCGATTTACGACGATTCTTTGGTCGGCCAAATGGCACTTGCCTTCCAGGCGCGAACTGGTCTCCAGTGATGCACTTCGTATGCCGTACTCGCCGCTATCGACACGAAAGCGCGGCGATCGGTTCGCTGTTGCGCTGGCGCGACACCTACGGCGCCCTATTTCTGCTGCGCGCGGCTGCCAAGTTGGTTCATGGCCGTCGAAGGCGACGCGGTGCGTGTGATGCGCGGCAATCATATTGAGCGCACCGGCATTTTGAGTGCACCGGCAATTCAAGAACATCTCCATTTCCAGCGCGCCGGTGCATTCGAATCGAGCATGCCACGGACCTCGCTTGCGGAGCGGTCACTGCTGCCTATAATACCAGTACGCCTGGGCAGACCTGGGGCCGCGTGGGCTCAGTGCGGCTGAAAACGTCGCCGAGAATTCCAAGAAAGTCAGCAATGGGTCAATGGTTACGCGATATTTGGGACGCGGTTTACACGGTCGCCTACGGCATGTGGGTGACCCTGCGATACTGGATTATCACCTATCGCCCTGAGCGCCGCACGTTCACCGAGCACTTCGAATATCCCGAGTTGCCGGTTCCGGTTGCCGCTCGCTATCGCGGTTTCCACCGCTACGATCTGACGACCTGCATCGCCTGCGACCAGTGTGCGAAAGCCTGCCCGGTCGATTGCATCTACATCGGCAAGGAGCGCGTGACCGCGGGCAAGGGCTTTAAGATCACGGGCTTTACGATCGATTACTCGAAGTGCATGTTTTGCGCGTTGTGCGTCGAGCCGTGCCCGGTCGATTGCATCTTCATGGGCGCGACGCACGACCTGAGTTGCTATAGCCGCGACGGATGTCTGGTCGACTTTGCTCGTTTGCCGGTGGACGTGGCCTGGGGCCGCGCCACGTTGAACCCCACGGCCGTGGCGGCCTCGAAGACGATTGTCGAGCCGGTACACGGCGGACCGAATCAATGAGTTTGCCCTCCCTCGCGAGTTGACATCCATGAGCGATCCCGAACGCCCCGCCAAGCTGTTCACCGTCGAACAAGCCAATACCGCGCTGCCCTTGGTGCGCGCCATCACGGCCGACCTGGTGCGATTGTCGCGCGAGGTGGTCGAGCGTCGCGAGCGATTGGCGCTGCTGTCGACTCCGCGCGCCGGGACGGCCAAGGATCCGTATGCTGAGGAGTTGGCGCAGATCGAGGAAGAACTGGAAAAAGACGGCGAGCAGCTGCAGGCCTATGTCGACGAGTTGCGGGCGCTGGGCGTGGAGCCCAAGAGCGGTCCCGAAGGGCTGGTTGATTTTCCGGCTTTGATCGACGACCGGCTGGTTTATCTGTGCTGGAAGTTGGGCGAGCCCGAGGTGACCCACTGGCACGAGTTGGACGCCGGCTTTCGCGGCCGTCAATCGCTCGTTGCCGGCAGCGTTGCCCATGAGACCGAGCTGCCGCCAGGCGGCCCTTTGTAGCGAGACGAAGCCTCTTGCGGCGAGACGAAGCCCGTTTTTGCGACACGAAGAGCGAGGAAACGCGGCGACGAACGAAAGCGACTCTCCGCGGCGAATGAATCACGATAACCCGACGTGCCGTCCAGGAGATTCTCTTGTGGGGCGCGCCGGGTTGATGTTTTGACAGGAAATCCGCGGACCAAGCACGGCAATCATGGCCTCACCCACAACCATCGTGGCCTACCTGGCGCTCTTCGCGGGCGCCGGCTTCATCTTTCTGTTCGTCAACCTGCTGATCGGCCACTTTCTGCGGCCGCGCGACCCGAACTACGAAAAGCTCGAGGTCTATGAGTGCGGCGAGCCGACCATCGGCTCGAGCTTCGTGCAGTTTGACCTGCGATTTTATGTCGTGGCGCTGTTGTTCATCATCTTCGACGTCGAGATCGCGTTCTTCTTTCCCTGGGCCACGGTGTTTGGCAAAGCCACGCACTTGATGGATCCGAATCTGGCCAAGGTCACGGCCGATGCCGGGCAACTCACCCCCGCCGCGGCCGACGTGCTGCGCGAAATGGGCGTGACGAATCCGAGCTTGCCGCCGCTCAGCGAACGGCTGGCGGGCACGATTCCGCAAAAACTGCAAGGCGTCGAACGGGCCAACAGCGCGGTCGAGGATCTGGCGCGGACGATCGCGCAGATTTCGATTGTCGACATCGGCGTGTTCTTCGCCGTGCTGCTGGTCGGCTTTGCCTATGTTTGGAAACGTGGCGATCTGGATTGGGTCCGCGCCTTGAGCAAGGAGCGGGCGATGATGCCCTCGCGCGCGGCACCGGTCGTCGAGGAAGATCAGCCGGCGTTGTCGGCTTGATGGCGCGTCCGAGGCGCCGCGATATCAACTACCGGCCGGTCCCAACGGAAACGGCCATTCATCCGATCGAACGAGAGAATCGAGAGCAGCGATGAGCGGTCAGGCATTTGTCGAGCGACTGAAAAAGGTGTTTGGCGACAAGATCACGGGCGCCAATTTCGCGGCCATCGATCCTTGGGTGGACGTGGCGCCTGCTGGCTTGGTCGAGGTGTGCCGCTATCTGCGCGACGAGCCGGATCTGCGATTCGACTTTTTGAACTGTATCTCGGGCGTTGATTATTTTGAGCCCGACGCCAAGAAGGCGGCCAAGAACGACTGGCAACCGCACACCGAAGTGGTCTATCACCTGTCGAGCCTGCCCAAGAAAACCAGCCTGGTGCTGAAGGTGATCTTGCCACGGTGGAAGAACGACAAGCCGGGCGAGTTGCCCGAGGTGCCCTCGGTGACCGGCGTCTGGAGCACGGCCGACTGGCACGAGCGCGAGGTGTTCGACCTCAGCGGCGTCCGCTTCACGGGCCATCCCGACTTGCGGCGCATCTTGTGCCCCGAGGATTGGGTCGGTCACCCGCTGCGCAAGGATTATGAAATGCCGCTGGAGTATCACGGCATCCGCGGCCGGTAACGGATCGCGACCCCACGCAAACCAACCACACTGCAAACTTCACGGCCCACGACGGGCCACAACACGGCACGCGACTTCCTCATGGCAACTCAATTAGACGACCCACGGATCATCGAGTTCGACGTCCGCACCGACGAAATGCTGGTCAACATGGGCCCTCAGCATCCCAGCACCCACGGCGTGCTGCGGCTGGTGCTGCGAACCGACGGCGAAGTGGTTTCGGAAGTGACTCCGCACATCGGCTATCTGCACCGCTGCGCCGAAAAGATCGGCGAAAACCTGACGGCTCGGCAGTGGATTCCCTACACCGACCGGATGGACTATCTGGCCGGCATGAACATGAATCTCGGCTGGGCCCTGGCGGTCGAGAAGTTGATGAACCTCGAACTGCCCGAAAAGGCCCGGCACCTGCGGGTGTTGATCGTCGAGATGAATCGCATCGCCAGTCACCTGGTCGGCATGGGCGCCTATGGTTTGGACCTGGGCACGTTCAGCCCGTTCTTGTATGCCTTTCGCGAGCGGGAAAAGATTCTGGACCTGTTCGAGGAGGTTTGCGGCGCGCGGCTGACCTATAGCTACATCACGGTCGGCGGCGCCACGGCCGATCTGCCGACCGGCTGGATCGAAACGTGCGAGCGATTTCTGGCGCAGCTCGAGCCGGTGATCGAGGAATATCACGCGCTGCTCACCACCAATGCGATCTTCGTGCGCCGCACGGCCGGCATCGGCATTCTGTCGCCCGAGAAGGCCATCGACTATGGCTGCACGGGCCCGGTGCTGCGCGGCAGCGGCGTGGACCATGACCTGCGCCGCGACGGCGAGCAGCGCTACACCGAAATGTACGATGGCTATGCCTTCGAGGTCATCGTCGAAAAGAACGGGCACTATCCCAAGGATCACAACTATCCGGCGGTGCCGGGCTCGGCGGTGCTGGGCGACTGTTGGCACCGTTTCTATGTGCGGATGCTGGAAGTGATGCAATCGATCGACCTGGTGCGCCAGGCCATCGACCGCTACAGCATGGCCACGGGCTCGTGGGGCGAACCGATCAAGCTGACCGAGAAGCTGCCCAAGGGCGAGGCGTATCTGGAGACCGAAGCCCCGCGCGGCCAGATGGGTTTCTATGTGGTCAGCAGCGGCAGTGGCGCCATTCCCTGGCGCGTACGGGCCCGCAGCAGTTCGTTCTGCAATCTCTCGGTGACCCACGACCTGTGCCGCGGCTGCTTGATCGCCGACGTGCCGGCGATCGTCGGTTCGTTGGATATCGTGATGGGCGAAATCGACCGATAGGCCGTCTCCCTTCGGCCCCATCGCGCGTTTTTCGGGTGCCATGCTCACGCGGGCTTAGGCATGGCAGCGTATCGGTCCGAATGCCGAAGCCAAAGCTTCCTGTCCGCTCCAAAAAATCGACCGGGGGCTTGCTGGTGGAGGGGGGTTTGTGCGATATTTCACGATCTCCAAGCTTCGGAAAATCACGGTTGTTAGGAAGAGCGCTCGGTGGCTGAATTCCTGCAAGCTTATCTCGCCCCTTGGTGGCTGGCCTATGTGGTCGCCGCGCTGGTCCATGCCGTGTTGTTGATCAACGTCGTCGCC
Source organism: Planctomycetaceae bacterium (assembly GCA_003153375.1). Taxonomy (GTDB): domain Bacteria; phylum Planctomycetota; class Planctomycetia; order Pirellulales; family PALSA-1355; genus PALSA-1355. The sequence goes on from PLYM01000271.1 coordinate 21,670, forward strand.
GTCGGCGCGCTGATCTTCATCTGGCTGGAACGCAAGGTTTCGGGCCGCATTCAAGATCGCCTGGGACCCACGCGGGTCGGCGGTAAGTTCGGCTGGCTGCAAACGTTGGCCGACGGCCTGAAGCTGATTACCAAAGAGGATCTGATGCCCGAGGGGGCCGATGGCATGCTGTTTCGCATGGCCCCCTACATCAGCTTTTGCGCGTCGTTCGCCGGCTATCTGGCGCTGCCGTTTGCCGACAATTGGGTGGGCGCGCGGCTGAACACCGCCGTGTTTTTCATCCTGGCGGTGCTGGGACTCGAGGTGTTCGGCGTCATCCTGGCAGGCTATGCCTCGGCCTCCAAGTGGTCATTGTTCGGCGCCATGCGCGAGGCGGCCCAGGTCGTGAGCTATGAAGTGCCCTTGGGCATGTGCGCCGTGGTGCCGGTGTTGATCGCGGGCTCGATGGACCTGGTGACGATCGGCCAGATGCAACACGGCTGGTTCACCAACTGGTTCGTCTTTCACGACCCGTTCACGTTCATCACGTTCTGGGTTTATTTCACCTGCGCTACGGCCAGTGTGAACCGCGCGCCGTTCGATCTGGCCGAGGCCGAAAGCGAGCTGGTGGCCGGCTTTCACACCGAATACTCGGGCTTGCGGTGGAGCATCTTCTTCATGGCCGAGTACGGCTCGATGTTCGCCGTCAGTGGGCTGGCCGCCATTTTGTTCTTCGGCGGCTGGAACGGCCCGCTGCCGATCACCGAGTGGCTGGGGCTGGCCGATACGACCAATCCCGTGCTGAGCTACTTGGGCAATTTCATCGGCATGCTCAACTTCATGTTCAAGTGCGTCTTCGGCGTGACGTTCATGATGTGGGTTCGCTGGACCCTGCCCCGTTTGCGCATCGACCAGGTGATGACCACCTGTCTGAAATACTGCACGCCGATCGCGGCCGCTTCGTTCCTGGGCGCGACGCTCTGGACCTATTTTCTGCCGGGCGGGCTGATTCTGCCCAACAACGCCTATGGCCTGGTGCGCGAGGGGCAATTGATCGACGGCCCCTACCCGCCCGCCGACGCCGAGGGACCGAGCAAGGAAACCGCCAACGAGAAAACCGCTGGCACCGGCGACCTGATCTCGCAAGTAGCAGGGGAGCACCGTGGACGCGATTAACTGGCACTCATTCTTCTTCTTGTTCTTCGCGCTGCTGGCCTGCGGCTTTTCGCTGGCCGTGGTGATGACCAGCAACATCGTTCACATGGCGTTCTATCTGACGCTGGCGCTGGGCGCCACGTCGGGCTTGTTCTTTCTGGCCGGGGCCGATTTTGTTGGCGCGATGCAACTGCTGATTTATGTCGGCGGCACGCTGGTGCTGTTGATCTTCGGCGTCATGCTGACGGCCAAGGGGCCTTTCATTTCGATGAAGACCTCGGCGGGCGATTTGGTGTTGGGCGCGGGAGTCGGCGGAGCGTTGCTGGTGCTGCTGCTGGCGGCGGCCACGCAGGTCGATGCCTGGCGCGTGAGCGAGCCGTCTCCGCCCGTGGCGCAGGTGACGGCCTCGCGATTGGGCATGGCCCTGTTGGGCGCGCGGGTGGACAAGCTGGACGAAAAAGACCCCGTGCAAGCGCGGGGAATGTCGGGATATTTGCTGCCGTTCGAAATCGTGTCGGTACACTTGCTGGTGGTGTTGATCGGCTCGGCCTATCTGGCCCGGCCGAAGAAGCGCATGGTCGGCGGCCCCGTGGACACGGCGTGACGCGGTGGCCCAAGGCGCGGCGCGAAAACGCGACGCGAGAGATGCAATGAACTTGTTGACTCAACCCGTCGGTGTGTCGCACTACCTGATCGTCGGCGCGATCATGTTCGTGGCCGGCGTGGTATGCATGGCCACGAAACGCAACGCGCTGGGCGTGTTGATGGGCATCGAACTGGTGCTCAACGGGGCCAACGTGAACTTCGTGGCCTTTGGCAGCGTGTATCTGCGGCCCGAAGTGACCGGCATTGGGCTCGACGGCCAGTTGGTGGCCCTGTTCGTGATCGTGCTGGCCGCCGCCGAAGCCGCCGTGGCGCTGGCGATCACCTTGAATTTCTATAACAACCATTCCACGGTCGACGTCGACCAGGCGGACGAGCTCAAAGGCTGATGGACGCTGCCGTAGTACTCCCGAAATTGTTGGCCCTGGCCTGGCTGTTGCCGCTGGCCTCGTTCACGCTGATCGTGTTCTTCGGACCGCGGATGGGCCATGCCGGCGTACGGGCCGGCCAGGTCGCGACCGGGGCCATCCTGATCGGCTGCCTGATTTCGCTCTACGCCTTGTTCTTCGTCTGGCTGCCCTACTCCCACGCGTTCGAGACGCCGGCCGAGGAAGCGCACGCCGCGGCAGCCCCCGATCATCCGGCCGCGACAGGTGATGAACATGCCGACGCTTCCCATGGTGACGCTGATCATGCCGACGCTGCCCATGGCGCTGAGGGCCATGCAGCCGCGTCGCATCACGCCCCGATCATCAAGCCGATCGCGGGCGACTGGTACGCACTGGGCGAGTTCGGCTCGCTGCGCATCACCATCGGCTACTACATCGACTCGCTGACGGTGCTGATGTTCTCGATGGTCACGTTCATCGCCACCTGCATCCACTTCTATGCCAACGGCTACATGCACGACGAGCTGCACGACGTCGTCGATCATGAAGTCAAGCTGGCCAACGGCCATCACCTGCACCGTCCCGGACGCTTTCACCGGTTTTTTCAGTATCTGTCGCTGTTTTGCTTCAGCATGTTGGGCATCGTGATTGCCGGCAACATCGCGATGATCTTCGTGTTTTGGGAACTGGTGGGCATCTGCTCCTACTTCCTGATCGGCTTTTATATCGAGCGCAAGAGCGCCTCGAACGCGGCCAACAAGGCGTTCATCGTCAATCGCATCGGCGACTTCGGCATGATCATCGGCCTGATGGCCCTGTTCGGCAGCCTGGGCACGTTCGCTTTCGGCGACCTGACCCGCGAAGTGGACGGCAAGGAAGTCACCGAACCCGGCTTGTTCAGCCTGGTGCGCAGCGAAGCGAATCATCATCACCTGGTCGTGCCCGACGGCATGGTCAAAGCGGCCGCGGCCGACGAGATCGCCGCGGGCGCTGAGCCCACGGCCGAAAAGATCGCCGAGTGGCGCGGCGAGACCGAGCCGAAACAGGTGGGCCGCTATGCCTACTGGCTGCTGGTCGTCGCGGGCTTGGGCATCTTCTGCGGTTGCGTTGGCAAAAGCGCGCAGTTTCCGCTGCACGTGTGGCTGCCCGATGCCATGGAAGGCCCCACGCCCGTCAGCGCGCTGGTACACTCGGCGACGATGGTGGCGGCCGGCGTTTATTTGGTGGGCCGGTTCTTTCCGGTGTTCGTGCCCGAGGTGCTGCTGGTGATCGCGATCACCGGCTGCATCACGCTGTTCCTGGCGGCCACGATCGCCATCACGGCCACCGACATCAAGCGGGTGCTGGCCTATTCGACGGTCAGCCAGTTGGGCTACATGATGCTGGCCTTGGGCGTGGGCGGTTGGGTGGCCGGCATGTTCCACCTGATCACGCACGCGTTTTTCAAGAGCCTGCTGTTCATGTGCTCTGGCTCGGTGATTCACGCCTGTCACACGAACGACATGATGAAGATGGGCGGACTGCGCAAGAAGATGCCCTGGACGGCCTACACCATGCTGGCCGGCTGTTTGGCGATCATGGGCGCCGGCGTGCCCTTTTCGATCGGGCTCAGCGGTCACTACTCGAAGGACGCGATCCTGGCCCAGGCCTATTCGTTCAAGGACTCGAATCCGAGCTTCGGTTTCCTATTCTATGTGGCCGCCCTGGGCGCCGTGATCACGGCGTTCTACATGTTCCGGCTGTGGTTTTTGACGTTTGCCGGCGAGCCGCGCGATCATCACATCTACGATCACGCTCACGAGTCGCCCAAGATCATGTACTATCCGCTGGTTGTGCTGGCCGTGTTCGCCGTGGGCGTGGGCTGGAGCACGACCGACTTCAGCTGGTTTGGGTTGCACCACCTGTTCGGCGAGTTCGGCGTCCGCGAGCTGTTGGACCAGGCCCAGCCGGTGGGCACGCTGGAGCCGACGCACGGCGTGCTGCTGGAGAATCTCAAGTATCCCAGCGAGCACGATTCGCACCTGGACAAGTACCACATCACGGCCGAGTTGGTGGCCTTCGGCACGGCGATCAGCGGCTTTTTGCTGGCGTTGGCGATGTATGACTATCGCATTCTGAGCGCGGCCGAGGTGCGAGCCCACTTTGGGCCGATCTATCAATTGCTGATTCACAAGTGGTACTTCGACGAGATTTACAACGCCCTGTTCGTGCAGCCGACGCTGTTCCTGGGACGCCGCGTGGCCCAGTTCGACAAGCAAGTGATCGACGGGTTGATCGATCGGCTAGCCTGGATGACGCGCGGAGTGGCCCATTTGGATGACTTGATCGACCGCTATTTCATCGACGGGCTGGTCAACCTGACGGCCAGTTGCACCTATGGCGTCGGCATCTGGTTCCGCGGCGCCGAGACTGGCAAGCTGCGGCAGTACGTGATGTTTATCGTCGTGGCGACGGTGTCCCTGTTCTTTTTGGTGTCCTTAATTCTGGCGGGCGGCCCCTAGCCCCTCCACCCTGGCCTTTGCGGGAAGAAACGCGACCATGGATTCTTACGTCACGCTGTTGAGCCTGATTGTCTTTTTGCCCACCGCGGGCGCGGCGGCCCTGGTGCTGTTTCCGCGCAACAGCGACGAGGCGATGAAGAAGTTCTCGCTGCTGGTCACCGCCGCGGTGTTCGTGCTGACGGTGCTGCTGGCCCGCCCGGGCACCTCGCCCTGGCGCTTCGACATCGCGGTGTCGGACATGCAAAAAGTGTTCGCGCTCAATTGGATTCCCACGTTCAATATCTATTACTACATGGGCGTCGACGGCATCAGCCTGCCGCTGATCGTGTTGACGTCGTTCGTCTCGATGCTGTCGATGGCCGCCAGCTGGCCGATTCAAAAGCACGTGCGGGCCTACTGCATTCTGTTCCTGCTGCTCGAGACCGGCATGCTGGGCGTCTTTTTGGCGCTCGATTTCTTCCTGTTCTACGTGTTCTGGGAAGTGATGCTGCTGCCGATGTACTTCTTGATCGGCGTTTGGGGCGGTCCGCGGCGCGAGTACGCGGCCCTCAAGTTCTTCCTCTACACGCTGTTGGGCAGTGTGTTCATGTTGATCGCGATCTTGATGCTCTACTTCTCGAGCGACTTGAAGCTGCTCAGCGACGAGCAACTGATCGCTTCGCACGTGGTGAGTGGCGTCGCCGAGACGCAACCGGCGCAGATCGCGACGGTGCGGGCCCAGACTGGTCCGGCACACACCTTCAACATCCTGGCCCTGCAGGAACTCGGGCAACACACCGCGGCCTTCGACGGCGAGGTGCTGTGGGGCAAGAGCGTCCAATGGTGGGCCTTCGTGCTGCTGCTCGTTGGCTTCGTGATCAAGGTGCCCTCGGTGCCGGTACACACCTGGCTGCCCGATGCGCACGTCGANNTGTTGCTGAAGATGGGCGGATACGGCATCATCCGCATCTGCTATCCGATCTGTCCCGATGCCGGCTATGACCTGGCCTACTTCGTGTGCGCGTTGGGCGTGCTGAGCATGGTCTATGGTGGCCTGGCGGCCCTGGCCCAAAAGGACTTCAGGCGACTGGTGGCCTATAGCTCGGTGAGCCACATGGGTTACGTCGTGCTGGGCATCGCGGTGTGGAG